>JAMCXB010000017.1 GCA_023480735.1 Bacteroidota bacterium | reverse complement strand
GAAGGCCGGCGCCGGGATACCGCATAGAACTCCTCGACGGCGACGGCATGGAGTCGGACGAGGGCGAAGTCGTAATTAAGTTGGACCCACGTCCGATGGGCCTGATGATAAACTATGCCGATGATGTTGCAAAGACGAGAACTGTGATGTCGGGAGGATACTACAGAACGGGTGACGTGGCCACCCGTGACCAGGAGGGATATTTCTGGTTTGTTGGAAGAGCTGACGACGTATTCAAGAGCTCAGACTATCGGATTAGTCCGTTCGAGATTGAAAGTGCACTCGTAGAGTCGCCGGCGATCGCGGAAGCCGCCGTGATTCCTTCTCCCGATCCGATTCGGGGCTTCGTGCCGAAGGCATATGTGATTCTGGCTCCGGGCTTCGAGCCATCCCAAAAGACCGCGAGAGAAATTTTTGCCTTCGTCAAGGACAAGGTTGCAGCCTTCAAGCGTGTGCGGAAAATGGAATTCGTACAGGATCTGCCTAAGACTATTTCAGGAAAGATCAGGCGCGTACAGCTTCGTTCTCAGGAGGTCAACAAGGAGATGAAGGGTAACTTCGAGTTCTACGAAGAGGACTTCAAATAGGAACCTATAAGGTTCGCAGACACTCGATCCGGGACAGTGACTTTCCACGTTCCCGGGTCGGGTGTTTACTCAGTTGTCGCAAATGGGGGCGGGAAAATCTGTCCATTGTTAATATCCAAACACGAAACTATTTTCGATTCGTGAAGAAGTATTATCTCTGTCTGATAATAATGGTTGTTGCATCCATAGTGCGGCCGGTATTCGCTCAGACTGCCGACGAGTTGAACAAGTTCAGAATTGCAGAAGCTCTTGAACAGGCAGGCGAATATGAGAAGGCTTTGGGATTCTACGAACAGCTCCACAAAATCGCCCCCGGCAATTTTGTCTACTTCGACGGGTTAAAGCGCATTTACATGTATTTGAAAAAATACCCTGAAGTAGAGGAGCTCATTCAGGATAGGTTGAAGACCGAGCCGAACAACGTCGTCCTTATGTGCCAGCTTGGCGATGTTTTCTACAAGGGAGGGGTGTCCGACTCGGCGATGATCGAATGGAACAAAGCCATTCAGGTCAACCCAAAGGATCCCAACGTGTACCGTGCCGTTGCCGATGTCATGGTAAACAACCGCCTGTTCGACAAGGCAATCGAAGTGTACAAAAAGGGGGAAGGCATCACCGATTCCAAGGCGATTTTCATCAAGCAGATAGCTCGGCTGTATTTTCTGAATATGAACTACTCTCAGTCTTTGAGGGAGATATTGGAGCTGTTTCGATACGAGAACAGGCCTTCTGCAATGGCATATATCCAATCGCAGCTCGGCTCCTTCAGCTCTAGCAGGGATGCAGTCACGCAGTTTACAAATGAGATGGAAAAGGAAGTAAAGAAAAACTCCGATAACGTGGAGTACAGGCAGATCCTGGCTTTCTTGTATATGGTACAAAAGGACTACTCTGCCGCTTATGATACGTACAGGTGGCTGGATGAGCATGCGGGTTCGCACGGCGATGAACTCTTGGCATTTGCAGATCAGGCCTATGCCAACGGAGGCTATAAACCCGCAGCCGAAGCATATCGGGAAGTCGTGACCGTATCGAAAGACGGCCCATTTGTTCCTCAAGCACTGATGGGATACGCACGTTCGTTGCGTGCTCTCGGCGAACAGGTTTACACTGAAGACGATCACCCGTATGCAATTAACGATACGCTGAAGGACCTGAACGCTTCTCTGGCAGCCTATGGCAGAATCATCGATGAATATCCGAAGTCGCAGTATCTAACAGAAGCGGTGCTAAGTTCCGTGGAGATAGATATGGAGTACTTCCATGATTTCAACAGCGCAGAGAGGCTGCTATCGCAGTATGCCGGCGCCTTGTCGGCAAACCCATACGAGGTAATTCTCACCCGCGTGGAATTATCCATCATGGAAGGGAAATTTGCGGACGCGGTGAAAGATGCACAGCAAGCCATCCAGTTGAGCAACGAACAGAATGACCATTACTACGACAGGCTCGAGTATCAGGCAGGCCGTGCACTCTATTATTTGGGACTTTATGACAGTTCGAAGTATTACCTTAACCGGGTCACTTCGGATCCAATGTCCGACGCCGCAAATGAGGCCATCCAGCTTTCCAATTTTATTGCCGACAATGAAGGCAATCCCCTTGCGCTCAAAAGCTACGCGGCTGCGGATGCGATGAACGTTTCCAACCGGATTCCCGAAGCGGCCGCGCAATGGGAAGCGATACTGCAGGAATATCCCTCTGTTCCGCTCGCCGAGGACGCTCGATTCGATCTGGCCGGGGCTTACTGCAAGATGGGCGAAGTCGACAAGGCGCTGAAGTATTATTCCGAGCTCGCCCAGGACAGTACGGGAATTTTTGCGGACAGGGCACAATTTAGGATTTGCAGGATCTATCAGGAAACTCTGCATGAAAAGAGAAAGGCAATCGATGAATATGAGAGTTTCCTCGCACGTTTTCCAAACTCGATACTTCAGGACCGGGTGCGTGCAATTATCAGAGCCTTGCTCGGCAACAATTCATAGGGAGACACGATGAAGAAACTCATTTTCATGATATTGGTCTTGTTTACCGCGACGGCGTTCGCACAGAGCAAGCTTTTTATTTATATGGACCTTAAGCAGACCAATGACCTCAAAGCTTATGGAGTAGCCTACTACGCCTTGGAACACGGAATTGACGTGGATTGGTTGTTAAATTACCGCGGCGGATCCTTCATGATGGATTATAACGATGTGCTTGCGAACGAGTGCAGAATACGCGGCGTAGCCTTTGATGAATTATCGGCGGCTCAAGCATCGGAAATATATGCCGTGGTGCAGGATGTCGATAACAACATGGATGTCGTTCGTTTGGAAAAGGCGCCGAAGATCGCAGTCTACATTCCGCCGAACTACAAACCGTGGGACGATGCGGTGACTCTGGCTCTTAACTACGCCCAGATACCTTACACCCAGGTCTGGGACCAGGATGTCCTCGACGGGAAGATAAACAAGTTCGACTGGCTGCACCTGCACCACGAGGATTTCACCGGCCAGTATGGGAAGTTCTACGGCACCTATGCCAACGCGCCCTGGTACCAGGAGGAAGTAGCCACTTACGAGAAGGAGGCGCATCGTCTAGGATTCAAGAAAGTCTCCGACGAGAAGAAGGCTGTTGCGGAGGCCATAAAGCAGTATGTAGGGCGGGGAGGGTTCCTTTTTGCAATGTGTTCCGCCACCGAGACGCTTGATATTGCTCTTGCGGCCCAACACGTGGATATATGCGATGCCGTTTTCGACGGCGATCCTCCCGATCCGCATGCGCAGGAAAAACTCGATTATGCCAATTGTCTGGCTTTTCAGAATTTCAAACTAATCGAAAACCCATATGTCTACGGCTTCTCCAACATCAACGACCCGGCGAACGACATGGTGCAATTCCGGGATCCTTCGACGGACTACTTCACCCTTTTCAAGTTTTCGGCTAAGTATGATCCCGTGCCGACAATGCTTACGCAGGATCAGGTCAACGTGATTCACAACTTCATGGGACAGACCACCTCATTCAGGAAAAGTCTCATCAAGCCCGATGTTATTATCATGGGACAGAAGGAAGGAACGCAGGAAGTCAAGTACATTCACGGCGACTACGGGAAGGGAACCTGGACATTTCTTGGAGGGCACGACCCGGCGGCATACGAACATCTTGTCGGCGATCCACCCACCGACCTTTCTCTTCACAAGAATTCACCCGGCTACAGGCTCATCCTCAATAATATTCTGTTTCCTGCTGCACAGAGGAAGCCGCAAAAGACCTGAAAAGCGGCTTCTAAGTTCGGTTCTTAGGAGTTCAGAATACTGTGGAAAGCCAACTGACCGGGAGCAGTCGGATATTCAAAATCGATTTGTTTACTCCCAAGCCGAAAGGCCCGGCTGAATGGAGACTATCTGACCAGCCTTCTATGCTCGACCATTATGCAGCGGTTCATCACGACCTGCAGCCCGTTGTCTGCAGCATACCGGGCCGCCTCCTCATTTTCTATCCCCAGCTGCATCCAGAGGACGCGTGCTTTGGAAGAGACAGCGTCCTTTGCAACTTCCTCTAAGAATTCGCTCCTGCGGAACACGTCGACAATATCGATCTGCTTGCCGATGCTCGCGACGCTGGGGTAGCATTTCCTGTCGAGGACTTCCTCATATTTGGGATTTACAGGAAAGACCTCGTAGCCTTTGTTGATAAGGTAGTGTGCGATCATGTTGCTGTCTCGATACTGATCCGTCGAAGCGCCGACGACGGCAATAGTCCTTGCATCCTTCAGGAGCTCAGAGATCACCGCGTCTTCTTCTACAATAAAGTCATTCATTCCTTGAAGCACACATTAACGTTTCGCGCCGCGAATGCGTCGTCAAGGCGGCGAACGGGCGTGGTAGTCGGGGCGGACTTGACTGCATCCGGTGACGTCCTGGTTTCTTCATCAATTGCGAGCAGAGCTTCGGCAAACGCATCGAGAGTCTCTTTAGTCTCCGTTTCGGTAGGTTCGATCATGAGAGCTTCGTGTACGATCAACGGGAAATAAATAGTTGGGGCGTGGTATCCGTAGTCGAGCAGCCTCTTGGCGATATCCAGAGTTTTGACACCCCGGTCCTTCTGAGTGTCCGCCGAAAGGACGAACTCGTGCATCGGTCTCGCCTTATACGGCAGCAGGAACGAGCCTCGAAGCTTGCTGAGAAGGTAGTTGGCGTTGATGACTGCGTTGATGCTGTTGCCCCTCAGCCCTTCGGGTCCGTGAGAGAGGATATATGTGTACGCACGAACGTGCATCCCGAAGTTTCCGAAGAACGAATGTACTTTACCGATGCTGTTAGGTTTGTTGAAATTCAGGCTAAATTTTCCCGCATCCCTCTCTATCACCGGAACGGGGAGGAAATCCTTGAGCTTGTCGTTGACCGCAACGGGGCCTGATCCCGGACCACCGCCGCCGTGCGGAGTCGAGAATGTCTTGTGCAGGTTGATATGAACCACATCGAAACCCATATCGCCCGGCCGAACGAGTCCAACGATGGCGTTCAGGTTTGCGCCGTCCATGTACATCAGCCCTCCGACGTCATGCACCATCTTGCTGATCTCGACTATGTCCTTCTCGAAAATTCCTAAAGTGTTCGGATTCGTCAGCATCATGCCTGCGACTTCATCGTCGATATGCTGCCTCAGATCGTCGAGGTCCACTGTGCCGTTCTGATTTGATTTAATACTGACTGCTTTGTAACCGCTGATTGCAACGCTGGCGGGGTTTGTGCCATGTGCAGAATCGGGAACTAAGATCTTGCTCCGGACTCTTCCTTTAGACTCGTGGTATTTCCTTATGAGCATTATCCCAGTTAACTCACCTTGAGCTCCGGCGGCAGGCTGGAGTGACACGGCAGACATCCCGGCGATTTCCCGAAGCATTTCTCCAAGATTGTACATCAGCTCCAACGCCCCTTGTACGGCTTCTTGTGGCTCGAGTGGGTGAATGTCGGCGTTTCCAGGCATCGCGGACGTCTTCTCGTTTACCTTCGGATTGTACTTCATGGTACACGAGCCGAGCGGGTAGAAGCCCTTGTCGATGTGGTAATTCATGTTCGACAAGCGGACGAAATGACGGACGACCTCGTTTTCACTGACTTCCGGCAGTTCTGCCGGCGTAGCCCTTAGGTACTTTCCAGGCGTGGACGACATGAATGAATCCGCCGGCACATCCATCTTGGGCAGCGTGTAACCTTTTCTGCCTTCGCGAGATATTTCAAAGATGAGTTTTTCAGGCATTGCGTTTTCTCTTCGTTTTTCGTCAAGTTAGAGGGAGGCTGCAAAATAAACAAGGTGGATCGTGGTGTGCCGAAGCAATCTTGAGTTTAAACAACCTCTTGTCTAAATTAATCCGAACAAAAGGAGTTGACTATGTCGCGAGGAGCGATTATTGCTTTATCCATACTGGGCGCGATCATACTGATTGCTCTCGGTATAGTCGGTTGGGGATTTGGAGTTTACAATAATCTTGTGTCCTACGATCAGAACGTGAAGCAGTCCTGGGCGGAGGTAGAGACCCAGTATCAGCGAAGATATGACCTGATACCGAACCTCGTAGCAACGGTGAAAGGGTACGCCAAACATGAAGCCGACGTGTTTGAAAAAGTGGCCGAGGCTCGTTCCAGCGTAGGGAAATTGACTGTCACACCGGGAGTCCTTGATAATCCGCAGGCTTTCAAGAGATTTCAGCAGGCACAGGATGGGTTGAGTAACGCGCTCTCGCGACTGTTGGCAGTTACGGAAAACTATCCGGATCTGAAGGCTAATCAGAATTTTCTTGCTCTCCAATCGCAACTCGAGGGAACGGAAAACCGGATCGCCGTAGAACGTATGCGTTTTAATCAGGCGGTACAGAGTTACAATACTCTGGTGCAAAAGATGCCTTCGGCAATAATTGCTTCGCTATCGGGTTTCCATGTGAGGGCTTACTTTGAAGCAGTACAGGGCGCGAGTGTCGCGCCGAAAGTGCAGTTCTAAATGCGGCGCATAGACCCTTTCAGATTACTCCTACTGGTCGTCCTGGCTTCGGCCGGGATCTATCAAATTGCTTTCGGACAATCATCGTCTGATACTTCAAGCAGCGTACCTGCCCTGACGCAATTTGTGACCGACCAGGCTGGAGTTCTTACTTCAGATCAGATTGCCACACTCAATGCGCGGCTGAGAACGTACCAGGATACGACTTCAACTCAGATCGTCGTTCTCATCGTCAATTCGGTCCCCGGCGGGGATCTCTTCGATTATTCGATGTCAGTCGCCGAAAAGAATAAGATTGGACAGAAGGGCAAGGATAACGGTTTGCTCTTTGCGATAGATGTCGGCGACCACAAGGCGCGAATTCAGGTGGGATATGGACTCGAAGGCGTAGTGACGGATGCTTACTCGAGTTATATCCTGAACGAAATAGTCATCCCCGAGTTCAAGCAGAACGACTACTACGACGGGATTAGCAAAGGCGTCACTGCTCTTGCGGCACTCATAGGCGGGACCTTCCATGCGAACCTGAAGAAGGAACATGGAGGCGGAGGAAGTCCAATTCCGTTCCTGGTTATATTTGCCGTCATGTTCCTTATTCCAATGTTATTCAGCAACAGGCGCTATTCGGCTTCATCCCGCGGCGCGAGCAGCGGCTGGTGGTTCTTTCCGCCCTTTGGCGGCTTTGGTGGCGGTGGATTCGGAGGCTTTGGGGGAGGCGGCGGCGGTGGTTTCGGCGGCTTTAGCGGAGGCGGCGGTGGGTTTGGAGGCGGCGGCGCAGGCGGCAGTTGGTGAAAACTCTCTAGAAGGTTTGTATGCTCATCATAATGGACAAGAACGCGACGGACGAACAAATCGAGATCGTCGAGCAAAAGATTTATTCGATGGGATGGACGCCGCACGAGATACCCGGTTCTTTGCGAATCGCTATAGGTATCACCGGCAATAAAGGAGCGGTCGATCAGTCGCTGTTCGCAAATCTCCCTGGAGTCGTCGAATGCATTCCGGTAAGCAAACCGTATAAGCTTGTGAGCCGAGATGTTAAGCCGGAGGACACAGTCGTCCAGCTCAATAATGTGGCTATCGGGGGAAAGGAATTGGCAATAATGGCCGGGCCATGCTCGATTGAGAGCAGGGCTCAAATCATGGAGATCGCAGAATTCGTGAAGTCGCAGGGCGCTCAGATACTACGGGGCGGTGCGTACAAGCCACGGACTTCGCCGTATGCCTTTCAGGGACTGAAGGAGGAGGGACTCAAGTATTTGCGAGAGGCAGCGGACAAGTACGGCATGAGCGTCGTTACCGAAGTTAAAGACACAGAGACCGTAGCGCTCGTGAGCGAGTTCTCCGATATGTTGCAGATCGGTGCAAGAAACATGCATAATTTTTCTCTCCTGGAAGCCGTCGGGAGAACGCGGAAACCTATCCTCCTTAAACGTGGTTTGGCGGCGACCATTGAAGAATGGCTCATGGCAGCGGAGTATATAGCATCACAGGGCAACTACAATATAGTCCTCTGCGAGAGAGGCATTAGAACCTTCGAGACCTACACGAGAAATACCCTTGACCTTAACGCTGTCCCGCTTGTCAAGGGACTCTCTCATCTTCCCATAATTGTCGACCCGAGTCATGGGACGGGAAATTGGGAGCTTGTTTCGCCTATGGCATTGGCGGCAGTGGCTGCCGGTGCCGACGGCCTGATGGTCGAAGTTCACCCCCATCCTGAAAAGGCACTCTCCGACGGTAAGCAGTCGCTTCGGCCCGAAGCGTTTGCACAACTCGTGGAAAGCCTCAGAAAAATGTTGCCCGCAATAGAGAAGAGTCTAAACTAATGATACAACACAGAATCCTTACTAAACAGGAGCTTCACCAGCTCAGCGGTCAGATCGGTGAGATAGAGAAGAAGACTTCTGCCGAGATCCGCGTGGTGGTGCGTCACAGAAAGCATTGGAGTGAGCGGAAGCTTACTCCCCGTCAGGTTGCCCAGCGTGAGTTTGCGTCGCTTGGAATGGCGAAGACCGATGGGGGGATGGGTATCCTGGTTTTCATCCTCGTCAGTGAAAGACAATTCGAACTCCTGGCAGATAGTGGAATTGTTAAGGTTCTTCCCAATGAATACTGGACAGGCATTGCGGGCAAATTGTCGGAGCACTTTTCAAAGAGAAATTTCTATCACGGCCTAAGGATGTCGTTGCAGGAAATAGGGGAAATTCTAGAGCAGAAATTGCCGCCAACCGGGAAAAATCCGAACGAGCTTCCTAACGATATCATAGAGGAATAGGGTTTTGGAGAAATTTACTTTGGCGGTGGGGCAGACAAAGCCTCGGCTGGGTGATCTAAAATGGAATTTGAACAACCATCTTGAGATAGCTGAAAAGGCCCTCGAGAAGGGTGCCAATCTGATCCTTTTTCCGGAGCTGAGCTTGACCGGGTATTCAGTCCGCGATCTGAATTCAGAAGTTGCACTGAAAGCCGATGACAAGTTCTTCGATCCGCTGAAATCCTTGAGCAAAAGAATCTCTGTCGCGTCAGGAGCGGTAATAAGAGATGAGGCGGGGGGTATCAGAAATAGCCTTGTCTATTTTGAAGACGGCGTCGTTAAGCACGTCCATTACAAGGTGTATTTACCCACTTATGGGATCTTTGAGGAGCAGAGATATTTCCTTCCGGGCAAAAGAGTACAGGCAATTGACACAAAGTTTGGCAGGCTTGGACTCCTGATTTGCGAGGACTTGTGGCATGTGTCGCTTCCTTACCTCCTGGCAATTCAAGGCGCAAGGCTCATATTGGCATCCGCGGCGAGTCCGACACGCTTATCAGGCGACTCTAGCGAACATCCGGGTCATCTCGTTAATTCGGAGCAGCACAGGAGTTTTGCACGCCTTTTGAGCCTCTACATTGCTTTTGCGGGAAGAGTGGGGTTCGAGGATGGAGTTAATTTCTGGGGGGGCTCGGAAGTCGTGTCTCCGCATGGCGAAGTGACCGCCTCTGCGAAGCTATTCGATGAAGAGATCATATACTCACAAATTGATCTGGCAGAAGTCGATCGTGCGCGGCTGTTTGCCCGCCATTTTCTGGACGAAAATCCGGAACTAGTAGCCGCTCATCTAAAAGCCCTCGGGTATTAGTGACACGGATCTTGGGATCTCCTTCAAGGAACGCGAGATTCCTATCTGCATGCGTGAATTCTCATACGAAGAAACATATCTTAAGGTTTAGCTGATTTCCATAATTAACTTTCTCAGGGTGGCTTATGTGGGTTTCATTGCCTTGCAAGTCGAAAAATGGCTTGATAAATTAATCCACTAAAGGAGGATTTGTAACTATGAAGAATACTATGAAAACGGTGTTCTTTATGACATTGATGATGGTACTTTTCCTTGTTATAGGAAATCTAATTGGTGGAAAAACCGGTCTCACTTACGCCTTCATTTTCAGCCTTGCAATGAATTTCTTTGCCTATTGGTTCTCGGACAAAATGGTTCTGATGAGTTATCATGCTAAAGAAGTGACGGAAGCGGAGGCGCCAAAACTCTATGCTATAGTCCATCGTTTGGCAGCCAGTGCAGACATACCCATGCCTAGGCTATATATTGTCCCAACACAGACACCGAACGCGTTCGCGACGGGAAGAAGTCCGCAGCATGCGGCGGTCGCGGTAACCGAAGGGATACTGCCGATGTTAAGCGACGACGAACTGGAGGCGGTGATAGGCCATGAGCTCTCCCACGTGATTCACCGGGATATCCTGACATCAACTATCGTTGCCACTTTTGCGACTGCAATTGCTTACACTGCGCAAATGCTAAGCTGGTCAATGCTTTTCTTTGGCGGCGGCAGAGGCAGAGACGACGATTCCTCTTCACTTGTTAGTGAACTTCTTATAATAATCGTAGCTCCTATTGCGGCAATGTTGATTCAAATGGCAGTCTCGCGGTCACGCGAATACAAAGCCGACGAAGGCGGGGCCCAGCTCTCCAGGAAGCCACTCTCTTTGGCGAGCGCACTCCAAAAACTGCAAGCAGGTGCCCAGCGACTGCCGATGCAGGCTAATCCTTCGACCGCGCATCTTTTCATAGTGAATCCGTTGAATGCACAAAAATTTGCGAGACTCTTCAGCACGCATCCCCCAACAGAGGAGCGTATTGCCAGACTGGAAGCCTTTGCTGCTGGCAAGAACCTTTACTAACATTCAGGAGATGTATGGACACTGTCGTTTATAAGGAGCCGGCTCCTATAGCGGACAAGGAAAATCCATTCGAGTCAATGATGCAGCGGTTTGATGTCGCCGCTGAAATGTTGGAACTCGAACGCGGAGTTTATGAATACTTGAAAACTCCGGTAAAGCAGGTAACCGTTTCCATTCCCATTCAGATGGATAACGGCGAGATTGAGGTATTTGAAGGTTACCGAGTCATTCACAATGATGCCCTTGGACCTTCTAAGGGCGGTATCCGTTATGCCCCCGACATCACTCTGGACGAGATCAAGGCGCTCGCCGCTTGGATGACGTGGAAATGTTCGATTGCGAACATTCCATTCGGCGGTGCGAAGGGGGGAGTAAAATGTGATCCTACGAAACTTACGCAGGTCGAGATTGAGAAAATAACACGCCGCTTTACCGCGAACATGCTCGATGTATTCGGACCGGACAAGGATATTCCAGCGCCCGATATGAACACCAACGAGCAAATAATGGCGTGGATAATGGACACCTACAGCATGCACACGCGCCGCACTGAAACCGCGGTTGTAACAGGAAAGCCGCTGATCATCGGGGGCTCTCTCGGCAGGCGCGAGGCGACAGGACGCGGCGTGACTGTTTCAACTTTAGCTGCGCTGGCGAAACGCGGAATGAACGCAAAGCAAGCGAGTTGTGCGGTTCAGGGATTCGGCAATGTTGGATCTGTCTCTGCTAAGCTGCTGAACGAGCAGGGGATAAAAGTAACTGCTGTGAGCGATGTCAGCGGAGGGTACTACAACAAGAAGGGAATTGACGTAACCCGGGCAATGGAATGGGTTCAGAAACACAGGACTCTCGAAGGAAGTGAAATCGGAGATTCGGTTACAAATGAGGAGCTTCTGGAACTTGACGTGGACGTTCTGGTTCCTGCGGCAAAGGAAGATCAAATCACGGCAAAGAATGCCTCCAAGATCAAAGCAAAGATCATAGTCGAGGGTGCAAACGGGCCGACCACAGCCAAGGCAGACCCGATCCTTGATAGTAATGGTATTCTCGTCGTGCCGGATATACTTGCTAATTCGGGGGGCGTCACCGTGAGCTACTTCGAGTGGGTACAGGACCGGCAGGGATTCTTCTGGACATTAGACAGGGTCAATCGACGGCTTGAAAGGATGATGCACGAGGCATTTACGAACGTCTTCCGAACGGCGGAGAAGTACAATGTTTCCATGAGACTTGGCGCTTACATCCTCGCTATCGACAAGGTCGCAAAAACCCTCAAGGTACGCGGAATCTATGCGTAATGAGGTATCCCACTTCCTCAGGAGCTTTCGCAATTATCATTTTACTTCTGGCGAGCAACATCTCGCAGTCCAGGGAGCCGACTAATTACGAGGTTTTTTGCGCGCAGGTTGATACGCTGGCGCAGTCGGCAATGAAGGCACTGACAAGCCAGGATGTTAAACTCGTATATCTGAAATTCGGTTCACGGGACGTTGAGGTCCTTGTCCATCAGAGAATTGTTGAAGCATTGCTGAAGAATAGTTTTCATGTTAGTATGACCGATTCATCTGCCGTTCCTTCGCTTAGGGTTGCCGTTCCGCTTGTCGGCGTTTCCTACTCCGCGCCTGTAGCGTCGCACATATTTGGATCCTCAGACGTTGTGCGCACTATCAGGTCTGCCTATGACGTGGAAATCGCCGACCGTGGACAGATAAGGTTTGCGAAATCATATACCTTTGTGTTTTCTGACACCGTGAAGGAAAATCAAATATCGACCCTGGAGTCCGGCTCGTACAGCTTTCTTCGGGGCAAGATTGTATCCGGAAGTTTTTTAGATACGATGCTGCAGCCTCTTCTTTTTGTGGCGTCTGCTGCAGTAGTAGTATATCTCTTTTTCACACTACGAGGTTCTTGAATGAAATTAAGATTGCTGTTAATAGTTGTAAGTCTGGCTGGTTCTGCGTTGTTTCTCGCGTCCTGTTCTTCAACACAGGAGCTTGTAATACAGGGGGCGGCCGAAACTTTTCACAGGGGTATGAAGCTGCTGGATGAAAAGGACTATATCGATGCCAAGAACACTTTTGACATCGTTGTCAAGCAATATCCGGCAAGCGCGTACGCCGACAGTTCGCAATTCTACCTTGCCCAGTCATATTTCGACCTGAAGGAATACATCACAGCCGCCTTCGAATTCGGGAATCTGTACCGCAACTACCCGTCTTCGAAACTCACGCCGGAAGCAAGGTTCAAGATCGCAGAATGTTATGCCGCCCAGTCTCCTCGCGTCCAGCTGGATCAGGAAAATACAACCAAGGCAATCAACGCGTTCCAGAATTTCATCGATTACTATCCCGAGAGTCCGCTGGTGACGAAAGCGGCCGAGGAAATTACGAAACTAAGGAACAAGCTCGCTCAGAAGGACTATGAAATTGCACAGCTCTATGTTGCGATGGGATATTACAGGGCAGCTACAGTGTATTATGATGTTATATTGGAGAAGTACCATGATTCGGATGTCGCGGACAAGGCTGCGCTTGGAAAAGTCAAAGTGCTGATAAAGCGACATAAGGACAAGGAGGCGCGCGAGGCGCTTCAGAAGTTCTACGCTGCGTACCCGAAATCATCGATAAGGCCTGAGGCTAACAAACTAGCTGAGAAACTGGACTTGCACCCTGAGGACGGGACGACGGTAAATTGAATGACCTTCTTGCGAAGGACGGAAATTAAAGAAGGCACGGCATTGAATACTGGAGAAACAAAAGGTGATGGCAAACCGGTACAGTCATCGCACGTCGAGATGGTTGAGCTGGTTCTTCCTAATGACACCAACCAGCTCGGCAACCTGCTCGGTGGAAGGCTCATGCACTGGATCGATATATCGGCAGCCATGGCGGCAACGCGGCATTCAAACCACGTTTGCGTGACGGCGGCCGTGGATGAGATCAGCTTCCTGCACCCGATAAAACTCGGTGAACTTGTGGTGCTCCGCGCGAGCGTGAATAGAGCGTTTAATACGTCGATGGAAGTAGGGGTCAAAGTATTCTCAGAAAATCCGTTGACCGGAGAAAGGAAGCATTCCAATTCGGCCTATCTCACTTTCGTGAGCATAGATTCAATAGGTAAACCGGTGACGGTGATACCGGTGCTTCCCGAATCTCAGGACGAAGTAAGACGATTCGAGCAGGCACTGTTCAGGCGAGAACAGCGTTTGAAGCATCGTGAGGAAACAAGAAGGATATGGTCGGAGGTAACCAGCAGACAGGGATGACCCTTTAAGTGAATGACGGTCGCTCCCAGTTTTGAGCCAATTCAATTGTTTAAACGGTCGGTAATTCAATTCATATTCTTCATTAACTTGGCCCGCATCAGCCAGGCTCAGGTGTATGATCCTATTTTCAAATCCGTTGAAATGCAGGCGACGATTGCGCCGCTGGGAGAAATGGTGGTCGGGAATTTCTTCGGGCGAACGGGAATAGCGGCAATAGCAAAGTCGGAAAGGGCCATTTACTTCTTCGAGCCCGACTCTTTGGAGAACCTTATTCTTACAGACGTTGTGAACCTGCCCGATACCGCAATCGCGATTTCTGCCGGCAAGGAAGTGGTTATCGGCAAAGGAGCGGTTGGCGACCCGTGGTCTGGACTTGCCGTCCTCATGAAGTCTCACTATGTTGAGTTGATATCCTTCGGAAAAGATGGTCAGCCGATATTGTCGAAGGAGGTGAAGACCGATGCGTATGGCACGCAAATTAGGACCGCCGATCTTGAAGCATCCGGCCGTCTTGACATGGTTACCTTCGGCAGATTCTCACTCGGAGTCTCTATTGCCGACAATACCGGCAGCGGGAAATTTGTCGAGGCTCATCAGCTTAAAGGCCCCCTGGGTAATATTCCGTTCAGCGACATTGTCCTAACAGATTTTAACGGAGACCTTGTCCCCGATATCGCAGCTCTCGACTGGGTGAATCACAGGCTTCTGATATTTTACGGCAGAGGCGACGGCACGTTTGCGCCACCGGTCTCCTTTCAGCTCACCGCTGAACCTTCAGCCCTGGCGGTTGCCGACCTGAACGGGAATGGGTACCTGGATATCGTCCTTGGATACAAGCGCCTCAGCCGCATCGACATATACACAGGGGACGGATCCGGCAGATTCTACCTGCGTCAGAAGCTCAAAACGGCCGGGCCTATTTCCAAATTCGCCATCGCTGATTTCAGAGGAGACGGCACAGCCGATATAGCTGCACTCAGTGAGCTCACAAAAGAGATAACTGTGTTTTCATATGACACTTTGACAAGATCCTTTCGTTATGCCGGCGCTGTCGGTGTGGGCTATGACTATGATGATATCGTCCCGTTCTATTTCCCGCATCGCAAGAGAGCCGACCTTGTTGCATCAAGCCCTACGGAAAAATATATAAAGGTCCTGAAGAGCAGGGTCCTGTTCAATAAAGCCCCTGACTTTCTGGTGCCGGTATGCTCTAATCCGGAATTCATGTCGGTTTGTGGAACGGATACCTCTAACTTCTTGATAGTCGGAAATGCTTCAGGAAGGATAAGTGCAAGATACTTCAGGGGAGCCTTTAGCGCCGGTGCTCATTCGGCTGTCGATTGGCAATCGGAAGGGACGCCGAATCTGACCGAACTTATTTCCCCAACCGGTGCGTCGCCGCGCATACTAGTTACCTACCACAATGCCGATATGATAAGCCTGTACTCGGTGCAGAAAACAGCTAAAGGGATTGGGGTTTCGACGGCACAAACCGCCTTCTTGCCCTTTGCCGCTACCGGCGCAGCGTTCGGTGATTCATCAGTTATTGCAGCAGCCTACAGAATGCATCCTGACAGCTCCGTTGGCATATCGGTCTTCAGTTCACTGAAAGGGAAGAGTGAATTCATCGAGAACGATTACTCGGTTGACGAAAAGCGGGACTATGTTGCCTCAGCCCTCACAATTAATCCAACGCTTTCCTTTCTCCGGGTTTGGAGAGTGGCCGCCGACACATTGAGGCTCGCGTACTCCAGTTTCCCTGACGACAAGACGTTTACTTTGCCTGTGCGCGCATCAGATGCAGAGTTTCTGCGAAGTTCAATTACAGGTTTGCCGATTCTTGCATCGAAAAGCGTTGACACCTTGAAGTTGTTTGAGTTGTCGTTATCCAGTCCTGGACAGGTTGTTTTGGATACAATAAGCCAACTCCCTTTCAACGGCTCCAGCCTTCGCACACTGGGAATTACCTCGTACGATTCTACTTATTATGTGACTTACTTCAACAGGGCTGATAGCTCGGTTTTCCTTTACACTGTGAAGGGAGATCGTTCTCAGTTTGTAAAATCGTGGCATATAGCCGTTCAGCCGGAAGATACCTCGGTTTCGCCGCTCCTGAACAGCATATTCTTCCTGAACAGGCGGGAATCATATGTATCGATACATTATTTTTGAAGTAATATCCGTATTCCTGCTTACTCTCTCGTCGGCTACGATCACCGCTGCTTCCAGCCGCAGAGAAGCGGTGAACAAGCTTTTCGAGAGTTACAACGTGAAGGGCTACAACAAGTGCGGGTTCCACATCATTGCTCACTATTTGAGCCTGCCTAATGCCGACTTAAGTATTAAGGCAGCTCTTCAAATCAGACCGACAAATGATACAAGCATCGTAAGCCCGTCGGGCAAGTTCAGGATACACTTTGACACATCGGGAGTAAACCAACCGTATCTTTACAGCTCGACGGGTCAGGAAATACCGAACAGTACTTTTGCTTTTGCGGACACCGTAGCGAGCATTTGTGATTATGTGTATCATGTGGAGGTTGATTCACTCGGATTTCCTCCTCCTGCTTCCGACAGCGGGGCGGGTGGCGGCAACGAGTATGATATTTATGTGGAAGATTTGCCGGTCGGAGAATACGGCTACACCGATTGGGACGACTCTCATCCCATTATCAGTCGTGCTAATCCCACCTATGCAACGTGGACTGTGATAAGAAACGAGTATCAGTCGACTTATACAGAGGGTATTCCCGCAATCGAAGTAACTATCGCGCACGAATTTAATCATGGTATACAAATCGGCAACTATGGCCTCTGGCAGGACGATTTATATTTCTACGAGCTTACGGCCACCTGGATGGAGCAAGTGGTCTATCCTGAAGTGAAGGACTACTACCAGTATTTGCCGAATTTCTTCGATAACGTAAATGAACCATTCAATCTTTATGATCCAAACACTTATGCCGGATACGAGAGATGTGTGTTCGGAATCTTTGTCCAGCACGAGTACAACGTGCAGTTGATGAAGTCGATATGGCAGAACATGGCGCGAGAGCCGGTGATTCCTTCGATCGAAGATGCATTCCGGCATATTGGCGTCAATCCTTCGTATGCATTTCAGCTCTTTACCCAGTGGAACTATTTCACGGGATATAGGGCGGCCCTGGCGGGAGAGTACGGATTAACAACTTATCCTCAGTCAGAGAATTATCCCCTCGTGAAGATAAGCGGCACCGGTGACCTCTCAGGCAGCGGCGTCGATTTTTCCGATAATGCGTTGAGCCTATCAGAGCATTTTTATCAGGTTAATGACGGACCCGATACGGTTGGGATGGGCGTCGCAAATACCAATTTTGCCGCGGCAGCTGTTCGCGACACCGGGACCTACCCTTTTTCAGTCGGAATTTCGAGTGGCGGGAGCAACTGTGTAAGAGAGCTTACGGGAGGGTACTGTCTCTTTTTCAACGTGTCGAATTACTCAAACTGGGGACTCGTTCCGTTTATACTGAGTCAAGCACTAGAGGCAAAAGGAGATGTTGTATTCCCCCAACCCTTCAACCCAGCTTTTCAAGATGTCAAAATTCCTTATCCATTCCAGGATATAAACGGCCCAAGTCTTTCTATTTACAGCGTTTCCGGCGAACTTCTTAATACTTTAAGTGGTGATTCGCATCTAGCTTACTATCTTCGCGGAAGGTACTTCCTGTGGGATGGACGCGAAAGGAATGGAAAAACTGTCGCAAGCGGTATATATATTTATGTGTTATCAGATGGCTCCAAAAGCATAATTGGCAAGATTGCCGTAGTGAGGAATTGATGATTCTGACTGCCAAGCAGCTTAAGAAAGTCTTTAATCGGCGTGTTGTATTCAAAGACATATCATTTGAAGTGAAATCGGGCGAAGTTCTCTCCATTACAGGTCCGAATGGCTCCGGTAAATCTACCGCCTCCAAGATGATCTGCGGAATTCTGACACCGACGTCAGGAGAGATCATTCTCTCCAACGGAGTAGGAAGGATCGAAAGGGATGAAGTGCACCGGCATGTGGGGTTTGTGTCTCCCTATCTTGAACTATACGGGGAGTTTACCGCGTTTGAGAACCTGCAAATTGAATTGCGGGCGCGAAGGTTTCCGAGAACCGATGAGAAGAAAATATTGGAAACACTTAAGCTCGTAGGTTTGTTTAATAGGAAGGACGATGCACTAAAAGGATTTTCTTCCGGTATGAAACAGCGGTTGAAATATGCGGCCGCCTTAATTCACGATCCGGAAGTCCTCGTCTTGGACGAGCCGACGGCGAATCTTGATCAGGCGGGAGTAGATATGGTCCTCTCGGTAATCGAGAGATACAGAAGGGACAGGATAGTAGTCCTGGCAACGAATGACAGTCAGGAGGCTGCCCTCGGCGATGTCAAGGTCGTGCTGAAGAAGGACTTAGGTTCCGAGAATGGAAAATAGCCCAAAGATTAGTGAAGACACTAAGAAGAACAAAATTAAGTTGACTCTGCCCGTGCAGGGAATGACCTGCGCGAGCTGCGTTCTGCGTGTGGAGAACGCATTGAAAAAAGTTGAAGGGGTAGATCGGGCCGTCGTAAATCTTGCGACAGAATCTGCCACTGTCGAGTTTCAGCCGGCGTCCGTGACTGTAGATACGCTTAAAGAGGCAGTTGAAAAAGCAGGATACAAAATCATCGACACGGCCGATGGGATCGACATTCTCAAAGCCGAGACGGAAGCCCGGGAACGCGAATACAAATCGCTCTGGCGGAGATTCCTCGTCGGCGTAATACTCACAATTCCAGTATTGGTGGGGAGTATGGGATCGGTATTTCCATTCGTATCCGTGCTCCCGACCAGCACAGTGAATTTTGCAATGATGCTTCTTACGATTCCTATCTTGTTTTATGTGGGGAACAGATTCTTTGTTGGATTTTGGAATTCGTTGAAGCATGTCACTGCCGACATGAATACGCTTGTGGCGGTCGGATCTGCGTCGGGGTTTATCTACAGTGCCGTCGCTACGCTCTGGCCGCAGCTGTTTATTTCTGCCGGGAAGGGGACCGATGTTTATTTCGATACAAGCGCCGTGATAATAACACTGATCCTTCTTGGAAAAATACTCGAGGCAAAGGCTAAATGGAAATCGTCCGAAGCGGTCAGAAAACTGATGGCACTACAGCCGACGACTGCGCACCTTCTGCTTGATGGCAAGGAAGTCGACGTCCCGCTGAGCGTTGTTCAGAACGGAGGTCTATTGAGAGTAAGGCCCGGTGAAAGGATTCCGGTTGATGGTAAGGTAGTCGAAGGTTTCTCGATGGTTGACGAATCTATGTTAACAGGGGAGAGCATCCCAGTCGAACGTACTGTCGGGGGACAGGTGTTCGGCGGAACCGTCTCGTTGGACGGCGTCGTAACCGTCCAGGCCGAGAAAGTCGGTAAAGACAGCTTTGTCACTCGAATCGCAAATCTTGTGGAAGAGGCACAGACCTCCAAGCCGCCGGTCCAGCGGCTTGCGGACAAGGTTGCTTCTATCTTCGTGCCGGCGGTAATAATCATTGCACTGGTTTCTGCGGGTGCCTGGGCGTTGTTTGGACCCTCTCCGATACTCATCCATTCGTTGATGACGTTTGTAGCGGTTCTTATCGTTGCCTGTCCTTGTGCGCTCGGTCTGGCAACCCCTACGGCTATCATGGTTGGCACGGGTCGGGGAGCAGAATTGGGGATACTCATACGGAACAGCGAGTCCCTGGAACAAGCCAGGAAAATAACGAGTGTCGTTTTTGACAAGACCGGTACTCTCACTGCCGGTGAAATGAGAGTTGTAGAAACGATTCCACTGGGCGGCGCCCGAGAAAATGATTTGCTGAAACTTGCAGCTTTCGTGGAGGCCAATTCGGAACATCCGATTGCAAAGGCAATTGTGGACGAAGCAAGGAACAGAAATATTTTTGGTGAGGCAGGCAGTGTCTCAGGATTCAAGAATTTTGCCGGAAAAGGTGTTGAAGTCGCATTACATGATTCTGCTGGAGTGAGTACCCTCCGCGTAGGCAAGTTCGATTTTGTATCGGGCTCCGATTCTACACCTGCCGTCGGCCAATTTCAAGAAGAAGTCGCCCGGAGGACAAAAGATCTTGCTGCGACCGTCCTGTTCGTGTCGCGCGACGAAGAAATACTGGGCGCCATCCTTATCAGCGACTTCATCAGGGAAGGCTCTCGAGAGACGGTAAAGGCAATCCGAAGACTGGGTTTGAAGTCCTATCTGTTGACGGGAGATACCGAGGATTCCGCCAGGCGCATTGCCGGACAGGTCGGCATCGACAAATACTTCGCGAATGTTCTGCCTGACGGCAAGTTCGAAGTAATAAGAAAGTTGCAGGAATATGGGGAAGTTGTCGCTTTTGTGGGTGATGGAATCAACGATGCGCCGGCATTGACGCAGGCGGATCTTGGAATCGCCATGGCAACAGGTACGGACATTGCAGTGGAGGCGGCAAACATAACGCTGGTAAGAAATGACCTGAAGCTTGTGCCGCTGTCAATAAGCCTGTCGAAAGGGACCCTCAAAGTAATCAAGCAGAACCTCTTCTGGGCATTCTTCTATAATATTGTCCTGATTCCGCTTGCTGCCGGCGCGTTCTACCCGTTCACAGGACTTCAGCTGAATCCGATGCTTGCTTCGGTCGCGATGGCTCTCAGCTCCGTTAGCGTCGTGAGCAATTCCCTCCGGCTGAAAAGAACAAAACTAAGATTATAACGCAAAAACTACAGAGGCCATTATGTTCACCTTAGGAACAAAGAAGAAGATTGTACAGGTCGACGGCATGACATGCCACCATTGCGAGATGACGGTTGAGAAAGCACTGCTTGAAGTTTCCGGCGTAAAGAATGCAAAGGCGAGTCATGAGAAGAAAAGCGTCGAGGTACAGTACAAGGATGCACTCGATATCAATGAGGTGAAAAGGAAAATCGAAGAAGTCGGATATAAGTTCGTCTCGACGAACTGACCGTAGCTCCAAATCGAAATTGAATTGGAAGAAAGCCCCGGACTGCCGGGGCTTTCTTGTAGAAAAGTGCTACTGACTGACCGGTTGTGCCTGTTCTTGCATAAGCTCTGCGCGCCGTCTTCTCCACGTAACGATAAATCCGATTACCATTACAAGGACGCCGCCCCATACAAGATTTATGAACGGCTTTATCGTGGCTTCGATTACCAGGCCCTGCTTTGTATCCTGTGCCTGCTCTGCAGCCTGTTTCAGCAGAGAGATATCCGGAGAATTGTCCGCGGGCAAATATCCCATTGTGATCGCCGCCATTTTGGTCTGATCGTTTACATGGACATCCAGAACGGTAAATTTGTCTCCGGCTTTGGTCGTGACACTCTGCAGTTTTGTGTTGCCGTTCGGCTCTATCTCGTCTGTCGGCATAATAGTCTGAATCTTGCCGGCATCGTTCGTGATCTTGATGATTGAGTTGAGATGAAATGGGCGGCCATCCATCATAGCTTTGCGCTCCGACTCCGGCACCTGAAATCCCGTGAAAGTATACGTGTATCTGCCGACCTTCACCGGCTCGTTGAGCTTCAGTGGGATGGAAATACCGTACTGAGTCGCTTGAAGCGCGCTCTCTCCAACCTGCTCGAGTCCCTGAGGGGACAGATAAAGGTCGCGTGTCAGCATGTTCTTGCCAATGAAGGCGAGGAGCGCCGGGTGACTGAATATATCATAATTTATGAGGCTGAAGATGTACGGATGGCGCATCATCGCTCCGCCGTTGTACTGACTCGCATACATTACCAGAGGGGCGTTGAACCTACTACTTCCGCTTTGGACCATGACGTTGTAAGCAGTTTGTCCATGATCCAGCTGGGTGGTGCCGGTGTAAGTCAATTTGTACCCAAAGGCAGTCTGAGGCTCATTTGGGGAAAGAGAGAGTGTCACGTGTTTGTCATAATGGGTCGATGCTATTATCCCTATAAAGAGCAGGGCAATGCCGATGTGTGCCAGTGACGCGCCCATGAAGGCCGGCTTTCCTTTCGCGATCTTATAGGCAATTTCAAGATTCACGAACAGGGCAAATGAACTTGCAAGGAAGAAGAGTATCATGGAAATATCGTGCATCCCGGCAAATGAAACGATCGCCGTTAAAACGGCTGCTGCAGTAAGAGGGAACCTCATTGTTTTCAAGAGGGTCTGTGAATTTGATTTCTTCCACCAAAAAAGCTGTCCGAGTCCGATCATTGCCGCCATGACTATGGCAAGTGGTAGATTCGTTTTTATGTAGTAACTCGCGTTGATTGCACTGGGTTTACCTTCCAGGATGCCGGTGATAAGGGGTGCACTTGTGCCGATCAGCGTAAAGCCGGCTACTATCACGAGTGAAGCGGCTCCAAGAAACAAAGCGAACTCTCTTGACGTGAGAGTATAACTTATCTTCTGTTTGGGAATGTCTCTTACTCGGAAGAAATAGAGTCCGAACCCTATCGCTGCAAAGAAGGCGATCAGTGCGACCAGGAAAACGTAAACCCACATTCCCGGGGTCTCGAAGCTATGCACCGAAGTGTCGCCCAACACGCCGCTTCTCGTAAGGAAGGTGCTGTATAGAACCAGGAGGAAGGGAAGCATCCCCATGATGAGATTTGCCCTCTTGAAGCCACCAGTTCGACGCTGCACAAGGAGCGTGTGGACCGATGCGACGGCAAGCAGCCACGGGATGAATGACGAGTTCTCAACCGGATCCCAGCCCCAAAATCCCCCCCATCCAAGTGTCTCGTATGCCCAGAATCCACCAAGCGTGATTCCAAATCCTAAAACCGCGGAGGTGAAAAGCGTCCATGGTACGGCAACGTTGATCCACTTTCTGTAATCCTTTCTAAGCAGCCCGGAGATTGCGTGCGCGAATGGGACCGCAGTGGAGGCAAATCCCAGGAATAGAATCGGCGGATGTATTACAATCCAGAAATTCTCAAGGAGGGGATTTAATCCTCTACCGTTATCAGGCATGAACCCCGCCTTCACGGTGCTCGGCCAGGTCTGCCATACATGCTCGAACGGATTCTTTATCACGAAAATAAGAACCAGAAAGGTCGCAATGGCTGAGAAAACACCCATGATGGAGGACTCGTAGTGATGCTTTCTCGAGTATACCATAAGGATGAGCCCGATGATCGACGTGTACAACGTCCACAGCATGAAGCTCCCTTCCTGCCCGACGTAAAATGTAGAAATGAGCAGGGGCGGATGGAGTTCGTAGGAACTGTAGCTCCACACATACGTGTACTGGAACTGGTGGGTGAGGAGCAAATTCATCATGTAGCCGGCGGTGAGTATTACGGAAACAGCACCGACATGGTAAGCGGCTCTTGCGATTTTGATGGGCTTGGTATCGCCGCTGAAAAAGCTATACATATACGCAAACGCGGCGGTCAGCATTCCGCCGAACGCCGCGTAGATCAGAATACGGCCTAACATAATTATGTGCGCCCCTAACTAATTTAAACTGTTGGAGGCTGATTGAGTGGAGGCTTGAGGTCCAGTCTTGGATTGATATTTGGACGGGCACTTAGTCAACACTTCGCTTGCCTGGAAAGCACCGTCTTCAAAACGTCCCTTGGCGACGATATCGTTGGCTATTTCGAAGTTGTTCGGCTTTGCTCCGGCGAGTACAACAGGAAGAATCGTCTTGTCGTCGTCCATCATGTAGAAGTGGAAGGTATTTGTATTGGGATCATAGTAGCTCTGCATGTTTCTGACCCAGGAACCCTTTACCTGAACCGTCCGATTGGTCTTTTCCGCGGTTTTCGCGGATACATAGGCTATGTTGTTCTGCATAAATGAGATAGCACCAAACACTACAAATGCTACGATCACAACCCCTGCCACTATATATTTAGTCTTCATTTGATATTCTCCTTTTCGCGTTCACTCTTTTCATACAATCTGGTGACCTTCTTATCTAAACGAAATAAATAGACAAAGATTCCCACCCAAATCACCAAAACAACCAGTAACACTACATAAAGTGAGTTCATGTTTAGAAAAGTATACAAAGATCTCATTTAATCATTCTCCAGAAGACTATTGTAGTTCAACAATCCAATTTTCGTCCTAATTTGAAACAGCCAGATGTAAAGCCCGGTAAATCCAATCAGTGAGGCATAGAATACGTACCGCATGCTGGCTTCCATATACATTTTCCCACTTGAATTCAATATGGGTGCGGGAGAACCGCCGCCCCCCGGGTGGAGACTGAACATAATCCTTGGCATAATAAACACGAAGAAGGGAACTGTAACGAAGGCGACCACTGAGTACACTGCAGAAAGGGAAGCGCGCCTTTCTTCTATCTCCAATGCGCTCCGAAGAGCGAAGTATGCCCCATATATCAGAAGGAGCACAAAGATGGAGGTCTCTCTCGGATCCCAATTCCAGAAACTACCCCAACTGAACTTCGCCCAAATTGACCCGGTGATTGTTGCTAGGATGCTAAAAACGAAACCTAACTCAGCGGCAGCGGCAGACTTTATGTCGTACCTCATGTCTTTTTTCCGGAGGTAGTTGATTCCATACCACATGGACATAAAGAAGGCTAGAACTGCCAGCCACGACATCGGAACATGGAAGTATATTATGCGCGCCTTTGCACCCAAACCTGGTATATATCCTATCGGCATTGCCAATCCAATCGCAATGACAGCTGCGATCCAGATCCCTATCACTATTTTCATCCACGTTTTCATCTAATCCCTCCAAACGAAGTCAAACAATACAATGGCTACGGTAGTCACTACCACGCTATACGAGAACATTATCTTGAAATCACCCAGAGCTTCCGCGAAAGACCCTCCTTCAACCGACAATCTGGTCGCATCTATCACACTGATTAGCAGAGGCAGTAATATCGGAAAAGAGAGAACTGGGTACAGTGTCCCCTTGGAGTTAGCCTTGGAAATGATTGCCGCTATAAACGTTGAAGCTGACGCAAGCCCGAAACTTCCGATCAAGATTGTCAGAAAGAAGACCAGGGGAGCCTTCACCGCGAATGACGGCATAGTCACGAGGTAAGCTACTATTATCAGCGCGTTCAGGACGTATATGAGTAAGGAGTTGAATGCAAGCTTTCCTATGAGGACGGAGGAAGGCTTCACCCACAGTTGCAGCGTCATTGCCGTGCCGCGTTCCTCCTCGCTGACGAAAGAACGAGACAATCCGCTCATCGCAGCAAAAAAGATTATGATCCAGAGGATTCCAGCGGAAAGGCTTGGAGAAACTGTCTCGCCTGCGGTGGAGAAGAGGATTATCGATAGGGTAACGATTACGAACATTATGAGTGAATTCAAAGCATAGCGTGTTCGCAATTCGCTGTAGAAGTCCTTCGACAATATTGCCGCGGCGGCTTTCATAAGTGTGAAGATAGCCCGAGCAGGCGTTATCTTCAAGGCAAAGAAAGTGAAGAGGCAGCGGGACTTTACAGGAGATTTTCATGGTTTTTCTTGTAGACCTAAGTCCAAAGTGTTAAATTTACACGCTTGCCTCCTAGAGTGCATACCCGTCAGCGTAGCTTCTTCATGCGGGCGCGGAGTATGAATGGGCAGGTTCTGGAGAGGTGCCGGAGCGGTCGAACGGGGCGGTCTCGAAAACCGTTGTCCCGCATCGCGGGACCGAGAGTTCGAATCTCTCCCTCTCCGCGAGGTTTACGGCGCCGAGAAAGCGTTGAGTTATTTGCAAGACATTCTCTGAAAAGGTGCAAGAGTGGTTTAATTGGCACGCCTGTACCGAAGGCATTCATTCGGAAGAGAGCGTGTGTGCAGGACACCGTCGGTTCTGCCTCAAGACAGCCGAAAAGATTTCTTGAGGGATGCCTACGGGAGAATCTCACATGTACCGTGCAAAGCTTGTTCATTTCAAAGTCAGTTTGTTGGAGAGGTGCAAGAGTGGCTGAATTGGCACGCCTGGAGAGCGTGTGTGCAGGAAACTGTACCGTGGGTTCGAATCCCACCCTCTCCGCTTGACTACGCTAAAGCTTCGTCAAGCAGGGTAAACTGAGTATGGCAAGAACGTAGTCGGGCGTGAAGGAACAAACGACGGGCTGAGGCTTCTTTTCATACATAAGAAGATACGAGGGGGACACATGGATTGGTGGTATGTCTACTTTCTGAGGAGCCCTGTAAAACGCTTTACGTACGTAGGCTCGACGGATGACTTGGAGCGAAGGATGGTGCAGCACAACAGCGGGTATGTGCAGTCGACGAAGGCTTACAGGCCGCTGGATATGTCAGCTTACGTTGCGGTCAGGGGCGAGAAGAAAGCCAGGGAATTGGAAAGGTACTTCAAGACAGGTTCCGGGAAGGCCATTCTCAACAAGAGAATACTCGGCGACTGAGCAAAGGTTCGAATCCCCCGGCAGACGAAGCTCTGAAAGAGCATAGTCTACCACCCTCTCCGCTTGACTACGCTAAAGCTGGTCATGCGGGTGAAGCAATGTATATGAAGGTCGCGATACTTTTTTCTTGCATACGTGACTTCACCTACTATCCTTCAGCGGCGGAATTTACCCTAAGCGTAGTTGATGGTCCGCTTTTTCTTCTGTTGGTTCGGCGGATAAGCTCGATCGGAGGATCATCTGGATTGATGATAGGCACTTTCAACGCGCCGCCAATTTAGGGCAAATCTTTTCTTCTCTCACCGTCGATAGGACTATTCCAATTGTTGCTAAATGATTTGCTTGAGCGCAAATGTTGATTTTGCACCCAAGAGGCCATTTCTATCGTTGGCAACTGCATTGGGAGGAATGTACCCAAAGCATCTTCTTGATTTTTACTTTTCACGAGAATATCTTGAACCACGCTCAGGAATCCATATGAATAGAGATGACTTTGACTTCACATTAGACGACGATGAATACGACGAGTTCGAAAAGCGCAATATTAGCGAGGAAATAAGGCGCCTTCGAAGGGAAGAACCGACCTTTTCCAGTATAGCGGCGCTGGAAGAGATAATAGACTATTTCACGAGCCAGGATAAGTACGAGGATGCCTTGTTCTTCGCGAACAAGCTGATTTCTGTCATGCCGGTGAGTGCCGAAAATTGGTATAGGAGAGGCGAGATTAACGAAACACTCGGTAAATTTGAGGAGGCTTTGGACGATTATACCAGGGCACTTGAGTTTAATCCTATCGAAGTGGATGCGTTAGTTGGGAGGTCAAGCTGCCTGCAAATGCTCGATAAGTATGAGGAAGCGCTCGATAGTATTGAGCGAGCTCTGGATATCGATCCCGGCAGTTATGAAGCTTTGATGAATAAAGGTGTTATCCTGGAAAAACTCACCCGGTTTGATGAAGCCTCCAAGGTATTCAGATACCTGAGCGAGCTCGATTCCACCGACAAAGATGCCTGGTTCGAACTTGCGTATTGTTATGATTATCTCGACCAGCCGGAGAAATCCCTAAAGTGCTATGACAAAGTGATCGAGCTCGATCCGTATAATTATAGGGCATGGTACAATCGCGGCATTTCCTTGAACGCTCTCGGCAAATATCAGACTGCTGTAGAGAGTTATGACATGGCTATAGCTATCGACGAGAAATTCAGTGCTGCCTGGTACAACAGAAGCAACGCTCTTCTCAGTATGGGGAAATTGCGTGAGGCTGTCGAGAGTTATAAGACAACTCTTAAGTATGAACCAAAAGATGTTGCGTCCTGGCATAATATGGCGACTGCATACGAAGAGTTGGGCGAGTATAAAGATGCAGTCAGGTGCTACAGCGAGGCCTTGAAGAACGATCCTGACCACGTCGAATCTCTTTTTGGCAGGGCGGTGTGTTACGATGCCATGAGCATGTACAGGAAGGCTTTAAGCGATTTTACGAAAGCCACTGGGCTGAGCTCCTCCGATCCCGACATATGGCATGCCCGCGGTGACGTCGAGTTCACGTTGGAGTTGTTTCAGGCGGCAGTGGAGAGTTATGGGCGTGTTACGCGTCTTCAGCCCGAAAATGTTGATGGCTGGCTGGATCTGGGAGACGCACTCGTCGAATGCGAGAAATATGAAGAAGCACTGGACGTTTACAATCAAGTAACGCGTATTTCGCCCGAGTGGGGAGAGGCCTACTATCAGAAATGTAAGTGCTGTCTGCAGATCGGTCAGTTTGCGGAAGCGATAGATAGTGCAAAGAAGGCGCTTGAGCTTGAGCCTCACAAGATTAATACATTCTTTCAGGATTTTGGCCAGATTCAGCATTCAAATCCGGAAATTCTCATTAACTTTGTGTTCCCAGTGTATGAGTGGTTGGTAAATGAAAAGAAATATAAAGAGTCACGTTAAGCTCGTCGGAATAATCGGACATCCGATTTCGCACAGCTGGTCTCCCTTGATTCATGAGACCGCATTTAGGATCATGAATCAAGATTATCACTATGCCGCATTCGACGTGCATCCCAAGAACCTGCGTGATGCACTGAAAGGAATGATTGCCCTTGGAATTGTGGGATGCAATGTGACCATTCCGCACAAGGAGGCGGTGATGGAATTCATAGACGAGATCTCTGCCGATGCGAGGCTTGTAGGTGCCGTGAATACGATCCACGTGGAGAACGACTCGCTGGTGGGGCACAACACCGATGTTGACGGGGTTGTGGAAGCGCTAAAGCCCTATCGCGACCAAATTGCCGACCAATCTGTTACCGTATTCGGTGCGGGCGGAGGGGGGCGCGCTGCCGTGTATTCACTTATTTCATATTACCATCCCGCCCAGATATTCGTAATCAACAGAGACACCTCCCGGGCTGAACTGATGAAGAAGTTTTTCTCCGACTCTCAGAACTATAATAACATCAAGGTCGTTGAGCTTCACAGCCTTGATGAAGGAAACGTCATTGAGACGAGCAGGCTGGTCATAAACGCTACGTCTGTCGGCATGTCACCGTCGCCGGGCGAAAACGTAATGATGGCAGACCCAAAGGACCTCGACGGAAAGATATTCTTCGACCTCGTTTATAATCCGGTTCAGACGCAGTTTCTGAAGGATGCGAAGAAGAAGAACGCGACAACTGTGAGCGGGATTGAAATGCTTTATAATCAGGCCGCCAAGTCGTTCGAGATTTGGACCGGAATGTCGATGCCGGTGGACAAAGTCCGTGAAAAACTTGATCCGAAGTTCGCAGCAGCTCGAGTGACAACGAGGCGCAGGGCGGCAGTTCACTAAGTCGAGCGTGGCGGGGTATGCAGTCTTAGACGAGTGTCGGTCTCGAAAGGGGAAGGGAATAACGGGAAGTCTATTTTTGTGAGCGTAGCAAGGCATGCACTATTACAAGAGCGTCCTTTATCGGCTCGGTTGAGATGGGCCGGGCGCTCGTGTCAGCGACACTCAACGACAACCTCCGAGCGGCGTCGCGAACTTCTGCCGATAGTTCTTCCACAGTCGAAATCAGCTTCAAGCTCTCAATTGAACTGATTGTCCCCGCGATGCCCTTCGAGTAACGCGAGCGAGCAAAAGCCTTTCCGACAGCTCTCCGCCCGCAGACCCGGGCTTTTCCATCGTTGCCGTCATCGAGGGCCTTTTGGCCCGCCGACAGCTCATTCGCTATTTCTGCCGGAAGTCCCGTTTGTTCCATTTTTCAGGCACTTAGATAAATATCGGGCGGTGTAAGACTCCGCACTCTTTATGATCTTGTGCGGAGGTCCCTCGGCAACGATGTATCCCCCAGCCTCGCCACCCTCAGGCCCAAGATCGATAATCCAGTCCGCACATTTTATGACGTCTAGATTATGTTCCACAACTATTACGGTGTTTCCTCTATCCACCAGTCTGTGCAGCAAGTCCAGGAGTATTCGAATGTCTTCGAAGTGAAGTCCCGTCGTCGGCTCGTCCAATATGTACATTGTCTTTCCGGTCGCGACCTTGGAGAGCTCCGTCGCAAGTTTGACGCGCTGAGCCTCTCCGCCGGAAAGGGTCGTCGATGATTGACCCAGACGAATATAACCCAGTCCCACTTCATTCATCGTTTGAAGTTTCCTCTTTATCGACGGTATCTCTTCAAAGAGAGCAAGCGCATCCTCGACTGTCATTTCCAGTACGTCGGCTATCGTTTTGCCTTTGTACCTGACATCGAGCGTCGCAGCGCCGTACCGCTTCCCGTTGCAAACCTCACATTTCACATAGACGTCCGGGAGGAAGCTCATCTCAATTTTCCGCATTCCGTCGCCTTCACACGCCGGGCAGCGCCCCTCTTGCACATTGAACGAGAATCTTCCGGGCTTATACCCTCGAATCTTCGATTCTGGAAGCTGCGCGAACAAATCGCGGATTGCGGTGAACACTCCGACATAAGTTGCGGGATTTGACCTCGGGGTCCTTCCTATCGGAGACTGATCTACGTCTACAACCTTGTCTATCAGGTCGACCCCTGTGATCAATCCATAGGGAAGCGGCTGCTCTGAAAGCCTGTAGAAGTGTTTTCCAAGAATTCTGTAAAGTGTGTCGTTGATCAGGCTCGACTTGCCTGAGCCGCTCACTCCGGTTATGCATATGAAAAGGCCGAGAGGGAATTTTACGTCGATACGCTTGAGATTGTTGCCTGAAGCCCCTTCGAGAGTTATGAATGAGCCATTTGGCTTTCTGAGCTGTTCCTTGCTTCTCACGGGAATTTCCTTCTCGTCCCGCAAATAGGCGGCAGTCAGCGAATCCTTCCTTTCCGACAAGATGTCGCTGAGCGAACCGGCTACTACGACGGAGCCGCCGTGTTCGCCGGCACCAGGGCCAAGGTCGACGATGTAATCGGCACTTTCCATTGTCTCTCTGTCGTGCTCGACGACCAGGACGGTATTGCCCATATCTCGGAGCGATTTTAGTGAGTTTATCAGCCTTATATTGTCCCGCTGATGAAGTCCTATTGAAGGCTCATCGATAACATATAGTACACCTGTTAATTGAGAACCTATTTGCGTCGCCAGTCTGATCCGCTGCGATTCACCGCCCGACAGAGTCCCTGACGGGCGATTCAGATTCAAATAGTTAAGTCCGACGTTGAGCAGAAATTTCAGGCGTGTCCTGATTTCATGAAGGATGGGCTGTGCGATCTTCAGGTTTCGTTTGGAGAGCTTCAGCTCGTCAAAATAAGAGCTCACCTTATCGACGGAATTTTCGACCGCAAAATCGACGGTCAGCTCGTTCCCGTCAACGTCAAGAACACGGACAAACCTGCTTTCGGGGCGGAGTCTCGTGCCTCCACAGTCGCTGCACTCCGCAAAAGGCAAATGCGCTTCGATGTTCCTGTACTCATTTCCAAAGTAGACTTCGAAGTCGAGGTTTTGAAGCATCGGAATCAAACCTTCGAACTTCGCATTCAGATTTGATATGGATACGCCCGCGAACTTGATCCCCTTTTTGTTCTTCTTCTGATTCTTTCCGAAGAAGATGAGTTCCTTAATCGTGGAATCGAACTCGTTGAATGGAGTGTTTGCATTTACACCGTGTGGCTCCAGGACGCTGTTCAGGAGGCTCATCAGGAAGAAATCGTCGCGTTTTGGGAACAGGAGTGCGCCGTCAGTAATGGACAACGTTGGTTCAACCACCAGGGCCTCAGGGGTGATGTCCCTGCTTAGACCGATTCCGTTGCACGTCCGGCACATCCCGAATTTTGAATTGAAGGAGAATGAATTTGGGGCGAGATCCGGATAGCTTGTACCGCACTTTGGGCACGACCTGAGCCGGCTGAAGAAGTGCTCTTTCTTCAAGTCATGATCGAACAGGACAATTGTTCCGGCCCCTCTTTCGAGGGCCAGCTTAAGCGAGTCGCGCAACCTGACAACCGATCTTTTCTGAATCTTCAATTTGTCTACCACCAGCTCGATCGTATGCGTGCCGTAGCGAGAAAGCTCCATCCCATCCTGCAAATCCCGCAGGTTTCCGTCTACTCTCACTTGCACGAATCCTTCAGCCATCAATTCCCTGAACAGTTCCCGATAATGTCCTTTCCTTCCCACAACTAACGGCGCCAGGAGGAGTACGTTCTTGTTGTTGAAATCCGCAAACATCGACTGAAGAATTTGATCGGGGGCCTGTTGCTGGACAGGTATGTTGCATTTTACACAGAACTGTGTGCCGACTTTTGCAAACAGAAGCCTTATGTAGTCGTAAATCTCCGTTACGGTTCCTACGGTGGAATGTGGATTTGTGCTTATTGTCTTCTGCTCGATCGCAACCGACGGGCTTAGACCTTCTATCAAATCGACGTCCGGTCTTTCCAGTACTTGCAGGAACTGTCGGGCGTAGGACATCATCGTCTCCAGATAACGGCGCTGTCCTTCGGCATAGATCGTATCGAATGCGAGCGATGATTTTCCGCTCCCGCTCAAACCTGTAATGACGATGAATTTATCTCTGGGGAGTTCCAGGTCAATGGATTTCAGGTTGTGCTGACGCGCGCCTCGGATTATGATTTTCGATGTGTCTGGTGTTTTATCCATCTAAGTCTGGAATTTAGTCTCGGGTCGCCCCAGATTCAATGTAATAAGCGGTGACCACTAATCTCCTCCGCATTCGGTACATGTCAGCGCACAAACAGATTTTAGCTTCCTGCAGTCTGTCAAAACCAGACCGGCTTCTTTTTCTGGCATTCAATTCCGCCAAAAGCTTGTTAAATTACTCGAAATGAAAACCATAGATTGCGCGATATTCTATGAATGGGAATATGACGCCGATTTCATCTCCGTCCTTTCAAACAAATTCCATTCGAAAAACATTTCACATCAGGTCATCCACGTGGGGGACTTTGAGAGGATCCTTGAGGAAGTCCGGCACAGAACGGTCTCATTCAAAGCCGTCGTGGACAGGGCTTCAGATGTCGACGATACTTGTGAGGCCATAGTACACTTGCTGAAGCACAGAGAGATTCCCATACTAAACGATCCTTCCAAGATCCTGCATGCTTCAGACAAAGCTTCAATGCATCTAGAATTCATAACTGCCGGTATCCACGTTCCATATACGATTATCACTTCACCCTACAGCTCGCAGCGAGAAGTGAAGCTGAGCCTCACCGAGTTGGCCCAGCTCGGCCGCCCGTTCATAATCAAACCCGCAAATACCACCGGCGGCGGAATTGGCGTTGTGACTGGAGCGGAGGACTTGCGTGAGGTGGTAGACACAAGGCAGCACAATAAAGACGACAAGTATTTGCTCCAGCAGAAGATTGAGCCTGTAGACTTTGATGGCCGGAGGGCGTGGTTCAGGCCGTTCTACGTCTACGGCGAAGTGTTTGTTTGCTGGTGGGATGACTTGACACACCTGTACATTGAGGCATCACAGGAAGAGATGGAGAAGTTTGACCTCCATGAGATTAAGAATATTGTCAGGACGATTTACTCCGTTTGCGGCCTGGATTTCTTCTCTACCGAGATTGCATTGACTGCCGAGCGGAAATTTGTCGTAATAGATTATGTAAACGAAATATGTGACATGCGTTTGAAATCGAAGCATTATGACGGCGTCCCGGATAACGTAGTCGAAGCAATCGCGGATCAAATTGCTGCCGGAATATCAAGAATGATCGAGGTGCACTGATGTCCGACAATGATCCAAACTTCGAGGCAAGTTTTCAAGACGCCATATTTTCGGTTCTGTTGACGTGGAGACCACCGGTTCGGCAGCAGCGGGCGAGAGAATTATCGAATTTGCCGCATATAAAGTCCGTAGGGGCAAGATCATCGACGAATTCTCTACACTCGTCAATCCCGGAAGGCACATACCTAATTTCATACAGAACATGACGGGCATCAGCAACGAGATAGTATACAGGGCTCCCTCCTTTAGGGACATATCCGTTAAAGTAGCAGAATTTCTGGAAGGGACGGTATTTACCGCGCACAACTCGCAATTCGACTACGGATTCGTGCGATCTGAGCTTGCCAGATCGGGTTTAGATTTTGAAATGCCTCAACTCTGCACGCGGAAGCTGAGCTCACGGGTTTTCCCGCACCTGCAGAGGAAAGCACTCGATCACGTATGTCACCATCTCGGAATAAAGATCGGAGACAGGCATCGTGCATACGGGGACGCACGGGCGACCGCACACTTGCTGATCGAGTTGCTGGAGATTATCCGCGAGCGTCATGAAGTCGTGGATCTTGAAGAGCTCCTTCGGTTCCAGAACGTACCTTATAGAATTGACAGACATATAAGAATCAGAACGTTTTCAAGAAGGCCATGATGTCTGCGCGAAACGAGCCCGGCGTCTATAAGGTATTCAATTCCGAAAACGAGGTGATCTACGTCGGCAAGGCGAAGAATCTAAAGATGAGAATTGCCTCATATTTGACGGAGAACGCGAAGGATGCAGACAAAGTGCGACGAATGCTGAAGGAAGCTATGAGGATTGAGTTGGAAACTTCTTCCTCAGAACTGCACGCACTTTTCCAGGAACTTAGGCTTATCCGGCAATTCCGGCCGCGATTCAACTCGCAACTCGTCAATTCGAGACGTTTTCCTTTCATAAGGCTGACTACCGACAGAAAATTCGACAGGCTGGATCTCGTGTATGAGCTGGATGAGGATGGACGATACTATGGACCATTTGAGAGTTCGTTCATCGCCGAACAGATCCTCTTTGCTGCCGACAAATATTTCAAGCTTGTAAAATGCGAGAAGGAGTTTTCAAAACCGTTCGATCCGTGCCTTTATTTCTTCATGGAGAGATGCACGGCACCCTGCAGGGGGAACGTAGGAATCGATGAGTACAGCAGGGAAGTGGAGGCAGTGGAGGAATTCTTATCCGGTTCTCTCGAGAAGCTTACCTCTGAATTGCGCGTTAGGCTGGATGAACTTGCGAAAAAACTGGAGTTTGAAGAAGCGGCATCGGCGCGAGACCTGATTGAAACCCTCGATAGAACATCTTCCCGCTTGAAGTTGCTGAGCGGACCTATAGGCAGGGCAAATTTCGTCTGCGGATGGGTTGAAGCGGATCGCTTTCATCTTTACAGAGTCAGGACAGGAATAGTCAGCGGACCCGTTGTCGCGAATGCCAAAGAACTCGAGCCAGGATTGACATTCCTGATCAGAGAATCGGCCGTGGTTTCGAAAGATTTTGTGCCGCTGAGGATTCTTCTGAACTACGCTTTGAAGAATCCCGCGGGATTCTTTAGGGTTGATACAAATGGGGAGATAGATGAATCAAGGCTTGCTGAGGAGATAAGAGCCGCTGGCGGTTTAAAGCGCGGCAGCGGCTCCTGATAAGAAGCGGTTCTGATTTGTCAGAGTTGCCTTAGAAATTCTCTCGCCCGAGCGGCGTATTGTGATTTCGGATCCTTGAGTATCAGCTTATTCCATGTGGCTCTTGCGCTTTCCTTGTTGCCCAGCCGCAGGTAGGACATGCCGAGCATTACGTATGCGGCGCCTTCCTTGTAGCTCTTCGGATAAGTAAGTGTCTTTTGAAACTCCTGAACGGCTTCGTTATATCTCTGCAAGGCATAGTAGCACTCGCCGAGCCAATAATGGGTGTTGCTCATCAACGGTGTACTCACGCGGCTGGCCGCCAGCCCGTTGAAGATTGTTATGGCAGCTTTGTAGTCTCTGGCCTTGAAAGATTGAAGCCCTTCCCTGTATTGCCTGTCAAATTCAGCCTTGGTAGAAGCAGTGCCCGTCCCGCCGGTCATCATTTGCTTTTCCATGTCGGCATTCTTGGCGCTCAGATCGCGATTGATTTGCCGCTGGACTGTAAGCTCGGAATCCAGGCTGTTCACCCTGCTCTGTAAGTCTTCAAGATCCTGCCATTGCTGGCTGCTCTGTCCGAGTTTGGAAGTGAGATCCGCAACTTTCGCGTTCAAAGCCCTCTTGTCCTGTTCAAGTTGTGACACAGAGGTTCGAAGCTGTGAGTTTTCGGATTGTAGCTTGTCGGTCCTGGATTGCAACGAGGCCACCGTCATTGAATCAGCGGCGGCGTGATCTCGTGTAGTATTCACACTCGTCCCGCAACCGCTTAAAAAGAGACCTGTTACAAATAGGAGACTGCCGATTAGATATGATGCCCCATGCAGCAAATATTTCATAGAAATTCCCTCCTCGGGGTTTTGTTCACAAATTCGAATGAAATTAGACAAGCATGCAGTAAAAGTCAAGAAAATTAGTCCCTGCAGTGTAATGCCTCACTGAAAGGGTTATTTCTCTCGCAAAGGCGCCAAGAACGCAAAGAAATGTTGACGAGCGGTTTGCTTTGCGAGCTCATATGCGGCTTGGCGAGAAACCATAAGTGAGGGGTTACCCTGCAGTACTTCCCGGCCATGAGGAACAAAGCCGACACTCCGGCGGATTCCAGACTGTTGGAATGCATCATGCGATTCCGCTCATCCGAAAGACAAAGTCAACGATAGCTTCACTTCATCGTTGGCATTTTAAGGCTTCGTTAAATAGATTCAGGCGATGGAGAAGAAAGGGGAACGGCCAAAATTGCAATTCAATCTTTTGATTCCGACTTATGAGTTCCATATCTCTCGCAAATCCAGGGAGATGTATAGCTTCGATGAGGTATTCTTTTCCTTGACCGGAGATGTAATCTTCATGAATTTCCGGGCCGCGCAGCAGTTTGCGTCACGACTCAATGCGGAGCGAACAAAACGGTTCGACACGGCGCAGGAAGCCTCTCGCGAAACAGGGAAGCAAATTTCACCGAGCGAAATTAACGCCATGGGAATTTTCCACGAAGTCCTGCACTTCGTTATCGATTCCTATGTCGCTGAAATCAATCCGGATGCGTTTTCTAAATTGGAAGCCCGGCTGAAGGGGGAAGTGGGGGAACGTGATGTAGACTTTTGTCTCGAACAATTTGTCGAATCATTTCCGCCCAATTCCGTTTACCGTATGGAAGAGTCACCGGCAGAATTTCTGAAGGGCGCTAGCGGTGGACTTTCAAGACGGCAGGTCGTAATAAAGGAAATCGTTTTGCTGTGGCTCGAAAACAGGAATCCTTCCTTCAATTCTATTTCAGAACTCGTAGATGACTCCCCGCTTAAGGCTAGTTCTTCATACGAGATGATCATGTCCAATGTTGAAGCTTTCTTTGAGACGCAGCCGGGATACGGTCCCACCGATGCCCCGTTAATCAAAATGCTTCTTGCCCCGATCGAAGCCTTTCCCGACTCTATTACCGAGCAGCTCCAATTTATTGCACGACACTGGGGACCCATACTTGCCAAGTCGCCTTACATGAGAAAACTTCTTGGAGCGATCGATTTCATAAAGGAAGAGGGGAAATACTTCCTTATGCTTGCACAGGCACAGGCGGAAAAATCAAAGATTCCGGGGGTAGTCCAGGCTGGTTTCTTTGGATTCGGCGAAAAGGAATCCGCACCAATTCCGCGTTTTGCAGGAATGGAACACGAGCGCGAGAATTTCAGCGCCGACTTGAATTGGATGCCCAATCTCGTCCTGATAGCGAAGAATATTTTCGTCTGGCTCGATCAACTCAGCAGGAAGTACAGCCGTGAAATAACGCGTCTCGACCAGATTCCCGACGAGGAACTCGTCAACCTGTCGCAGCGGGGATTCAGCGGGCTCTGGCTGATAGGGATTTGGATCCGCAGCAACGCCTCGAAAAGAATAAAGCATTTGAATGGAAACATCGACGCGATTGCTTCGGCATATTCGCTGGATGCATATGAGATCGCTCCTGAGCTGGGCGGCGAAGAAGGCTATAAGAATCTGAAGGAACGAGCTATCAATTTCGGAATTCGCCTCGCCAGCGATATGGTGCCGAATCATATGGGTATCGATTCGTCCTGGGTTATTGAACATCCTGACTGGTTTCTGCAATCGAAGTACTCGCCCTTTCCGAACTATTCCTTCACCGGTCCTGACCTGAGCAGCGACGACCGTGTGGGGATTTTCATTGAAGACGGTTACTGGTCCAAGAGAGATGCAGCCGTTGTCTTTAAACGCCTCGACAGATGGACGAGTGAAGCCAGGTACATATATCACGGCAATGACGGGACGCACATGCCGTGGAATGATACCGCACAACTTGACTTCACAAAGCCGGAGGTGCGCGAGGCAGTGATTCGGACGATTCTCCACGCGGCCCGGATGTTTCCGATAATTCGTTTCGACGCGGCAATGGTGCTGAGTAAGAAACATTATCAGCGTCTTTGGTTCCCCGAGCCCGGGACGGGCGGAGCCATTCCGTCGCGCTCCAACTTCTCAATGACAAGGGAGCAATTCGATGGTGTCATGCCAAACGAATTCTGGCGGGAAGTGGTCGACCGCGCACAGAAAGAGGCTCCGGATACTCTTCTTCTTGCAGAGGCGTTCTGGCTGATGGAAGGTTACTTCGTGCGGACTCTTGGAATGCACAGGGTGTACAACAGCGCTTTCATGAATATGTTGAAGAAGGAAGAGAACGCCAATTACCGGCAGGTAATGAAGAACGTTCTCGAATACAATCCTCAGATATTGAAGCGCTTCGTAAATTTTCTGAATAATCCAGATGAGGAAACTGCCATAGCACAATTTGGCAAGGACGACAAATACTTCGGAGTCTGTGCCATGATGGCTACGATGCCGGGGACGCCGATGTTCGGACACGGGCAGGTTGAGGGCTTCACGGAGAAATATGGCATGGAATTCAAGCGGGCTTACAGGGAAGAGGTTCCGGACGAGTGGCTCGTCGCACGTCATGAACGGGAAATCTTTCCTCTTCTGAAGCGAAGGCATCTCTTCAGCGAGATGGATAACTTCCGACTCTACGATTTCAGTACAGCAGGCGGAAGCGTAAATGAAGACGTATTCGCCTACAGTAATGGTATCGGGGCCGAACGAGTGTTGTTCGTTTACAACAATCGCTACTCTCATGCCTCTGGTTGGATAAGGATGACTGTCGGCTTCCGCGACGAAAGCGGGACATTGGCGAGACATACGCTGGCCGATGGACTCGGCGTCAAGGGAGGAAAAGAGGACTATTATTTCTTCAGAGACGTGATAAGCGGCCTTGAGTATATAAGACCGGCGAGCGGTTTGAAGAAAGAGGGGCTATACATCGAGCTGGGGGCATACAAGTACGGCGCGTTTGTGGATTTTAGAGAACTGCATTCATCACAAGAACGGCCCTGGGGGGAGTTGTGCAAGGAACTGAATGGAAGAGGCGTCAGATCGGTCGAAGATGAACTAACCAACATGAAGCTTCGAGATATTCATGCAGCGCTATATGAAGCCTTCAATGCAGGAAGCCTGAAGTACTTGCTTGAAGGCATTGCCAACGTAAGAATAAAACCCGGCAGGGCCAAGGCATTTGAGGAGAAGGCTAGGAAATTGGCACTCGCAATCGAGAATTATGAGCATGTCAAACTGGATGTCTCATCTTACGTCAAGGGTGCTGTGTCTGACTACGAAACTCTTCTCTCTCTGAATGGGCCTGCCGGCGAGCGACAGACGAAGGAATACATTTCGCGATTCCTCTCGAATCAAGACCTGTCAACCTTCGCAGGCTGGAGAATCATGTTCGTCTGGGTTTTTCTCCATGGAATTGAGAAAAGGTTTCATGACGGACATATGCGCGCGCAGGATCTCTTCGACAATTGGCGGGTTGCCCACCAAATTTGCACATGTTATCAGGAACTTGGGCTCGATGAACCGGTGTCGCAGTATGAAAGTCAAATCGCCAGAGAATTGTTGAGCATCTCGGAAATCAGAGACGCGTCGACCGATGACTTCGAGACATTCCTCAAGCATATAATCAACGGCGATTCCGTCAAGGATTTCCTGGGCGTTCACATGTATGATGGGATTGCATGGTTCAACAAGGAGCGATTCGAAGACCTCCTTGGATTTGTGACTCTGGTGGAAATAGTAAAGCGCTCTGGTTCAGGCAAGGGCGGCACCAGGAGTAGAATCCGGGCAGATGCGGCGAAAGATGCTGTGACCGCGGCGATCAAGTTGGAAAAACAGGCGGCCGGAATGAACTATCGCCTTGATGAGTTCTTAAGTGTTTGAGTCGATCGAACTTTTCGAATGCCGGTTCTCGTGAGCGCACCCCGGACTCAAGGCCTCGCATCTGAAGTCCCAGTTGTCGCAACTCATGAACGAGAGATCGTCGGTGCCATTCGTATCGCCGAGTGCATCGGGCATTTCTTGTTTTTTCTTCCTAAAAGTGAAATATTGTTTTCACATCGGTTTATCGAAGGCTTTCCCGATTTGACGTTAAATGTGCTTTGCATTGTTGATGACTAAATGCTAAGGGATTCTAGCAGAGAACAAATCAAGTATGCGATACAGAGGTAATCTCACTCTTACCACTAATTTCTCGGATCTAATCTGTTGCGGTCATGGATAAGGATGGCGCAGCGTAGACATAAATCTGTTCACTTCAAAAGTAAAAGTTAACGGAAAGGAACTATAGTGCAATCGGACACTGTCGGATCTTCTTCGAATAATTACATGGTATCTATCAGCATAATAGGGCTTCTGTTTTTCATCTTCGGGTTTGTTACCTGGCTGAACGGTTCTTTGATTCCATTTTTAAAGATTGCGTGTGAGCTTAATCAGGCCGAAGCGTATCTGGTCTCGATGGCGTTTTACATTTCTTATACTCTAATGGCGCTTCCGATGTCTGCTGTCTTGTTGAAGACGGGTTACAAGAACGGAATGGTTCTTGGATTGATCGGCATGGCGATAGGTGCGCTCATATTCATACCTGCTGCTCACACGAGAGTATATGCCATTTTCCTGCTCGGACTTTTCGTGATGGGTGCGGGACTGACCATTCTCCAGACCGCCTCGAATCCGTACGTTGTAGTGATCGGGCCACGGAAGAGTGCGGCGGCGAGGATCGGCTTCATGGGCATTGCCAACAAAGCTGCCGGTATTCTCAGCCCCCTGATATTCACGGCACTCATGCTCCATGGAATTGAAAAGTACAGCGATGCAAATCTGAAGCTGATGACTCCTGCGGACAAAGCGATGGCCTTCAATCACTTGGCAGACAGGCTGGTCGTTCCGTATATAGTGATGGCAGTAATTTTAGTTCTGCTTGCCGCGATGATAAAATTCTCCCCGCTGCCGGAACTAGACACGGATGCTGAGGATGAAGCGAGCGGTAGTTCGAGCAGCGAAAAGACGAGCATCTTCCAGTTTCCTCAACTGATTCTTGGCGCAATTGCACTCTTCTTCTATGTTGGAGTCGAAGTGATGGCCGCCGACACAATCGGGCTGTACGGAAGGAGTCTCGGGATCTCCTTCTTCGGAAAACTTACCGCCTATACGATGGCGTTCATGGTTATCGGATACGTTGTGGGAATAGTAACGATTCCACGCGTGATCAAGCAGGAGACCGCGCTGATCATATCGGCGGCGTTGGGACTCGTTTTCAGTTTTGCCGTCATGTTTTCCTCGACCGCGAGTACCGGCATCTCGAGCGGCCTGTTCGGATGGCTCGGCGTAGCTCCGATACCAAATTCCGTTCTCTTCGTCTCACTGCTGGGATTTGCGAACGCAATGGTGTGGCCGACGATTTGGCCGCTTGCCCTCGAGGGTCTTGGGAAATTCACCAAGATCGGCTCTGCGATTCTGATAATGGCGATTGCGGGCGGTGCGACAATTCCACCGTTGTACGGAGTGCTGTCGGATTCATACTCGCCGCAGGGATCTTATTGGGTTCTGCTGCCGTGTTATTTCGCTATTTTCCTTTACGCGCTGAAGGGACATAAAATGAGAGACTGGAAGCCGTCGTCGGTTGCCGTCGGCAAGTGATTGCCCGGAACTGAAGAGGCTTTACAAATTGGACAGGAAGGGAGAGACTGCCGAAACGGCCAACATGAACCGGATGGCTTAACTCTCTCCCTTTCGTCAACTCCGTCGTCGAGACATGGCGGAAATGTCCTGGAGACAGAGACTGGATATTGCCGGAAGTGAATAATGCCTGACGCCTTGATCTGGGAAAAGGCGCCAGGGTCGCACGAGTGTTTGAATCTTTGAAGTAGCACAAGAAATCATATTCCGAAGAAACCCCAAGATGATTCAAGGACACATACAAAGGCTAAGGAGAGACTACTCCGGAGAACCACTTGATGAATCAGGCGTCGAACGGGATCCATTACTCCAGTTTGAAAAATGGATGGAAGATGCGTTCAGAGCAGAGGTGCCGGATCCCCACGCGATGGCGCTCGCTACAGTCTCATCGGACGGGAGTCCTTCTGTGCGAATCGTTCTCTTACGCGGCTTCGATCACAGCGGATTCGTCTTCTTCACCAATTACCACAGTCGTAAGGCCAAAGATCTCACTAATAGGCCGGTGGCTGGGATGTCTTTTTTATGGCATGAGCTGGACAGGCAGGTGCGCATCGAAGGAGTTGTTGAAAAAGTAAGTTCAACTGAGTCCGATGCGTATTTCGCTACAAGGCCAAGGGACAGCAAGATTGCGGCGTGGGCGTCGAACCAGAGTAATGAAATCCGGGACCGTGCAGAGTTGGATAGACTTTTCAGCGAATTCGATAAACGATTTTCCGGGAGCGATGTGCCGCGACCCGAAAATTGGGGAGGGTTTCGAATAAAACCCAAGAGTTATGAATTCTGGCAGGGGAGGCCCAGCAGACTGCACGACAGGGTCTTGTACACGCTGGGCAAAGACGGCAATTGGGATATCCGCAGGCTCGCACCTTGATGAGCCCATTTATTGAAACGTTGAATCGGCCGCGTGTTCGTTGCGGTGATACACTGCTGTTTTCACCGGTGTTTTCGAGTTTATCGTGCCGCTATGGTGAATTCCGGTTCCAGCATTGAGCCTGAGCCGGGGGACTACGGACATTTCAGCAGACCACATTTTTTCGTAATGCCTCACTGAAAGGGTTATTTCTCTCGCAAAGGCGCCAAGAACGCAAAGGAATGTTGACGAGCGGTTCGCTTTGCGAGCGGCTTGGCGAGAAACCATAAGTGTGGGGTTACATTTTTTCAGTTAAAGATCGTGGAAATCTCCTTTTTTTTCTACAATTTGTTAGGAAGAGTGGCAATCAAGATTCTAATCATAATCGTATTACTTTTATTTGCTTTTGCCCTGTCAGCGGCGGAAGTCGCTCTCTATTCTATTACCAGTTCCGGCGAGCAGATAAAGGGGAAAGTATCATCGCTCATATACGGCTCGCCGCAGCGTTTACTCTCGACGATACTAGTATCAAATTCGATAGCCGTTTTCCTGTTCACGTTAATCGGGGCTTCACTGGCATTGGACCTCGCCGCCAAGTTTTCATTTGATAAAACACTTGCTATTGGATTGGAGGTAGTGGTTGTTTCCGGGCTGCTCATTCTTTTTGCCGACTCCGTTCCGAAGATTGTCGCGGCGCGCAATCCGAAATTGGTCGCTACGATTTGCCTTCCGCTGATGGCGGTGCTGCTCGTTGTCGCGAGTCCGATTGTCTATCCACTCAATTCCTTTTTGTCCAGAATAACCACGAGGAGAAGGAAACCCGTTTTGACAATCGACAGCCAGGGTTTGAAGACTCTGTCTAATGTGGCGGGCAGCGTGGGAGTTATCGACAAGAATGAAGCCGACCTCCTCGGGAAGATTTCCTTCCTCGGCGAAAAGAACGTAAGGGATACAATGACCTTGAGGACAGAGATAGTGAGTGTCCAGGACACCAGCCAGTTCGAAGTCGTGGTCGAGACGTTCAACAGAAGCGGTCATTCGAGGCTTCCCGTTTACTCCGGCGCTCCGGACAATATTGTAGGGATGTTGTACGCAAGAGACGTCTTGCCCGTACTTAGGAAAAAAACGGCCAGAAAGAAATTCAGCGTCAGGGCCTTGATGCGTAAGCCGGTATTTGTACCGGAGACCCAATCGCTCGAAAGTCTTCTGGAGACATTTAGAGCGAACAGGCTCCACATTGCCGTAGTTGTGGACGAATTCGGGGGATTGGCAGGGATCGTAACACTTTCCGATGTGGTTCGAGAGATTTTCGGGTCCAGCGCGGAGATGCCGAGGGAAGGGGCGCTTGTCACGAAATTGACAGACGGGACTTTCGCGGTAAAAGGGAATGCGAGACTGGAGGAGATATCTTCGGATGTTGGTGGATTCGAGTTCGATTTTGAGCCCGGAGTTACCGTCTCCTCTTTGTTGATAAACCGACACGAGTCAGTGCCCAGAGTAGGCAGCAAACTGACAATCGGCAATTTTGAATTTGACGTAGAACAGGCGACTCCAAAAACTGTTTTGCAAGTTAAACTTCGACAGTTATATTCAGGCTCGGTGAGAGAAAGTGATTGAATCGCGACATTTTGTGTTTCTCGCGGGATTTATGGGAAGCGGAAAGAGTACGATCGGTCCCTTGCTTGCACGCGAGATTCACTACGGTTTCATCGACGCCGACAGCGTCATCGAAGAGAAAGAAAGTCTTTCTATCCGTGATATTTTCAAGACATACGGCGAGAAATATTTTCGCGCCTTGGAAGAACGGGTCCTGAAAGAAATAGTGCTTCAGGAAGGGAATGTGGTTGTCGCGCTCGGAGGCGGAGCTCTTACCAGCGAAGAGAATCGTATCCTGGTCAAAAACAGAGGAATCCTCGTATATTTGAAATCGGATGCAAACAATATCCTGGAGCGAGTACGCGCCCGGAGCAGCAGGCCGATGCTTCTTTCACCCAATGGACATCCGTTAACGGAGGAAGAACTGTCTGTTAGAGTCAGATCACTTCTCAGGGAAAGGGAGAAGCATTATCTTGAAGCCAGCATTGTAGTCGACACGTCCAATTTGAGTATATCGGAAAGTATCAAGGAGATTGTGTTAAAATTGCGGGAAAGAATCTTATGAAGACTTTGAGTTACCGGGTAAACTCTTCCAGGGTGCCAATCCATATCGACGACTCCGACTCAGTTCTGCTGTCACTGTTGCGCTCTGCCAGCAAGCCTGCAGTAGTGGTGGATTCGAGTGTGGCCGATCTCTACAAGGGTCTTGTCAAAGACATCGGAAACATCGATGGAGCAGTTGTCGCAACATTCCCTGCAACGGAAGAGAACAAGAATATCGAACATGCCGAAGAACTACTGACTTTCTTCCTTCAAAGAAACATCAGGCGGGATTCCACCCTGTTTGCTATTGGCGGGGGGATTACGGGAGATCTGTCGGGCTTCGTTGCCGCAATTTTCCAGCGGGGAATAGAGTATGTCCACGTCCCGACCACTCTCTTGGCGATGGTGGACAGTTCGGTCGGCGGGAAAGTAGGCGTGAATCATAACCTCGGCAAGAACATGATAGGTGCATTCCATCAGCCCAGCTCCATCATCATGAACACGAGTTTTCTGGAGACGCTTCCCAAAGAAGAGCTCATTTGCGGCCTGGGTGAAATAGCCAAATACGCGGTCCTTAGAGGGGAACCGTTTTTTGAATTCGTTGAGAAGAACACGGCGAGACTCCTGAACAAGGAGAAGAAAACGCTCGAAAAGACGATCAGGATTTCGGTAGACACCAAGAAGAGATATGTCGAGAAGGATATGACGGAAGCCGGAATCAGGGCGCATCTTAATCTGGGCCACACGATTGGTCACGCCATAGAATCCGCTACGGGTTATGGCACTTTCAAGCACGGCGAAGCAGTCCTCATAGGTTTGGTTGCGGAATCGCACATAGCCATGCATATGAAACTCCTTCGTCCGTCCAGTTTCGAGCGCATTCTGAAAATGGTTAGGCAAATCGCCAGGCAGTCGACAGCCGGCGTCGATATGGACCAGGTTCTCAGTCGCGTGAACTATGACAAGAAGATGAAAGCAGGCAAGGTCAGGTTTGTCCTTCCCACGGGAATCGGCAGGGTCGTCATGCGGGACGATGTTTCAACGAAGAATGTAGTTGCAGCCATGAAGTTCGTGGCGGCCGATGGATTATTATCATTGAAGTGAATAAAATAAATACTGGAAGAATGACTACCTATAAACAAAGCGGCGTCAATATTGTTGAGGCCGAAAAACTGGTAAAGCAGATAAAGCCGCTGGCAAAACAGACTTTCAACAAGAATGTATTGTCCGAAATTGGATTCTTCGGTGGTTTCTACAACGGTAAGTTCCCGGGATATCGCAATCCGATTCTTGTGTCGAGTGTCGACGGGGTTGGAACAAAAGTCAAGATAGCAATCGAAATGGGAAAGCACGACACGATAGGTCAGGACCTCGTCAACCATTGTGTCAACGACATAGGAGTCGGCGGCGCGGTCCCGCTCTTTTTTCTGGACTACTATGCGTGCGGGAAGTTGAATGCCGATATCGCCGGTGAAGTCGTGAAAGGGCTCTCCAAGGCCTGCAAGCAAAACGGCCTCGCCTTGATCGGCGGTGAGACGGCCGAAATGCCGGGAGTCTATTCCGAAAACGACTACGATCTGGCTGGTACGATAGTCGGAGTGGTAGACAAAACGAAAGTCATCGATGGGAAGAAAGTCAGAAAGGGAGACGTCCTCATCGGCGTGCCGTCGACCGGATTGCATACGAACGGCTACTCTTTGGCGAGAAAGGTGCTCCTATCGAATTACAAGCTCGACAGTTATGTGGATGAACTCGGTGAGACAGTCGGAGAGGCGCTGCTTAAGACACACCGGTCATATCTGAAGCTGATGAAATCCGTGACAAAGAAATTTACCGTGTGCGGGATGGTTCACGTTACGGGCGGCGGAATAGAAGGAAACACAGTCAGGGTTATTCGTGAGCCGAAGAAATTTAGAGTGTTCTGGGAAAATTGGGATGTCCCGCCGATATTCAGAATGATACAGAAGATGGGGAACGTGCCTGACGACGATGCGAGAAGAGCGTTGAATATGGGGATAGGCTTAATAATGATTGTTCCTTCTGATGAAGCAGACAGACTTGTCTCAAGCCTGAAGAAGATGGGCGAAGAATCGTTTGTCGTCGGGGAAGTTGTGAAGTAACAAGGCGACAGGTATTCCTGTCCGGGCCACTTTGCTGAAGGCTGCTGTCAGACACATGTGATGTCTTGTTATGATGGTACGCTTGCGGAAATACTGTTGTGGGGTGTACTCAAGGGAAAGCAACTGCGCGGTTTCGATTTTCATCGTCAGAAGCCGATTGACAGATACGTCGTAGATTTCTATTGTCTCGAGCTCTTTCTCGCGATCGAGATCGATGGTGCAAGTCATGTTGGCAAAGGAAAGTATGATGAGTTCAGACAGAGAAGGCTGGAGTCGTTGGGGGTACACTTTCTGAGATTTACGGATTCTGATGTTAAGACCAACCTTAACGCTGTCGTCCAGGTGATCGGGGCATGGATTGATGACTACACAGGCAAAATTGACGAGTAATCGAGATGACGGGTGGCAGTGGAATGTTCGCCGATTAAGTCCCCTCTACCAGAGGGGATTTAGGGGTGTGTGAATATACCAATAGAGATGAGAATCACTACGTTTAACACCAAATCATTCAAGGAAGAGATTTGTCGTTTTGTCTGTTCTTGAAAACCACATTCTCGCGTAAGTTAAATTCTTAATTACGTGAAAGGAGACGTACACTGTGGAAAATAATAGCGCGGGGATAGTTAGGCAATGCGTGATATCCGAACCCACCCCTGTAGTCCTCTCCGTCGGAGGGGACGGACTGGCTTGCGCGGAATGGCAAGGGGTCCAGTCCAAGGGGATTGAGACATATATAACGCCGGAGAGGCTCGATCATGGGGAATGGTACAGAATCGGTGTTGTTCGGGGGAGGAAGCCGAAAGGAATGGGTGTCAAGGAATTGATGAGGCGTAAACTGAGGACAAAGAAAGGGAAGAAAGCTTACTCGAAGCGCAAGGAAACGGTTGAGCCAGTGTTTGGGCAGATAAAACAAGTAAGAGGATTTCGGCAATTTCTGTTAAGGGGGCTGGAAAAAGTGAGGGCGGAATGGCGTTTAATCTGTCTTACACACAATCTGCTTAAACTGTTCCGATATGGATGAGGTGAGACTATGGAGGAATCATCTCTTCGGATCTTAGCGAGACAAAAAAATGCGCCAAGTCTAAACTAACGAAATATCATGATTACGCCTCAACCAACTTTGTACACGAAAATCTTTCTTCCCCGACAGACTCCTAGGAATAAGGAGCGAGTTCCACAGCAAGCGACCGCCGCTACGAAGGCGACGGTCGCCCTTCCACAGTTTACCAGATCTTTGCTCTCACATCTTCTGCTCTGTACATCGGATCGCCCGGCTTGATGCCGAACGCTTCGTAGAAAGCAGGAAAGTCAGACAACGGTCCGTTGCACCGGTACTCGTTTGGCGAATGCGGGTCGACGATGAGCCGCTGTCTCAGAGCCTGCGGAGTGTCGTTTTCCCTCCACATCTGAGCCCAGGCCAGGAAGAATCTCTGCTCCGGCGTGAAGCCGTCGATCTTCGCCGGACGGGGGGTACCCTTGAGCGTCCTTTCGAATGCGTCGAAGGCAATCGATACTCCACCGAGGTCCGCTATATTCTCGCCCTCTGTAAGCTTACCATTAATATGAAGTGAGTCGAGAACAGTGTAACTACCGAACTGCTGGACCAATACGTCAGCCTTCTTCTTGAAGTTTACGGCATCTTGTTTCGTCCACCAATCCTTTAGGTTGCCCTTGGCGTCGAACTGGCTGCCTTGGTCATCGAAACCGTGCGTCATCTCATGTCCGATGACGGCACCCATTCCTCCGTAGTTCACCGCGTCATCGGCGGTCGGATTGAAGAAAGGCGGTTGGAGGATTCCGGCGGGGAAGACGATCTCGTTCATCGACGGGTCGTAGTATGCGTTCACTGTCGGAGGAGTCATTCCCCACTCCGTGCGATCTACCGGCTTGCCAACCTTGTTTAACTCGAAGTTGAGCTCAAATTCGTTCGCCCGGATGACGTTCAGGACATACGGGCCTCTGTTGATGTCCAGTCCGGCATAGCTCTTCCACTTGTCCGGATAGCCGATCTTGTTTACGATTGTCTTTAGCTTGATGAGCGCCTGTTTCCTCGTGGTTTCGCTCATCCAGTCTACCTTCTTGATTCTCTGCGCGAATGCCACTTCCAGGTTATGCACCATCTGCTCGGCTCGAGCCTTTGCCTCGGGAGAAAAATGTTTCTCGACGTACAGCTTGCCGAGAGCAAAACCTATCTCTTGGTCCATGGTTCCGATTACCCTTTTCCATCTCGGCTGGAGTTCTTTGGCACCACTGAGTGTCTTCCCATAGAAGTTGAATCGCTCTGCGACAAATTCGTCGTTAAGGTATGGCGCCATGGCGTTTAGTAAATGCCACTTCAGGTAAACTTTCCATTCGTTGACGCTCAAATTCTTCAACATCTTGCCGACGGCGGCGATGAATTTCGGTTGACCAACGTTAATCTTTTTGACGCCTTCGAGATGGAAATACTGAAGGTAGCTATTCCACGAAAAATCTGGTGTTAAGGAGTTGATCTTTGCGACGGTCATCATATTGTAGGTAGCCTTGGGGTCCCGCCGTTCGACCCGGGTCATAGAGGCTTCGGCAAGCCTGTTCTCGATCTTGAGGACTACTTCTGCGTTCTCGGAAGCCCGCTTATCTTTCTCGCCCGTGAGTGATAACATGTTCTTTATGTAATCGCTGTAATCGCTCAGAATCTGCTTTGATTGCGCGTCTGTCTTGGTGTAATAGTCCCGGTCGGGTAAACTTAAACCTGATTGGTGAACGCTCGCTATCATCATGTCGCTGTTCTTGAAATCCTGTTCAGACGTGAAATAGAACAAGACATTCACCCCCATTCCTTGCAGTTTAGCTATTTCATCTTCGAGACCTTTCTTGGACTTAATCGCGTCAATCTCATCAAAGTAAGTCTGCAACGGGGTTATACCGTTATTGTTTATGCTTGCCGAGTCCATGCCGCTATAGAAAAAGTCGCCGACAAGCTGTGCGTCGGTCCCCTTCTTTGCCTTTGTTGTTTCGGCGGCCCTGGAGGCGATTTCGTGAAGGATGTTCATGTTACGGTCGAAGAGCTCAGAGAAGCTTCCCCATCTGCTGTACTCGGGGGGGATGGGGTTTTTCTTGAGCCACTCACCATTAGCGTATAGGTAGAAACTCTGAGATGGTTTCACGCTCACGTCGATGTTGGCCGGATCGAGCGCCGGGATGGTTTGCATTGTAAGTTTCTCCTGTGCCATTACGTTAGATTCCTGTGTCACGACGGCAAAAAGAAACCCAAGCAGAACGAGCCTCGAAAGAGTACGATGTAGATTCATTGGCGTTCCTTTTCTTTTTGTTTCTTCGGTTAATTGAAGTTGAATGGAGATGGTCCTTGGTGGACTTGTATATTGATATAGGGATGTCGAATCGCAATCCTTCGGTGGTGCTCGACTCACAGTGGTCTAATGCCGCAATTCCGCCGTTATCCAGGGAATATTTCCAAATCACGTGTTTAGACGGGCAGGTAAGATGTTTGGGAAATTCGCCCCGTGTTTGCCAAACATAAGACTTGCGTGCTACGGAAAATAGACTACTCAAAATTCCGATTTATTACTAATCTGCTGTTGAGATGTTTTTTAGATTCACTAAACAGTAACCTGACAACGACCGTTTGGTTATCCTTTTCGTGCTCTTTAGTTGTTTTGCGAGATAATGTAGCTCATTTGTTCCTCTAAACAAAGCATTTCAAGCGGTCCTAATTGCTTTTTACCGGTCTTGAAAATAAATTCTCACATGATGAGTCTATCCGGGAAGGTCGCGCTTATAACGGGCGGTTCTGTGGGGAAGGAGCTTGCAGAGGCCTTTCTTGGAGCCGGAAGCAAAGTGGCGTTTATCTACAGGAACGCCGGGAGAGAAAAAGAGCTGAGGGAGACTTTCGAGAAACATGCTGACTTCGTCTGCATTGTACAAGCTGACCTGTCGAGCCCTGAGGGAGCCGGAAGGGTGGTTCATTCAGTGAAGGACCGGTTTGCCGGAATCGATTTCTTGCTTAACGCGCTCGGCGGGTGGATCGGGGGAAAGAGACTTCATGAGCACACGCCTTCGGAACTCCAGGAGATGCTCTCCATTGACTTTGTGCCGACGTTTAATATTATGTCATCCGTATTACCCCTGATGGCAGAACGAAAGTTCGGACGGATTGTGAACTTCGTCTCGATGCAGGTGTTCGGCACCGGAGCGGGCAGCGCCGTTTACTCTGCTTCAAAGGCCGCGGTTCTCGCCCTAACCAGGGCGGCAGCCGAAGAGTACAAGGATTATGGAATATCGGTTTACGGGATTGCCCCGTCGGTAATCGACACATTTAATAATAGAAAATCAATGCCAAACGCCGATACAAGCAAATGGGTTAAGATTCAGGAGATAGTAGAAGCCATCCTGTTTTTGTGCGGCACTGGCGAATCACTAAACGGAACAATTTTGAAATTTCCAGGGAAACTATAATGACATTAAAAGAAACCCTCAACGATCATATCAAGACAGCAATGTTGAAGAAGGACGCTCGTCGTCTGGAGACGCTGAGAATGGTCAAGGCAAAATTGCTGGAGAAGGAAGTCGAGAAGCGTATAACCCCCGAGGGAATGACCGAGGAAGATGAGATGCAGGTTCTGTTAAGCTCGGCCAAAATGAGAAAAGAAGCGATAGAGGAATTTGACAAGGCCGGACGCAAGGATCTTGCGGACAAGGAGCGGGAAGAGCTGGAAATAATACAGGAGTATCTACCGAAACAGATGAGCCGGGAGGACATTGTCAAGTTCGTCGACGAATTGGCGGCTAAGCTGGGCGTTCAAGACCAGAAGGACTTCGGCAAGCTCATGGGGGCCGCGATGAAAGAGCTGCGTGGTAAGACGGATGGAAAAATTGTGCAAGAGATTGTCAAGGCAAGGTTGAGTTGATAAGCGCCATTGATATCATTCTGATTATCGTCCTGATTGCTTTCGCAATGCATGGATTTGCAAAGGGCTTTTTCAACAAAGTCTTCTCGCTCCTGGCTTTATTGGTTGGAATCTATATTGCGGCCAAGGATTCGAAACAGATTGCTTTATTCGTAGGAAGAATGCTGGGGACCGGTGAAATGTCCAGCATCATAATCGGACTTATCGTAGTATTTGCCGCATTATTCACGGTAGCCTCGTTGCTGGCCAAGGGTTTCAGGAAAGTCCCCATCCTCCAGATCTGGGACAAGTTCGGCGGAGCCATTTTCGGAGTCTTGGAGGGGGCAATGTTCTTGAGCCTGCTCCTTCTTTTCCTCTCTTTGTTTGATATCCCTGCAAACGGCCCTTCTCTGAAAAAGTCCTTCATGTATCAACCCGTTAAGGGTTTCGCCGGACTCGTTTACAAGACATTTACCACCAGAACGTCTGCTGAGAAGTACATGGACAAGTTCTTCGACCCGACTTCAAAAGACACGTCAAGAGTTAAGAAATGACTGAACGTGATCCCGAGCTATTACGGTCACTGGAGAAGCTCGAGTTCCCAAGACTTGTCTCATATCTAAAGTCGCTTTGCCAGACCGAGCTCGGTGAGAAGTATCTCGACGAAATCCCTATTGTCTTCGACGGGGACTCCCTTGCGAAAGAATACCTTCTTGTGGACCAGGCACATTCTCTGGTCATGAGGAATATTTTTCCTGATCTCACCGGCGCAAAGGATGTGAGGGCATCAATCAGCCGCGCAGCAAAACCGGGAAGTTTTGTTCCTGGCAAGGAGCTCCACGACATTTCGATCCTGCTGCATGTCACCGAATCGACTCGGAAGAGCCTTCTGAAGCAAAAGGCTGAATTGCGGGAGATTTCGGAAATAGGATTCAGACTTTATCCCGATCCGATCCTGGAATTCAACATCAATAGGGCAGTCGACGAAGAGGGAAACATCAAGGATGACGCGAGCAAGGAACTGCGTCGGATAAGAAGCAGCCTTTACAGGTCGCGGACCGCCGTCCGTAAGAAGATAATGTCGATAGCCCGTTCATTCTCCGAGCAGGAATATTCGGAAGATGACATTTTTACGCAACGTGACGGAAGACTGGTCCTTCCTGTGAAAGCGGAATTCAAGAGGCAGATACAGGGATTGATTCACGGCTCAAGTGCCACCGGTCAAACAGTATTCATAGAACCATCAGGTACGGTCGATCTCAACAACGAAGTAATCTCGCTGCAATTCGAAGAGCAGAGGGAGGTTGAGAGAATTTTGCGCGAGCTGACCGACTCAGTGAGAGAAGTTGTTCCGCAGCTTAGTCAGGATCTCGATGTCATAGCGTTCCTGGACAGTCTTTACTCACGTGCGACTTATGCAGTCCGGCTGACTGCCGTGGTACCTGCCGTTGGGTCGGTGCAGGTTCCCCGGCTCGTTAAGGCGCGGCATCCGCTTCTGGTTATCAAGATGGGGCATGATAAAGTAAGTCCGATAGACATGTTTCTGGATGATGCGACGCGGGTTGTTGTCATTAGCGGCCCCAATTCAGGCGGAAAGACCGTTACTTTAAAAACCGTTGGTATATTCGCTCTCTGTGCTCTCGCTGCAATTCCGTTGACGGCAGATCCCGGAACCGAGTTGCCGGTATATACGTCGGTCTTCACGGACATTGGAGATGAACAATCCATCGAGAATGACCTCAGCACTTTCACATCAAGGATAAAGCATTTCGTCGAGGTTCTCGAAAAATCTAACGAAAGGTCATTAGTCCTGGTGGACGAGTTCGGAGAAGAGACTGAGCCGGCAGAGGGGGCCGCACTCGCATCGGCGATTCTGGAAGACCTTCGGGACAAAGGCGTGATGTCTTTTGTCACGACACATAACTCGGGTTTGAAGGTGTTTGCGAGCGAAGCCGATCTCATGCTGAACGCAGCGATGGAGTTCGACCAGAAGACTCTTACGCCGACATACAAGCTCGTTCTCGGGAGGCCGGGGTCGAGTTATGCATTCGAAATCGCTCAGCGCACCGGAATTGGACATTCCACGGTTGAAAGGGCTCGAAAGTATGTAGGTGAAGGAAGGGATAAACTGGAAGGCTTGCTCTTGGGAGTGGAACAGCTCGAAAATGAACTGCGGGACAGAGTTTTAGAGATTAGGAGAGAGCAAGAGCTGGCGGAGGCCATGCGGCAGGAGTACGAGAAGAAACTTCACACGGCGAAAAAGGAAGCCGCCGAAATCAAGAATAAGGCCGCGGACGAATCCGAGAGAATAGTCGGCGATTTGAACAGACAGATAGAAAACCTGGTTCGGGAAATTCGTGAGACTAATGCCGAGAAGGAAACCATAAAACGTGCCCGCGTGCAGGTTGATGAAATGAAGCAGCGCGTCTCCAGGATAAGAGAGGAAGACAGGGCGCAACATCCCATGAATTTTGAGACTGGCGATTCGGTGCTTCTAAAGGGGACGCTGCTTTCAGGGGAGGTAGTCGAGCAGTCGAATGATAAGGGTGAACTTATTGTTGAAGTGAACGGACTAAGGATGCGAGTTCATGAAAGCGAGCTGCAAAGGTCGAGCCGCAGCAAGCAAAGGAAAAGTGAGGTCACAATCGAAGTCAGATCCGGTACCTCTACTAAGATGGATATTCGTGGAATGAGGCCTTATGAAATTCAGACTTCGGTCGAAAAGTTTCTTGATGAGGCATATCTAAGCGGCATTAAGCAAGTTGAAGTGGTACATGGTACGGGAACCGGCTCGCTGCGCAGAGCGGTTGAACAACTATTGAAGGTGCATCCTTTTGTCGCCTCGTTCAGATCCGGAGAAATGGGCGAAGGCGGTCAGGGTGTCACCATTGTCTCAATGAAAGCTGAATAGAATTCACTGGCGGTTCCTAAGCCGCCGGGGATTCTAAAATGCGGACCTTGATGAAATGAAAAGGCAGATTAGAAAAATCCTGGTGGCAAATCGAGGTGAGATAGCAGTCCGAATTATGCGCACGATAAGAGAGATGGGGAAGATCTCCGTTGCGGTATATTCCGATGTCGATATCAAGATGCCTTTTGCCCGCTATGCGGATGAGGCGTACCCGCTCGCCGGAAAGGAAGCCCGCGAAACCTATCTTGATATCGGAAAGATTATCTGGAATGCCCGGAAAGCCGGTGCAGACGCAATTCATCCGGGCTACGGATTTCTATCGGAAAACTCGGAATTTGCGCGAGAGGTAGAAAGGGCCGGGTTGGTGTTCATCGGACCGAAAGCCGATACAATCAAAGTGATGGGTGACAAGACCGAGGCCAGGGAGACGGTAAGCAGCCAGGGGGTTCCAGTTGTTCCCGGTATCTCTAAGCCGGTCGACACATTTCATGAAGCCAAAGAGGTTGCGAACAAAGTTGGCTATCCAATTCTTATCAAGGCGGCCGCGGGCGGCGGAGGAAAAGGGATGCGGCTTGTCCATGAAGAAAAAGAGCTTGAAGCCAGCCTGCGTGGTGCACAATCAGAAGCTCTTTCTTCCTTCGCCGACAAGCGGGTATTCATAGAAAAGTACATCATTAATCCCCGTCATATAGAATTCCAAGTCCTTGCGGACAACTATGGAAAGACCGTCCATCTGTTTGAACGCGAATGCTCGATTCAGCGCCGTCATCAGAAAGTTGTGGAGGAAACACCCTCGGCTGCATTGACTGCGGAACTCCGTGAAGAAATGGGCAAAGCTGCAGTGAGTGCGGCAAAGTCGTGCGGCTACCAGAACGCAGGCACGGTTGAGTTTATACTGGGAGAGGATGGTAAGTACTATTTCCTTGAGATGAATACTCGGCTGCAGGTTGAGCATCCAATCACTGAGTTGACAACCGGGTTTGACATCGTCCGCGAACAGATAAACATAGCGGAAGGAAGAAATCTCGATCTCTCGCAGGAGCGGATGACCCGTCGCGGGCATTCTATCGAGTGCCGTATTTATGCCGAGGATGTGGTCAACAACTTTCTACCCGACACCGGGAAGCTTGAATTGATACGCGAGCCGGTCGGGAACAATGTACGTGTCGATTCGGGCGTTGAAACCGGCAACGAGATTTCGGTTTACTATGATCCGATGATAGCAAAACTTAGTGTGTGGGACTCGACAAGGGATTTGGCGATACAAAAAATGCTCCGTGCCCTTGACGACTATGTGATTACAGGGGTCAAGACCACGATACCATTCTGCCGGTACGTCCTTCAGAGTGATGATTTCAGGAAAGGGAAGTATTCGACCAGTTTTGTGGAGAAGAACTGGAATAAAAGTGACGAGACAGGCGTTTCAAATCTCTCCACGCGCGAGTTAGAAGGTGCTCTCATAGCTGCCTCCTTCAGGCTCAGAAGTGATGCGATGGTTAACAGGAACGGGCATGTTCCGGTCCTAAAGACATCAGAGTGGCTCAAGGGGAGGTTCGAAAGCTGATGCCGGCAATCGAGGTTGGCAATGAGCTCGTCAGATTCAGTACTGAAAACGGAATTATATCCTTTGGCGGGGGCGAACTCGCTTTTGAAATCCTGGAGGCGGGAGCCGGACGTCTGTTAGTGCGTGTTAGAGATGAGATAAGGGAGATAATTTATTCGGAGACTTCCGAGGGCATAATGATCCCTTCGGCGCGGGGTAAGATGAGCGTCAGAATATTAAGTGATCGGGATTTGCTGCTAAAAGGATTTCAATCTGAACAGTCTTCCAGTCACTCGCATTCGGAAATAAAGGCTCCAATGCCAGGGTTGGTCGTGAAAGTCCTTGTAAATAGGGGGGATACGGTAAGGCGCGGATCAACTTTGGCGATTCTTGAAGCCATGAAGATGGAAAATGAGATACGGATAGCGCAAGACGCGGAAGTAATTGAAGTGCTGGTAAAAAGCGGGGATATAGTCGAAAAAGATCAAGTCATCTTCAGACTGCAGTAAAAAAGTTCTTTTTTTGAGGAACTTTTTCGGGGATTTTGCATTGAAAAAGGTGACTTATGATTTCAGACTTTTGGACGAGGTTCCGCAGGAAGCTACGTAAGCAAGGATTTCGTAGAGCGACGATAGGCGTTTTGGTTACGCCCCCAGAAGGAACCCGGCAGAAAACTCACAAGGAGAAATCTTGACCCTGGGTACTGTTTGTTCTGCTTCGCCTGAAAATGTGAGGGCCGAAGCAGGCTATCTTGTCTCATTAAGAGGCGGTAGCTCTTGTGTTTCCGCAAACGGTATTTCCCCCAGAACTCCGCTTCGATGGGACCGTCCCGATGACTTCTAGGATTAAATTGCTTTTGTTGAGAAAAGTTTTTGTAATTGTTGATTTGTCTTTCGTGACAGGGTGTATGTTGAGGCTGCGGAACAAGGTTGACTGGTGCAGAGGAGCTTGGCAGTGATTTCACTGCAGTCTCCAATTCCGAATTCGGCTCTGACGGCATGCGATAACTCCATTTATTTCTTCCGGTCCGCGGGGAAGGGGGCTCTCCGACTATCGCACGCCTGTCAGATTAATTCAAGGTTGGATTGTCCTGCATCTCCTGTTTCACATCGACGGGTTTGTGATTCGAGCGGTAAGATGTTGACTTCACAGTTGCCAGATAGTTTTCTGTGGGCGTTAGACGCGTTCAACTTTCGTCCTTTTATACATAGAGATTCTCGAGAAAACCTCAAAGAAGCCGGTCATCCGAAGTTGAGATGACCTCTCTTTCAGTATCTCTAAAAACTAGGAAGGCAATTGATGGAAGGACAATCAGAGAAGAGCAATCCGCAAAGAAACACTTCATTTTTTGTAAGGAAGTCATGGTGGCGTCTTCTTTACTACCTGTATTTTGCCGCCGTCGTTGCGGGAGTTTTCGTCCTCTATAGCAGGCATAATCAACAACGTCAGGGACCTTCTGTTGCTGCGCCGCCGCCGGCACCAGCAAAACAGGCTGTCGCAACCACCCAAACCACAAGCACTTCAAGCCCGCTGGCAGTTCTCCTCGATCCAGCCAAGCCCATGATCGAGAAGGGGAAGAATCTCTATATGACCGACTGCGTAGCGTGCCATGGGGCTGCAGGTGATGGAAATGGTCCTGCTGCGGCTACATTAAACCCTAAGCCCAGGGATTTCCACTCCGACAAGGGATGGGTAAATGGCCGACTGATGTCGGGCATGTTTAAGACACTGACGGATGGAATAACGGGAAGCGCAATGCCACCGTTCAACAGTATTTCGGTCGGTGACAGGCTGGCACTCATAAGCTACGTCAGGACTTTCGGTGTCTTCCCGAAAGAGACAGAGCAGGATCTGAACGCTCTTGCCAAAATGCTTCCGAAGGGAGTGCTCTCCTCCATGGGTACGGTCACACAGGACAACAATTGATTTATATCATGACATGAACATTTTTTATATGAGTACAGACATTTTCCACGATCAAGAAGATATCAGGGGTTAGAAATGAAGAACTCTGTAAACCGATTGTTGGCTTTGGCGCTGAGCGGAGTTGCCTTAGCCTCAGTCAGCTGCACTGTCCCCCAATCCGCAATGGCAGCCGACGCGTCACATCCCAACGTTGGAATTGTTCAACATTTGGGACAAACCATCCCGATGAATCTCACATTCAAGGATGAGAACGGGAAGCCGGTAACACTGGCGCAGATATCAGACGGCAAACCGCTCATTATAGATATGGCTTATTATACTTGTCCCGGAATTTGCGACCAGGTCTTTGGGGGACTCCAGGAGGTGCTCGAGAAGGTCAAGGAAACGCCCGGCAAGGACTTCAATGTCGCTACCATCAGTTTTGATCCCAACGACACTCCTGCGCGCGCTCTTGAGAAAAAGGAACAGTACTGGGGAATGATAAACAGGCCTTTTCCACCCAAAGCATGGAGATTCCTGACAGGAGATAGCGTTACTATTCACAAATTGACAGACGCGTTGGGGTTCTATTACATTCGCAACAAGACTAACATGTTCACTCATCCGACGGCGCTCATTTTTGTCAGTAAGAACGGCAAGATAGCGAGGTATATGTACGGAACGACGTTCGAGGCCATCGATTTTCAGATGGCAATACTGGAAGCAAAGCAAAACGCCTTCGCACCTATCATCGGCCAGGTTCTGAAAACCTGTTTCAGTTACAATGCCGCCGGAACGGGCTACTCATTTGATGCGATTCAAGTCGTCGGATGGGGAACCACAGTGTTCATCATAGCAATTCTGATTTTCCTGTGGTGGACAAAGAAACTCAAGAGGGTAAATGCCAATGGAGGAGGAAACTGAAACATGGCTGAATTAGCAATCCCCCCTCAAGAAGAATCCGTTGTTGAGGGGAGTTACCTTGAAAATCTTAACGGGCGGAAGGGAATTACCGCCTGGATATTTTCCACGGATCACAAACGTATCGGGATACTGTACCTCATTGCACTCTTCAGCTTCTTCTCGGTGGGAGTGATACTGGGCATTCTTCTGCGTCTTGAGATGCTGTCACCCGGTGGCAAACTCTTCAGTCCGCAGGCTTACAACGCTCTGTTCACGCTTCACGGTGTGGTCATGATTTTCCTTTTCGTTATTCCGGGAATCCCGGTAACGCTCGGAAATTTCTTTCTGCCGATCCAGATCGGAGCGAAGGATGTCGCCTTTCCCAGACTGAACCTGCTGTCGTGGTATCTTTACGTAATTGGATCGATAGTGATCCTGACGGCGCTGTTTTGGAGGGGTCTGCCCGACACGGGTTGGACTTTTTATGTCCCTTATAGTCTTAGGACCACAACCGGAGTTACAATTGCGGTCTTCGGTGTTTTCATCGTGGGTTTCTCGTCGATTCTCACGGGGCTTAATTTCTTGACCACGATACACAGGTTGAGGGCCCCCGGGATGACATGGTTTAAGATGCCGTTGTTTGTCTGGGCCCTCTATGCGACTGCTTGGGTTCAGATAATTGCTACCCCTGTTCTTGCAATCACACTGCTTTTGATCGTTATCTCACGAGTATTCGGCCTGGGTATTTTCAGCGCTGCTGCAGGAGGCGACCCGGTCCTATATCAACACTTGTTCTGGATTTATTCGCATCCGGCGGTTTACATAATGATACTCCCGCCGATGGGTATAGTCTCGGAAATAATCGCGACTTTCACTCACAGGACAATCTTCGGATACAAAGCAATTGCGATGTCCAGCCTGGCGATTGCCTTCATCGGCTATCTGGTCTGGGGTCATCACATGTTTGTGGCAGGGATGTCCCAGCAGGCGGATTTCATCTTCTCGTTTCTCACTTTTTTAGTGGCGATTCCAAGCGGCATAAAGGTCTTTAACTGGGTCGCATCAATGTACAAGGGGTCCATAGACCCACAGCCGCCCTTCCTTTACGTGATGGCTTTTATGGTCCTCTTCTGTATCGGCGGCCTGAGCGGACTCGTGCTCGGTTCACTTGCGACAGACGTGCACCTAACTGCGACGTACTTTGTGGTTGCGCATTTCCATTACATAATATTCGGCGGCGGCGTCTTCATATTCTTTGGAGCTCTCCATTACTGGCTGCCAAAGATGTTCGGAAGAATGTACAACAAGAAGATTGCAAGTTGGGCGCTCGTGGATATGTTCATGGGATTTAATCTTTTGTACTTCCCGATGTTCGTAATGGGATACGAAGGAATGCCCAGGAGGTATTTTACATATCTTCCGCAGTTTGAAACCATGCAGAGAATATCAGTCGTGGGATCGTGGATACTGGTCGCAGGACTGATAGTAATGTTTGTAAATCTCATTCACGGCTCGATGAAAGGACCGCGCGTAGGGAATAACCCGTGGGGAGGCACCACTTTGGAATGGAGCACCCCGTCGCCTCCACCGCATGAAAATTTTGAAACCGAACCTGTAGTTACGCAAGAACCATATTATCATGAGGAGGCATTGACAAAGTGAGCGATATAACCATACCTGAAGCTCGTCAAGCCGCGGAACACGCACCGGCCCACAAGAAAGACACGCAAGGAGTGAAGATGGGGATGTGGCTGTTCCTGATGACGGAGCTTCTCCTATTCAGCGGAATGTTCCTGCTTTATTCGGTCTACCGTTACTATTACACTAAGGAGTTTCATCAGGCTGGCATGGAAACGCATACCATGTTCGGCACCGTAAACACGATGGTTCTGCTCACCAGCAGTTTGACCATGGCGCTTTCGATCGCGGCTATAGAGCGAGGCAAGAAGTGGCTGTCTGTTACGTTTCTATCCTCCACTATAGTACTAGGTTTGGGCTTTCTAGTGATAAAGTATGCCGAATGGTCCACAGAAATCGCGGACGGAATATACCCGGGATCCCCAAAGCTGCTTCAACATCCGCGCGGTTTCGAGCTCTTCTTTGCAATGTATTATCTGATGACGGGCCTGCACGGACTACACGTCCTTGTCGGGTGCGGAATATTGATAACGATGTTGATATTCATCATCAGAGGAAAAATCACCCAGGACGATCCGGTCAGGCTGGAAGCCGCCGGCTTGTACTGGCACCTAATTGATATAGTATGGATATTTTTGTTCCCACTATTTTACCTGGTTAATTGAGGGAGAAAGCATGTCAAAAACCATCACGTCAGGACATCACGAAGCTCCAACCAGCTATGGAATCTACGTACTGATTTGGCTGGCTCTTATGTCTCTTACCGCGATTACCGCTGTTGTTGCGGGAATCGATCTCGCCGCTTTCACTCTTGTCATCGCTCTCCTCATAGCGGTGGTCAAGTCATCACTGGTGGTGAATGTATTTATGCGAGTAAAATATGATGATAAAATCTTCAAAATTTTCATTGCGATAGCGGGAGGGACTCTCACGGTGATATTCCTTCTCACTTTTGCGGATGTTTACTTCAGAAGATGAGGTTTAAGAAATGAGATTGTTGCCATACGCACTGAATCATGCCCGTGCCGTAGACGATGTAATGCGGTTCATGGTAATCGCAGATATTATTCTGTTCCTCATCGTCATAGTCGTCATGCTGGTTTTTGTTTTCAAGTATAATCATACCAAGCATTCCCGGGCGACCAGTATCCCTGGAAGCGTCCCGTTGGAGATCATATGGACGGTAATCCCGACGGTTCTCGTGCTTGCAATGTTCTACGTTGGCTGGGTAGCCTACCTGCAAATTCGAGACGTACCCAAGGGCGCTATGCCGGTAAGGGTCTTTGCCCGACAGTGGAGTTATTCGTTCGAGTACACGAACGGTAAACGCACGGATACCCTCTACGTGCCGGAGGGAAAGCCGATAGATTTTCTAATAACATCCATGGATGTCATTCACAGCTTTTATATACCCGCTTTCAGAGAGAAACAGGATGCGCTGCCTGACCGGTGGAGGCACATGGTCTTGTATCCCGAGAAGCTCGGAGTATACGACATCGTCTGCACACAATATTGTGGCTTGGATCATGCATTGATGAAGACGAAGATGATCATCTTGCCCGACAGTACGTTTGATTCATGGATCAATTCCAGCAGTACCGCCGACCCACTGGCGGTGTCAACGAAGGCAATTTATTACTGAATCGAAAGAAGGAAATATGAATGGCGTTAAGAGAAAACCGTCCCTGAACTTGCACGAAGGTCTGCCGATGACCGGGATTGGCAGGGAAGGTTCCGCCGCGCTGCATTTGCCCGGGTCGGGTCGCGTTGAGCAGGTCAGGGAACAGGCCAATGCCTTCCTGGAACTCATTAAGATAAAGATCACTTTCTTCGTCGGCATGTCTGCATTATTCGGTTACGTTCTCGCAGCCAGAGACATCTCTTTAAGAATGATTATGGCAACGACGGGAATCTTCCTTATCGCATGCGGCTCTGCTGTTTTAAACCAATATCAGGAACGTTTCACTGACGCCCTCATGCATCGTACCATGCATCGACCTCTACCTTTAGGCACTGTGAGCGCGCGGTCAGCATTGTTGATACTGATTAGCCTGACTGTTGTCGGCTCCATGATAACTTATGCGTGGGGGACTCCTGCCGCACTTGTCCTCGCACTTCTTGCGCTGTTGTGGTACAATGGGATATACACTCCCCTTAAGAAGAAAACTGCTTTTGCCGTTATCCCTGGATCGTTAGTCGGTTCACTTCCCATCATGGCAGGCTGGGCTGCGGCGGGCGGCAGCCTCATGGATCCTAAATTAATCGTACTCTCTGTTTACTTTTTCGTTTGGCAGATTCCGCACTTCTGGCTGCTGATGGACATTTACGCGTCAGATTATGAGCGGGCTGGATTCCCGACACTTAAGAAGCACATGTCTGAGAAGACATTTGCCATATCCACCTATCTCTGGACAGTCGGGCTCGTTATTATCTCCGCATTCTTCCTGACGACCGGTGTTGTCCAGGGAGTTGTTGCGGGTGGAATTGTCACCGCGCTCGGAGTCTGGCTGATTGCAGGCACGTTAGGTATAGTCAGACATTACGGCAACAAAAAGGTATACAAGCACGCATTCATGAGGATCAACATTTACGTTCTTGCGGTTACCGTTGTCATACTGGTCGCCGCTCTTCTCAACCTGATTTCACCATGGAGGTTCTAGCACGATGCATTTTCTCAACAATCTTGTAATTCCTGAATCCGGCGAACGCCTCACGCTTCTGTACTACTTGCTGGCCTTTGTATCGACGATGATGGTCACCTATGTGAGCATAGCAGCCGTCGGGGCGACGTTGTCACTCTATTTCAATCGTGCAGGCCGTAAGCGCGGCAATGCTCTCTACCACAGGTTTTCGAGAGACCTCATCGATATAGCGATCCCCGGAAAGGGGGCATTCGCCGCGTTGGGGATCTTGCCGATAGTGACTGTACTATTGATCTACGCACAGTTGCTGTTCGACACAAACGCCACTGTGACAAACTATATAGCGGCCTCTACGATTCTATTCATCGTCGGTTTTGGCTTCCTGCTGGCTTACAGGTACAGCTTTCGTCTGGAAGGATTCATTGAATCTTACAGGAAGCTGAGCGACTCTCAGAGAGAAGAAATCGATCCCGCGAGCTCTATAGACATTCACTCAATGGAAGTATCTGCTCACCAGACGCGTCGGCGCGCAGGAATATTCGGTACGGTGCTGCTGTGGCTCGGTTCGTGGACCTTTCTTGGAGGAACGGTTTCTGCACTTGGAGGAGCGGCAGCGGAAGGCGGCACAAACTACGCCGCGGTTCTCTTTTCATGGACCACCGTACTTAGTTTCATACATTTCATTACGGCGGCACTTATCATCGAATCTGCAGCTACGCTGTTCTTCTTCTTTGTTTGGGACGGCGGAATTGGAATCAAGGACAGCAATTACGAATCATTTGTCAAACGATTCGCAGCTACAACTGCGCTGGTATTTTTGTTGGCGCAGCCGCTGCTCATTTTTGTCGACCTGGCAACGATTCCATCGACTGCACTTTCGGGCCTGGTCTTTGGGCTCGGGGGACTTACCCTATTGGTTGTCTTCATTCTCCTCCATCTTTTCTATACGATGCTGAAGCAGACAAAAGTGAGATTGGGGAGTTACGCCTTCATCGGAGTTGTGATAATGGTCAGCGCCTGGATGGCGTGGGACGGAGTCTCGTTCAGCCAGTCTAATTCTGCCCACTATAAGCTTCTTGCCAGCAATTACGACACGATGCTGGCAAACCTGCCAACAGTGGCAGTTCAGAAGGTAAGCGGTGAGAAGGTTTATTCGACAACCTGCACCTCTTGCCATAGATTTAATACCAGACTTGTCGGCCCTCCTTATAACATGGTGCTTCCTGGTTACGTCGGCAGGTTGGGTGCGCTGGAGGACTTCATCACGAATCCGACGCAGGTCCTAAAGGGGTATCCCCCGATGCCGAAACAAGGATTGACGCAGGAACAGGTGCATGCAGTTGCTGAGTACATAATGAACACGTATCTGGCTGAAAAAAAGAACGGAACCGCGGCCTACACGCAATAAGATTTCAATGAACTCAGCCGGGAGTTTCAGAAGATCATTTCACAGCAGCATCGGCACCCAATTCTCCCGGGAGATCCTTCCTTGTCCGTGCAGTGTCGCTCGCTACGAAGTGTAGACCTACTGACTACGGTAGTGGCAATGTCTGGATGGCTTGACCTATCGATTTTAACTGACACCCTTGAGAATTTCTAAAATACTGTGATTGGTAATTCGCATGTTGGAATGGTGTGAGGTGTTCGCACGATGCCGCGAGGCGACACTTCGTCGCTTCGCTCCTCGGTTTCAAGGGAAAACTCTGTGGCAATGAAAATCTCTTTCTTTCTGGTCAGCCGCAGTGATGGGATGAGTTAAGTATTGATGGCAGTTCGGTGATCCCGTGACGATTGGTTTGCATATCTGCGGAAGGGAAGGAGAATTAATAGGGCTGCGTACCCGGCGGGGTGCCGGGCACGCAGTGGTCGACAGAAATCTTACTTGTTACTCTCTGAAGCCTGATCGTTTGATGTTCTGGTCTTACCCTGTGTTGAAACAAGGCGCATCGTACCGAGAATAATCCACAATACAGCGAAGATGCCGAGGACAAGGAAGAAGAATGTCTTCGGTGCTATACCCGGATGCCTGATCATATCTCGATTAACTCCATTAAGCTGCATGATATAGGCGATAATATTTGAAATCTCTTGTTGCGTAAGAGCCTGGGTCTTTCCGTACCCTATCATGCTCATGGAAGCCATGTGTTTTTCCGGATTTTGTCCGGGAGGCACCGCGCCATTCTCCATGAACCGGTCAAGATTTTCCGCGAATTCTTCCGGGTCTTTGCTGAAGACTTCGCTTCTTACAGGGTTGAGCGCCGGAACTACTCCGAGGAACGATCCCGGATTGGGAACTCCACCTTTTCCGTCCGCGCCATGACAACTGACGCAGTTTGCATCGAACAACTTCTTGCCGTGTGCTGGATTTCCTATCATGTTTGTGGCCGCACCCGGTACACCGACCTCTGAAGGTAGCTGAATTACTCTTCCTGTGTCGACAGGCGCTGGCGAAGCAGTCTTTCCGGATGTTGCTCCTGCAGTGGTCGCGACAGCGGTGGGAGGAGTCGCTTTCGACCGCAGGCTCATGAGGTAATCAACCAGGTAGCCCACCTGTTGACTGCTGAGCATGGTAAATGGAGGCATTACGGTCTTTGGATCGTGCGACTTGGGATTCTGAATCTGGGTCGTGAGCCAACTCACAGGGTGACCTGCGAGTCCTTCGCCTGAGAGGTCCGGTCCGACGTGTCCACCGACACCATTTACCGTGTGGCATGCTGAGCAGCCCATGGAGGTGAACAATTGCTCTCCTTGCTTAGCGCCGGCCTTCTGAGCTGCAGTCAGGGGAGCGACCACCTTGGCTGGCGGAGGCGGATCGGGCGCGTCCTTCTTGGAAACTGTTACCATGGAAACTGATGGGTTTGCTTCATTCTGGTTCGCGCCGGGCCGGCTGTAGTAACCAGTGATAGTGAGCGTAATAACTCCGGCGGCTACTACAAAACCGACTATCATTGCCACGGGGCGTTTAAATGGATTGCGCTCCGGGCGTCTGTCGAAGAAAGGCAATGTGAGGAGGACCAGGAATGCCACAGTCGGGATGCCGATTGTACCGACCGGTTCCCACTGGCCCTGGAACGCCTTGATGGCCTGGTATAAGAAGAGAAAATTCCACTCGGGCTTAGGTTGAAATGTGGTGTCGATTGCGTCGGCAGCACCTGTGAAAGGAGGTGCGAAGAACGCAGCCAAGCCAATCAGGACCAGCAGTATTACCGAAAACACGAATGCATCTTTGAATATCTGGTCAGGCCAAAACGATCCGACACGTTTCCGTTTGGATTCTTCCCATGGACCTACGCTCCCATTTTGTCGAAAGGCGACTATGTGAATAGCAATTACAGCCAGCAATATGGCAGGTAGTATGGCTACATGAAGGATAAAGAATCGAGACAGAGTCAGCTGACCCATTTTTGCTCCGCCACGCAGTATATCCTCGGCAAGGCTGCCGATCATGGGTGTTGTTCCCGCGATGCTTGTTCCGACTTCGGTTGCCCAGTAACCAGCCTCGTCCCAGGGGAGGGCAGCTCCCGTAAAGCTCATTGCCATCGTGAAGAGCAAAAGCAAAACGCCTATCAACCAGGTCAGCTCTCTCGGTTTCTTGTAGGCTCCCCATATGTAAACACGCGCAAGGTGTGCCGCCAACAGGATTACCATTGCAGTGGCGCCCCAGTAATGAAGTCCGTGGATGAGCCATCCGAACGGAACAGAGATCCTCAGAAAAGAAAGGCTCTGATATGCATGGTCCGTCGTCGGTACATAATAAAATAGCTGCCAGACTCCCGTTACTATCTGGAGAAGGAAGAGAAACAGAGTAGCGCTTCCAAACACGTAGGCATAGCTGGCACCGCCGGGAATATCTTCTTCAGTGGCGATCTTCCACATCTCCTGAACTGGCCAGCGCTGCTCGATCCAAGCATTAATCTTTGATAACATTTAGAATTCTCCTCCTATATTACGATCTTCTTGGGAACACCGAGCTTGAATCGTTCCCATTTGACATACAATTCGTCTCCCTCGATCTTATGAGGTAAGGTGTCCAGGGGACGCGGTGTCGGACCGCGGAGGATCTTCCCGTCTTTCGACCAGACGCTTCCATGGCATGGGCACGCGAAGTGCTCGCTTGCCGGGTCCCAGTTGTATCGGCAGCCGAGATGCGGGCAGATTGGTGAAAAAACTGTCACATCTTTTGAGCCGTTTCTGATAGCCCATACGTCTCTTCTTTCTGTCTCTTCGATATAAGCATCTTTGGCCCGCTCGTCAAAAAAGACTTTCTGCGGGTCACCATCGGATAGTACCGATACAGGCCCTACCTTTACAAACTCTCCGATCTTGATTCTGAGCGACGGGCTAATAAGGGCATCTAAAAACGGGATTGCGAGAATCAGAGTTGCAAATCCTGCAATCGCATTTGAACTTATCTTTAAAAAACTTCGGCGTGATGGATCAATTTGTTCCGGTTGTTGTGGTTCTTCTGTGTTTGCCATATCCCTTCCTTTGAGATTTATTATACCTCATTCGCGGGTTCTCAATGAACCCGCGGATAGAACTCAGCGCGTCTTGTAACGGCCTTTTCTCAATCATACTAACGGTAACCGCTCAATGGTGTTCCCTGAGCAGCATAAGACAGGACGATGCCAAAAAAATCTTCACATGGTGAGCTGACGAGCGAAGAGTTTACATAAAACGCAGAAACTTTGCCTGACTCCAAGAGGCTTTTATGGTCGGCAAGATACACTTCATCACTGCTACTTTGATGGGAAGTGAGTAACAATATCATTCGTGAATTTGCTCTGTAGTTTTTCGGCTATCGATCCTCGTTTGTATATAACGAATCGCACAGAATTAAACAACACTTTAGTGGGTCAAAATGTTCCGTTTCCGGGAAAAACGAGCATTAGGCATGTAGCTTTCCTTCCTGGATAATTCTCCGCGACCATGTTGACGGTAGCGTATCGCCGGAAGTATCCAGTGTGATCAATGGAAAATGGTGATCGGAAAAGGGTAACTCTGTTGGCGGGCCAAGCCGTTAGAGTGACAGGGTGTCGCATACATGCTTTGAGCGTCATGAGAGAACTCAGTCGGCAAAAGGTTCGACTCTCAAGACAACCGATTTGGGTAGTCGCATGGTGATTCGCCATCATTGTGGGGGAAAATACCCCTCGCTTCTTGGGGACTTGACTGTAGCGTGTAGATTGGCTAGTTTTTTGCATTGTCTCAGGTGGTTTGTCCGGCATGCTTGTTGCCCTTTAATTCGCGTTGAAGCCGACAGTTCATTCCGATTACGTTAATGACCCGTTCCGAATTGTCGGAAAGAGCAATTGACATTCGGTCAGATAGATGCTGAGTCGGAAGAACGAATACTTTGTGTCTCAAACAAAACGAAGGACCAGAACAATGCTTTCAATTTACGGAAAGAAAGGTGCTCTCCTTTTAGCGGGAGTACTGATCGCTATTTCATCGATACTTACTGGCAACGCCTACGCAATACCCAGCTATGCGCGTCAAACTAACTTGCCTTGCAGTTCTTGTCACTACACTTTTCCGGAGCTTACGCCCTTTGGCAGGAACTTCAAGCTTGACGGTTACACGTTGACGACAAGGCAGACAATTTCCGAGAAGGCCAGCGGAGATCAGAGTGCCTTAAACCTGCTGAAGAATTTCCTGATGTCAGCGATGGTTCAAGTTTCATACAACAATGTCGCCAAGCCGGTTCCGGGCTCTAAGACGGGTAATTTTGAATTCCCCCAGCAAATGAGTCTCTTTCTCGGGGGACAGATTACTCCCCATATCGGTGCCTTCACGCAGATCACGTACGATGATCAGGGTGCGGCATTTGGCTGGGATAACACCGACATACGCTACTCGAATCAGGGCTTCATAGCGGATCATCAAATTGTCTACGGTGTCACGCTGAACAATAATCCCACCGTTGAGGATCTCTGGAACAGCACGCCTGCATGGGGTTATCCGTTCGCCGCTTCGAGCAGCGCGCCGACGCCGGGTGCCTCCACATTGATCGATGGAGCCTTCGGCGGAAACGTCGCGGGTCTCGGTGCTTATGCTTTATACGACAATTTGATATATGCAGACATCTCGGGTTACAAGTCGACGCCGCAAGGTGGACCGTTCCCGCCCGATGCCAACTCGCAATTTACTATTAGCGGTATTGCTCCTTACTGGAGAGTCGCCCTCGAGAAGCAATGGCCAAATACGTACGCCGAAATCGGGACATACGGCCTGGCGGTCGACGTTTATCCAACCGGGGTAACCGGAAGCACGGACAATTATACCGACATCGCTCTGGATTGTCAGGTCGAACAGGCCGTTGGCAACAATGAGCTGGTATTTCATTCGACCTGGATCCACGAGAATCAGAAGCTCAACGCGAGTTTTGCTGCGGGTTCATCACAGAATCCGACGAACTCGCTGAGTACCTTCAGAATTGACGGGTCGTACACTTTCGATGAAGGCCTCGCCGTTATGCTGCAGTATTTCAATACATCGGGATCAGGGGACAACATTCTTTACGCGCCAGATCCGGTCGACGGAAGTCTGACGGGCAGCCCGAACAGCAGTGGATTGACGGCGGAGTTGGCCTACAATGCATGGCAGAACACAAGACTATCCCTGCAATATGTGATGTATAATAAGTTCAACGGCAGCAGCAGCAATTATGACGGCTCCGGAAGAAACGCCTCTGACAACAACACGCTTTATATCTCGTGGTGGATTCTTCTCTAAGCCGGTGAATCGCCTGATTGGGATGTACCAACATTAAGACGTCACGTTTTACAACGCCGGGATTCTGTAAGAGAATCCCGGCAATTCTACCAGCCTTTCTGCAAGCGGCAGAATACTCAAGGGTAGCTTGCAGTGTACTACGTTAGTTCGTTGCTTATATTATGGCGCGCTTTCAGGAGTTGCTGAACCTGCATTCTGAAGAGCGTAGCGAATTTGAGCGTGCCCATGTTGACGGAGGATCTCGATGAGCAAGGCACCGATATTATTCTTACGATGAAGTTGATCTGGGTGACGCGGTTAAGTTCAATAGTATTTTGGAGAAAGAAACACATGAAACAACTATCATATCTTGTATTCATATTCCTTACCGGTAGTGCGCTCTGCGCGACTTCCGCAAACCCGGCCGGCTCGGCTCAAGAAGCGAATCAGAATAAGGCTAAGGTCCAGGACTCAGTGAAGGCCAAAGAAAGGCCCGCTCAGAGCAAGGATCTTGGAATTGGGCCGATAAAAGAGGTTAAGCTTGGACCGATCGACAAGAAACTTGCAGAAAAGGGCAGAGACTTGTTTGCAGAAAAGTGTATGTCCTGCCATCGTCTGAATTCACGGCTCGTCGGTCCCCCACTCGAGGGGGTTACGGACAGAATGTCCCCTGAGTTCATCATGAACTTCATGTTGAACAGTACTGTAATGGAAGCGAAGGATCCGGTAGCCAAAGCCTTGCTTGACGAATACCACGTTCCCATGATCGTTCCGGGAATCAGTCAGAACCAGGCACGGGCTATATTGGAGTATCTTCGCTCCGTCGACGCAAAGACACAGAAGTAGGGTAAGTCCATTTTATGTGGCAGAAGAGTGAAAGGCTTTCGTGGTCGGTGAGAAGATTGTGGAAGACCCTCTCTTCTGCCTCTTATACTAATCCTTCCGTTTAGCAGAAGATTACAACAGTTCTATTAATCCACTCAGCAGACGGGAAAACTTCTCGTCTACTTTAGCACCTATTTCGGTGACTTCCTCATGAGACAATTTTTGTGATGTGATTCCGGTACAGTAGTTGGTCAGGCAGCTGATACCTACGACCTGCATTCCGACTGATTGGGCAAAAATAGCCTCTTGAACCGTAGACATGCCGACGGCATCCCCACCCAGGATCCTGTATGCCTTTACTTCAGCGGCCGTTTCATAGGAGGGGCCGGTCAGCCCGAGATAAACACCCGCTTTCAAGTTTACCCCGGCTTTCTCGGCCGCAGCGTAGACTTTGCTGACGAGTTGTTCACTGTAAATCCGTTGTGATTTTTCCGGCGACGATCCCAAGTCGACTACGACATTTCTAAAAGTGAGGTTGATCTGGTCTCTTATAAGCATCAGGTCGCCCGGGTCAAAGGACTCGTTTAAAATTCCTGCGGCATTGGTGAGGACCATGTTTTCTATTCCAAGCTGATTTGAAACAATTGCCGTAACGGCGCTGTTGACTGTCGATGCCGATTCATAGTAGTGCACTCTTCCGCTGAACACTAACACTCTTTTGTCGGCAAGCCTCGCACTCACTATCTCACCGCTGTGCCCGGCGACGGTAGACTGAGGATACAAAGTGACATCGACTGTTTTCAGTATCTTTTTGTCGGACAGGTGAGCGGTGAACCCGCCCAGCCCACTGCCGAGAACTATAGCGATATCATGCTGCACACCGCTGAAATACCTGTTGATGTAATCGGCCGATGCCGCGAAGGGCAACTGTTTTCTTTCTTTCAATTTTCCTTCTCGTACGGAATTCCGTCGGCACCGGGGGCGACTGCCTTCCCGATGAATCCGGCCAGGACAATGATCGTTGCAACGTAGGGGATCATTTGGATGAACTGTGTCGGCAACCCGCCGCCTTGCAGTTGTATTTGGAGGCTTTCGGCGAATCCGAATAGAAGACACGCCGCGGCCGCTCCCAGCGGATTCCACTTTCCAACTATCATTGCGGCGAGCGCGATATATCCGCGGCCGGCTGACATGCCGTCGGTGAATGAGTGCTGGTCGAATGCAAGCCAGGCGCCGGCAAGTCCTGCCAGTGCGCCGCTTATAAGAACTCCGTAGTACCTGTAGAGCGTGACGCCGATACCAACCGTTTCAGCAGCCTCGGGATTTTCGCCGACCGATCGCAACCGCAGTCCGAACCTGGTCTTGAAGATTATGAACTGACTTGCGATGACGATCAGTATGGTGACAATAACGAGCGGATTTCCGAGCAGGTTCGCGACGTCAGGCTGGCTCTCTATGAAACCGAGATGGATGTGCGGGAGTCCGGCGATTCTTGGGGAATTGCTGGAGCTCTGAAAAAGTATCTCCAATATGAACTTTGTTATCCCGACCGCAAAAAGGTTGATGGCGATTCCTGAGATTATCTGGTCTGCTTTGATATGTATTGAGACGACGGCGTGTATCAAGGCGGTGAGGAGTCCGCCCGCTATGCCGCATGCTACTCCGAACAGGGCGCTGCCTGTGTAGTACGTACCGACGGTTGCGCAGAAAGCGCCATTGAGGATAATCCCTTCCAGGGCTATGTTCACGACTCCGCCTCTTTCACTATATACGCCGCCTAATGAAGCAAGCGAGTAGGGGACCGTTATCCTGATCGTCTGCGCTAGAAAAGCGAGTGAAAAAATCTGGCTAATCATTTATGCTTAGTGTCCTCTTCTTCAGAAAGTTTACGAGTATCTTTCTAAAGATCTTGTTAGACGAGATCACGAATATGATGACGATTGCCTGAAGAATGCTGACGAGCTCCTTAGGCACCATTGTGTTTATGACGAGCCCGCCGTATTCGAGCATTCCGAAGAGCAGAGCCGCGAGTATGACCCCGAAAGGATTGTTATTGCCGAGAAGAGCAACTGCGATTCCCATGAAACCGGTGCCGGTGGAAAAACCCTCTTCAAAATAGTACTTGTATCCCATTACGTAGTTTGTTCCGACGAGCCCTGCGATCGCACCGCCGATAGTCATGCTCAGTATAATGTTTTTCGAGACGCTGATGCCGCCATATTCCGCTGCCTTCGAGTTCAAGCCGACCACACGAAGCTCGTAGCCGTACCTTGTCCTGTCAATGTAGTACCAAACGAAGAGCGCCGCCAGAAGGGCAATGATTATGGAGAAATTGACGGGTGAGCCTTCGAAGCCCGAGAAAACAGCGTCGAAGCGCGGTATTCTGCCAGTCGGTGCGATGGAAGGCGTGTGTACGGTTGCAGGAACATTGAAAAGATTTGTCACGAAGAAGCTGACAAGCGCAGCCGCGACAAAATTAAGCATGATGGTATTGATGACTTCGTGAGCGCCTGTCTTGGCCTTGAGGTACCCCGGAATGAATCCCCAGACGCCGCCGCCGACCATTCCTGCAAGGACCAGCAGGGGAATCTCGATAAATGCCGGCACGCCGACTGTGTACATGCCTACGAGCGCCGTCATGAAGGCGCCAATCTGAAGTTGTCCTTCCGCCCCTATGTTGAAGAGACCCGCTTTGAAGCATAGGGCCACGGAAAGGCCTGCGAATATCAGCGGCGTCGTCTTGAATAGCAGCTGCCCGACACCGTAGGACGTTCCAAGTGTCTGTGAGAACAGGACGGAGTAGACCTCGAACGGGTTCTGACCTACGATGAGAATGAATATCGCCCCGACTGCGAATGAAAGGACAACCGCGAAGATCGGGATCAGGAAATTTTGTGTCGCCGGGTGTTCCAACCAGTGTCTTTTTTCCGCCATAGTCTCAGATGCCCAAAGCCTTCTCTTGAGAATTTCCCTTCGACCCTGTCATATAGAGTCCGAGCTCGCTCTCCTCGACTTTGCTATCGGGGAATAGCTTGACTATTTTTCCGTCATACATGACCGCTATACGGTCGGAAAGGCTGAGAATCTCGTTTAGGTCGGCTGAAACCAGAAGGACGGCCTTTCCGGCATCTCTTGCTTCCACAAGCGTGCGGTGTATGAACTCAATTCCGCCGATATCTACGCCACGCGTCGGTTGGCTTGCGACAATTACTTGGGCGTTCCGAGAAAGTTCCCTGGCTATTATGACCTTTTGCTGGTTACCTCCGGAGAGACCCCGTGCGTGAGCATCGGGATCCATAGGGCGGATGTCATATCTTGTTATGAGGAGCTTCGCGTTATCGTTTATCGACTTCCTGTTCATGGAAAGACGCGAGCTGAACTGCGGCTGATTGTGCAAACCAAGTATTAGATTTTCTTTAACATCCATTTCGACGACGAGTCCGCGCTTGATCCTGTCTTCCGGAACATGTGCTAACCCGCGCGCGAAAACTTCTCTCGGTCCAAGGCCTGATATCTTGATTCCATCGAGCGTTATAAAGCCTGCCGACGGTCTTATCAGTCCGGCAATGCATTCGACAAGCTGTGACTGTCCATTGCCCTCGACTCCTGCTATTCCGAGAATTTCCCCGGAGCCGACTTCGAGCGAAACGTTCTTCAACAAACTGATGCCGCGTCTGTCGACGTAAGTCAAATCGTTGACTGTCAGGACCGGATCGCCGGCCTTTTTTTCAGCCTTCTCTACCCGGAGCAGCACGGGTCTACCCACCATCATCTGTGCCAGCTCCTGTGGATTGGTCTTTGCGGTTTCGACCTCTCCGACGATCTTTCCCTTGCGCATGACCGAGACACGGTCGCTGATTTCCATCACTTCATTCAGCTTGTGTGTGATGAGGACGATCGTTTTGCCTTCTTCCTTCAGTTCAGAGAGAATCCTGAAGAGCTGAATTGACTCCTGCGGCGTCAAGACTGCAGTCGGCTCGTCGAGGACGAGTATGTCTGCCTTCCTGTAAATTGCCTTGAGGATCTCTACGCGCTGTTGGATTCCGACGCCGATATTTTCCACCTTTTCATCCAGCGGTACTGACAGTGAAAATCTTCCGGCAAGCTCGGCTATCTCGGTTGTCGTCTTCTTTAGGTCGAGCAGGGAATACCTGGTGGTCTCAGAGCCGAGGACGATGTTTTCAAGAACCGTGAGCGGCGGCACGAGCATGAAGTGCTGATGTACCATCCCGATTCCCAGTCGTATGGAATCGTGCGGAGACTTGATGGAAACATTCTTCTCCTGTATCCTGATCCGGCCAGAGTCGGGCTGGTACAGCCCGTAAAGCGTCTCCATGAGCGTCGTTTTGCCCGCGCCGTTTTCACCCACCAAGGCATGAATCGAGCCGGACTCCACCCTCAGAGTGACATTGTCGTTCGCAATGGTGCGCGCAAAGCGCTTGGTAATACTGAGAAGTTCTATAGCGTAAGGCATTACGTTTCGGGGTTACTGCGTGGGAACCTTTATTTTCCCGTCGATAATCTGATTGCGCAGGTCCTCAACCTTCTTGTATACCTTCTCGGGGATCAATGATTTGTTGTTGCTATCGTAAACGAAATCCACACCGTTGTCCCTCAGTCCGAATACCCTCGGAGTACCACCAGCGAACTTTCCTGCTTTCCACTCCTTGATAACATCGTAAACCGCTACGTCACCCTTCTTGACCATGCTTGTCAGGACCCGGCCCGGGGCCTCGTTCCACTGATCCATATCGACGCCGATGGCATATTTCTTCATTTCTCTGGCTGCCTCGAAGACACCCAGCCCCGTAACTCCGGCGGCATGATAAATAATGTCGGCACCTTGGGCGTATTGACTGAGCGCTAATTCCTTCCCCTTCGCGGGATTCTTGAAGGCATCTCCCGTCACTCCGGCGTACGCGACAAGTACTTTGCACTTCGGATTGACATACTTCACGCCGGCTTCGTAACCAGCCTGAAATTTCCTGATCAGAGGCGATTCCATCCCGCCAATGAATCCGACCTTGCTTGTCTTTGTAATCAGTCCGGCTATAGCTCCAACGAGGAACGATCCCTCGTTTTCGCGAAATTCGATCGGTATCAGGTTCTTGGGCACCGCTTTCGTAGAATCGTATGTGTAGTCGATACAGGCAAACTTCTTGTCGGGGAAAGCCTTCGCGACGTCGGTAATGTCGTCCGTAAAAATGAACCCAACGCCAAAGATGAGACCGATGCTTTTCCTGCTGGCAAGCTGTCGCAACGCAGACTCGCGGTCAGATCCGCCGCCCGGTTCAATGTATTGATATTTTATCCCCAGGCTGTCCTTGGCCATCTGCAAGCCGCGATAGGCCTGGTCGTTGAATGATTTATCGCCTCGACCGCCGACATCGAACACGAGTCCGACTTCACTATTCGGCGGGGCGGCAGGCTGACTTTTTCCGCATGATTCGAAGAGCAAAGCCGTACCGGCCATGAGAACTACGGTAAGAATAACTGAGATACCATTCTTCATTTCTGACTCCTGTTAGAAAAGGTAAGACCATATGTAGAGAAATGAATATCGGAGAAGATCATCTCACTCAGCAGGCGGGACAAAGCATTTTCTGCAGCGGGCCTCGTAGATGTCCTTCGCCCCGACCAGGACGCGTTCCCCCTGGTGAGTCTTTCGCTGGGTCCTGTCTGCAGGATTTCCGCAAACCATGCAGATTGCCAGTGTCTTTGTGATGTACTCGGCAACGGAAAGCAATTGCGGGATCGGTTCAAATGGCTTCCCGCGGTAGTCCTGATCGAGGCCGGCAACAATCACCCTCTTGCCCGCGGTGGCAAGAGACTCGCATACATCGACCAATTCCATACCGAAGAATTGTCCTTCGTCGATTCCGACGACGTGGGCGTCTTTGCACAGAGGAGGAATATCGAGAGCGGAGTCGACGACGACTGATTTAAGGCGGTCGTCACTGTGTGAGACTATATGGTCGTCGCTGTACCTTTTGTCTATGCGCGGTTTGAAAATTGCTACACTTTGTCGCGCGATTTCTGCGCGGCGGAGGCGACGGATCAATTCCTCGGTTTTTCCACTGAACATACAACCGCAGATCACTTCGATCCATCCGGTTTCCCGCGGCGCGTAATGTAAGCTAATCTCTTCCATTCAACAGGGTTTTTGATGTGAAAGCATCGGGGAGGAGGGAGGACAACATTTCTGCCTTCAGGTTGCCTTTCGAGTCAGTCATGTAAACCCGTATGTCGCCTGCCAGCTCATACAGCACTTGCCTGCACGCACCACACGGGGTACAAAAATCTTCTGCGTCCGATACAATTGCGATTCTACTAAACTCTGATTCTCCTGCTGTAATTGCCTTCCATACCGCTATCCTCTCCGCGCACATCGATAGGCCGTAGCTGCTTGACTCTACATTGAAGGCGGAGTAGATGTCTCCGTTGCGTGCTTCGAGCGCGGCTCCCACTCGAAAATGTGAAAACTTGGCTTTCGATTTGTTTCTTGCTTCCCTTGCGGCAGTAATAAGCGCAGATTCTGACGTGGTCATTTGTTTCAGCATTGGAAAAAATATACCAGCGAGTGTGCAGAAAATCAAGGATTTTGCGGGCTTTGTGGCACGCCGGATGGGGTGACGTCCTAGCCAGGAAATGCGAAGCAGGGAAGACTATTCCCGAAGTGCCGCCGGATTCTGAGGCAGATATTCGTAGATGGTTGGAAGATTCAATCCCCTTCCGAAATCGGAAGAGAAATACAAATGGTTTCGTATTACGGTGATATCGGAGATATTCCCATGGATTGCAAGGAGTCTTTCCGGCGGAGTGCCATTCTTGACAAGCCAAATACTCGTTGAATCGCGCTCTTCTCGAGTCAGGTAAAGGTCGTCTGAATTTCCGCGGACCAGCGATACGTGGAATGGAGCAGGAGAAGTCGCCAGGGCTTCCTCAGCTAAATTATACTTAGCGACGGCTTGTGAACCGTTTAGCGAATCGATTACTAATGTGATTTCATTGTCTCTGCCAAAGTTGAACGCGGCCTGGACAATTTTGAAAGGCATGAAATCAAGAGTGTCCGATGCGAAAATCTGTCTTGATCCGAGCCTGACAATGTAAAGTTTACCATTACTTAGAAATGAGCCCCAATCTCCGTCCCTACTGACCGAAGCCGAGCTGCCTGCAAAAAAAGCACGAGCACTTTCTGTCCTGAAATAGCAAATATTCTCTTTGCCATCTATCATTCCAATTGCGTAACTCTCTCCAGTCTGGTCTGACACGTAGGCATAACAATCATAAGGCTTGTCGTTGGGTACACGCACATTGTAGGGGACGAAATTTACTGAGACCGAATCGAAAGTAATGTAAGTCAAATTTCCCTCATTCAGCCCGGGGCTGAAGGCGGGCGCGTTCAATCGGGTTCCCGACAGCACCGGAGTAACCGGGGAAGGGAAGTGATGTACTGGAGGGCGGTCGCCGAAATAAAGGGTTGCAGAGACTGCTGCAATCACGACTACAGTAGTCACGGCCCGCGTAACCCATAGGTGCTTCGGAACGAGATGAAGTTGGAAAAAGAAATAAGTAATGTAAAGGATCAGCAATAAGAAGAAACGTTCATAAAGAAGAAATGGTGACGCGACTCCCATATATGTTTTCAACGCGGCATATATCGGTATACAAAGGATGGCATAGAGAACAAGAATGAACCTGGCCGTCTTCATTCGACCCGTTTCGAAAGCGATCTCGGTGAGACTTATAATGGCAGGGGCCAGCAGTATGATCTGGGACGTGGTCCCCGTCGGCGACAGAAAAACTACCGGAAATGACGCCGCAATGAGAGATTCCCTCAAATCATTCTTTTCGATTCCTTTGTAGAAGAAATAGCATGGAGGCACAATTACACTTGCCTTGAATATCGATATGGCCAGGGTGTAAGCGTTCACTGAGTCAAACAGTGGATGCACATTCAGCGTAGCATCGTAGACAAAAAGGGCTCTGAAAAACGACCACGCAGTCTGGTAAGAGACCGAAAATGGATTCAGGACTTTCCCGTTAAGATAGAAAGGGAAGACTCTCTGCAGGTAATATGTTACCGCTGATTCGCCGACGATCAAATAAGTGACACCGACGAGGACGAGCGAGGTAACTACGAAATAGAGAAACACCTTCCATTTCTTCGACACAAGGAAGAGTATCGCCGGGATGGCCGCAAAGACCTTGAACGGGAAAATGATACCAAGTGCGGCTCCCGCCACTCCATCGGCATGATAAGAGGAGGCATAGAAACCCAAGACTAGAAGGAGTGCGAGGATAATGAACGGCTGGCTCTGGCTGAAGTTGGCTGCAAGCGCGAAAGATGACGCCAGGAAAATCGAATATGATCTCCTGACCGAAACCCTTGCCACCTTTGCAGTGACGTGGACGAGCAGGACCAGCGCTGTTACACTGATAGCAGCAAGAATGAATCTTGACACGACGAGAGGAGGAATGGAAAGGAGCGAGTCCAGGGGGATGAACGCCGGTGTTGACGGTGAGAAGAAAAGGACTCTGTTCGAAAGCCCGCTGGCATCAATCAGCTTCTGGAAATCCGGGAAACGGTAGAAGAGGGTAGGATCGATTCCCGCAAGAAAATTCCTGCCGACTACATATGCGGCAACAAAATTGCTCTCTGATCGGAAAAGACCCGGCAGGATGCCATAGAGAATTATCAGTAGTGCAGAAACGAAGACGAATATTCTGGCTACTAGCCTCATCTCAGGACTTTTTTCCCAGTGTGAAGACGGTGATCTCAGGCGGGCAGTTCAACCTAACGGGCAGTCCGACGGTCCCGACCCCGCGGCTCACATACATAACCGAGTCGCCACGGTGGTATTTACCTGAAACGTAGGGAGACACAAAAGTTGCCGGAGTCAGCTTGAAACCGAGAAGATTTGCCAGGACGATCTGTCCGCCATGCGTATGGCCGCTGACCATTGCGTCATATCCTCCGGCGACCGCGGTATCGAAATAGTACGGCTTGTGACAAAGGAGGATGCGGGCTGTATCGAGAGAATTGGCTTCGTATGCGACCTTCTTGAAATTCGCATGCCCGCCGTCATCGACGCCGGAGAGCATCAGCCTGGCGTTCTTTATGTCGAGCTCCTGTGTCTCGTTTCTCAGGACGCTTATCCCGTTTTCACGAAGCTTCTCCGTAATAACGTTAGGATTGGCAAAGAAGTCGTGATTTCCGAGGCAAGCGAATGTTCCGAATTTTGACTTCAGTCCCGAGAACGATTTCACGAACGGTATGATTTCATCCGTCTTTAATGTGACGAAATCGCCCGGGATGAAGATGAGATCGGGGTTCAACTTGTTCACTTCCTCGTTATATCTGCTCATGTCTTCTTCTGTCATGTACAATCCGGAATGCACGTCGCTTATCATCACAATTCTGATCCCCTCAAGTTCTGAAGGGAGATTCTTGAGCCGTAGTGAGACATTTTCAATCTTATACTCGTCGCGATTATATATACTGTACATCGCGCCAAGAAACGTGTAGGCTCCGATCCCGATAGCCGCTTTCTTCAGGAAGAGTCGTCTGGATTCAGGAGTAGCTTGGCGCGATTGACGAGCGGCTCTCTTCCTTCTCGATGCGAAGAAAGGCCTGACAAGCAGCTTCATCAGAAATGACAGAAGAGCGACGAAAAGGATTGCGACGCTCAAAGTTTCATAGGCGTAATATGGGATCATAATCAGGTGACGCGGCGGTCCAGACATGAACATCTGCGAGTGCAAGCGTATGAGTATAAACGGTATGTTGATGACGATGAAGATGATCGAAAGATATCGTTTCGCAAACTGTTTGTCCGCACCTGCATCAACAAGATGATTCCTTACAATTCTGTAGACGACAAATTGTGCGATTAACGGCACAACGAATAGCATTATGCCGATAAGATGATACGGGACGTATGGCATCTATATTAAACCGGAGCTCCTTTCGTGAATTATAAACAAAATAGCAGTTTTATTTCTTTTTTACAGCTAGAAAACCGGGCCATTTTTCTGGAATTCGAGCATGGCACGCTGCAATCGTCTCGGAGCCGCGCAATCTTGGTTGGGGAGAAACTTTTTCATTATATTGGGTTTCGTAAAACTACCGGTCGTCTCAAAGAGGCATGCGTTAAGTGGTATTGTCTCCACAAATTGGTTCGAGATAGATTTCATAAATGCCATAACAAACAAAAGCAGAGGAAGGTTTATGAGCAGCAACTCACGCATTAAGGGATTCTTCGCGGGATTCCATCGGTCCTTCTGGGTTGCAAATACACTCGAGCTGTTCGAGCGTTTGGCATACTATGCCCAGGCCGCCGTCATGAGCATTTTCTTAAGAAACCATTTGAAGTTCAGCGAAGTCGATGCCGGTACGTTATCTTCGATCTTTGGGGGCTTTGTATATCTACTTCCGATCTTTGCCGGTACATTCGCCGACAAATACGGATTTCGCAAGGCGTTCTCATTCGCGTTTCTCGTTATGGCTATCGGATACTTCGCGGTCTTCGCAGTCGGTTCGCCGCTCTACACCCCTTTTTCTCATGTACTGCCTCTATTCTGGGTGCTCGTCTTCGTTCTCATATTTACCGCTGTCGGCGAATCGTTCATCAAACCGTCAGTCCTCGGGACAATAGCCGTCTCGTCCAGGACGGAAACGAGGTCGCTAGGCTATGCGATCTACTATATGCTGGTTAACGTTGGCGGTGCGACCGGACCTGTGATTGCCTACTTGTTCAGGGATAAGATCGGTATAGATTCAGTTTACATCGTTTCTGCCGTCACATGTGCCTTGATGTTTCTCGGTACCCTTATCTTTTACCATGAGCCCGAGACTGCGACAGCCTTTGAGCAGCCGTCCCTGGGTCAGAAGTTGAAGGATATGCTGCGGGTAATGAGAAACGGACGTTTCATGGCATTCCTCCTAATTTTCTCGCTATACTGGATAATGTTTTGGCAGGTATTCGTGATAGTTCCATTTTACCTGACAGACTTCATTTCAAAGAATGCCCCCTTCGAGATTATTGAGTCGGTCGATGCCTGGGCGATAATCTTCCTCCAGGTAATTGTGAACAGGATGACGAAGAAGATGCCGCCGGTTACGGCAATCGTCATGGGATTTGCAGTCTCTACACTGAGCTGGCTTGTGATAGCCTTTCAGCCGAACATATGGACGATCATTGCCGCGATGGTGGTATGGTCAATCGGTGAAATGACGCAAGCGCCGCGGTATTACGAATACATAGCGGACCATACCCCGAAAGGACAGGAAGCCCTTTTCCAGGGGTATGCGTTCCTCCCCATAGCCATAGCGTGGTTCGTTGGGGGCACATTCGGCGGCTGGCTCTATTCCTCTATGACGCAATCGATTCTGATTAAGACGGGCAGCACTGTGAAAGTGCTCGGTCAGCCGACCGGTATCTGGCTTTCGCTTACCGGAATCGGTGTCATCGCAACGCTGCTTATGATACTGTACAATGCCTACATCACGAGGAAAGACCGGGAAGCGGCCCAAGCACAGGCACAGTAGAACTCAGGGCGTCCTACTGTAATATTAAAGAGAATATGTATTCTCTTTGCTGTAAATTGTACAGTCAGGTGCGGCTATTTAGTGCGACTTAGAAACCCACTGCCTATGGCAGTGGTAATGTCCGGTCGGCTTTGCCGGAGACTCCGTCCACATAGTCCGGAAATTGCGCTTACAGGCAGCCATCCAATGAATTGGACGGCTAGATGACGCACAAACCCCTTTCGGGTTTCGTGCTTTTGGAAGGCGTCGATTTCAATCGATGCCTCGCAGAAGCCACCGGCTTTGCCGGTGGTAGTTCACTTGTCTATATCCCGGAGGCCGGGCAGGAACAAGGAACCGCCGTTTGCAGTGTTGCATCCTATGGAGAAATCCGGACACGTACCAAATTGTTGCCGTCTATCCGTCAAGCACCATCAGATTCCTGATCTCATCAAAAGACAAAGGAGGAGCCATGTCCAAAAACTCTTCTGAACCGGATATGAAAGAAATCGTCGATGCGATTTTGGCCGGAGTCACGGACCTTGCAAGAAGTATTCTCGGAGGCGGACTGATCGAGGCGAAGTATGATGTGAAGAATTTTCTTGAATCCATCAGGGATGATATGAGCAAGTGGACCGGGGAACTTGCATCGGGCAGGATATCTCCGGAAGACTTCTCTCGGTTGATTAAGACAAGACAGGAGCAGGCAGAAATGAAACTGCTCGTGGAAGCCGAGATACCCGTAGCACGCATAGAGAGATTCAAAGAGAGTGTCATTGAGATGATCTGCAGGACTGTGCAGTCGAGAACGGCAAAAGCATAGAGGACCAACCCGGTTTCTTTTGATAGATTGAGAATCTTCAGAATCGATGGTGTGCTGCATCGAAGCGGTTTTCACTGGAGAACAGATACTCTGCAGTCACTTGTTTTCTATTATCCCGATGGATCTTATGCTGCACACCATGTTGACTCCATGCAAAGGAGAGCCTTCACGATTTGCTTAAACTGATCAATGGCAAACGAACCTCGAAAGAAATCACATCTGAACTTTCTCACGGCAGAGAGCGTGGGTTCACTGAGCAACTTATGCCAACTTCATCAACCGAGAATTGTTGCGCCTATGGGTACCCGCTCTTGCTTTCGGAAGCACGACTGAATTATTTTGAAAAAGTACAAGACGCAACATATTGACAGAAAGAGCAAAATGAGAGATACAGTAGTTCAAATGCAGCATGTTTCCTGGCTGCGGGAAAGATCCTACATCCTCTCCGGTATTAACTGGAGAGTGGAAACAGGCGAGCACTGGGCCGTTGTCGGCCTGAACGGGTCCGGCAAGACCACATTGTTGAATATGATTACCGGCTACATCTTTCCTTCCGAGGGTGAAATCACCGTACTGGGCAAGAAATTTGGAACGTATGATCTCAGAGAATTAAGAAAGTCGATAGGATGGGTGAGCTCGTCGCTGCTGGAAAGGCTCATGACAAGCGAGAGTGTCGAGGATATAATCCTCAGTGGCAAGTTTGCAAGTATCGGACTGTATGAACGTCCTGACACAAAACTGCGGCGGAGTGCGGCGGATCTGTTGGAACAATTCGGGTGTGTGGAGTTAGCGAACCGTGTCTACTCCACCCTGTCTCAGGGTGAGAAACAAAAAGTCCTGATGGCGCGGGCGTTGATGAGCTCGCCGAGAATACTAATTCTTGATGAGCCTTGCACCGGACTGGACATTCTCGCGCGCGAGAGCCTGCTTGCCCTGATAGGAGAAATAGGAAGCGGGAAGAATGCTCCGACTCTACTGTATGTCTCGCATCACGTCGAAGAGATACTCCCCGTCTTCACGCGCACGCTTCTGCTGCGAAAGGGAAGGATTCACTCATCAGGAAAAACGGACAGGGTCCTGAGCAAATCGAACCTGACTGATTTTTTCGAAAGGCCTGTTGAGGTAGCCTGGAGGAAGAGCCGGCCGTGGATTCATGTACTGGAATAGCCGAAGTCATCCTTTGGCAAGTCGATTCGCTAAATCAATCAGCGTACAAAAATCCCGAGAAGTGAAAACATCACGACGAGACCGAAGGCAACACCCATCACCCATGTAAGGCGCTTGTTTTCGTCGTGGTTTACCCAATAACAGAGGATTACGGAAAAGAGCAGCGCTTGGAGAACTACTTCCGGGAGGCCGATCAATTGGGCTCCGATCGGAATGGTCGTGTAAATCATTCCCTCTACGGAGCCCGGGGCCGGGCCGAATGTCGATAGTACTCCGATTATCACGAGCGTAAGCCACATGAATGCCCAGCCGTTCTTACGCCCGAAAAAAGCATCCCGAAGCGGATAAAACGCCATGGCGAAGAGAATTCCTCTGACTATTTGAAATAATGGTCCCGCAGCGACCAACGGGTCTGTAGTCTGGCGCATAAATCCGCTCAGGCCGGGTTGCGCAAATCTATTTGCGTAATCGAGGAGCAGGAAAGCCGGCAACCCCATTGCAAAGTAAGTCACCGTTTGAACTGCTATTGCTTTTATCGAAAGTCTTGCAAATGTAACCCGCATATTACTCATCACACGACTCCATTCGGAAATAGTATCAAGAAAACAGGCTCATGGAGAACAAGTATTCATATATCCCTGACATATTGTTATCTCATGCCCTTCTGACTTAACCGGCAATATTCTACAAATCTGATGGGACATAATCAAGGAAAAATGCGGGGCTGAAGTAGCAGCGGAGCCCAACAGACGCGGCAGGGTAACCCCTCACTTATGGTTTCTCGCCAAGCCGCTCGCAAAGCGAACCGCTCGTCAACATTTCTTTGCGTTCTTGGCGCCTTTGCGAGAGAAATAACCCTTTCAGTGAGGCATTACGCGGCAGGAATCTTCAACACTTGAAGCTTTCAATCAAAATCAATAAAATCATCAGTTCGAAATGATATTACAGATCGGATTGAACTTCAAATGTCCCTCGAGCAAAAGTCAGCAGAATTGCGTAATACTGAACAGAGCTACAGGCCTCTGTTTGAGAATGCTCCGGTTCCATTATGGGAAGAGGACTTATCGGAAATCAAATCGAGGCTCGACCGGCTAAGGGATGAGGGTATAAAAGATCTCAAGAATTACTTGCGGACTCATCCGGAAGAGTTGTTGCTTCTGGTCCATTCAGGAAAGTTATTGTGTGCCAACAAAGCTACGGTCGATCTGTTTCTCACTGGTTGCGAGAGAGAAGTGTATGGAACGCTTGAAGATATATTAATTCGCAGGAATCTCATCGCAAGTGCAGAGACTTTGCAGAGTATCTGGGAGGGGAAAAGCTCATTCGAAGTTGAGACACTCTACAGTACATCGGAAGGAGAACAGAAGCAGGTCATCCTCAAATGGAGTCTTGTCCCGGGTTATGAAAGTGACTACGGGAGGGTCCTTGCATCTGTCGGTGGAATTGGGTTGGACATCACCAAGAGAAAAGAAGCCGAAGTGCGTGCCGTTGAGCCAAGTGAACAACTCAGAGCCTTTGCTTCAAGACTTCAAACGGCAAGAGAAGAGGAGCGTGCTTCCATAGCCCGCGAGATCCATGATGAACTGGGACAGAAAATGACCAGACTGAAAATAGGCCTGTCCATCGTAAGAGACAATCTCATGAAACAGGGACCTCAGAAGCGCCTCTCGAAGGATATCGATGAATTGGAACGTTCATTGGCTCTTGTTGATGGATTGATGCGTGACGTCCGTCGAATTGCCACAGAATTGAGACCTGAGGAACTTGATGAGCTGGGCCTTACCGATGCAATGAAGCGATTGGTGGACCAATATACAAACCAGGCAGGGCTCAAGTGTCGATTCCATATGGGCAAGCGAGTCATTGCATTGGACAGGATTAGGTCATCCGCATTGTTCAGGATATTTCAAGAGGCAATGACCAACGTCATAACGCATGCAGGAGCCACTGAAGTCAACATTCGACTGAGCAAATATAGAGGTAAAGTGAAGCTTGAAGTAGCAGACAACGGGTGTGGATTTGATGAAATTGTGTATAAAGAGAAGAAAGGACTCGGAATTCTCGGTATGAGGGAGAGAGCTTTGAGTGTCGGAGGATTATTCTCCATAAGCAAGATCAAATCGGGCGGAACCTTAGTGCATGTTGAAATCAATGCCTGATCAGGCTTCGCGATAGCCGGATAAGTCTTTGTCCCTTCAGCTACAGCCAATTGCAACCCTGCAGGACGCCTTATGTAGTTGAGATTATTACAATAAGGTCATCCATACAAGGACGTCATATTCACAATCCCTTCTAGCTTCTGGCATAAAATCATTCGCCAAATTAGGATATGAAAAAGAATTCCCTTAGCGTGCGAGGATCATTCTACAGGGATACGTACCAATTAGGGAATCTGATGATTGACGAGGGCGGCGTCGAGTCGCCCTTAATAGGATTGCATTGTTCTAATGTAGACGGGAGAATTATGAGCGCAGCTGAAAGGTGGCTGATATGATTGAAATCTTGATTGTTGACGATCACGCTATGGTTCGGGAAGGACTTAGGCTGATTATTGAGCGTGAGTCGGATATTCGGATTGTCGGAGAGACGGGTTGCGGGGCGGAAACGATAGAGTTCCTTCGTCGTCGCACCGTTGGCATTGTTGTGCTTGATATTGTCCTTCCTGATAGAAATGGGATAGAAGTACTCAAAGAAATACGGCGTGATTTCAAAGACATTTCCGTCCTGATGCTCAGCATGCACGCAGAAGACCGATTTGGAGTGCGGTCTATTCAAGCAGGTGCTTCAGGTTACATCTCAAAGGGAAGCGCAGCCGAGGATTTGGTGAAGGCAGTTCGAATGATATACAAAGGGGCTAAATACATTCCCCAGGGACTTGCAGAGGCGCTTGCCGCTGAAGTACACTATGAAAGAGGGTTGGAGGAACACGAACGATTGTCGGACCGGGAATTCGAGATAATGCTGCTTATGGGCTCTGGCAAGACCCGGGCGGAAATAGCAAAACGGTTGAACTTGAGTCCGGCTACCGTGAGCACATACCGCAGGCGTGTCCTCTCCAAAATGAACCTGATGACGAATGCCGAGTTAATGAGATATGTGATGGAAAATCACCTGTTGGAATGAAGGTCGAGGTTCAGCAAAACTCATAGCACCGACTGATCGATAGATCCGACACTCAGTTGCCTGTAATCGTTATTGGTACACAGGAATCATCCCTGTTTCGACAGGAAGTTCATAAGCCTTTCTCTCTTCGGGTACCAGACGAATTCCGAAAAGTCATAGTGTGACGAGCAGTGTTGCAAATAACATCATCACGTTAGACAAGTACAAATTGAGCGCTCCGGGGCGAGATGCAAAGCTAAGAAATTCGTATTCCGGCCGCGAGACTGACCTAACGTGCAAGCCCACGAATCACCCAAATCGCCTTAGCGGTCAGGGGAATTAGCAGTGTTGCAAGTGAATTCCAGGAGATTCTGGCAGGGGATCTCCACACCAAC
>JAMCXB010000061.1 GCA_023480735.1 Bacteroidota bacterium | reverse complement strand
AGAAGGAACGACAATCCAATGGCTCCATCGAAGTCGTTCGATGCTCCAAAGTCGGAAGATACCGAAGGTAGTATCCTTTTGATGAGCGGCCTTCTGAAGATGGAAAGAATCCAATACGAAGTCATCAGTAGGGACGCGATGATGGACCGGGTGGACGGTAAACGGTCAGGAGGAACGCTTAGAGTCTCTACGGGCATTGCGGAGCCAAGGCTCGTCAGCAAATTTGTGAACAACTCTTACGGCAAGACCTACGTCGCCGTAACGGTTAGCGACACCGGGATTGGAATGGACAAGCCGACCCGCGCAAGAATATTTGAACCTTTCTTCACCACGAAAGAGAAGGGGAGGGGAACCGGAATAGGGCTTGCGACAGTATTCGGGGTGATGAAGAAGCACGGCGGTTTCGTAGATCTCAGGAGCGAGGTGGGGATCGGGACAACATTCGTGATTTGTTTTCCGGCAAGATCTAAAGAAAATGCCGAAACGCCTTCCGATGTGCAGCGGGTCTTTAACAGCAATCGAGGAGAAGAGACAGTTCTGGTGGCAGAAGACGAAGAGACGTTGAAGGAACTCCTGAAGGATGCCCTTATCGATAAGGGGTATAGAGTCCTGACCGCGAAGAACGGCAGAGAGGCACTGTCTGTTCTTTCCGAAAATGGAGCCGTTGCTTTGGTCCTTTCCGACCTCGGCCTCCCGGAACTGGATGGAATCGAGGTGCTGAGAATCATCAAAGAAAACAATCCTGACGTCAAGGTGATTCTTGCAAGTGGATACATGCAACCTGAAGAGACAGAGAGAATGGAACAGTTGCAGGTGGACGGGTTCATATCGGGAGAACCCCTGACCTTTGGTTGAGTGTGGCCATTTCGTCCAAGAAGGGGCGGGAACACAAAACTACAGTGGGCAGTGAGGGATTCGAACCCCCGACCCCATGCGTGTAAGGCATGTGCTCTGAACCAGCTGAGCTAACTGCCCGGGATAAGAAGTTGCGACTCACTTGAGAAGTGGTCGCAACTGAACCAGTGAGCGCGAGACGGGACTCGAACCCGCGACGTCCAGCTTGGGAAGCTGGCATTCTACCACTGAATTACTCGCGCGTTAAAAAACTCCGCGACTTCCTGTCGCGCCAGCGACATAATATGCATTATCCCCGCTTTTTTTTCAATGATTACTTTTTGAATATTCCAGGCGGCCGTCATATCAAGATTACTTAAGATAACGGAGAGAAAAACCGATATAAATATAGAAGAGCCATCTTCCTCACAATTTGTTTTAGGAGAGAGGGCGACTTAACTTTTGCGTTAGAATTCTTAAGAGCCGGGCTGTCTTTTGAGAAGCGCGAGGGGCGGATCCTCGCGTGCAATGCCGCCGGAGTGAGGATGCTGGGCTATGATTCATTGAAGGAGTTAACCGAGATTGACCTTGAGACAACCAAGGTCGGACCGACATACAGCAGGAAAGAATTCTGCGACAGACTGGACCGCGATGGCATCGTGGTCGGACTGGAAAGCACATGGATAAGATCAAAGTCCGTGAAAGCGCCTCGGTCGTGCGTGACCATACAGGCAAACCATTGTACTACGACGGCACACTTAAAGACATCACTGAACAAAAGCGTGCCGAAGAGGGGATTAAGCTGGCTGAGGCAATCGTCGACCGTGCCACGGTCGGTATATTTGTTATCGGACCGGATGGAAGCATCAATAGTGTAAACGGGCATGCTTGCAAGAGCCTCGGTTACACGCGGGAGGAATTGCTTGCAATGAATGTTTTCGACATCGACCCGGGGCTGTCGGCTGAGAAATGGAAGAGGCATAGGTCATTGGTCGAGAAGGAACTGAGAGACACTATTGCAAGAGTGAAACCGCATATAAAGACATTTTTCATGTCGGGATATACGGCAAACGTAATAGCTCATCGAGGAATATTGGATGAAGGTATTCATTTTATCCAGAAGCCTTTCACTCCACGAACACTCGCAAGAAAGGTGCGAGACGTTCTTCAGGCACGAGGGGATCAATAGGTTTGAGGTACCTCAGGAAAAATCATGTATCCTGAAATCATATTTTCGTTCACCCCGCGATAGATTGCCGTACGAGATTATTAAACGTTCTCAAGGTAGGCAAATTTTCCCAAGAACCGTTCTCTTTGAAGCGCCGGTGACCTGGGGCAAGTTGGCTGGGTTGCCCGAGATTGTTTCGTTCGCGAGCACCGCGAAACAGATCGCCTCTTTGGCATCCGAAGATATTCCAAGGTTCTCGGCCACTGCAACCCTGGTGCCGGCAAAATAACGGCCGAGGGAATGTAATAGAAACTTGTTCTGCGCTCCGCCTCCGCTTACGAACAGTTCCGCCAGTTGACTTCGTCCTTTTTGGAGAGCCGTCGGGGAGAGGAAACGGTTAAAGTTTTCGTAGACTGCCCTTGCAGTAAAATCGGTTACCGTAGCAACTATGTCCTCCTTGCGAAGCTTTGAGAATTTCGAGAGAATGTCGGAAACATAGCTGCTTCCATAGCGCTCGCGCCCTGTCGACTTTGGGGGAGCGGCTGTGACGTACTCATCCTTCATCAGGTAGTCTGTCATGTCTTCCTGAACTTGTCCGGAGAAAGCTATCTGTCCGTCCTCATCATATTCTTTGTCGTAGACAATTTTCATGATTTGATCGACGACCATGTTTCCCGGCCCCGTGTCGAACGCCAATACTTCGCTCGCTTCACAGCGGTCGGGCAAATAAGTTATGTTCGCTATTCCTCCGATGTTCAGAAGGGCGCGTGAGGCCTTGTCGGAACGAAATAGAAGATAATCGAAGTAAGGAACGAGCGGCGCCCCTTGTCCTCCGAAGGCCATATCAGCTACTCTGAAGTCCCCTATTGTAACGATGCCCGTCAGCTTGGCCAATACAGATGGATCTCCGATCTGAAGTGTCGCGGCAATTCGTTCGTTGTAGAGTTCAACCTTATCAGGGAGATGATGAATTGTCTGCCCGTGTGAACCGATTAGGTCGACCTCGTCGGGGGCAACATTCGCATGTTTACATAGTGCTTTAACGGCCTTCGCATAAAGCTGCGCCAATAGGAAATTCAGTCTGGTTATGTCGGAAACATCGCTTGTGTCCGTCTGTGAATTCCGCAGGACGAATGCTTTAAATCCCGCAGGGAAGGGAACCGTTATGAAATCGAGTTGGAGAATCCTGGTGTCGGTACCGCTTCCTTCAATTTCAACCAGGACCGCATCGATTCCATCGACACTCGTTCCGCTCATTAGCCCGATAACGAGCTTCTTTGGTTTCTGTGATAACTCAAAGAGTTGTTTCATTTTAAGCTCCCGCTCAAGTAAATTCAAAAATGAAGAAATCAAGTTCGGAGCCGAGAGTCCTCCTCGGTGCGCACATGTCTGTCGCCGGCGGCTTGTATACCGCCTTTGAAAGAGCGCAGCGCGTCGGGTGCAATGCAGTCCAGATTTTTACTAAGAATTCGAATCAGTGGAACGACCCGGCGATCTCCTCCGATGACGTTTCAAAATACCGAGAGGCAGAGAATAAATCAAAAGTCGAGATAGTCGTTTCTCATGATTCCTATCTTATTAATCTTTGCAGCGCCACCGATATACTCCTGGATAAATCGAGGAAAGCATTTGCCAAAGAGATAGAGCGTTGTGCCATTCTCGGTATAAAGTACATGATTTTCCATCCGGGCGCACATACCGTAATGGACAGGAGGGAAGCGGTGAAGCTCGTTGCGGATTCTCTGAATTATGCGCATTCATCTACAGACGGGCTCGACGTAGTGACTTTGATAGAAACGACCGCGGGTCAGGGGACGACGGTCGGGAGCAGTTTCGGTGAGATAGCCGAGATGATTTCGCTGGTCAAGGACAAGAAACGCGTCGGAGTCTGCATGGATACCTGCCATATTTTTGCCGCAGGATATGATATTCGAACGGATGAAACGTACAAAGCTACGATGAATGAGTTCGAACGGACCATCGGATTCGGCTTACTTCACACAATTCATCTCAACGACGCCAAGAAGCCGTTGGGTTCGCGGGTAGACAGACACGAGCATATCGACAAAGGTCAAATTGGGAAAACAGGATTCCGCCTGATCATGAACGATGACAGAATTTCATCGGTGCCGAAAATCCTTGAAACGCCCAAGGGTGACGATGGATATTCAATGGACATAGTAAATCTGGAACTGCTCCGCTCACTGGTTGGGAAACGCTGATCAGGAAAGCCAGGGACACGTCGGAGTCTGCTCCGAATGCGCGTCTCTAGCCGTTATCATAGCCTCCTGGTAAAGTTGTCAGGTTTTCAAGACTCCGAGTTTCTTTCCGATTTTTTCGAATGCATTTATGGCTTTGTCGAGATGCTCCTTTTCATGTGCGGCAGAGATCTGAACCCTGATTCGTGCCTGACCCTTGGGTACGACCGGGAAAGAAAAGCCTATCACGTAGATTCCTTCATCGAGCAGTTGGGATGCAAATTCGGTCGCGAGCTTTGCGTCGTAGAGCATTATCGGAACGATCGGATGCCCGCCGGGTCTGATTTCGAATCCACGTTTTGTCATTTCCGACCGGAAGTAATTCGTATTTCGCTCCAGTTTGTCGCGCAGCTCGGTGGTCGATCCCAGAAGATCGAACACGGCGATGGCGGCGCTGGCAATCGAAGGTGGAAGCGTGTTTGAAAACAGGTAGGGCCTCGACCTCTGTCTCAGGAACTCGATGATCTCTTTTCTCCCGCTTGTGAAGCCCCCCGAGGCTCCGCCAGCTGCCTTGCCGAGTGTACTAGTAATAATGTCGACCCGGCCCATGACATTTCTGTATTCCACGCTTCCTCTCCCCGTTTTTCCGACGAATCCGGTCGCGTGTGAGTCGTCAACCATGACGAGGGCGTTATATTTCTCCGCGAGATTACATATCTCATCAAGCTTTGCAATATCCCCGTCCATCGAGAATACGCCGTCGGTGGCGATCATTCTGAAGCGTGCGGCAGAAGAGGTCTTCAACATGTCCTCAAGGTCCCTCATATCCGCATGTTTGTATCGGTATCTTGCAGCCTTGCTCCCGCGTATCCCGTCGATAATGCTGGCGTGGTTCAGTTCGTCCGATATTATGGCATCTTCCTCCGTAAGCAGCGGCTCAAACACCCCGCCGTTTGCATCGAAGCACGCAACGTACAAGATCGTATCGTCGGTGTGAAGAAACTTTGATATTTTCGCTTCGAGCTCCTTGTGCATGTCCTGTGTACCACATATGAATCTTACTGAGGACAGCCCGTATCCGCGCTCGTCAAGGCCGCGCTTTGCGGCTTCGATTACCTTCGGGTGACTCGACAGTCCGAGGTAGTTGTTTGCGCAGAAGTTTAAGACTGTCTTTCCATTTGTGAGTTTTATGGACGCTCCCTGTGGAGACGCAATGACTCGCTCTTCCTTGTACAGACCGCCTTCTCGAATTGAATTGATTTGCTGTTTGAGATGTTCCTGAAATTTCCCGTACATGATTTTCTCCTAAGAATTGTGGGCAGATTTCAACGGCAATTTCATCCTTTTGGGTCGCGAAATGCATGCTCACGAATATCGCTTGTGGCATTTTTCCGACTTGCAGGAATTCCATCGGCTTGTTACTAACGGTTTGATATGTTAGCCAGCCACGGTCGAAAAATCAAACAACTAATGCGTACCATTCCGCAGATGGGTAAAACACTGACACATGATGAGAACGAGCGCACGCCAAAGCATGCACCGTTTGTCGCGAGGTCTCATTACTCCTCTTTCATTTCTCTCTTGAACCTCTCTTCAAATATCGTGTAGAGTGTCGGTATGAAGATCAATGTCAGGAATGTAGATACTGTCAGCCCGCCAATGACTGCAATTGCCAACGGTGCCTGTGAACGCTCGCCTCCAATTCCTAATGCCATCGGGAGCAGCCCGATTACCGTTGCGAGGGAGGTCATCAGAATCGGCCGGAGCCTTGTCCTCCCCCCAAGAGTGACTGCCTCGTGAAGCTCTACGCCTCTCTTCCGCAAGCGGTTAATGTAGTCGACCAGCAGAATCCCGTTAGACACGACAATCCCGACCATCACGATTACTCCTTCGAAGGATGTGACCGATAGATCGGTGTTGGTCAGGAATAGCGCCCATAGAACACCAGCCAGTCCCAGCGGAACTGAGAACATTATTATGAATGGATCGACAAGCGATTGGAACTGCGAAGCCATCACCATGTAGACCATTACAATGGCGAGTACGAGTGCAAGAAGAAGAGACTTGAAGGTGCTCTTCTGCTGCTGAATGTTTCCACTTTGTTTGATCTGAAATCCGGTCGGTACATTCAGTTTGTTGAGCCTGTTTTGTATGTCGGCCGAAACGCTTCCAAGGTCCCTTCCCGTGACGTTTGCCGTGACGTCAATAATCCTCTGTTGATACTTCCTGTCAATTTCGACGGGCGTCTTGGTCATTTTGACGGTAGCGATGTTTCCCAGCTCTACAAGATGACCGGCCGTGCCGGCCACCGTCAGCTTGCTTATGTCGCTGATATTGTCTCGGTCCTTCCTGTCAAGCCTCACCAGGATGTTATACTGGTTGCCTGTCTTCGGATCCGTAAACTGTGAGGCAACCGAACCGTCAATACCTGTGGCAACTGTGTTGGCAACCTGAGCAACATTCACACCAAGAGCGCCCGCTTCTACCCGATTGATCACTACTTTCAGCTGTGGCATATCCGGATCCATGCTTATCTGTGCGTCAGTAGCGCCGGGGGTGGTCTTAACTATATTGTCCACCTCTTTGGCTAACTTCATCCCTGTCTTGATGTTATACCCCATTATCTCCACGTCGATGGGCGCGGCAGAACCGAAGTTCAGCAGGAAGTGGAGAAAGCCGCTTGGGGCCAGATACATTTTTGCTCCTGGAAGAGCCATTAACTTCGGCCGGAGCGCGTTCATTATCTGTTCCTCCGAGCGCTTTCTATGAGTGGGCGATACGAGTTCCACCTGCATATTTGCAGCGTATTCACCGGGATTCTGACTGAATAAGTTGCCGCTTTTTTCAGATGGCACGCCAATATCAGATATTATGGTTTTCGTCTCAGGAACGTATTTCCTGACAAGCTGCTCCACTTTCTCCACATACTTCTGCGTTTCCTCTATTCTTGTCCCAACCGGCAGTTTTAGAGTTATTGCAAACTGGCTCTCGTCGGTATTAGGAAAGAATTCCGTGCCCACGAATTTGAAAAGCATAAAGGAGAAAATCGAAAATCCCAATACACCGAATATCACGGCTTTCTTATGGTGCAATGAGGCAGAGATGAGTTTCTGATAATTATCGTCGACACTCTCGAAGAAATTTTTGGAATAAAGCTTCAACTTATCCAGATAAGTTGTGCGTCCCGGGCCGATCTCCTTTTCCGGTTTGAGGATCTGTAGGCAGAGCAGGGGGGTCACGGTTCGTGACACAAAGAACGAGGCGAAAAGCGCAACGCTGATTGTAAGCACCAGAGGCATGAAGAGAAGCTGTGCGATGCCGGAAAGGAAAATCACAGGCAAGAATACTATAACTGTGGACAGAGTAGAGATAAAGATCGGGCCGGCGACTTCCAGAGCAGCGTCCAGTGTCGCCTGCATCCTGCCTACGCCCGTCTTGTCCATCAGGTTAAAGTGACGGGTTATGTTTTCAAGCTCCACTATAGAGTCGTCTACCATTCTACCCACTCCGAGCGCTAAACCTCCAAGCGTCATTATGTTCAACGAGTTACCGCTGAACCTGAAGAAGATGAACGTTACGAGTATTGACAACGGAATTGCGATGAAGATTACGACTGCACTCTTGAAGTCTCTCAGGAACAAGAGGATTACTATGGTTGCGAGGAATGCTCCGAGGATAGCTTCTTGTTCCAGCCCGCTGATAGACTGTTTTACGTATGTACTCTGGTTAAATGCAAGGGAAGCCTTGACTGATTTTGGGACTCCCTGGAGTTTAGGTATCTCGCTCAATACTTCGTCAACCACCTGCACGGTGTTGGCATCAGGAGACTTTTGGACTCGCAATATAACGCCGTTCTTCCCATTCACCCTCAGGACTTCCGTTTGCTCCTGGTAAGAATCTTCCACTTTGCCAATGTCACCAATCGTTATCGGATCGCCGTTGACGTCCTCAACGACGATATTGTCCATCGGCTTGACCAGATTAAACTGGCTTTCAGTTGTCAACGAGTAGTCGTACACACCCGTCTTCAAATCCCCGGAGGGGAGGATAAGATTTGAGTTTGCAACAGCCTGGGTGACGGTCTGGATCGGGATATTCAATGCTTGAAGTTTGCTTCTGTCGATGATTACGTGAATCTCCCTGATCCTGCCGCCCACGACGGCGGCTTGTGCAACGCCCGGCAAGTGTTCGAGTTGAGGCTCAATGACGTTATATGCTAAATCATAAAGAGCGCGCTGACCCATGTCGCTGCTTAAGACTACCGTGCATACCGGTATGTTGGAGATATCGAATTGCAGTGCAATGGGCTGCGATACTCCCGGAGGCAGGAGTTCCAACTCCCGATTGATCTTCTGTATGATGTCCACTAGGCCTACGTCTGTGTTCGTTCCCCAGTTGAAGTAGACGAAAATCTGGGATACGCCTTCTCGAGTCCGCGATTGGACGTAGTTTATATCGTTGGTGCTGCTGACTGCCCGCTCCAGAGGAACTGTGACTGACTGTTCCATGTCTGTCGGAGCGGCCCCGTTGTAGAAGGTTATGACGGATACTACCGGGATTTGTATGTTGGGCAGCATGTCGATCGGTAACTGCAGGAATGACACCAAACCCAAAACAAAGATTGCTATTGACCCCATCAGCGTAGAGATGGGATATTTGAGCGCGAGTCGAGTTAACCACATATGGTCACCTCGTTCTCTGCAAGCACCCGAAACCCCGACATGAATCCAGACTTCGCTGCGGCTTCTTTTAATGAATGATTCACCTTTATCTCTTCCTTTCTTTGCCCCACGGGGAAGTCGCCCTAAGCCCGTGTTGCAACTATATCCGTATCTCTATTTCCTCAGTATCATCTCCGTTTTCTTAGTCATGCGGAACCCAAACTCGTTTCGAACTCACCCCTCGTCTCCATCTCTTTTGAAAAGAAGACAGGGGTAAGTTGTGGATTGGCTTTATTGATTGATTATCGCTTTTCACAAGTTAACCTGCATCGCCGGATGTAGCTATTTCTACAGCTCTTCTTTTTTTATCTCTCTTTTGAATTTCTCTTCGAATACTGTGTACAATGTTGGAACAAAGATAAGCGTCAAGAAAGTGGAGACCGTCAGTCCGCCAATGACCGCAATTGCCAGGGGCGCTTGTGATCGGTCGCCGCCCATTCCGAACGCCATTGGAAGCAGTCCGAGCACCGTAGCCAGGGAGGTCATCAATATCGGGCGGAGTCTCGTTCGTCCTCCTAATGTCACTGCCTCGTGAAGCTCCACGCCTTGCTTCCTCAACCGATTTATATAGTCGATGAGCAATATGCCGTTCGAGACAACAATGCCCACCATGACGATTACGCCTTCGAACGATGTGACAGAAAGGGTCGTGTTTGTTAAGAACAATGCCCAGACGACTCCGGCCACACCAAGAGGTACGGTGAACATTATGATGAACGGATCGACGAGCGATTGGAATTGTGAGGCCATTACCATATAGACCATTATGATGGCGAGAAGCAGAGCGAGTAACAGTGATTTGAAAGTGCTCTTTTGCTGCTCAATGTTTCCACTCTGAACTACCTGAAATCCGGTCGGCACTGAAATCTTGTTCAACCTTGTTTGAATGTCCGATGATACGCTTCCAAGATCTCTTCCGGTTACATTGGCGGTCACGTCAATGATTCGCTGTTGATACTTTCTGTCGATTTCAACTGGCGTGTTTCCCATCACGACCTGGGCGATGTTTCCCAATTTCACGAGCTGGCCCGTCGAGCTGGGAATCGTCAGCCGGCTGACGTCATCGATTCGGTCTCGATCTGTGGAATCCAGGCGCACCAAGATATTGTATTGGTTACCGGTCTGTGGGTCGGTGTATTGTGAAGCCACGGCACCGTCGATAGCTGTTGCCACAGTGTTTGCGACATCGGCAACGTTCACACCGAGCGCCCCGGCCTTCTCCCGGTTGACGACAACTTTCAACTGCGGCATGTTGGGATCCATGCTGATCTGCGCGTCGGTTGCACCGGGAGTTGTCCGGATGACATCTAATACCTGATGTGCAAGGTTCATTCCGGTTTTAAGATTGTATCCCATAATTTCTACGTCGATCGGCGCATTCGAGCCGAAGTTCAGCAAGAAGTGCAGGAAGCCTCCCGGCGCAAGAAATATCCGCGCTCCCGGAAGCGCCATCAACCTCGGACGAAGGGCATTCATGATCTGATCTTCAGACCGCTGTCTTTTTGTCGGGTCAGTGAGCTGAACCTGAATGTTCGCCGCATAAGTCCCGGCGTTCTGACTGAATAAATTTCCGCTCTTCTCGTTGGGAACGCCGATGTCGGAGATAATCTTGGTCGTTTCCGGGGCATACTTCCTGATAAGTTGCTCCACCTTCGCGACATATTTCTGTGTCTCTTCAATGCGTGTGCCGACCGGCATTTTAACCGTTACTGAGAATTGGCTCTCGTCGCTATTAGGGAAGAACTCTGTCCCTACAAACTTGAAAAGCATGAACGAAAGAACAGCGAAGCCCGCAACGCCAAGGATTACTTCTCTCTTATGCCTAAGCGCAGTCCTGATGATCCTCTGGTAAGTATTGTCGAGTTCATCAAAGAAATTCTTGGAACTCAGCTTCGCCCTGTCGATGAATCTCGTGGAATTGGGATTGATTTCCTCTTCCGGTTTAAGGACGCGATTGCACAAGAGGGGTGTAACTGTCCGCGAGACAAAGAACGAGCCGAAGAGTGCTACGGTAATCGTGAGCACAAGAGGCATAAACAACAGCTGTGCTATTCCCGATAGGAAAATTACAGGCAGGAACACAATTACCGTCGAGAGCGTAGAGATGAATATTGGTCCGGCAACCTCGAGAGCGGCGTCCAGTGTTGCCTGCATTTTACTCACGCCGGTATTCCCCATGAGGTTGAAGTGCCTGGTTATGTTTTCAAGTTCTACTATTGAATCGTCGACCATCCTGCCTACGCCGAGCGCTAGTCCTCCGAGGGTCATTATGTTCAGAGAGCTCCCGCTAAACCTGAAGAAGATGAACGCCACGAGTATTGACAACGGAATTGCTGTGAAGATTACCAGGGCGCTCCTGAAGTCTCTCAGGAACAATAGGATCACTATGGTTGCAAGGAGCGCTCCCATTGCTGCTTCCTGCTCGAGCCCGCTGATAGATTGTTTTATGTACGTGCTCTGGTCGAATGCTACGGAAGACTTGACCAATGAGGGGACCCCCTGAAGTTTCGGCAAGTCGTCCATTACCTCTTTGACCACCTGCACTGTGTTGGCGTCTGGAGACTTCTGAATCCTGAGGACAACACCGTTCTTTCCATTTACTCTGAGAACCTCTGTTTGCTCCTGGAAGGAGTCCTCGACTTTGCCTATGTCGCTGATTCTTATCGGGTCGCCGTTCACGACTTTTACGACGATGTTCTCCATAGGCTTCACGAGGCTGAACTGGCTTTCGGTAGTCAGTGAGTAGTCATACATTCCCGTCTTCAGATCACCGGAAGGGAGGATAAGGTTGGAGTTCGCCACGGCCTGAGTGACGGCCTCGATTGGAATGTTAAGCGCCTCAAGCTTGCTTCTGTCAATAATGAGGTGAATTTCCCTTATTTCACCGCCTGTAACGGCCGCCTGCGCGACGCCCGGAAGGTGTTCGATCTGAGGCTCGATGACGTTGTATGCAAGGTCATACAGGTTGCGTGGATCCATATTACTGCTGAGGACAACCGTGCAGACAGGTATGTTGCTGATGTCAAACTGCAATGCCACCGGCTGAGAAACACCAGGAGGCAGGAGTTCGAGCGCTCTGTTTACTTTTTGAATGATGTCAACCAGGCCGACGTCTGTGTTGGTTCCCCAGTTGAAGAACACGAAGAGCTGCGATACGCCTTCGCGCGTGCGTGACTGGACATAATTTATGTCGTTCGTGCTGCTTACCGCCCGCTCGAGAGGAACGGTTACCGATTGCTCCATATCGGTCGGTGCGGCACCGTTGTAGAAAGTTATTACGGATACAACCGGTATTTGTATGTTCGGCAGCATGTCTATCGGAAGCTGCAGGAAAGACACCAAACCGAGCACGAAGATAGCTATGGACCCCATCAGTGTCGAGATGGGGTATTTAAGTGCAAGTCTTGTTAACCACATGTGATTATCTCGCCACCCTGACTTTCATTCCGTCGTGCACCATGTCGTACCCCATAAAGACTACCGGGGCGTTATCATTTAACCCGGAGATAACCTGGTCATCGTTATCATGAGTGACGCCAATCTTGACATAATTCTTGTGCACGATGTCGCCGGCGCCCAGAGTGTAAACGTAACTTCCGGAATCATCCTTCAAAACAACCTGAGAGGGAAGAACCAGGGCGTTGTCAACCCTGTCAAAAATAAGGTCGACGTTCGCGAACATTCCGGGTTTCAGCAGACCATGTGGGTTGTCTATGTCAACTTCAACAGGCATGGTGCGTGTCGAGAGGTCCAGTTGCTGGCTGACCCGGGTTATCTTTCCGTGAAATACCATGCTCGGATAGGCGTCGACTTTTATCTGGGCATCCTCGACCTTTGGGAGAAGAGGTATGTCCTCCTCGAGTACATTTACCAGAACCTTCACCTTGTTCAGGTCGGCCAGGTAGAAAAGGGTCGAGCTTGTAGCGTTGGTCGACGAGGTTACGTAAGTCCCAGGATCGAAGAATCGCCGCGTGACGTATCCGGTAAAGGGTGCCTGCACGCGACAATAACCGAGCTGGATCTCCGCATTCTTCATTGTTGCTGCCGCGGCTTGTTCCTGAGCGAGGGCGACCTTGTAGGCCGCTTCAGAATTGTCCAGATCCTGTTTTGCAATGAGATTTTGGCTGAGCAGGCTTTTGTTCCTTTCATACGTGAGTTTATCGTTTTCCAGTGTGGCGCGGGCCTGCAAATAGACGCCCCTTGCCTGGCGAACGTTCTCGGAATATACAGCCGTATCGATTAGCGCGAGTATTTCACCCTTTCTGACGTAACTCCCGATGTTTACGTATTCCTCTTCGATGTTCCCGTTTACTCTCGGAAATATGGTGGCTTCCTGAATGGCATCGATGTCTCCCGTGAATGAGATGGTCCTTTCGATGGACCCGCGGTGCGGATCCGAGATCTGGACGGTCGGGATAGGGCGGAGCACTTTTGTCGCATCTGCAGCATTGGCACGCAGTCTTAGATAAACGAATATCGCAAGGAGAACTAGTACACCCGTAATGTAGTAATAAACCTTCTTTCGGTTCTTGCTCATAAATTGACCTATTTGTTATCGCTTCCTGTTTTTGTTTTATTGTACAAGGCTTCTACTTTCTTTCGCTGAACAGGCGTCAGGATGGACTTGATCATATCCTGTGTGGAATCTATTTGATTCTCCAACTTCGACCTGAAGTCCTTTCTTATCGCCTGGAATTTCGGATGCACGTAAGTGACTATTGAGTCAAGCTGCTTCTGTTGTGTTCCGGTAAGGCCCAGCTCCTTGGTCATGTAGTTTATAAACTTCGTCTTTCCGAAGTGAGAAGAGCCGGGTTGCGAATCAAACCTATCGATTGCGAAACCTGCAATCCCACCGATAATCATGGAAATAATTATCGCCGCCCAGAGAGTCTTTTTCGTAATCAATTATTTTCTCCTCAGAACAAGTTCGAGTACCTGATCGTTTGAAAGAGCCGGCTGTTCCAGGGAGCTCTTTTCGATATTTGTCAGCCTGCCCAGCATATCGACCGTAGTGACACTCGGCGTCCTGAACATTTGAATGGCTAGAAGAACGACAGCAACAAGCGTCGCAAGACTAATCACTATGTCTTCCAGAGCAACCCGGATTTCTTTCCCCCGCTCAAAGTGCCCGTCGGTGCGGAGGGTATTGATCACCTTGTAGTTGAAGGTCTCATCCAGGTCGGCCAGGTATGAAGCAGTGAGGGATTCCTTCAGCCGTAAGGCGGCTTCGAGTTCCTTTCTGCATTCGCCGCACGAAGCCAGATGGTCCTCGAACGATTTCCGTTGCGATTGCTCTAGTTCGCCATGAACGAAGTCATCGACGTAAACTGAAAAACGGCAACTATTGTCCATAGTTAAGCCTCCCAGTTAGTTTGTCACGTAGAATCTGTCTTGCACGAAATACCCGTGTCTTGGCGGTACCGACACTGATCTTCAGGAGTTTGGCTATTTCGTCGTAACTCAACTCGTCGATTTCGCGAAGAGTCACAGCAATCCTGAGTATGGGTGGAAGATTATCCATCTCTTCTCTCACTATTTCCACGGTCTCGGTTGAGTCGTAGATATTCATCGGATCGCTGGAAGCTCCGGTCTGTATTTGTTCCTGAGCATCATTCTCTTCGTTCCTGTTAAATACTTCGGTGAAGTTGAAGATACGCTTGATCTGCTTTCGTCTAATCTCGTCACGGCAAAGATTGACGGTGATCCGAATCAAATATGTATAGAATGACGAGTCTCTCCTGTACTGCCTGATCGAGTTAAACGCCCGGATGAAGGTCTCGTGCGAAATTTCCTCTACGTAGTCTCTGCCGAGAATCGAATAGACAGTCGCAGCGACCTTTCCCTTGTAGAGGTTGATGATCTCCGAATATGCGGATTCATCCTGTTTAAGGGCCCGGTCAATGAGTTCCTTCTCTTCAGCTCGTCTATCATTCGACTTCTGTGGAATAGACGAATCTGAGTCCTCGCGGTTCAGTCTGTTTATCATTATTTTTGTGTTGATAATTTTGTTTAACGAAGATAAATTTGCAAACGTTATGAGTCTTAAAGTAGAGGGCATCACCAAATTGTTTGGTGATGCAAGAGCCGTAGACAATGTCTCTTTTGAGATAGACAAGCCGAGTGTGGTTGGATTCCTGGGACCCAATGGTGCGGGGAAGACCACGACCATGAGGATCATCACGGGTTTCCTGGCCCCGACGGACGGGAAGGTAGTGATCGATGGTGAGAACGTCGACGCCAACAACTTCGCGCTCCATTCTAAGATTGGTTATTTGCCGGAAAGCAATCCGCTTTACACCGAACTTGAAGTCCACGAGTATCTCAAGTTTACAGGGCAGTTGTCCGGATTGTCGGCGAAGCGAACGAGAGAACGGCTCGGGTACGTGGCCGAGCGCTGCGGGCTGAAAGAGGTTTTGTACGAGCCGATTTACAGATTGTCAAAGGGGTACAAGCAGCGCGTAGGACTTGCGCAGGCAATTATCCACGACCCGAAGATCCTGATTCTGGACGAACCTTCGTCGGGATTGGATCCTAACCAGGTCATCGGAATCAGACAACTAATCTCGGAATTAGCAACTGAGAAGTTTGTCGTACTCTCTACGCATATCCTGTCGGAGGTCCAGGCCCTATGTAGCCGGGTCCTGATTATAAACAAGGGCAAGCTTGTTCTTGACGCAACATCGGATGAGCTTCAGCATAGCGGGATGGGCAACGTCGTGGTTGCTATCAAGGCGCCAGCCGATGCCGTTGCCGTTGCGAACATATTTCAAAGCGCCCTGCAGCCGCGAAAGGTTACGGTCAGCCATGGTAAGGATTCGATTTCACTGCAACTAGTGGTTGAAGACAATAATAATGTGAGGGAAAAGATATTCGACCTATGTGTCGCTAACGGTTTCAAGATGCTGGGGCTGAGCAGTTCAGGGTCGGACTTGGAAAAGGTATTCAGAGAATTAACTTTAGGATCCGATGAAACAGGACAACAATAGTCTGACGGTTCTCCTTAAGAAGGAGATATTGATTTCAGTAAAGACTCCTGCCGCTTATGTGATGATTATCGTATTTCTTCTCATATCCGGTTACATGTTTGCCGATGGCTTATTCCTCTCGAATGTTGCCACCCTTCGTCCTTTTTTTTCCCTGACGAGTATCCTTTTTCTGTTTTTCATCCCTGCGCTGACAATGAGGTCCTTCTCAGAAGAGTTCAGGAACGGAACTTTGGAGGTACTCGTAACTCATCCGGTGAGCCGGGGGAAGCTTGTGCTGGCAAAGTGGCTGTCAGGCTATGTGGTTGTCGTGGCGTCGCTTGTGCCAACGATCTTCTATTTCATTGTAGTCGCAAGCCTGGGCAATATCGACGGCGGAACGGCGTTTGCCGGATACATCGGGCTTCTGTTTCTTGCCGCCGGCTATGTCTCGGCCGGAGTGTTCGCTTCGAGCCTGACACAGAACCAGGTGGCAGCATTCATCATAGCTCTATTCATCCTCTTTATCTTTTTTATTCTTGATAAGGTGACGGCTCTTACGACCGGCAATGTCGCTTATATCCTTCAGTATGCGAGCTCGGATTTCCATCTGGCAAATTTTTACAAGGGCGCCATCGATCTTCGTGATGTGGTTTACTTCTGCGGCGTGATGGCGTTCTTTTCGAGTCTGACGTCAAAATGGCTGGAGCTGAAATTCAAATGAAGAAGTCAACTCGCGATGTGGTTCTGCAAGCGATCCTCTATTTCGTCGTAGTCGTACTGGTAAATGTTGTCGTCAGCGGGTGGTTCTTTCGCCTCGATCTGACAAGAGACAAGGTCAACACGCTTTCTCCCGCGACGGAGAAACTCCTGAAAAGTCTTAAGGATCATTTGCTCGTCACTGTGTACTTCAATTCCGACCTGCCTTCTCCCTACAATGCCAACCGCCTGGCCCTCATAGATATGCTCCAGGAATTCAGAAGTCTCTCCGACGGCAAATTGGAATACAGAATAGAGAACCCGACGACCGACAAGGAAGTCAACGAGGCAACTTCCGAAGGGATACCGCAGGTTCAGGTGCAGGTAATCAACAACGACAAGCTCGAAGTAAAACGGGCCTTCATGGGGCTCGTGATGGAGTACCAGGCCCGGAGACAGTTGATTCCTGTCATAGAGAACCTTTCGAATTTTGAATACGATATGGCATCGCGGATCGAACGCTTGATCCAGCCGAACAAGAAGACCATAGCCGTCGTGGTCGGTAACGGCGAGCCGTCATTCCAGGATATTCAGAAGGCGCAGCAGGCGTTGTCCGGAAGGTACAATATCTATCCGACAAACTTGTCGATGCCCGTGCCCGACTCGATTTCTGCGCTGATAATGATTCAACCCACAAGCGCACTCGCTGATTCGCAGGTTTACAACCTCGACGAGTACATGATGAACAGAGGGCGAGCCGCATTCCTGATGAGCATGGTGAATGCGTCTATGCAGAGCCAGTTTGCGACGAACCTGTCCCTCAATCTTTCACGGCTCTTCAGCAGTTATGGCTTCGAGATAAAGAAGAATCTCGTTCGGGACGCGGTTTGCGCATCTGTCTCGATGATGCAGCAGGAAGGCGGCCTGACAATACAGACCGAAGTTCCTAATCCATATATTCCGATTGTCAGCGGTCTTGACAGGTCGTTCGTCGTGACTCAGGACCTTCACCAGATAATCTTTCCGTTTCCCAGCGAAATAGACACGGCGTCTGCACATAATATGCACCTGAAAGTAATTCCGTTCGCGGTCTCGAGTGAGCGCAGCGGAGTAGACGGAGGTGTCGGGGCTTATGATCTTAATCCTGCCGCCCATTTCACGCGCGAGATGTTTGTGCAACATCATCTGCTTCTCGGCGCGGCCATCAGTGGAAGGATACACTCTGCAATTTCGGACACGAACAGATATGCGAAGATCGATCCCGGACGCAAGACTGAGGACAGCGAGAGAATAGTCGTAATGGGTGACGGAAATTTTGTCAGAGATATGTTTCTGAGCAATCCAGAAAACCTGTCGATCTTCCTCAATACGGTCGACTACCTCACGGATAACATCGGACTGATTTCCATCCGTTCTAAATCGTTCCTGCCGCCGCCGCTTAAGCCGGTGACGGAGGGCACGCGTGAAACAACCAAGGATATGATTGTCGTGCTTCCACCACTAATTGTGCTAGCATTCGGCCTAGTTTACTGGCGGAAAACCGGTAGACGGCGGAAGGCTTATCGCGAAAGCTTAAATAGGGAAGGTGAAGCAGAAAATGAGCAAGTCAACTAAGATCCTTGTCGGTGTTTTAGTTGTTCTGGGAATCATCTACGCAGTCCAGCGAATAACCTCAACCACCTCCACAACGCAGAGTTCCAGACCGTTTGCCGAAATAGATACCGCGAAGGTCGTCAAAATTTCCATAGACTTCGGACGGCAAATAGTGCTGGAGAAGGCGGGAGCTTTGTGGAAGATTACCTCCCCGATACAGTTCGCCGCCGCGGCAAGCCAGGTTGATATGCTGCTTTCCCGTGTCGCAGCCAATCCGTCAGCGACGGTCGTAGCAGATAACTTGTCTGACAGTTCCGCTTATGGTCTAGGTTCGTTGTCACCCCTTCTCAAATTAGCTGAGGCAAGCGGCAAGTCCGTTTCTATAAGGGTCGGAGATGTTAGTCCGGACTTCAACGGCTGTTACATACAGGTGGCCGGGAAGAAGAAAATCATGGAATTATCGGCAAACATCAGGACGCTTGTCGGCCAGTCTCTTTCCAACTGGCGCGAAAAGAAAATCTTCGGCTTTGGTACGTCGGATATAGAGGCGATAGATTTTTCACTGGGCGACACTCTGTATCATTTCTTTCACCGCGACACATTGTGGCGGGTAAATGGGACGGACGTGCCGGAAATGACGGCTCAGAATGTGGTAGAGAGCCTGATCGGAACAACTGCGCTTGGATTTGTCGACAGCACGGTCGATGAATCCGGAACTCTAGTCGATTACGGAATTACACTCTCGAACCGAGAGCATATAACGGGCAAGATATTCAAGTTGACTGAGCCCAAAGGGTCTTTTCCACAAATTTGCCTTCTGAACTCAGCCAACCACCAGGTTTACACCGTCAGTTCGACGCTTCCAGCCGATATTGAGCAGGCGCTCAGAATGATCTACAGCGATTACCTGACCAATAAAAGATCATAAGCAGTCTTCTGGTTCATCGGCACCGAGATAGGATTATTGCCGGAGGAAGACATGGTTATATCCTGGTTGGACGAACCATTAATTTTCATCACTCTTCCGTTTGTGTAATCGAATAACGCTGAGCCTGCGATGGTTCCGTTGCCCTTTATTGCAACAGCCATCCCGTGCGCAGTCGTCGTTCCCTGAAGTTCAACTTTTCCTGTGAAGTCGATCCTTGCACATGAGGTACCGCCGAATTTTTCCTCGTCAACAAATTTGTAACCCGTGTTCGTATTGATCACTATTGATCCATCGGCGCCCGGAGTACCGACCGTATCAAGCTTCTCCTGGTTCCAGGTCGAGCCTTTGCCAACTTGCTTGGCGGGCAATTTGAAGAAGAAACTTCCGTAATCTTTCATCTCTCCTGCGCGCGTATCGGCAAAGGCGGTGTCGAGCCATTTGGAAGAGATCTCGTCTCCGTCCGGACGAATGCGTGTCTCCTTTAGCTTGCCGAGGGCAGGGGAAGATGATCTGGTGGTGTCCCCGTTCGGCATCACGGCGACATTTTCGCTTGAATCAATCTTGATCAAGTATACCAACTCGCTGCCGGACTTCTTGCTGGACATAGAAATTGTCTGGTCGGATACGACACTCATTTTGGCTGACTGCCCCATCATAGACTGCGTTGTCTCGAAAGTGGTATGTGCCTTGTAATGAAGCGGCGTTGAGCCTGAAGCCTTATACTCCAGTTTGTATTGCGAAAAACCGCTTGCATTCATTAACAATACTGCAACTATTGCCGCAAAAAGTGATTTCAATTTACCTCCATTTTTTTTGTACATTTGTTCTACTTCCGCGTGATGCTCGATAATGCCCTATGCTGATGGGCAGCTCGTTGACAATCTAATCACCGGAAGCTTCCAAGACGAGCTCCGCAAGATCCTTGACCTCCACACCCTGAGCCTCTTTTGCTTTGACGCCGTCTGTCAGCATAGTCATGCAAAAGGGGCACGCCGAAGCAATAACATCCGGGTCGGTGGCAAGCGCCTCCTCGGTTCTTTCAATGTTTATCCTTTTTCCAGTTCTTTCTTCCATCCACATCCTTGCACCGCCGGCACCGCAACAAAGGCCTTTATCTTTCGATCTCTTCATCTCCGATAGCTCCACTCCGTCTATGCCGGCCAGTGCCTTTCTGGGAGCGTCGTAAATGCCGTTGTACCTTCCTATGTAGCATGAATCATGATAAGTGATTCTGGATTTCCGGGAATCGGTCAACTTTAGCTTTCCGGAGTCTATGAGTCCTGTTATAAACTCGGTATGGTGAATCACTTCATATTTTCCCCCAAAGTCCGGATATTCATTTTTAAGTGAGTTAAAACAGTGAGGACATGTCGTGACGATTTTCTTCACCTTATGTTTATTCAGTATCTCTACATTCTCTTTTATGAGCGTCTGCGACAAATATTCGTTTCCACTCCTGCGTGCCGGGTCGCCGGTGCATTTTTCTTCGTTGCCAAGGATGGCGAACTTTATGCCCGCCTTGTTCATCAATTGTGAGAACGCGCGCGCTACCTTCTGATATCGCATGTCATAACTGCCTGCGCATCCAACCCAATATAAAACATCGAAGTCGTCTTTTACGTCCGCGGCAATCGGGACATTGTATCCTTCTGCCCACTTCGCGCGGTCCCTCCAGTTGAACGCCCAGACTGTGTAATTATTCTCGAGATTTCTGTAGGCGGCGGCAAGCTCGGCAGGAAAGCGCGATTCGTTCAGGACGAGATATCGCCGCACATCGACAATTGAGTTGACATGCTCTATCATTACCGGGCACTCTTCCATACATGCACCGCAGGTCGTACAGGCCCAGAGTTCGTCTTCGGTTATGTAGTCGTCGACGAGATGTCTTTCGTCCGCGGCCTTCTTATCGGACAGGAATGGTGCCTTTTCCATTGTCCGATGCCGGATATCGGTAATCACTTTTCTGGGTGAGAGTGGTTTGCCCGTAAGGTTTGCCGGACACACCGAGTCGCACCGGCCGCACTCGGTACAAGTGTACCCATCCAACAGCTGTTTCCATGTCAAATCTTCGATGTCCCCGGCGCCAAACTTCGTTATATCCTCAGCCTCGAGGTTGAGCGGCTTCAACTCTCCTCTAGGGCCTATGTTCGAAAAATAGACGTTGAAGAACGAGGAACCGATGTGCAAATGCTTTGAGTACGGGAGATAGTTGAGGAAGCCCAGGACGAGCGAGACATGCGCCCACCAGAAGAAGTCGAAGAGGATCTCTTTTGTATGAATCGATGCTGGTATGAAGAGAGAAGCGAGCGTCGAAGAGAAGAATCTTGCACCGGCGTCAAGTGTATCGGGTCTGCCCGGCAAAGACGCTTCAACCGCAATATGAGCGGCGTTCTGCAGGAACATCGTGATCATTATGAACAGTATCATGATCAGAATCAGGTTCGCGTCCCAATATGAATGTCTGGAGAACTGCAGCCTCTTGATGTGTGCAACGTTTCTTCTGTAAAGGCCGACGAGTACCGATATGATTACGAGTAAACCGAGTGTGTCTTGCAAGAAGACCAGCGGCCCGTAAAACAGGCCGAGAAAACCGAACGATAGGTTCCTTCCGAACCCTTGAAGGAAAGTCTCCAGGATGGCGGTCAATAGAATTACAAAGCCCCAAAAGATGAAGAAGTGCATCCATCCTGCTACCGGTTCGCGCAATAGTTTCCTTTGTCCGAAGGCGATGGATAGTACGTTCTTGATTCGTTTGCCCGGGTTACCTGATCTCTTGTCCGGCTTCCCAACCTTCAGATAGCCGGTGAGGCGCTTTACATTGAAGGAGAAGAACACGATTGCCGCAAGTACGACGACAAGGAAAACAACGGTTCTCATTATCACCACCTGATTTTTAAAAATATATCGTGATACACGCTTACAATCAATTGAAGAGTTTTGGCGGCAGAGTTATCTTGGTTGCATGAGGCTAAAAGATAAGACAGCCATCGTCACCGGCGCGTCCCGCGGTATTGGGAGAGCCGTGGTGCTGAAGTACGCAGAGGAGGGAGCGCAAGTAATCGCTGTAGCGCGGAACGAAGGGAATCTCCGTTTGCTGTCTGAGGAGCTTGACAAGAATGGGCTCGGCTGCACGACGCTTGCAGCAGACGTTTCCTCAGAGGTGCAGTGCATCAAGGTTGTCGAGAGGGCACTGGAGCTGAACGGGAAAATTGACGTTTTGGTGAACAATGCCGGGATGCTGGGCAAAAGGGTGGAGATGACATTACTCGATTTGAGCGATTGGAAGAAAGTGTTTGAGGTAAACGTTGAGGCGGTCTTTGTCTTGTCCAAGCTCGCGGCGACTGAAATGTTGAAGCGGAGTTCGGGGTCCATTATCAATATTACTTCCGGCGTGGTTCGCCGACCATATCCCAAGTGGGGGGCATACCTTCCTTCCAAATTTGCTGTTGAAGGCATGACCATGATGCTTTCTGAAGAGCTCCGGGACACTGGAGTTAGAGTAAACCTGATAGATCCCGGCCGTACAAGCACAGACATGATACGCAAGGCCTTTCCGGAGGTTGACCCTTCGACTTATAAGCTTCCGGTCGAAATCACCGATCCGTTCGTATTTCTGGCATCTGATGAGTCAAGGCTTGTTACCGGCACACGGATTCAGATTCGTTAGGTCGATTTTACGTCTCTTGAAAGCCCTGCGTTGAAACGGGGGCAAATAATTGAAATTTAGAGCTACTAAATTTATATTCAGTGCAAATGAACTTACTGAACGCAAGTATGTCCCCTACGTCACAGAAATTGACGGCGAAAAGGGGCAGCCCTGCTTTGAATGCAAAAGAGTGGGCGTCCGAGCCTCATTCTTATCTTCTGAGCCTAGCGAGAGAGATGCAAAATGGGTAAAATAATAGCTGTTGCAAACCAGAAGGGCGGCGTAGGTAAGACGACCACCACCGTAAACATATCTGCATGCATAGCAGCATTGGAGCACAAGGTTCTCCTCGTGGATGTGGATCCACAATCAAATGCTACAAGTGCCCTCGGATTTGACAAGGAGCAGCCCCATACAAGCACATATGACATTCTGATAGGCTCCTCCGATTCCGATAATGCCGTGAAGGACACCTCACTTTCCTTCCTTAAGCTTATGCCCTCTGATATAGATTTGGTAGGGGCGGAGATCGAGCTGGTTGAAATCGAGAATAGAGAATCTCTTCTAAGAAATGCCCTGGCACATGTCAAAGAGAACTTTGAGTATGTTTTTATAGACTGCCCCCCTTCGCTCGGCCTTCTTACTGTGAATGCCCTCGTGGCGGCCGACAGTGTTCTCGTTCCTGTCCAAACCGAGTATTTCGCGCTCGAAGGTCTGGGACAGCTGCTAAATACGATCTCAATTGTAAAGCGTAGCCTAAATCCGAATCTAGAGCTTGAAGGTGTACTCCTTACGATGTTTGATTCGCGTCTTAAACTCTCTAACCAGGTGGTGGGAGAGGTACGGCGCTATTTTGAGGACAGGGTGTTTCACACTGTAATTGCCAGGAACGTTCGGCTTAGTGAGGCGCAGAGCTTTGGGAAACCGATCATACTTTACGATGCTGGTTCCCTTGGGGCAAAGCACTATATGGAACTGACAAAAGAGTTTTTGGAACGCAACACTCCAGTGCCTGTGCAGAAGCCGTTGGAGGAGGTAAGACCTGTTTCAGATAGTTCGATTGAAGATAGAGAAAAGCCGAAAACATGAAATCTAACGTTAGACTTGGCAGAGGCTTAGACGCTTTAATCAAGAGGGAATCTGTTGCGATCATCGGCCCGTCGGAAGGTACAAGTCAACCCGAGGCTAGTTCAATATCTAAGATAGGGGTCCGCAAGATCCGGGCGAATAAGTTTCAGCCCAGGAAGGAATTTGCGAGAGAGGGCCTTGAGGAATTGAAAAGCTCGATCAGGGAAAACGGGTTGATTCAGCCGATTACAGTTCGCAGGGTCGAAAACGGGATGTTTGAGCTTATATCCGGTGAACGGCGTCTCCGCGCTGTTACGGAGCTGGGGTTAGAAGAAATTGCATCCTATGTGCTTGAAATTACCTCCGACACAAAGATGCTCGAATTAGCATTGACGGAGAATTTGCAGCGCGAAGACTTGAATGCAATAGAAGTTGCTACAGGGTATCAGCGACTCATCGACGAATGCTCTCTTACGCAGGAACAGGTTGCCGGGAGGGTCGGGAAAGACCGTGCAACCGTCGCGAACTTCCTGAGATTGCTCAGGTTGCCTGCAGAAATACAGAAGAGTCTCATCTCTGGGGCTATTTCGGCAGGACACGCAAGAGCCCTTTTAGCCATAAGCGACCAGGAAGAGATGCTTCGTCTGTTCAAGAAGGTTGTTCAAAACAACCTCAGCGTTCGACAGGTAGAGAGGGAAGTCAGACATCTACTCGGCAAGAGTAGTAAACAGGCAGTATTGCATCCTCCCAGAGACGGCTCCTCTACTTCTTCTGCGCAAGATGCGACAATACTTGACTTAACCGACAGGCTGCGCAGACACTTGGCGACTAAGGTGAAGATAAACTATAGTGATAATCACGCGGGCGAAATAAGAATTGAGTTCTACGCTGACGGTGACCTGGAAAGGATCATCGAGTTGATTCTATCAGATCGAAAGGAGTGAAGTGAACGCATCATGGGGATTCTGAACACGAAGAGCGCACCACAGCCGATCGGACCATACTCACAGGGCGTAGAGATAGACGGTTTATTGTTTCTTTCCGGACAGATTGGCCTCGGCCCCGAGACGGGTGAACTAGCTGAAGGATTGGTCGAGCAAACACATCAGGTTCTGAGAAATATTGCTGCTGTCCTGGAAGCCGGAGGGTGTACTCTTTCAAATGTTATCAAGTCTACCATTTACTTGAAGAACATGAGCGACTTTGCCGAATTCAATAAGATATACGCCGAGTACTTTAAAGAAAATCCTCCCGCCCGGACTACCATAGAAGTGTCCTCGCTCCCACGCAATGCATTGGTAGAAGTTGATATTATTGCATACAAGTGAACGACATGCCGTGGGAAGGAAGGTAGCGGTTTTTATTCTTGTCACGTTGCTGACCCCGCTTGGAATCCAAGCCCAGACGTCATCACAACCGAAAGCAGATTTTGCTCTAATGACTCTCAGACAAGGGTTGGGATTTCAAAGTCACCTCGTTGATTCGAGCAAAAGTGCAATTGGTCAAGCTGTTGATACGGAGGCGGTCAGGTCGAAGCTTAAGTCACCGCTTATAGCAGTCTTGCTGTCTGCTGCAATTCCAGGGGGCGGTCAGATCTATAACGGCAGTTACTGGAAGGTACCGATCATTATCGGGGCACAGGCATTCTTCGTTTCACAATGGCTCTCCAACAACAAAAGCTATGAGTACTATCGCACACAGTATTCGAATTCGATTAGCTCTTCTTCTCCATATGGTAATTTGAATTTGATGGGTCTTCGGGATTCATACAGAGACCAACGGGACTCTTATGCGTGGTACATGGCAGGAGTGTATTTGCTATCCATGGTGGATGCCTATGTCGATGCTGAACTTTCCGGTTTTGAAGTCTCACCTAATCTGAGCTCGACGCCTGCCGGCACCGCCGTCGCATTGAACCTCCGGGTCAAGTTCTGAGTTTCCCTGGAGAGGTTTACTTTTCCCCGGCAACGCTTGAAGCACTACTGACTTCAGACACCTCTCTCGGCTTTTTTGCAAATCCAACCGTGTAGAAGACCGCGGAAAGAAACAGTCCTGGATACATGGGTTGGATGTTGAAGAGATAAGTCGAATTCGATGTCCCATGTCCGACCAATCCCGACAAAAGCCACAGCAGGGAAGTGACCCAGCCTGAAGTCATGGAAAGGAAAACATACCGAGGCGACACCTGTAGTTTTGGGTAATAGCTGGAAATAAGCGGAATTAACAATCCGGGTATGAAGACAGCCCCGAGATCATACCAGATTTGGATTACCGAAGGTATAAGCAACGCAATTGCAACGGAGATTCCGGCGGTCACAAGTATGCCGACATGTGAATATCTCAGGATTCTCGATTTCGCGTCTGCAGCGGAATCGTTCCTGTGGAAGAAACTAAAGAGTATATCTTTCCCTATAGTGACCGCAGAGATGAAAGTAAGACTCTCAAGGCTAGCCATGATGCTGGCAAGCATGCCGACATAGAATAATCCCTTCAGGAAGCTCGGCAGCACGACCTCAGCGAGGGCGGGATAAGACATTGTTGGGTTGCTGAGATGAGGCAGAATAGCGCGTGCATACAGGCCTGTGGTAGAAGTCATGAAATCAAAGAACAGCCAGAAGATAGTTGAGACCAGAATGCCATATCTTGCAACCGCTCCCGATTTCGCCGCATAGCATCTCTGATGGAAAGCGGGATCGATGAGCGTGAGACTCGCGATGAAAAACCATGCGATGATATACTGCCACGAATTGCCGCCTGTAATTGTCAGGTGACCTGCCGGCACGTGAGATTCGATGAATGACAAACCACCGTAGTGAATGTAGCAATAGGGGAGCATCACGCCGAAACCGATGTACATCAAAATGAATTCTAGGCTGTTTGTCCGAACGTCGGAGTGCAGTCCTCCAGCGTACAGGTACGCTATCGATACGAGGGTTGTAAAGATGACAGATACGGTGAGACTCCATCCGGACAACATCTGCACGAGTATACCTACCATTAGGACGTAGGGTGCAGGAGTAACAATGAGGAGCGTTATGAACGAGCCCATTCTAGCAGTTGCTTCGCCGTAAGTCTCCCTGAGTTTGTCGGGAATGGTATGCAATTTGGTTTTGTGAACTCGCGGTGCAAGGAAGATTGCAAAGATGACTGCGAAGATGTAGTACGGCACGCCGAAAATAAACCAGTTGGAAATGCCATACTTGTATGAGAATTCACCGACACCAAGTATCCCACCGTACCATGTCGACACCAGGGTGGCCACGAATATCGGCAGTGTCAACGTCCTTCCGGCGACCAGGTATTCGTCTATGGGACCGCGAGCCCGGCGTGCTGCACGGAAACCCACGAAAACCACGGAAGCAAAGTACACAATTACGATGGCCCAATCGGCCGGAGAAAATGTAACGGTCATATGTCTTTCACGAAGACCAGTACGCCGCCGCGGTGCACGTTGATCTCCATCTCTTCTGTAACTGCACGATTGCTGATTCCGTGGCCACCTTTAGGAATCTTGCTGTGATTCAACTCGTAAGCCAATCCTTTCGTGCTCACGAGCGTTGCATCCTCCATTGGCAGCAAAGATATCAGCGTCCCAGTTCGGACATGTTCTACAAGTTTGTTTGTAACCGGAATGATCAGGTACTCATCGTCTGCGAGCGCCAGATTGCATCTCTTTGAGTATTCGTAGGCTATCTGAATGTTCGCAAGCGTTTGATCAATTCTGCCGCCTGAAAACGAGGTTATGAGCAAATCATTCACACCTCTTTCAAGGAGGAGGTCCAATGTCTTCTCGAAGTCAGTATTATCCTGTGAAGGTATTCTCACGATTTCTGCTTTCCGGAAACCGCCGTCTGATTGGTCCAATGAATCCAGGTCGCCGACAATCAAATCAGGTTCCAGGCCGATCGACCTGGCTTTGTTTGCACCGCCGTCCGCACACACAACCTTGGCAGGGTTCGGCAGCAGGGTACGGAGTCTCTCGCGCGAAGGAGGGACTCCGTTACAAATAAGCAAAACGGCGTTTTCAAATTTCATACTATCAGAGGTCAACTGAGCAGGTGATGAAGAAATTCCTGGTCGCCGCGGGGTAGAAGTAAATACCTTCGCCGTGTGCAATGTAAAGCCGGTTCAATAGGTTATTAACGTACAGCTTAAAGTCGACCGATGAGAGCGAAAGGAAATCACGGATCCGGTAGGAGAGCCAGCCGTTCACGATAAAATACGGGCTGATCTCACGGGAAGCCAACTGGAAGTTGTCTGTGTACTGGGACCCGACATACTGGCCGAGCAGTACGGCGGAGAAATTGTCCGTTGCGTATGTTGCCCGTATGTTGCCGAGCAGTTCAGGGAAGCCGCCCAATGTGTTACCATCTAGCGATATACCATTGGCAATCGTGTTTCCGGTCGTATCGATGTAACTCGTATACTCGATAAGCTTGTTCCTGCTGACTGATATGTTACCGTAGAGGGCAAAGTTATTTGTGATGATTGCATTGGCTTCCAACTCTAGTCCAACATGACGGGTCCGCTTTGCGTTTCCAGTGATCGGCTGCCCGTACTGATCCAGGAGGCCGTTCGAAACCAGCTCATTGTAAAATTCCATCCAATAAGCCGTAAGGCCGAAGGTTAGCCGGCCGTTGTTGTAATGGTAACCGAATTCATAATCGTCGAGAGTCTCCGGCTTGATGAGAGGCTCTCCGAAGTTGTACGTGCCGTTTGCGTTCAAGGCGAAGTTCGGAGTCTCTCCTCCGCTCGACTCGTCGGCATTGTATATGCTAGCAAGTTGAGGTTCGCGGGAAGTCTGGCTTACACTAAGGTACGCGTTCGAAGTATGGGAAAAGTTATAGTTGATCCCGATTCTCGGATTGAGAAAATGATAGGGAACAATGAACTGCGTCCCGACAAATTTCTCGCCGTAGAATTTGTACTGCTTGAACTCGTATTCGAGATCGAGCATAAGAGTAGTACGCGGATTTATGCTGTACAACTCGTGACCGTAAGCGGTGGCGACATCTGTCCTCGCGTGCCACTGATTGTATCGGTAATCCGAGGAAACGCCTGCCGGGAGATTGTTGGCCCAGTCGATGGTGGCCCAGTGGTCGGAGTAGTTGCGATCCAACTCGGCTCCTAGAACCAGTGTGCCATTCTGATGGCGGATCGTGACGCGGGGAAGCCAGCCGTACTGTTGAAGGCCGACATAAGCGTGGATGAGAGCATCGCTGGGATTTTGTGTCGGGTTGAATCCGTATTGAGAAGTTATCCTGAAATAGCTGGTGTCGGCCCAGGAGCCGTCGTAATTATAGAAGCCAGAGCCGTAGATGGCAAAGACTGAATTATTCAGTGTAACGACGGGAGATACCTCCCATTCGTTCATAACGGAAAAATGAGGCTGCGAAAAGTTTTCAATCTCAGTATTTCTTCTCGGAACCGCGTACACGGTGTCGAGTCCGTTGCTAGAGATGAACCTTGTCATGTGGGGCGAGTAGTTCACCATGTTGCTATCGCTGTTCCAGTCGTCCCAGTTCAAGGTCCGGAGGTTCTTATCTAGTGCCGCGAATTTTGGCAGACCTAAGTATGATAGTCCGTCCGAGATGGGCCCTCCATATATGTCAATCTCAGTAGTTGCCTTTTCATCATACCTGGTAGCGCTTAGGAAGTAGCTGTTAAGGTTAACCCAGGAATCCTGTCTGTAGCCCGTTGTCAGGCTTTTTGCCATATGAGCATAGAAAGAGTACTTGCCGCCGACCAGTCCTGAACTGAACGTCGTCGAGTATCTCTGCGCAATCCCGTTGGGTGAACCGGTTGATCCGGCACCAAACGTAACGTTCAACTTTCTCTGGTTTGCCAGATTTGTGGTCTCGATGTTGATTGAACCACCGATTGCCGGCGGACCGTAGAACTCCGTACCGGCTCCGCGCTGTACCTGGATCGTTCCGGTACTTGCCTGCAAATCGGGCATATCGATCCAGTAAACGTTGTGATCCTCTGGATCGTTCTGAGGGATTCCGTCGACCATGATTGAGATTCTCCGCTGGTCGAAGCCGCGCATCGTGATGTAAGAATAGCCTATTCCTTCGCCGTTCTCGGAGTATTCAGTTATCGACGGCAACTGCGACAATATCACGGGAACGTCCTGAATTGCGTATTGTTCATGTATTGTCTTTTGAGAAAGATTGCTGAATGTCACGGGCGTCTTACGGCTCTGGGCGATTTGCGCAGTTACCAATATTGGTTGGAGCCTGTAGGTCTTTCTGTTCAAATAGATAGTCAGTTCTTGGCTCGGGACCTGAACGCTTACGCTTTCGGGGTCGTAACCAGAAGCATTCACCCTCAGTACGTAGGTCCCTCTGTCTAGTCCTGAAATTTCAAATTTGCCATCAGCATCAGTTTCTGCCGTGATTTTTGCCTCATCTAAATGTATTTCGACGTAAGATATCCTTGAATTCTCTGTGGAATCGAGGACGACACCCCTTAACGTGAATTTCTGTTGGGCCCAAGTAGTACCGAGAAAACAAAGGAAAAGAGCGATCATAGTAACTTTAGTCTTCATAGCTTCTCCATAAAAAAATAAACCGTTTCGGATTCCAACTGCATCCAAGTACCCAGCAGTCAGAAATAGAAACGGCAAAATGAAGAAGCCTCGTCCATTTTCCTCTCCCGCGGAACTATCTCAAAGAGAACCGCGGGATGCGCGCCAAAAGCACACACGCTGGTATTACCCAGATCAGGTTCGTAGGGTTTTTTCTCAGCCGCTCCGATCGTCCCGGAGCAGCACCCCTAACGGACAAAAGAATTTATATACTTCGAGAGGCTAATGCAAATCGATTCTGCTGCTGCAGTTTATCGCAAGCTCATACAAGAGTTTCCAGAAGGTTCTTCCTATTGTAGTTCACGAACCGTTATTGGACACATTGTTAACTTAAAGCTCATGCTGTCGTGCATCCACGTTGTTTATGTCTGTCTCGTGTCGGTCGGATGGGGAAAAGGAAAGGAATCACAAGGTAACATAACATAGATTCTGTAACGGAATCATCTGCCGCGAAAGTGTTGATGGATAGTTGAGTGGCGGAGCTTCGCTCTTTCCTCCGCCACTTCCTAATACACTGAACGCTGACAGTCTTATTTTCCCACTTCTATCGTCGGCCCGCCAAAGATCGTGGGCGTCCCGGCTTTCTGCGCGACACTGTTGAACGCAGGAATGTCGCTGGTCAAGATATCGTTGAACTGGCCAAGATACACTCCAAGTAGCTGCTCGAGCTGGTTTGTGTGGTGGATGACGACTTCAGTGGGTACTCCGTCGTACGGAGCCATGAAGTTGTACAACAAACCGGTGAGGCGTGAGTGAAAATGAGTGAAATCATGTATATTATCCTCACCGACATCGTGCTGCACGGACTTGGTGTAAAGCGTGTCTTTGAGCGATGTCAGTTTCTTGCCGAGAGCCGACATGCCGTCGAGAACTGGCTTGTACTTTCCGTCTTTCATTCCTTGTTTGTCGGTGGCCAGAGATTGCTTGATGGTAGTCATCTGATTCTCGATATTTTGGATCCGGTTCATCATCTCGTTCAGTGCGGTAGAGCCATTCCTCGCAGCCAGACCAGCTTTCAAATTAGATGTGAAATAATCCGAGGGGACCTTGAGTCTGGGATCCGGACTTAATTTTACATGCGTGTCCGCAGTATGGCCGTCAAATATTACAGCTATATCGTAGGTCCCCGGCGTAACCATCGGTCCGCCAGTAGAATACGGATTTTTCTTCGCGGCTTTTTTCTTGTCTATTTTCAGGATTCCCGGGCTCTGGTACCGCATGTTCCATACGTATCTGTTGAACCCCTTTTTAGCGGGTCCATACACAGTGGCTACTTGATTTCCTGCCTGGTCGGTTATCACAATCTTCACAGGAGTCTCGTGCTCCTTCTTTTCTTCTGGAGTTGTGCTCACAGTATCTTTGAGATAGTAGTCGACCATCGCTCCCATTGGGGCGTTTGGGGCGGAATAAGTGCTGAGGTCGTTGAAAGCGTCACGATTCCAAATGTGGTACATGTACGCAGGCAAAGTGCTGAACAAATGGAATTGTTGGTCTCTTATGCCGTTGTTGAATTCTTCGAGCGGCGTGATGTTATCAAGTACGAAGATACCGCGTCCGTGTGTTGCGACGACGAGATCGTGGTTCGATTTCACGAACTTGAGATCGTACACGCAAACAGTCGGGAAATTACTTTTCAGCCTTTCCCAGTCCCTTCCGTCGTTTCGAGAGAAGAACAACCCGTTATCCGTCCCAGCCACCAGGAAACCGCGCATGTTCGGGTCTTCCCTGACTACATGAACTGGGTACCCCTCGGGCAGATTGCCGGTAATAGAAGTCCATGATTTACCGTAATTATCCGTCTTGAAGACGTATGGCTTGTTGTCGTCGAGTTCATGGAAGCCGACGGAGATGTAGCAGGAACCGGGGTTAAATGGAGAAGGTTCAATTTGGTAGATACGTCCCCATTCCGGAAGGTGCGGGATGTTTCTTGCTGCATCTTCCCAGTGCTTGCCGCCGTCCCGTGTTACCTGTACGAGTCCGTCGTCCGTTCCGACCCATATCACGTTGGAATCAAGCGATGAAATTCCTATGGAAAGTATCGTGTCGAAGTTCTCTGCGCCGCTTATATCGAGATTTATGTCGCCGCCGCTTGGACGCTGTTTTGACTTGTCGTTCCTGGTCAGATCCGGACTGATCACCGTCCAGTGCATTCCGCCGTCAAATGTCTTGAACAGAACGTTTGCCCCGACGAAAACCTCGTTTGGATTGGTGTAGGACACCGCTATAGGTGTCGTCCAATTAAACCTGTATTTAAGCTTCGAGGGAGGCATATCAGGAGCATCCCACATGTAGGGACGTACATATTGCCAGAGCCCTGTTTTGAGATTGAGTCTCTTCATCCAACCGTTCTGCGCTTCGGCATAAACGATGTCCGGATCGCTGGGAGCGGGCACAACGTACTGCCCGTCGCCGCCCGCAACCGGGAACCAGTCCTGGCCGGTGACTCCGGATCCGTATAAGTTCGTTGATACACCGTACCAGGCGTTATTGTCCTGCAGTCCGCCGCCGATATTGAACGGATGACTGTCATCGACCGCAACCTGGTAGAACTCCTCGACCGGGAGATTATTCAGGAAACGCCACGTCTTCCCACCGTCAACAGTTACGTAAGCGCCGCCGTCATTCCCGTCTATCATCCGGTCGGGATCCTTTGGATCTATCCAGAGATCGTGGTGGTCGACATGAACGCCTCCGTTAATACTCTTGACGGTCTTGCCGCCATCGGTGGATTTCGTTATGAGAAAAGACATGAAGTAGAGTTCATCCTGGTTGTCCGGAGAGACAACGACCCTTGAAAAATAAAAGGGCCTAACGTCCAGCTCGTGATTGTTGGTCACCATAGTCCAGTGGTCGCCGAGGTCATCGGAATCCCAGAGCATGCCTGTTTTAGATTCTATGAGTGCGTAAATACGATTCGGGTTGCTGGGTGCGGCGGCCAGAGCGATGCGTCCCAGCGGGCCTTTCGGCAGACCCTTGGTGAGTTTCTTCCAGGTTGTTCCACCGTCGGTCGTTCGGTATATGCCGCTTCCCGGTCCACCGTCGTCAAGAGCCCACGGATGACGGACTGCCTGCCACATAGCGGCAAAGAGAACCTTGGGATTTCCAGGATCCATTACCAGGTCGGACGCTCCTGTCGTATCATTGACGAAAAGAACCTTCTCCCAGGTCTTGCCGCCATCGGTCGTACGAAATATGCCGCGCTCCGGATTCGGTGCCCATGCATGTCCTATTGCGGCAACGAAGACGTTGTTCGGATCGGAAGGATTGATGGCGATTCGAGATATCTGCCCGACATCCTTCAGGCCCATATATTGCCACGTCTTCCCCGCGTCCGGAGAAAAGAAAATGCCCTTCCCCGTTATTATGTCATTTCGGAGATTTGCCTCCCCGGTTCCAATCCAGATGTAGTTAGAATTGGAAGGAGCGATAGCCATTGCGCCGATCGACAGCGACGGTTCGTTCTTGAAGATGTTCTTCCACGAGATTCCACCGTCCGTGGTCTTGAAGACGCCACCGCCTGCGCTGCCCACATAGTAAATGTTCGGCTGACCCGGTATGCCGAGTACGGAGGTCACTCTGCCGCCTGCGGCAGCAGGTCCAATGTTTCGGAACTTTATGTTGTGCATAATGTCGGTAGTGTCATTGCTTTGAGCGGCCTGTGAAGCTGATATGTTTCCAAGACAGAATATTACCGCTCCCAGCGACAGGAGAAGAACATTCCGAATTAGGCTTTTCAAGTGATTCGAGTCTGTTGGTCTCGTAATCATTTCGTTCTCCTTTCTTGAGTTGATTGCAACTGCCCAGCTAGCAGCTTGAGCATTTCGGAAGCCACTACCGGGAAAGTGTGTTCGTGCTTGCCACAATGTGTTAGAATCAAAGCTTTCGTAAGAGCTTCAGATGGCTGACGCAATGAGATTTGCAATCTGAAGCTCCGAAACGCCGGACCGGTATGGTACCGGGCGTTGATGCATTGATCGTACATTCAGGTTGAGAAAATAGTTCAATCCGATTGACGGTCACATCCTTAAGTGCCAAAAGATAATCTATGTGCCATCTTAGCCTTTTTTGTTTTGTGACGTGTCTTGTGAGTCTGTGTTTCATATTCTTTTTTGCACTGCCTGTATATGCGTAGTCTCCGGCAGGAAATTCAAATGTGCCGAGTTTACCGACGGTCAGGGATCTCTTGGAAGGAATAGTGAAGAAGATTTTGTAAGTGGTGTGGGTGTCGTCGATACGTGGAATGGTTGTAGTAAATTGTGCTTTCAATATCTCTCGCTGCTCCATAGGGTTCCATGAATGTTTAGAAGACAGCGTATAACTGCATATGAAGATGATGAAATAACTGCTGTCACAGGCCGGAGCTTCAACGGCAAATGGATGCTGGAGTTACGGACTCTCTTTTAGGTGTTGTGGCGGTTTATTCTGCAATGTGAATCCGAATAACGTAGCAGGTTTATAGAAACTGCCGGTGTCGTGACAATCCATCGGGCTTGTTGTCGGCATTGGACCTGCCGGATACCAATTACTTTTCGATGTCCCGATTATCTAGGAATATCTTCAATCTCTCCCCAATCTTCAGGTATCTTCTTACGCCAAGGTCGTTCCACCCGACGAGATCACTCACGGTAACACCATACGCGTCGGCGATTCTGGTTAGAGAGTCCCCCGTCTTGACTCTGTATATGAGCGGACTCTTCGTGATCTCGTTTGAAGTGAGGCTGTCGGTCGTATCCTCGATAACAGGAGATGACTCTGTGAAGACGGCGGGTTGGGCATACTTTGGGAGTTGGATTGCCCAGGTACCTTCCGGAAGAGATCTATTTATGAGCCAGGGGTTAAGTTCCCGCAGCTCCTTGTAACTCGATCCCTGTTGTTTCGCCCAAGCCGCGATGTTGTAAATGTGAGTAATGACCACGAGCTTTGTCTCCGGGGGATGATAGAAATCTGAGGGTTGCAGTTCAAATCCGTACTTCTTGTAATGCGACATGATCTGTTTCAAGGCAACAATCCTGAAGACAAAGTGCGCCGTTTCATCATTGAGATACAGGCTGTAGTAGCTCTTGACCATCTGGTAGTTCAGGCTGGATTTGATTCCTGCGCTTCCCATGTTATATGCGGCTACAGCGAGCGACCAACTTCCGAAAGTACTGTCTAAATCAGTGAGATATGTGAGGGCGGCATCGGTGGCCTTGCGAAAATTATATCTCTCATCAACGTAACTGTTTACTATCAGACCATAATGTCGGGCAGTTTCGGGAGTGAACTGCCATATTCCCGCTGCGCCCCTATAGGAGACGAGATTCCGCAGCGCGCTCTCGGCAACCGGAAGATACCTCAAGTCCCTCGGGAGATTCATATCGCGGAGCTTCTGATCGATGTACGGAAAATATTCCGTACTTCTCTTCAGGTCAAGAATGATCTGAGCGTCGGAGAGTTCCACATAGAAGGTTTGTTCCATTCTCTGTCGCACGTCGGGAATCTCCAAAGGCATCCGCTCACCACAGAAACTCAGAGTGTCGGGAATTCGGTAAAGCGAAAGTCGGCTTACGTTCTGAAAGTCTTGGATGGGCTCTGTTTTGAGCGGGCGTTGAGTCGCGCCGAAAATAAAGCCATGAGTAACGAATCCCAGTATTGCAATGAATGACAATCCAATAGGTAATGCAATAGCAAGAGTTCCCTTAAAAGTTCGTGACATAACCATGACGAATCCCAAAGTCCTTAATTATTTTCACAGCGTCGATCGGTTCATCGCACACATGAAATATCTCCAGGTCTTTCTCTGTAATGCAGCCCTCCTGCAAGGCAGTTTCCTTCATCCATTCGAGCAGTTTTTTCCAATAACTGCTTCCCATCAGAACAACCGGAAAGGTCTTTGTCTTGTTGGTTTGTATAAGAGTTATGGCTTCTGAAAATTCATCCACAGTGCCGTACCCGCCCGGCATCACTACGAAACCCTGCGCATACTTCACGAACATGACCTTACGGACGAAGAAGTGTTGAAAAGTCATCACTTTGTCGGGATCGATATACTCGTTAGGCCTCTGCTCGAAAGGAAGCTGTATGTTTAATCCAATTGACTCCCCGCCCGCCTCTTTCGCGCCGCGATTGGCCGCTTCCATCAGACCACCACCTCCCCCGCTGACGATGGCATACCCGGTCTTTGCCAATTCAAAAGCCACTTCCCTGGTGAGCTCATAATACTTGCTGCCGGGTTTCATCCTCGCGGAACCGAATATTGAGACCGCCGGCGCCGATCTGCTCAATAGATCAAAGCCGTCGACAAACTCCGCCATAATCTGGAAGATCCTCCAAATGTCTCTTTGTTGTGCTTCTATGATTGAGAGACGGTCGCTATTCAGCCCATGGTTGATAATTGTGCTCATATTCAGATTCTTCCATCAAGAAAATTTTGTAACAAGATTTTTCCGTTCTCCGTCATCACGGACTCCGGATGAAATTGCACTCCGACGGTGGGGTAGTTCCTGTGCTTGAGACCCATGATGAGATCGTCTTCGGTCCATGCTATCACCTCGAGCTCTTCAGGGACTTCCTTGTTTGAGACAACGAGAGAGTGATACCTTGTCGCCGGGAACGGAATTGGTAGGGATGTGAAAATAGACTTCCCGTTGTGAATTATTTGAGATGTCTTTCCGTGCATGGGGATTGGTGCTTTTGTTACCTTTCCCCCGAACACTTCCCCGATCGCCTGGTGTCCGAGACAAACGCCAAGAATCGGGACAGACTTGTAAAATTCCTTTATGACGCTTTCGGATACTCCGGCCTCGCTGGGCGTCTTAGGCCCGGGAGATATGACAATGGCATCAGGCCGCGTCGAGCGGATGTCGTCCACGGTTATCTTGTCGTTCCGTGCAACACTGACCGAAGCTCCCAGTTCGGTGAGGTATTGATAGAGGTTGTAAGTAAACGAATCGTAATTGTCGATCAGCAGTATCATTGGAATTTGTCCAACAGTTTCACCGCCTCCAGGTTTGCCTTCATCTTATTGATAGACTCAATGTACTCACGTTCAGGATCGGAATCGTAAACAATTCCTGCTCCGGCCTGCAAGTAAGCCGTCTCTCCGGCAACGACGAATGTCCTTATTGCTATGCAGGTGTCCATATTGGAATTGAAGTCTATGTAACCTACGGCACCGCCGTAAATCTGCCTTCGCGTTTCCTCCAATTCTGTTATGATTTCCATTGCACGCACCTTTGGGGCCCCGCTCAGCGTTCCCGCCGGGAAGCAAGCGGCAAGAGTCTCTATTGCGTCTCTTCCTTTATCTATAGTCCCGACCACATCGGATACGATGTGCATTACATGTGAGAATTTCTCCACGTGCATGAAGTTGTTGACACGTACGCTTCCCGTGGATGCCACTCTTCCGATGTCGTTCCGGCCCAGATCGACCAGCATAACGTGCTCTGCCTTCTCCTTGTCGTCCGTGAGCAGTTCGCGCGTAAGCCTATCGTCTTCTTCCTGATTGGCCCCGCGCGGTTTTGTGCCGGCAATAGGTCTCATCTCGATCGTGTTGCCATCTTTCCTCACGAACATTTCAGGCGATGACCCGATGACCGCCAAACGCTTGTCTCCCTGGTTTGATTCAAGGTAGAACATATATGGGGATGGATTCAGTGCACGGACCCCGCGATAAAGGAGAAACGGATCTCCTTTCAACTCAAACTCTGCGCGTTGGGAAAGAACAACCTGGAAAATATCTCCCTCGATAATGTATTCCTTGGCACGTTTGATGATCTCTTCGAAATGTGCTTTTGTAATGTTGAACCGTGCCTCTCCGACCTTACATTTTGGCTTCTCGACCGGTTCTTCCTTGGTTTCCAGGTACGATGATATCTTTCGTAAGTGGTGCAATTGTCGTTCAAGAGAATTCATTGTTTCGCGCGGTTTGTCACTCAACGTGACCAGACTAATTAACTGCACTCTCCTTTTCAGGTTGTCTACCGCCAAAATCGTATCGTAGAAATTCAAGAGTACTTCGGGCAGCTGCTCAGCTGACTCACGCATCGGAATTGCTTCAAGGTGCCTCACGAAGTCGTAGCCGAAGTAACCCACTGCACCGCCGGAGAACCTGGGGAGGTTTTCGACAGGAAACACCCTGAAACCCGAAATGAACCCCTTCAACTCCTCGATTGGGGAGCCGTTTACGTTTCTCTTTTGATTGCCGACGGCGATGGATACCGTTTCATCCTCAACCATGAAAGTAGCGAAAGGATTGACTCCCATGAAGGAATAACGCCCGATATGTTCCCCGCCCTCAGCGCTTTCAAGCAGAAAGCTGTCGTTCCCCATGAGGCGCAGACGCATGTATAGGCCAACGGGTGTGTATATGTCCTCCAGAATCTCGACAACGATGGGATAATGGGTGTACCCTCCCGCCATTGCACTCTCGAGTTCCTGTTGGCTTGGTACCCGTTCAATCAGCGGCTGCATTCACCTTAGCTCCTTCAAAAGCCTCCATTGCTTTTCTCATGTGATCTGGTATGGGAGTGGGACGACCGGATCCTTTTTCAACGGCGACGACCGTGGTGCGTCCCGAGCACATTTCGGCTCCGTCCTCCCTTACGATCTTCAAATCAAAGGTGAAGCTGGTTCTGCCGATCTTTGAGATTCGCGCGAAGATTGTGAGCTGGTCGCCGAGCCGCGCGGCTTCATGGTAATCAGCTTCATTGTGCGCGACCACGAACTCAACCCCGTCGATGATGATTTCTTTCTTCAACTGAAAGCCGAGTCTTTTCAGGTACTCGATCCGGGCCTCTTCGAAGTAGTAGAAGTATATAACGTTGTGGACAACTTGCTGGATGTCTATCTCGTATGTCTTGACTTCCCGCGAATATTTGAAGCTGAAAGTCCCTGAACCTCTGTCAATCGGCACGATATCTCACCAGAATCTCTGCTGCTTTCTTAACATTATCGATCGACACATCAAGGTGCGTAACCGCACGGACTTTCCCGGCTGTTCCAGCAGACAAAAGTACGCCAAGCGATTTTACGTCGGCTAGAAATTTGTCCATAGTTATCGGAGGTTTCAACGTGAATATCACGATGTTAGTCTCGACGTCGTCGATGTTCAATTCGTACTGAGGGGAATCATGAAGGATTCGAGCGAACACTTTCGCCTTTTCGTGATCTTCCGCGAGTCTCTGGAAATTGTATTCCAGCGCGTAAAGCCCTGCGGCAGCCAGTATACCTGCCTGCCTCATGCCTCCGCCAAAGATTTTTCTGAACCGTCGAACCCTGTTTACATATTCTCTTGTCCCGGTAAGGACGGAACCCACGGGAGCACCCAAGCCCTTTGACAAGCAGACCGAGACTGAATCGAAGTGCTTCGCATATTCAGAAACCTTGATTCCTGTTGCTATTGAGGCGTTCCATAAGCGCGCACCATCCAGATGGTACTTCAGGTTGTGACGGGCCGTAACTTGCTTTATGTCTTCGATCAGTTTCATCGGATAGATTGATCCGCCGCCGCGATTATGAGTGTTCTCTACACACACGAGTCTCGTAGGCATCATGTAGTAAACGTCCGGGCGAATGGCGTCCTCAACATCCTGCGCGGTCATTAACCCTCGCTTGCCTGGGACCGGGTTCAGCTGAATCCCGGACAGGAGCGACGGTGCCGCCAATTCATAATTGAAAATATGTGAGTCTTTCTCGACGATCACTTCGTCACCGGGATTAGTGTGAGTCTTAAGCGCCAGCTGGTTGGACATCGTCCCGCTCGGTACGTATATGGCCGCTTCTTTGCCTAGAAGGTCCGCCACCCTTTCCTGCAGGCGGTTTATGGTCGGGTCTTCACCGAAGACGTCGTCCCCCACTTCTGCATCGGCCATCGCCTTGCGCATCGCCTCGCTCGGCTTTGTAACCGTATCGCTTCTCAAGTCCACGTAGTTCGTTGCTACATCTCCTTATTCTTTATGTCTAAATTTAAGAAAAAGTCCCAAAATAACAGACGCCGACGCAATCAATTCGGCAAGATGAGCGATCCAGTTGCCGTGCTCGGAATAAAATGTCATCTGATTATCTATCGGAATATTTGCGAACAAAGTCGCCCTCTCGTCAAGCTTTGTAAGTTTTCCAATATATTGGCCGTATGGGGATATGAATTCTGAAATACCCGTGTTAGCCGAACGAACAACCGTCCTGCGGTTTTCTATCGCGCGGAAGATTGCATATGCAGCATGCTGATACGGACCGGACGATTTACCATACCAGCCGTCGTTCGTAATTATTACCAGAAAGTCGGCTCCCTTCTTGACGAACTCTCTAACAAATCCCGGGAAGACACTTTCGTAGCAGATAACCGTTGAGAATCTAAGTCCATCCTCAAGCCTGAAGACCGTTGTGTCCTTCCCGCGTGACCAATTGCTTATGCCAACCCCCCACTTCAGCGGCTTGATCAAGAAAGGCACAGCTTCAGCGTATGGAATTCGCTCCCCGAACGGGACTAGAACGATCTTCCTGTAGGTTTGGTATTCATCCGAATGCGGGAGGAACAGCGCTGCCCCGTTGTATGCATCGTAGTACTCATTCATGAATTCATCATAATGGCTCGTCGGACCAGCTTGAGTGCTGTCGGCAAAATAGTGCGCGAGAGGGACTCCACTCAGGAGTGATATGCCTGTAGTGTCGATAAAAGACTGAAGCGATTCTCTGTCATATGAGAACGGTGGGAGCAGGATGTAGAATGGGATCGCCGTCTCCGGCCAGACCACTAATTCCGGGTTGTGACTCAATGCGGCTTTCGTTTCATTCTTATACGTATGCAGTATTTCGTCCGGAGCCGCGACCCACTTCGCGTACGGGTTTATGTTCGGCTGAACCACGGCAACTCTCAGTGTCCTGCGATATTTGACATTTCTAGCATCTCTAAGAACAACGGAACCGTATATCTCCGGAATTATGACGAACAGCAATCCAATTGCGAACGCGATCCCTGCCCGTTTCATGTTCTGTCTCGGATCTTTCAGCCACAGCATTAGAGCGTATGCAAACAATACGTTCACGATCAAAATCTGGAGAGACACTCCGAAAAGTCCGGCGTACGAAGCAAACTGAATATCTGCGAGATTGTACGATTGCGAATAACCGAGCGTTAACCAGGGGAAGGCGACCTGTGTTATTGAGTGCAAATGCTCAAACGAAAGATACAGAAACGGGAATAGAAACAAAGCAGTGGTCTTTCCCAGTCTCTTCTGGACAAAATGGTAGACAAGCATGGGGACGGCGAAAAAAAGAGGGTGCCCGATTACAAGTGCTGCACCGCCGATTAACAAGAACGGATCGGCTCCGGTGCTCCATCCACCTACCCAGTATATTGTGATGACATTGAAAACTAGGAATGAGAAGTAAGTGAGTTTGAAGACCTCTTTGTAGTTCGGTGCGTCGTCGATTGCAATGAGAAACGGGACGAGCCCCACAAAGGCCAGCCACTCGAAGTGGAACGGCGGGAAAGAGAAACCCAACAGCAGTCCTGAGACGACGCCCAGTGCTAGTTTTGACGTGAGGAACTTACCGGTTTTTTTCATCTGAGGTTCGCTTTACCTATAGACGTATATGGGGTTGGAAAGGATCCATGGGAAAGATCTTTTTGTGAAAAATGGGAGCATAGTCCGTTTTTGAAACGCCTGCACTCGGTACGCTCCAGGGCTGGAGACCGTGAAGGATATACTGCCGACATCGTTATAAGTCTTAATTACGGCTCCGTTCCGCACAACCTGTGTCTCAACCTGATTGCTGTCAGGCATTTCAATATTTAGTCTCACATTGCCGTTCAACCTGATGCTGTCGCCCATCATGACTACAGTCGTATCCGATGCCGCCGTGAACAGGAATCCTCTCGCGTGCTCAAGGCCGCTGAACGCCACAAAGCAGTTCCCGTTGCGAAGTGCGGCAAGAAGCACTTCCCTGTCGTGTTCGTACCGCCCGTTGAACTGGACCTTGGTGACGATGATATTGTGCACCAGGTTGAATTGGCTTGCATACGAAGGAATATGCAAGCTGGTTTTCTTTCCAAGTCCTACGTTCGCAATGGCATTGAGTGAGCCGATTCCTACCACCTTTCGCACCCGAGTTAGATCGTCGAACTCCTTCATCTCCCTGCCCGGGTATTGAAGCAAGTAGTTCAACGCCTTTGATTGGAAGCCATACACACAATATGTTGCGATCAGCTTGTTAATACCTAAAAAGTTGAGATCGCTCCTCCATCCGTTTGCGAAGTTGTAGATTTCCATTCCAGTGAACTCGGATGTGTTCCTGTTGAGGCCATTTGCATATACGTTACCCCGGGTCAGTATCACCATGTCGCCTTTGCTCAAGGCATTGTGACGGACGGAGTCGACGGTAATTCCACTACCGGGGAGAAGCGGAACGCTGTCGCCTATCACAAAGAAATGCCCGGACTGTTCCGGAGACGAAATCTCCACTGCAGGAATTATGAGGGTGATGCCGAACCTGTGCGCAAGATTGGCTTTCATCGGATGAACGGTGTTTCTGTCGGTAATTATTGCAAAGTCAAGACCGAGAGAGTCGCAGGTTTTCCCGATTCCCCTGTACGTGCCGCTTCCGTCAGAGTACTCTGTTCGAATACCTATAACACCGGAGTATTCCGAGTACGGACCGAATTGGACTCCGGCTTCACGCGACACTCTGTAAGTAAGCAGGTTGTTGGCAATCGATACCGTGATGATTGCTATCACAATGAAGGCGATCCAGGAGAGTGCTTTTCTAATCATGAGTGCGTTTGTATAAGTATCGCAAAAGAAAGAATGCAGATACAGCGATTATCAGTATTACAACGATGAGACCGTAAATGTCAAGGTAATGCTCAAGGAGTCTCCAGTTCCGGCCGAGCATAGCTCCTCCGAAAACGAGCAAGCTGTCCCAGAGCAACGCACTCACGGCACACAAAGGAAGTGTAATCGAGAACGGCAATTTCGAGATGCCGGCGAAAAAAGAAATTACGGCCCTCGTCCCCGAAAGGAACCTGTTTGCTACGACCAAACCATATCCGTATTTCGTAAACCAGTGTTCAACCTTCGTCACCTTATCCAACGGCAGGAATCGAAACTTGCCAGCATTAAGTATCTCTTTGCCGAAAAAGAATCCTATGAAGTAGACTACTGCAAATCCCAGCGTGCCGCCTAAAGTAGCCCAAAAAACCGTTAAGACAGGATCTAGCTTTCCAACTCCGACGAGCGAGCCCCCGAATGCTATCACCAGATCACTTGGAGACGGCGGAAATAGATTTTCTATGAAGGCGAAGAAGAATATCGATAAATAAAGATAAAGCGGATCGGTGTTATTGAGAGCCGCAATGAGGCCGTCAATTTGTGTCACGATTGTTCCATCAGGACTACCGCAAAACATGCCATGGAATCGTTGCCTACCAGGGTTCCTTCCGTAGTCTTAGCTTTGACGGAAACCGCAGCTGCAGGTACATTGCATTGCTGAGAAATGGAAGTCTGTATCCTGTTGTATAGGCCGCTGAGCTTCGGCTCGTCTGCGACAATAACGATATCAATGTTGACTATCTTCATCCTGCTTTTTGAAGCGGCTTCTAGGGCAAATGCCAGAATCCGTTTGCTGTCGATCCCTTCGATTTTCTTGTCATCGTCGCGGAAGTACATACCGATATCCCCCTGGGCACAAGCTCCGAGTATCGCGTCGCTCAGCGAATGAAGCACGATGTCACCATCAGAATGTCCCCGAAGACCTCTCGGAAAGTCGATCACCTCTCCGCCCAGCTTCAGGACTTTACCTTCCACAAGCACATGTGCATCAAACCCGAACCCGATCCTCATAGTGTATGAAACCCGTCGAATTCAAAAGTGGGCTTCTCCCATTCAATTCTCACATCCGTTACATGGGCGGATATTGGACCCCTCTTCAAATCCTTTATGAATTCCTCCACCAAGCCCCTATCACCTTCGGCAATGACTTCAACCCTCCCGTCTACCAGGTTCTTGACAAAACCCTTCAGGCCGTACACCGCGGCTTTTCGCGCAGCGTAGAATCTGTAACCTACGCCCTGGACCATTCCGCTGATATGCAAATGGACTCTTGAGTCATTCATTCGTAAGGCGACCTCTCAACGCCTCCATAACTTCATCGAAGCGAGCTCTCTCAAAATTAATCGAGTAAAAGCCGTTCCTTCCGCCGCCTTTGACGCCACATTTGTTCCTGAGATCATTCAATACGGCATTTGCATCTTCTTCACTCATCAGAAGGTTCAAATTCATTTGACAAATATTTGAATCGATCCGGTGAAATGCAAATGACTTCCTCACGACCCGTGAGATGCAGCTGGCGACGAATCTGAGTTCGTTCGCATCAACGGTGTCGTCAGTCAGGTCCACTACTGTAAGAGAACCAGACGCTTTCTCAATTTGAGGTTTGAGCTCATCGCATTTTGAATTCAGTACCCTTTCGGAAAGGGATTTTATTCTCGTGTCTTTTTCCTGCAGCTGACTCTTGAGTTTCTCTATAGCTGTCGGCATTTCATCGACAAACGTGGACAGTCCGCGCGCGCTGTCTCGTGCGGAATTATGCAATCTGTAGTAATGTGAGATCGCTCTATCGCCGCAATAGAACCCGATCCTTGTCAACGAGCCTTTTACTTTCTCTGTGTCGCCCGTCAGGATGAAGCCGACTTCCGATGCATGCGTGCAATGCGTTCCACCGCACGGTGAGAGATCAAAATCCTTTACATCGATTATCCTGACTGTCCCTTCTACCTTTGGGGGTTTCCGCAGGTTGAAAGAGCCTATGTTCTGCTGGTCCGCAAAGTGAACAGCGACTTCCCTGTCCTCCCTTACGATTCTGTTGGCCTCGGCAACCGCTTTTTGTATTTCTTCTTCCGACGGCTGTCTGGAGAGGTCTATAGTCCCCGCATTTTCTCCAAGTCTGGACGAGACGGTCGAAATATTGAATAGATTTTCGAATGCCGCGGAAAGGATGTGCTGACCCGTATGTTGCTGCATGTTCGAGAATCGGCGGCTCCAGTCAATATTGCAATGAGCCTTTCCCTTTTCAGCCTTCTCCGCCAGAATATGGACTATGTTATCGTTCTCCTCCAACACATCGACAACAGGGATGCCATTTATGAAGCCGGTATCATGTTCCTGTCCTCCGGAAGTCGGATAAAAGTAGGTACTGTCGAGGATGGCGGCGTGTTTCCCTTCGCTTTCTTTCAATTCGATAACGTTCGCATCGAATACTACGGTGTAGGGATCGGTGTAATAAGGCCTCATTGTCATTGGTGGGATGCTGGTTCCTGATGAATTACTGCTCTGAATATCTGAGGGAATTCCTTTGTGATGTTTTCTTCTAACTCGTTTACAATCCTAACTGTTTCTGCGAGTGAAAAAGTTTCATCAAATTGACAAGTCATCGCGGCCCGTAATCCAGAATCGCTCTCGGTGAAGTGTAGGTCGCTGCAGCTGACTACTCCGCGCATTGATCTGACATAGTTTTCGATCGCTTCTGGAAGATCGCTTCCCAGCAGGCTGACGGAAGTTGCGCGCATGGGAGCCTGGGTGGACTTATCGATATGGATGAAGATATGATCCACACTCTTCAAATGACTTCTTATCGCGCCCTCCAATTCATCGGCCTTTTCATGAGCGGCCTCAATCGTTTCCGCGTCTTCAACCTCAAGGTGCAAATCTACCACCAGTCCCTTTTCAGTGGAGAAGACCTCTACTTCGTGAATCTTGTTCTCAGTCTGGTTGGCTGCTAATCTGACCTTGTCGATTGCAGTCTCGTCGTTTGTCGCGACCGGCTCGGCGTGTACCACTACGTCGATTCCATCCCGAACTGCTCGTACGCGCCTTTCAATCTCATCAACCAGGGAATGTGCCTGCTCGAAAGGAAGTAATCGCGGAAGTCCTACGACCATGTCTACAAATACCCTTCCCCCGGAATCCCTGACGCGGAGGCTCTTCAGTTTCTCCACCTCTTTGGACTGCAGCGCAGCCTGGCGGATCTTCTCTACCAAATTCTTGTCTGGACTTCGGTCCACGAGGACGTCTATGCTCCTCTTTCCGAGTCTGAGGCTGATCACGACGACGATAATGGACACACCGAGCGCAGAGACAGGATCGGCGAAGGAGAAGCCAAATCTTGCCCCTATCAATCCGAATATTACAACGCTGGAACTGAGTATATCGGTAGAAAAATGGAGTGCATCTGCTTCGAGGGCCTGGCTGTGATATTTCTTTGCCGCCCTGGAAAGAATCCTGGCCCTGGTGAAATCAATTGCGATTGAAGTAAACATCACTACGAAGCTCCATGTGGTAACATCTATCTCAACGCTTTTGAAGAGGAGCCTGTTGATAGCCTCCCTTGCGATGAGGAAGCAAGTCACGAGGAGAAGAAGTGTCTCAAAGAGAGCCGAAATGTTTTCGAATTTCCCGTGTCCGTAATGATGCTCCGAATCGGCGGGCTTGTCGGCTGCTCGAACGGCGAACAGGGTCATCCCTGCAGCCATTAGGTCTAAACCCGAATGGGCAGCCTCGCTTAGAATTCCGAGACTGCCCGTTGTAATTCCAACTATGAGCTTGAAAATGGTGAGAAAAATGGCGGCAATGACGGAACTCAATGCCGCCCCTATTTTCTCGCGAGACGGGGAGTTCGTCAATTACACTTTAATATACTTGTTGACGGTATCTTTTGTGTTCTGCACGTTGAGCTTGCGGAAGAGAAACTCGAATCTCTTCTCGAGTTCTTCATTCGCCTTGCTAGACCAGTCCTTTCCGAGATTCCACATTTCCTGCTTGAATGGTCCGAATCCTTTCTTCCTGGTCTTGTAGATGAATTGTTCGTCGGTCATATCCGGCTTCTTTTCGTCGGCGAAGTTCTTCCTGAGGTAATCGTAAATCGTCTCCTTGAACTCCTTCGGGAAGATATCGTAGAGCAGGTTCTGAAATCCGGTGGCCAAATGAATCTCCGCGGTTCCTACTCCGGGGAATTTGTCGAACAACTCTTCCGGTAGAGTCGAGGCTCCATGTTGAACCGCTCCCGCCATACCGTATTCGGCTCGCGAGATTTTAGAGATCGATTCCAGGACGTTGAAATCTATCTTGACCTGGGCTACTGTCCCGTCGGGAAGCGGAACTCCGCCGTGACTGGAACCGGTTTGAACGCTGATCTTGCTGATGGTTTTAGCTCCGTGCTTTCTCGCGTTCAGAGCCTTTACATATCCCTGCATGTATGCGCGGAATTCCTCGGGAGTGGAGTTCTTGCCGCCGACTTCGCCGATTTCACCGCCGACTGAAACCGTGACATCCTTCGGTTCCAGTTCGCGAATCAGAGCGGTCATTTCAGCCGCGAGCTCATAATTGTTGCGCTGCTGCTCATCGGTCGTCGCCTTGCTGAGGTCAACGAGTGTGGAAGAGTCTATGTCGATGTTGTAGAATTGTGCCTCGATAGCCTCTTTGATGAGTGACTTAATCCCTTCTGTCTCTTTTTGAGGATCCTGGGCGAACTTCTTTGCATTGAATTGGAAATGGTCTCCCTGGATGAAGACAGGTCCGGAATAATTTTCCTTGACAGCTGCCGCAAGCACGCAGGCGGAATATTCGGCGGGGCGCTGATTCGTATATCCCATTTCGGATTTGGCAATCTCGAAAACAAAAGGTCCGATGTTATTTTTCTTCGCAACTCTGAACATGGCGCGTGCGAAGTCGTAAGTGATTCCGCGGATGTTAACTGCCGGGACTGTGAAGCCTGAGACTTCTCCTCTTCCGAAAGCCGAGTAGAGATTCTGGATCGAAGCAGAGCCGGAACCGAGATTCCTGGCAAGTTCGCGGATTAACCAGCGCAATTTGGTCTTTACCTCTTCATCCGGATTGAAAACCGATTCGTAGACGAGTGTATCGATCGTGGAACTGCGAAGTTTCTCAGAGTTAGATACGTTTACCGTTTTCCAGCCATCAACCTCAACTATACCCTTCAGAGTAGTCTTCAGTTCGTCGATGTTCTTAATCATTTACACCTCCAAGAATGTTCTATAAAAAGTTATTAGATATTATTTTTTCTTACAATGTACTTAAGCCGATTTTCGGATGCGTGCCGCAAACCCCCCATCCATGTCATGTCTGTGCGGAAAAGTCTCAACATAGCCCTCACGTCCTACGAGCGCCTTGTCCACAAAATCCCCCGCCTGTTCAAGCTTGAATTCGGGATGACGATTCAGAAATCCCTGCACAACATCCTGGTTCTCCTCAGATTCGATCGTGCAGGTACTGTATACCAGTACTCCATCCGGCTTCAATAGCTTTGAAACATTTTCAAGAATCTGATTCTGAATCTCATTCAACTTCTGAATATCTTCCGGCTCGCGCTTCCACTTCGAATCGGGCTTCTTTCTTATCACGCCGAATCCGGTACATGGTGCGTCGACGAGTATCCTGTCGAACAGCACCGTGTCGGTGTAAATTGCTCCGTCAGCCACCAATACTTTGGTCCTGGTGTAGCCCATTCTATCGAGTGAGTTTTGAATTAAGCGTGCCCTGTTTTCGTACTTTTCAATGGAGGTCAGATCAACTTCTCCCGAAGTCATTTCCAGTATGTGGGTTGTCTTCCCTCCCGGGGCGGCACAAACGTCCAGGATTCTCTCTCCTCGCTGAGGGCCGAGGAGCTGGGTGACTACGCCGGCGCTCTCGTCCTGCACAGTGAACTGACCAGCCTTGAAGGATTCGAGTTCGCCTATTCTGGATAAGCCTTCAACGTAGAGGAAATTATGTATGAAACTTCCTCGCGAAACCTTCAGGCCTTTTGCTTCAAATTGTGCCGCCAGTTCGTCCGTGGAAATTCTGCTTGTGTTAACTCGTATGGACAAACGCGGCCGTTCGTTCAGTGCCGTGAGGAGCTGCTCGGTCTCATAGACACCGAACCTGTTTATAAACCTTCTCACCAGCCAGGATGGAAACGAATGTACCGTAGAAAGCGCCTTGACGGCGTCATCCTCGATTGACGGATACTCGACGAGGTTGAGCTTCCGGATTGCCGTTCGAAGAATTGCGTTGACAAGGTTCCCAAGATACTGTCCGCGCAGCTTCTTCACGAACTCGACAGCCTCATTTACCGCTGCCGATTGCGGCACGCGCTCGAGGAACATAATCTGGTACATTGCAAGACGGATAGCGTTCTTGATGTTAATATCGAGCTTCGAATAATCTCCCCTGTAGAACTGCGAAATGACGTAATCAATCCGAACCTTCCACCGAATGGTCCCGTTCACCAACTCAGTCAGGAACGACTTATCAAGCTTGCTCAACTCCGAGTTTCTTAACTCAAAATCAAGAAGCTTATCAAGGTACGAGTCCGTTCGCTCAATTCTATTCAAGATCTTTACTGCAACCTCACGAGCCGTCTCGTAGATCACAACGTCATTTTCCTCTCGCGGGTAACTATTGTACCTCTTTGACTGTTCCATTTCTGCATCCCCTGCTTTTTGGTTTGCTGCGGTCTGTATTGCCGAGGCTATTGCATGCCCTGGTTGAAAATTTAGGCCCCGACAACTCTCGTCCAAGGTTAACTGTGACGAATTTTGAACTAAGCTCTTATCTTTAAAGAACAAATTTCCGTGTAAAGACTGTGGCAGACAAACTTGATCATTACTGCTGCCACATCGAAGAAAAGCGTCGTTCGTTTACTGTGCTTCGGCTTTCGTTTTTCTGCCGTACTTCTGCATAAACTTCTCCACGCGCCCCGCAGAGTCAATTAGTTTTTGCTTCCCGGTGAAGAACGGATGGCAGCTCGAGCATATTTCAACCTTCAGGAATTGACCGGGTTCAGTTGATCGAGTCTGGAATGTATTTCCACAAACGCAAGTTACCGTCACATTATGATATTTCGGGTGAATGCCGCTTCTCATTTTTTCTCCTATTTACCGTTAAATCTATTAAAATAGCGCATAAGTTGCAAATTAACCGACTCGTTCCGGTGCGCCGCCGGTCCAAATTACGCATTTTTCAACATCTGCCGCAGGACAGTCTGTAAGATGCCCCCGTTAAGATAGTACTCGACATCGACATGACTGTCCAGACGCGCTATCGCTTCGAACTTCACCGTTTTACCGTTCTCACCGGCAGCGGTGATAGTCAATTTCTTATGCGGCGTTAGATCCTCTTTGATTCCACTTATCGAATATGACTCTCTTCCGGTCAAACCCAGCGATGCCGCGTTCTCACCTTCTTTGAACTGAAGCGGAAGGACTCCGAGTCCAACCAGATTGCTCCGGTGAATCCTCTCATAGCTTTCTGCTATTACTGCCTTTATTCCCAGCAGCAATGTTCCCTTTGCGGCCCAATCCCGCGAACTGCCGCTGCCATACTCCTTCCCTGCGATTACGAGAAGAGGCACGTTTTCAGACTGGTATTTCATTGAAGCGTCATACAACGACATCTTCTCTCCATCGGGGAGATGAATACTCCATCCCCCCTCTGTACCGGGAACCAGAAGGTTCTTCAACCGGATATTTGCAAACGTTCCCCGCATCATCACCTCGTGGTTTCCACGCCGTGAACCGTATGAGTTGAAGTCCTTCGGCTGAACCCCGTGTTCTATGAGGTACTTCCCGGCCGGACTGTTGGCGGGAATTGATCCCGCAGGAGATATATGGTCGGTGGTAACGGAATCGCCGAGGAGAGCGAGGACTCGCGCTCCATTGATGTCTTTCCCGGGCGGGACTTCGATCGGCAGGTCAGTGAAGAATGGCGGCTCCTGGATGTACGTTGAGTCGTGACTCCAGTTATAGCTGCTCCCTTCCGGGACTTCCAGTCCTTTCCATCTCTCGTCGCCGTCAAAGACTCGGGCATATCGCTCGCGGTACATGTTGGGCTTCACCGATTTCTGAATTGCTTCGCTGATTTCAGACTGGGATGGCCACACATCTTTGAGGTAAACTGGCCTGCCGTCTTCCGTGTAATCGAGCGGCTCGGTCAGTGGATCGAAATCTATTCTTCCGGCAAGTGCATAGGCCACAACTAAGGGCGGCGAGGCAAGGTAGCTTGCTTTAGCATGTGGGTTGATTCGTCCTTCGAAGTTCCTGTTGCCGCTTAGTACTGCAGCCGCGACCAGATTCTCCTTCTCTATTGCCGACGAAATGTTCTCGTCCCAGGGGTCCGCTGTTTCCGATGCACGTCGTACACCCGAATCCAACCAGATTGAACTTCAGCTTTTCGAGTGGCTCGATCACTCCTGCCTCCTTCAGGTAGTCCATAACAGCTTGCGAACCGGGGGCGAGGCTCGTCTTCACCCACGGCTTTGACTTCAAACCGTATTTCTCGACTGCCTTCTTGGCAAGAAGCCCGGCGGCAATCAGTACGCTTGGGTTTGATGTGTTAGTGCAGCTAGTTATCGCTGCAATAGCGACAGATCCGTTATGTATATCGAAAGATGTTCCATCCTGTCGGACATGGATATTCTTGAGTAGGTCGTCTTCCTTCAATCCGAATCCTCGTTCTGCAGGAGCAGCTGTAAGGGACTTCCGGAAGGAATCTTTGATGTTTTTCAGCAGCACTCTGTCCTGCGGTCTCTTAGGTCCGGCGATGCAGGGCTCAATGGTGCTCATGTTAACTTCGAGTGTGTCACTATACAGAGGTTCAGGTTGATCTTCGCTCCAGAATAGTCCCTGTTCCTTGCAGTATGTCTCGACTACCCTTACGAAATCATCGGTCCGTCCGGTCAGCCTGAGATATTTGAGAGTCTCCTCATCGACCGGGAAGAATCCCATAGTTGCACCATATTCCGGCGACATATTGCTTATGGTTGCGCGGTCGGCAAGCGCCAGTTTGGCAATACCTTCGCCGAAGTATTCCACAATCTTTCCTACTACGCCCTTCTTCCGCAGAATCTGAGTCACCGTCAATACCAGATCGGTTGCTGTGGCCCCTTCTGCGAGTTCGCCGGTCAGCTTAACTCCTATCACTTCTGGTGTAAGCATGAAATATGGCTGTCCCAGCATGACCGCCTCTGCTTCAATCCCGCCGACTCCCCATCCGAACACTCCCAGGCCGTTTACCATGGTAGTGTGTGAGTCCGTTCCGAGCAAGGAGTCCGGAAATGCGGTTACCTCACCGTTTTGCTCCCTGGTCTCAACCACTCGGGCGAGATACTCGAGATTTACCTGATGGCAGATTCCTGTGTCCGGGGGCACTACGCTGAAATTTCTAAACGCCTTCTGTCCCCAACGCAAAAGCTTGTATCTTTCTACGTTCCTTTTGAACTCCATTTCAGCGTTGAACATGAACGCGGAATCTGTACCGAATTGATCCACCTGTACGGAGTGATCTATGACCAGTTCTGACGGTATAAGAGGATTTATTTTTTCGGTATTTCCTTTCATGCGCTTTACTGCGCCTCTCATTGCCGCAAGGTCCACAACTGCAGGAACGCCTGTAAAATCCTGAAGAAGCACGCGGGCAGGCATATAGGCAATTTCTTTCTCGGATGTGTGCTTGCCGTCCCACTTCGAGAGGGTCTCTATATCTGAAGTCGTTACGATTCTCCCGTCCTCATGTCTAAGCAGATTCTCAAGCAGTATTCTGATTGAATAAGGAAGCTTGGACACATTGTAACCCTGCGTCTCAAGAGTCGGAAGATGAAAAATCTTGTAGGTTAAATTCTTAACAGAAAGATCTCTTTTAGTGGAAAACGAATTAGACTTAACAGCCATTGGAATCACTCCCTTAGTTTCTCTTTAAATTTCGTGAGAAATTTAAAGAGAAACTCTTCCTGTTTCAATGAAATCAAAAAGGGCCGCCAAACGGCAGCCCACAGGTTGAGAAAAGGAGTGACTTTTTCCCGAACTCAAATATCGTAATACATCATGAATTCATACGGATGCGGCCTGAGTGCAACCTGCTTAACTTCATTTGCCATCTTGTATTTAATCCAGAGATTAACGAGATCTTCGGTGAATACATCGCCGCGCAGCAGGAATTCGTGATCGCGTTCGAGAGCCTTGAGAGCATCCTCAAGCGATCCCGGAGTCGAAGGAACATTGCGAAGTTCTTCAGGAGACAGATCGTAGATGTCTTTGTCAAGCGGTTCGCCCGGATCTATTTTGTTCAGGATTCCATCGATACCAGCCATGAGAAGTGCCGGAAATGCAAGGTAAGGATTAGTGGAAGGATCGGGTACGCGGAATTCTACGCGCTTTGCCTTGGGGTTCTTTGAGTACATCGGAATTCTGACTGCGGCTGACCGGTTCCGCTGGCTGTAAGCCAGATTGACCGGCGCTTCATACCCCGGTACCAGTCTGCGGTATGAATTGGTAGTCGGGTTGACTATAGCGCAGAGAGCAGCCGCATGTTTCAGCAAACCGCCGATATAGTAAAGCGCCATCTCGCTCAGGTTGGCGTATCCATTACCGTAGAACAAAGGTTTCCCCGCTTTCCAAAGGCTCTGGTGCACATGCATTCCGGAACCATTGTCACCGAAGAGCGGCTTGGGCATGAATGTAACGGTCTTGCTGTGCTTTGCTGCCACATTCTTTGTGATGTACTTGTACGTCATGAGGTTATCCGCCATCTGAGTCAATGGTGAAAACCTCATGTCAATTTCCGTTTGACCTGCAGTGGCAACCTCGTGGTGGTGCACCTCGACATTTATGCCCACCTGTTTCATTGTCAAAACCATTTCTGATCGTATGTCTTGCAAACTGTCCGTCGGCGCGACCGGGAAATACCCCTCTTTTGTCTTCGGACGATAACCGAGATTCTGTTTGCCGTTTGATCCGCTGTTCCAGAATCCTTCGTCGGAGTCTATTTCATAGAAGCCGGTGTTTATCGATTGATCGAACCTTATGTTGTCAAAAATAAAGAACTCCGCCTCCGGACCAAAGTAGGCTGTATCCGCAAGCCCGGTGGATTTGACGTAGGCTTCGGCTTTGTGTGCAATAAATCGCGGATCTCGTCGATAAGGTTCCCCCGTGATAGGATCCTTCACATCGCAAACGATGTTAATAGTCTTATGAGTGGTGAAAGGATCCATAAAGAATCTATCTGCGTCGGGGATCAATACCATGTCACTTTCTTGGATGCTCTGGAATCCGCGAATGCTGGAACCGTCAAACCCTACCCCTTCTTCAAACGAATTCTCGGTCAGCTCCGACGGGAGAATTGAAAAGTGCTGCCATTGGCCTGGTATGTCGGTGAATCTCAGATCGACTATCTCGACGTTGGTGTCCTTAACGAATTTCAAGAGCTTGTCCACGCTGCTGGCTGTCCTGGCAACTTTCGCCATTTGTTCCTCCTGTATTAGGTGTTTTGTGTTTTTAGTACTGTTGACTCTTTAATGGTAGAGAGTACAACGCTCGTCTTTGTGCTGAGTACTCCCGGCCATGATTGTATTCGCGATAGAAGTTTTTCTAAGGCGTTCGTGTTCTCAGCCCGGATTTTCAGGAGATGTGAGCCCTCGCCGGTCACCGAGTGGCACTCAAGAATCTCTTCTGTTTCTCTGGCTCGCTCCATGAACATCTGATAATGTTTGCTTGAGTCTATGGAAACAGTAATGAAGGCGGTTATGTCCTTACCGAGTCGCTTTGCATCGAGGATTGTTGTATATCCCCTGATGTAGCCTCGTTCCTCAAGCTTCTGGATCCGTTCGGAAATAGTGGGAATTGTCAACCCAAGCTGCTGTGCCATTTCATTCAGTCTCGTCCTGGCATTCTTCTGGAGAATTTCAAGCAGCCTGTGGTCAATAGGGTCGAGTTTTTTGTCGCCTGTTGTTAACATATCAGAACCAATCGTCTAACTAATTAAGTTAATTGATGCATGTAAGTTAAAATACTAAATGTACGTTGTCAAGCCCAAAAATGTCGCATGTGGACCCTATGAGTTGCACTTCCCTTTCAACTTGTGGGAGCCAATCGACTGTACTCTGTTTGTTTTTGAGTCTAATGGTTGACTGTGATTGAGTTGAGCCACGGACTGAAGTTAACCTTGAGCCACGAAGCATGGGCCGTGCTTCGCGGCTGTGCTAAACGCGTGACATTTGACGTGCGGTCGGGCCGAATCTCGACGGCGTTCCGCCTGAGCAGGCTGACTACATATAAAATGTCGGGTAAAAAAAGGCCGCCATCAGGCGGCCTTAGTTGAAGATTCAATTTTAAAGAAGGGAACTCGGAACTACATGTTCTCTATTATTGCCTTTCCGAATTCAGATGTCTTCACTTCCTTGGCGCCGTCCATCAGACGGGCAAAGTCATAAGTAACCACCTTCGACTTGATTGTCTTTTCCATACCCTTTACGATAACGTCAGCCACTTCGTTCCAGCCGAGGTACTGGAACATGAGAACGCCGCTCAGTATAACCGAACCGGGATTTACCTTGTCGAGGTTCGTGTACTTCGGTGCCGTGCCATGTGTTGCTTCGAAGATTGCGTAACCATTCACGTAGTTGATGTTTGCGCCCGGTGCTATTCCAATTCCACCGACCTGTGCGGCAAGTGCGTCGGAAATGTAATCGCCGTTCAGGTTCAACGTGGCTATGGTGTCGTATTCTGCAGGTCTCGTCAGGATCTGTTGGAGGAAGTTGTCTGCTATTGCATCCTTTATCAACAGTTTGCCTTCGGCGCTGGAGCCTTGCTGGACTTCGTCCCACGTGACTATTTTGTCACGAAACTCGCTCTTTGCCAGCTCATAACCCCAATCGCGGAATCCACCTTCAGTATACTTCATGATGTTGCCCTTGTGAACAAAGGTCACGCTCTTGCGCTTGTTGGCTAGAGCATAGCTGATTGCGGCACGAACCAATCGCTTCGTTCCCTCTTCCGACACAGGCTTGATCCCGATACTGGAAGACTCCGGGAACCTTATTTTCTTAACTCCCATTTCAGCAATCAGCCAGCTTACTATCTTCTTTGCTTCGGGTGTTCCTGCTCGCCACTCAATCCCGGCATAAATGTCTTCCGTATTCTCGCGGAAGATGACCATGTCGATCAGCTCCGGCTTTTTCACGGGCGACGGAACGCCTTCAAAATATCTGACCGGACGGAGACAGACATATAGATCAAGCATTTGACGCAAGGCGACATTGAGCGACCTAATGCCTCCGCCGACAGGCGTGGTAAGCGGTCCCTTGATTGCGACAATGTATTCATTGATTGCCTTGATCGTATCGTCCGGCAGCCAGACTTCTCTCCCATAGACTTTGTTAGCCTTCTCACCCGCGTATACTTCGAACCACTCGATGTTCTTCTTGCCGCCGTAAACCTTTTTGACTGCTGCATCGAATACCATTTTGCTCGCACGCCAGATATCTGGACCGGTACCGTCTCCCTCAATAAATGGAATGATAGGATTGTCCGGCACTTCAATTTTCCCGTTTACCGCCCTGATCTTCTCACCTTTCGCAGGCGGCGACAGCCTTTCATAAGGATTCATTCTGTTCTCCTGATTTGTAGTTAACTTTTATTTTATCGCGAATCTTTTTCGCGTACTCTGCCATGTGCTCAGGGGATTCATAAACTTTCACGTGAGGTCTAATCTTCAAGCCGTCTCCGTCATATCTCGGCGCTATGTGAAAATGGAAATGAAAGACCGATTGACCCGCTGCTAAGCCATTGTTGTTGAAAATGTTAAAACCGGCCGGCCGTACCGAATCGATAATTGCTCTGGAGACTATTCTCAAAGTATTTGTAAGATCGTTCAAAACCATGTCCGGAAGCTCCAGAAAATTGCTATAGTGCTCTCTGGACACCACGAGCGCATGCCCGAAGTTGATGGGATTGATGTCAAGGAACGCGACACTATCCGGACCTTCAAATAAGATCTCGGCATCCGCATAGCCCTCTATTATCCTGCAAAACGGACAAGACTCCCGGTGCATCTGATTCTTTTTCTTCTCAAAAGCGAGAATTTACACGTTGATTGAACAACAGCAATCACATTTTTATCTGCACACCAACCCAATCACATTGGATAATGACCCGGATAAGGGTCGAAGTGTTGTTTTACAACTATCTATTCTCAATGGGTACGAAATGTACTTCGCGCGGGCCTATGTACTCCGAAACCGGCCTAATGAGACGATTGTCGGAATACTGTTCCATGACATGAGCGGTCCAACCTGCTACCCTGCTCATGGCGAATATCGGCGTGAAGAGGTCGATGGGTATTCCCAGATAGTAGTAAGTAGACGCTGAATAGAAGTCCACGTTAGGTACCAGGCTCTTTTCTTTCTTCACATATTCCGCAATCTTTTCAGACATTTGGTACCACTTGAGATTCCCTATCGTTTCGCCGAGCTTCTTGGAAAAGTTCCTAAGGTGCTTTGCCCTCGGATCTTCGACCTTATAGACCCGGTGACCGAAGCCGGGCACCTTCTTCTTCTGGGAAAACAACTTCTGCAGATATGCTTCGATGTTATTGAGAGTCTTGATCTTGAGGAGCATATCCATGACTTCCTCGTTTGCCCCTCCGTGCAGGGGTCCCTTCAGAGTGCCGACCGCAGAGGTCATCGCCGAATAGATATCCGACAACGTTGCGGCAGTAACCCTTGCCGAGAAGGTTGAGGCATTAAACTCGTGGTCGGCATGGAGTACCAGTGCGCAATCGAAAGTTCTCGAAGCTGTCTCTCCCGGTTCAACGCCGTTTATCATGTACAGGAAATTTGCCGCCTGACCGAGTGAAGAATCGGGCTTGATATAATCGCCGTTCTGGCGCAGAGTATGGAAATTGGCCACGATTGTGGGAAGCTTTGCAACCAGTCTGATAGATTTTCTCCAGTTCGCCTCTATGGAATTGTCCTTAGCTTCTTCGTCGTAGATGCCGAGAAACGAAACTGCCGTTCTGAGAATATCCATTGGACTTGAATTTTTCGGGACAGATTTCATGAGTGATATTAACTGGTCGGGAAGCCCGCGGTTCACAGAGAGTTCCTTCTGAAGCTTTGCGAGTTCGTCCTTCTTAGGCAGCAAACCGTGCCACAGCAAGTATACGATCTCCTCAAATGTTGCTTCGGTAGCAAGCTCATCTATGCTTATTCCGCGGTAAACAAGCTGGCCCTTCCGGCCATCTATGTAACATATTGAAGACTGTCCGGCTACGATACCTTCCAAGCCTCTTGAAAACGAAGAGGTTTCGGTTATTGCAGGATTAGGGTCAGACATTTTATGATATTTCCTTCGTAATTTTCGTAAAATTTAAGCCTTACACACGGCACAATCAATGAATCAACCCGAGAATCCGCATGTAGAGAGGACGGTCGTGGAGAATTGACTCGGCGACTTGGGTTTGCTCATCGTATCGAAGGGAGGATCTTACCTGTGCTGAGTTCCCTCCAAATCTTCCTATGATCTCGCTCGTCAACAATTCTGAAATCTGTTTTGAGTCCTTTTCAAACAGCCCTCTTTCGTAAGTTCTCACTTGATCTGCTACAGAGACTATTTCCTTGTCAATGGACTCATCGTAATTCGAAGATGAGGCTAGATTATGTGCATCGCCGAGTACTTGGGCCAGACGAGACATGTAAGTGAAATTATTCTTATCGATGAAACTCTTAAACTTCTCCAGGGCCTTCGATCCGGCAGTAAAATGAGCAGGTATCGAATCGTTCTCCGAGCGGAATTGAGTTGCAAAATTGAAGAAGTATCCACCCCGCATCAGCTGGATTACATAATTGGAAAACTTCTCCGACCTTACGGTTGAGTCAGGTGTGATTCCCCCGGCTTCGAAGACAGGACGCCCGTCGAGTGTGTGGAATTCCTTGCGCAGACTATCGGGCGTGATGTCGTTTTCTCCCTCACGGAGTCGCGAGTAACTTATCTTCTGAATGCATCTGCCGCTGGGTGTATAATACTTTGCCGTCGTGATTTTGAGCTGCGCGTTCTGGTCGATCGGGAGTATTGTCTGAACGAGTCCCTTTCCGAAAGTAGTCGTGCCTACCACAATTGCCCTGTCTAAGTCCTGCAAGGCACCCGTGACGATTTCGCTTGCACTCGCGCTGTTTCCGTTTACCAGTACCGCCATCGGAATATTGGGAGCGATTGGGCCCTGATCGGATATGTACTTCCTGTCTGAAGACGGATCACGCCCCTTTGTCATGACGATCAAGCTTCCTTTCGGCACGAAGAGCTCGGCGATGCCCACGGCGGACTCGAGCAGGCCGCCGGGATTATTTCGGAGATCAAGTATTATTCCCTTCAAATCGGTGCGCGACATCAGGTCCATCAAAGCGTCCTTGACTTCCTGGTCCGAACCTCTCGAGAACTGGTCGAGCTTGATAAAACCGATGTTCGAATCAACTATTCCGTAGTAGGATACCGCTTTCAGCCTTACCTCGGCGCGGACAAGGACAACCTTGAACGGCTTTTCTTCTCCCTCGCGTTTGATAGTAAGCGTCACCTGAGAACCGGGTTCTCCCCGTACCATGTTGCTAATGTCATCAATCTTCATATTTGAAACGTCGGTCGTGTCTATTTTTAGGATCTGGTCCCCAATTCTCAACCCTTGCCTTTGGGCACTGTATCCGTCAAAGACACCGGTAATGATCACTTTTCCGTCGGCGACTCCTATGGAAACGCCTATTCCGCCATATTTCCCCGTCGTCAACAGATCGATCTCACCGCTGTTCTCTCTGTCCATGTAGACAGTGTAGGGGTCGAGCGAAGCAAGCATTGCATTGATCCCCTTCCTTACCAGCTGCTCCGGGGGAACGGGGTCGACATAATCCTGAACAACATCCTTAAAAACAGTGCCAAAAATATCTACACTACGTCTGACCTGGTAGAAACTGTCGGTATTCTGTATGGCGATGAATCCTATACTCGTTCCTATCAGCAAAACTGTCAAAACTATGAAAACTTTACGGCGCATTTCCTTCCTCCGCTACCTTTTTTATTCTACACATAACAACATCAAAAACCTTGTCTGAGATTCTTTGGGCAGGCTCTCTTCCATCGACGATTACAAAGCGAGATGGTTCCTTTTTGGCACAATAGGAGAAGCCGCCGATCGCGCTTTCGAAAAATCTTACTTCGGAATTCTCCATCCGGTCTGCGCCACGACCAGCCGCCATTCTTCTCTGCAAGGCGGTCTCGATATTCAGATCCACTAGAAAGACAATATCCGGAACGACATTCTGTGTGGCAAACTTGCTCACGGTCTCGATCTCCTCAATCGGAATCCCTCTTCCGAATCCCTGATATGCTATCGAAGAGTAAAAATATCGATCCAGGATTACAATCTTATCCTGCTCCAAAAGAGGAATTATCTTCTCTCGGACAAGCTGGGCTCTGCTTGCACTAAAGAGGAGGAATTCCGTGGCTGGGTTGATCTTGAGGTCTGTCCTGTGAAGCAATAGTTCTCGCACCCCTTCACCAAGTTTGGTGCCTCCGGGCTCTCGCAGGACTTCATTATCAATTCCCTCCCCGGCGAGTCTTTTAGAGAGAAGTTCTGCCTGGGTTGTCTTGCCGCTTCCATCAATTCCTTCAAATGCAATTAACACACCTAAAAATAAGGTCGAACGCAAATTTTTCCAATCACCAATACCGTGCACTTCATTTATTCACAAATTGAAAATAGGCGCTATAAAACCTATATTTTCAACGATGAGAAAGAGTACGAGACTGATTAAGGCCGTTGCGTCGGTTGTAGGGGTAATTATCATTTTGGCAATAATTCTCTCGAAAGTGATATTCAGTAGCGACAGGCTGACTGCCCTTGTACTTCCAAAGATCAGCCAGCTTCTGAACAGGGACGTGTCGGCTGAGCAGGTTGAGCTATCATTCTTTCCAACCATCGGTATCAGGATTACCGGCCTGCGTGTCTCGAACCCCGACCTGGGGAAATACGACAGTCCGTACCTCCTCGATGCGAAAGCCGTGATGATCGACGCGAAAATCCTACCCCTCCTTAAAAATCGTCTCGAAATAAATAATGTCATCTTCTACTCACCGGTATTATACATCGAACAAAACGCGAAGGGGAAGCTGAACACGGACCAGCTCTTCAGTGATTCTTTTTACGCCGATGGGAAAAACGTGAGAGGTTCCCTCTCCAGCCTGCTTCTCTCTAATTTTGAAGTGTCGAACGGAAATATCATATGGTACAACAGCAAGACCGGGGTGTCTGTGAAATTCTTGAATGTGGACTTCACTTCGAGAATAAAAACTGTCGTAGAAGAAGATAAGCTCCTTCTCAATTCACAGCTCAGAATAGGCAGCTTAGAACTGTGGAAGGATAATTCGGAGCTTTTCCACGGAAGCACAGTTGACCTGGCAGCTAAGCTTGACTACGATAAGCGTCACGACTTCGTTCATATCGAATCGGACCATGCTTCCGTTTTTGGGATCAAAGTCAAAACCTCGGTCTCCCTTCTGTTCTATCCGAGGTCTGAGGTAAGCATCTACGCTGTGAACGTCGATTCGTCCGCCCAAGGAGTCTACAACCTGCTTCCCGCATTCTTGCAGAATGTGATTCCAGAGAAGTCGGTACAGGGAAAGTTTGCACTCATGTTTCAGTATCAACGACGCGGCCAAAGCACAAGTGTTGACGCACAAGTTCGCTTGACGAATTTCAAGGCTAAACTGAAGTCCGGCGATTCTCTGCTTGTGAAAGATCTCTCGGGCAGCTACAAACTGAAAGATGGTTCGTCTGAATTAGATGTATCGGTACCAAGGGTGGTTCTCGGGGATAACGTTGCTTCATTCAAATTCGGTCTTGTCCCCCCGAAATTTGCCACGGCTAAGGTATTGGTCGACCTTAACTTGAAGAAACTTGCTCACAGTTTGCAGATTCCGGACATAGACAGGTTTTCAGGCACAATTCAGGCTAAATATGATTTTAACTACAGTCCTTCCATCAACAGCGTCAGAGCAGACGGACTCGTGACTTTTGACAACGCACTCGTACAGCTACCCATCGGAATTGATACTCTCTACACAGGTGAATTCAACGGGAGAGTCTCTATAGTGAACAACCGCGCATCCTTCAAGAATTTGCTCGTCAGGCTGGGTGCCTCCGATATGGTGCTGACAGGAGCCTTCACCAATTATCAGGGGATTCTCCTTGGAGACAAGGGATTGATGCCGTCATTGAGAATCAATGTGCTTTCGAAGACTTTCAGTACCATCGGATTACTCCCGCACCTGAACCTTAACCTGGGCAGGCAGTCTCTCGCCTGGCTGCCGTCAGCTAACGTGGCGCTGGACTTCAATATCGCTAAATGTATTCTGCCGACAGACACACTTACGAAGGTGACAGGTAATCTAAAGCTGCTTGACTACTTCGTTAAATTGAACAAGCTTAGTTATACCTCGTCGGCGGGAAGTTTTCTTGTTTCAGGATGGACGGACTACAGTCAGGAAGGCAGAACGACTTTCAGCATAAAGACCAGGATAGCTACAAATAACTTCGGCAGACTGGCCGACAGGTATCTTGGAAAAGTGGATATAGTCGGAGGAAGCGGAAGCGGCACGCTTGCACTAAATGGTGTCTACGATGATTCGGGCAAAGTAGACCTTGCGACACTCGGAGGCCGGGGTCAATTGAAGATAAAGGGGGCTTCCGTAAGACACTATTCGGTTCTCGATAGACTTTACGATTTTCTCGGGGATTCAGGTAAGGATTCAGTGGAAGTATCAAATGCTTCCCTTTCAGTTGATATTACCGACGGGAGAGTATACTTCAACAAGCTCATTGCGTACGGGACGCCGTTCGATTTCAGGCTGGAAGGGTGGCATGGATTTGATGGCACATTGGATTACAAACTCGCCTTGATGGTTTATCCCCCGATGAGCTTGCGAATAATGAACCACTTGAGGTCATCTTATCCCGATCTGAGCCTCGGACAGAAGGGTACTCTGGCCTTGGGATTGGTTGCCGGAGGTACGACCAGCGATGCGCGTTTCACAATCGTATCCTTCAATGCTACAATTGCAGAAAATCATGACCATGTTTCAAATGAATTGTTTTCTCTAAAGTGACCGGGGAGAATAAACACTTCCGCAGCGCAGCACCATATTCAGGGGAAGGCTTACGCCGATCCGTAGTGGCAAAAAAATCCTTAGGCCAGAATTTTCTGGTCGATGACAATATTGCCCGGAAGATCGTCCGTTCGGCGTGTATTGAAAAGGATGATTTTGTAGTCGAAATCGGACCCGGCAAAGGTGCGCTGACTCGATTTCTTCTGCCCACGGGTGCGAGAATAGAAGCGATTGAGAAGGATACTGCCCTGTTCCGGCTTCTGAGGGAGGACTTCACTGAATCAGAAAGATTATCTTTCGTGAACGGCGACTTTCTGGATTACGAGTTTCCAGCCGGGCATTCCCTCGTAAAAATATTGGGGAACATTCCATACAATCTGACGAGCAGGATAGTTTCGAAGATTGTGGATGAACGGCAGTACGTTGATTCTGCCGTCTTGATGGTACAGGATGAGGTCGCGGTGAGGCTTGCTGCCGGCGCGGGGACAAAGGATTACGGTTCAATTTCCGTACGGCTCAACCTGGTCGCAGACGTTACAAAACTATTCCTCGTTAGCCCAAGCTGCTTTCGTCCGAGGCCGAAAGTAAACTCGAGAGTGATTAAGATTGTCTTCCGCACCAGAGAGGGGATCGAGCGGGAAGATGAATTCGTCGATTTTGTGAAGAGAGCATTTGGAATGAGAAGAAAGATGTTCAGGCATTTTGTCGCGCACTACTATGGGAAGGATTCGATCGACCTTCTTGAGGAAAAATACAGAACCAGTCGAATAGAAACTATGGCACCGGAGGAAATATACAGACTCTTTTCAATCTTGGAGCATAATGTTCGATCTATCTAAACTGAGACCACTCGACAGATTAAATATACTTGGCATGCTTGCCATTGCCGTCGTTGCACTGATTTTTCATGATCGTGTCGAGTATTACAAAACGATTCTCTTTGTTAACATCCTCTTATCATTCGCACTTATCTATCTGATGAACGTCACGGCCCGACAGAACAGCTCGGTTGCGACTTTCATAGCAACATGGTACACCCTGCCGCTTATCTTCCTGACCTTCAAAGAGCTTTACCTGATGGTGCATCCGATTAACCCGCACGATCTGGATTACCTCCTGATAAGAATTGACCGGATGATATTCGGAACCGATCCTACCGCTATTCTTGACAAGATTGCGACACCGGGACTGACTGAGTTCCTGCAGATTTGTTACGCGAGTTTCTACCTTCTTTGGGTAATTTTAGGGGTCGATCTCTTAAGAAGCGGAGACAAGAAGGGATTCCTGTTCTTTTTTTTCGTTCTGATGTACGGCTTCTACCTGTCATACGCCGGATACCTTTTCGTACCAGCGATTGGCCCAAGGTTTACGCTGTATGACTTTGCAAAGCTGGACCAGCAGCTGCCCGGCTTATACCTGACTCCGATCCTGAGGCACATAATAAATTCCGGGGAGTCCATTACGAATGTGACTCAAGCCGCTATGCTTGCACAGCGGGATTGCTTTCCGAGCGGTCATACCGAAATGACGATTATTACCATTGCAATGGCGATGAAGTTCAGAATGAAATCTGCAATGATTATTATTCCGCTTGGAACCGGTCTGATCTTCGCCACGGTTTACATGAGATATCACTACGGTGTCGACGTCATCGCCGGTGCGCTATTCGCCGTATTTGTCCTTGCCACGGCAACCTGGCTCGAGTCGAGACTTCAAAGCAGTGAAAAAGGGGTTAGCGGCAGTGCCGGTCAGACTCGTCCGGTCAAGTCGATTGTGCGGCAGAAGGCAGATGTGACTAAATAAAACTGCCGAAACCGTCGACGCAGTCTCGGCAGCATTTTACATCGATTTTCACGGACCAGATTACGCGTTCTTAAATGCTTTCTTTCCTGCGAACCTTGCTGCCCGTCCGAGTCTTCTTTCGATTCTCATCAGTTGGTTGAATTTTTCTATTCGCTCCCCGCGGGATGCGCTACCGGTCTTGAGATGTCCGGCGCCGACCGCAACTGTAAGGTCAGAGATAATGGTGTCGACTGTTTCTCCGCTGCGGTGTGAGACAAATGCCCTGTAATCATTCCGGTATGCGAGGTCGATCGTCTCAAGTGTCTCCGTTACCGTACCGATTTGGTTCAACTTGATCAATATTGAATTTCCTATTCCCTTGTCGATCGCCTGGGCCAGGATAGACTTATTTGTGCAGAATATGTCGTCGCCGACGAGTTCGATCTTTGAACCGAGCGTCTTGGTAAGGTTGCTCCAGCCGTCCCAATCGTTTTCTGCCAGACCATCTTCAATTGACAGAATGGGATACTGCTTCACCCAGCTTTCCCACAGCTTAATCATCTCGTTGCTTGATCTGCGTTCCTTAGTGCTCTTGAAAAACTTGTACTTGCCGTCATCCCACATTTCACTGGAAGCAGGGTCGAGACAGATGGCAACGTCGTTTCCAGGTTTGTATCCGGCCTTCGTGATGGCTTCAAGAATCACTTCGACTGCTTCTTCATTTGACTTCAGATCGGGGGCGAAACCTCCCTCGTCGCCTACGCCGGTGCTCATCCCTTTCGAGTGAAGAACCGATTTCAGGCTGTGAAATACTTCCGCACCTACACGGATCGACTCCGCAAAGGACGGAGCGTTGAACGGAGCGATCATGAACTCCTGAAAATCCACGTTGTTATCCGCATGCTTGCCGCCATTGATTATATTCATGCAGGGGACGGGAAGCAGGTTAGCGTTCACGCCGCCAATGTACTGGTACAGAGGGATGTCGGAACTCGCTGCCGAAGCGCGAAGATACGCCATCGATACACCTAGAATTGCATTGGCGCCCAGGGCGGATTTGTTCGGCGTCCCGTCCAGCTCAATCATGAAATAGTCCAGTTCCTTCTGAGAGTCGAAGTCGCGTTTCGTTACTTCAGGAGCAATTTTCTTTATGACGTTTTCAACGGCCTTCTTCACGCCCTTGCCGCCGTATCGCTTTTTATCTCCGTCGCGGAGTTCCGTCGCTTCCTTCTCACCGGTGGATGCTCCGCTCGGAACCATGGCTCTTGCCTGGATCCCGTTCTCCAGCAGGACATCTACTTCAACTGTGGGATTGCCTCTTGAATCCAAAATTTCGAGTGCATCTAGTGTCTTGATTTTCATCTTAGTCTCCATGTTTGAAAAATAACTCTCATAAAATTACAAACGATTGACTAAGCATCCAATCATTTGCCGGGAATCGGGGGTGCGACAAATTTGTAAAAAGCAATAGATTAACCACATAGGCACATTAGAAAACATAGATTTATTCGTTAATGTGCCCTATGTGCCTATGTGTTTTATATTTTTGTCGCAGACCCCCGGGAATCTTTCGTGGGTGAGTCTGTCCGGTTCCGCAATGCTGTGCCCTGGATTATGAATCGTCGGGCGTGCTCGTCACGTATCGTGACGTGCTACTGGAAATCGGTCACCGTAGGTATTTCGACGCCTACCCTGAAATAAAATGCCCACGGCGTCGACAGCGTCTGGAATCTCGCCTCTTTGCCGGGGTAGAACGCCTTTCCCGCGCTCAAGACCATCGGACCGATTGGGGTGTCGAATCCTAGAGAGCCTCCTATTCCCTGTTTCAGTGTTTTTAGGACTATGTTCTGCTGCTGTGCCCAAACATCTCCGAGATCAAATCGACCGGAGAGATATGTGTCAAAGAAGATTTTTACGGGCAACTTGACTCTGAGCTCGAAGCTTGCAAGAAACACCTGCCTTCCTCTCAGAGCATCATCGCGCAATCCGTAAAAGAGGTCCTGTCCCCCCAGGCTGAACTGTCGTGTCAGCGGCAATGTGGCGTCGCCGAACCCGAATTGGTAATGTTGTTTGAAGGTGAATATCGAAAACGCGGTTTGGTATGCCTCGTATTCGAAAAATATCTTTGAGAACGAGATTTCGCTGTTTAGCCCCTTGACCGAGGTTTCAAAGTAGATGTTGCTCAGAATCCCCGATTTTGGGAAGGCATACTTGTCCCTGGTGTCTACGAATGAGCCGACCCTCAGGGAGACTATTCTTGCCGAAAACTTCTGATTGAAGTTCTGCAGCGGTTTCAGTTTGTCCCAACCGTAGCTCAAGCTTGCCTTAACCACTCCGAAGCGCTTGATCTGTGTTCCGACCGAAAACTCGTATCCGTCACGGATGATACGGTATTCTCCTGTGGATGTGAGATCCCACTCGTTAGGATTCGACGAAGGCTCGTCGGTGTAGTAATACACGTCCCTGAAGCCTGTAAACGCGCGAAAACCGTACGTCAGATCGGTGTTCAAGATTCTTGTGGTCCCAAGGAACACCTCTCCAAGCCTGTTCCTTAAGCCGCCGGAGAATGAAATGCCGACTCGTGTCCCTGTACCCATAAGATCCTCGTCGGACAAAGACGAGAATATCTGCCCGTTGCGTTCATTGTCCGCGCGAAAGCCAAATCGAAACAAGCGGGAACTTTTTTCAGTTACGTCGATAGTAAGCGCAGGCAGAGGATCATAGTTGGTCCACAGGAGAACCTGACTGAATAAATTGGTGCTGTAGATATTATTGATGCCCTCTATCGCCCTGTTTGTCGTGAACAATTGCCCTCTCTGCAGCGGGAACTCTCGTCTTATCAGGAAGGGCTTTGCGACGGTGTTCCCTTTCAGCGATATGCCGGATATTTCTCCTGCATCGATTCTTATCCGGAGAGTCGAGCTGGACGAGTCATATAAGACATCTGTGAGCCGCGCCATGCCGAGGCTCGCCTTGCGGTAAATCCAGATAAGCTTCTCGCAGGCGTGATCAATTTGGACAGGCGTCACGGTGTGCCCGATGAGGCTTGCGAATGGTTGAATGAGGACGGAATCAGGCAGTATGCTTGCGCCGGTCATCTTCACATCCGCAACAGGGATTTGAGAATTCCAGTAGTAAGGCCGCTTCATGTCCAATGTGTCTTCAGTCTGCAGACCCAGCCGTGGTTCGCTTGGGTCGCCCTGCTTTGACCGAGAGAGCTCGTCCGTAAGCATCTGCCGGGATATGCTTTCATAAATGGAGTCTATTTTGCCGATCTCTCGGTCTGCGGCTTCCCTGCCTTCGTAAATAAGTGTATCAAGGTTATTGAAATCAGATGCATACTGCTCGTCCAGTTTCGGTGTGATTACGATGTTTGCCTTTTCAAGCTGGAGTTTGTCCGAAAGTTGTGCCATGATACTCGTAACCTGATCGAGGGCATCCCATGGCGTATCCATACTCGCTTCGGAACGGAGCGGGCTTGTTGTGTTCACCGCAATAACGATGTTTGCCCCGAGGTTCCGGGCAACGTCGACTGGAATATTTGAAACCAATCCGCCGTCCACAAGCTGGAGGGAATCGGTGCGGATCGGCGAAAACACGACCGGCACTGTCGAGCTGGCACGCAAAGCCTGCGCAAGGTCTCCTTTTGATATCACAACTTGCTTACCGGATACCATGTCTGTAGCTACTGCCCTGAATGGTATTTTGAGATCGTCGAAGGAATTTATCACTCGATACGGCGCGTTCAAGACGAGTCTTGTCAGGAGCGTCGTCAGGCGTTGTCCACTCGACAGAGAAGACGGAAGAACAGGAGTAAGTCCGTTCAGTCTTATTATGAGGAAACTCTGTTCAGCAGCCTGCTTCTGCTGTAAGAAAAGATCGCTCCTGCTTACCGCGTCGGAAAGCGCGAGGAGCTGGTTCCAATTCTGGGCGAGCGCGATCGAATCGAGCTCCTTTGCATTATAGCCGGAGGCGTAAAGTCCGCCGATGATGCTCCCCATGCTCGTTCCGACGATAATGTTTATCGGAACGTGTGCCTTCTGCAGCGCCTCGAGAACGCCTATCTGTGCTATCCCCCTCGCTCCGCCGCCTGACAAGACCAAAGCCACCTTCGGACCGCCCGGCTCCAGATAAGGAAAGAACTTGCCGGCGACCCTCATGGGGACGTCCTGCGGCCAGGCTGTGTTGATAAAACCTATTGCCAATAAGAGCGAGATACTCCGCACCATCTTCTTCATTGCACCGGATTTCCAGGTCTACAAAATGAATTCAATGCCAAAATATACGAAAAAAGCGGCCTTCATGAAAACCGGGCCGCTGCGTCGGAAACTAAATCATCAGGAGGAGAACAATTCTTTCACTTGTTTGAAAGAAATTGCTCCTCAATTCATTATTGCCTCGTAAACTAAGTACCCCACCATAAGGAGCAAGAATGCGAACACGTACCAGTAAACTTTATCCGAGAGGGCCTTTAGCCTCTTTCTTGTCGTGGGAATTGAACCGAGCAACACAAAAACAGCGGCGTTACAATTCCCGCACCGCTTGACTCTGAGTATCCGTAGAGAACTCAGGACCGCTTCCCAGAAGGAAGATGGGTAATCTGGCTGAAACGGAGCAACAGAAAGGCAATCCGGACATTTCTTTTTCACTGCAGTCTTCCTGGTTAATGGCTAATCGAGTTTTTCTGGAATTGGAAAAGTCTAAGCCATGACTTTGAACCTATGATCGATGCACGCCTGCGCCCCTTAATCCTTCCGTCTTCTCCCGGCCACTTCAGTACTTGTGAGCACGGTGGGATTTTCCCGAAGGGATCCTTCGCGAACTCGAAGAGTTCGTGAGGGAGAACCCACAATCAGTGAATTATCCCTTGTTCTCTGAGCCACCTGTAACCTGCAATCGATTTAAAGAACTTTTCCCGCTTCAAGGCCTCGCTCTTCGTCGAGAATCCCTCCAAGTAATGAAGCTCGTATGGCCTGTGCCCCTTCGTGTACCTGACCTTGCCACGGTTGTGTTGTCTCAGCCGAACTCCGGTATCTTCAGCGGATCCGTAATAGTAAGACCCGTCCTTCAGACTCCTCAACACGTACGTATAGTACATTTCGTGAGCACGGTGGGATTTGAACCCACAACCTTTGGCTCCGGAGGCCAACGCTCTATCCAATTGAGCTACGTGCCCTTCTCAAAAAAATTAACAATAAGCCGCGCGAATTTCAAATCCAAGATTCATTCCATCAGGACTCCATCCTGTATCTTGACGACCCGGTGCGCAAGGCTTTTCAGATGATCATTGTGAGTCGCGATAAGGAATGTGGTATTGTGCGTTTTCGCCAGTTGTAGTATCAGCTCGTGCAAAGATTCAGCGTTCACTGAATCCAGGTTGCCTGAAGGTTCATCTGCCAGGATGACTTTCGGATTATTGACTAACGCCCTTGCGACCGCGACCCTCTGCTGCTCGCCCCCGCTCAGCTCAGAAGGACGGTGTTCCATTCTCTCGGCCAGTCCAACTTCCGACAGGAGCTTCTTCGCGGTATCCTTCATTTCAGAAAGGCGCTTACCGGCTATCATTCCCGGCATAGCGGTGTTTTCGAGAGCGGTAAACTCGGGCAGAAGGTGATGGAACTGGAAGACGAACCCGATCTGGAGATTTCGGAACCGCGCGATCTTTTCGTCCTTGAGTTTGAATATATCGACTCCGTCGTACGTCACGCTTCCGCTCGTCGGGCGGTCAAGGGTGCCGAGTATATGAAGAAGTGTGCTCTTTCCCGCGCCGGAAGCGCCGATTATCGCTATGATTTCTCCCTCATTTATGCTGAGGTCGATTCCCTTCAGAACCTTGAGCTCATCCTTACCGAGGAAGTAGCTCTTGCACACCTGGGAAGCTTCAATAATCTTCTTTGGCAATCCTGGTTACTCCCATCTTATGGCTTCTGCCGGGTCGATTCTCGCCGCCCTCTTTGCGGGATACAGCGCCGCGACCGTACATATCACAATTGCGATGATCCCAACGATAATAAAATCACTGACGCGCATGGAGACCGGCAGTGCCGGAATGATATAAACGTTAGGATCTAGCTTGAACAACTGATACTTGATTTGCGCCTCGCACACGCCGTAACCGATAATCAGCCCGAGAATGCTTCCGAACACTCCTACCAGTATTCCTTCGAGAAGATAGATTTTCGTGATTCCCTTCGGCGTGGCACCCATCGCCTTGAGCACGCCGATCTCCCTCCGCTTTTCGATTACGGTCATCGTAAGCGAGCCAAGAATGTTGAACGCCGCTATCAATACGATTAGAGACAGGACGATGTAAGCCACGATTCGCTCGATCGTCATCATTTGATACAAGTCTTTGTGGAGATCATACCAGGTTTCGATGCGAACCCCGCTTAACACCTTCTCGAGCTTAGCTCTTACCTGGTCGGATTTCCCTATATCCCAGAGCTTTGCATCTATCCCGTTCACCATATCCGGCGACGGCGCACTGTCGGGAGAGGCGAAGAGATACTGGGCTGACGGGAGATTGACGAAGGCATAGTAACCGTCATAGTCCTTATTGTTTGACTGATAAATTCCCGTGACAACAAATTTCGCTACCTTCGGTTCGTAGAACTGGGTGAGACTCCGCTCGATGCCTGCCGGGCTGATGACGGCTATCGAGTCTCCGACTACCGATCCGAGCGCATCCGCGAGAGAGAGTCCGATGACAATCTGATTGTTTTTTCCCGCAGTCAGAAAATGCCCGAGGACGATCGACTTCGACAGGCTCGATATCCGTTCATTCCCTTCGGGTACGATACCCGTGATGTTTACCGCTCTATTTACTCCTCCCGAAACAATCATCGCCTTCCCACTGAGGAACATGGTGGCCGATCTTACCTCCTCAAGACTCTGCACCTGAGCGAGGACCTTTTCGGGATTCTGTATGTACTGACCGGCGTCTGCCGTCACGCGGATGTGCGGGTCGAAGTTCACCAGGATGTTCGTGACTATCCCCTGGAAGCCGTTGAAAACCGAAATTACGATTACGAGTGCCGCGGTGCCCACGATTACCCCGACCAGGGATATCCAGGAGATGATTGAGACCGAAGCTGCTTTACGCTTCGATTTAAGATATCGAAGAGCTACGAAACTTGAATATGACATCAGTAAAACCGCACCGATTCAAGTGGATCCAGCGATGCAGCAGCGCGTGCCGGCAAATAGGAGGCAAGAAGCGATAACGTGAATGCGACGCCGCCGATCAAAATGAAATCAGCGGCATGCATCGAAACCGGGACAGTATTCATGAAATACACATTTCCCGGAATGTGTATCACATCGTATCTCTTCTGAATCTCGAGCAGGACGTAAGACAGTCCGCTCCCTAACAAGGTCCCGAGTGCCCCGATAAACGCCCCCTGTGCCAGAAAAATCCTGGTGATTGCGCCGCGGGTTGCACCAAGCGTCTTGAGCACTCCCACGGCATTCATTTTCTCGAGCACGATCATCAGAAGCGTCCCGACGATGTTGAAGGTTGCGACAATGATGATCAATGCTATTATTATCGGGATGGGCTTCTTCTGCAGCTGGATCCACGCGAAGAGATTGCGATACATCTGATACATTGTGCGCGGATAGTAAGGGTAACCGAGGACATTCTGCAAAGTGTCTGATGTCGCGCCGATTTCCTTCATGTCTTTTACCATGACATCAAACCCTGTCACGTTGTCGCTCGGCATATCAAAGAGGTATGAAGCCGACTTCATGTTCGTATATCCATATAGGTCGTCATATTCAGACATGCCGGTTTCATAAATCCCGGTCACGACAAACGACATGACTCTCGGCGGGTTGAGCGGAGAAGGGAGTCCCTCTATCCCGAACACGAAGACAGTATCCCCGACATTGACTTCCAGTCTCCGGGCGAGCTTCTCTCCTATTATCAGGGGGCTCATCTGTCCGGCATCCGAGAGATCGTAACGGCCCTGCCTGATTTCATTTCTCAGGCTGCTGTTGTCATATCCCGGAAGAATTCCCTTCAGCAAAATCCCGTCAGTCTCAGGCGCATTTACATAATGAGTCCTGTGGACTCTGATCATCGCCTCGTGTGAGACGAACGGCGACGCGGACTTGACATTCTTCACTCCATCTATCGTACGGAGTGTCGCCTGATAGCCGGGGAGCGGCACCTGCTCGAACCCCCGGATCTCTATGTTGGCGGTGAAGTTGGATACGTTCTCCGAGATTTGCTTCTGGAAACCGTTCAATATCGAGACCGTTATCAGGAGCGCTGAAGTGCCTATGGCAAGTCCTATGGTGGCAAAGAAAGTGAGGAAGGAGACGAAGCGATTATGCGATCGCGATCGGAGCAGCCGTTTAGCTACGAAATACGGGTAAGGCATTGCCTATTTCGCGCTTTCACCGCCGGCAAGTCCGAACTCTATCAGGTATCCGCGAATGAAATCGTCCAGGTCGCCGTCCATGACACCCTGTACGTCGCTGGTCTCCACGCCCGTACGGTGATCCTTCACCATGTTGTACGGATGGAACACATAGGAGCGAATCTGGCTGCCCCATTCGATCTTCTTCTTCGTTCCCTCTATCTCGCTCTTTCTGGCCTCTTCTTCCTCTTTCCGAAGCTGGTAGAGCCTGGAGCGCAGCATCTTCATTGCGCGCTCACGATTCTGGAACTGCGACCGCTCTTGCTGACAGGCCACTATTATTCCGGTTGGCATGTGGATCAATCTAACGGCAGTTTCGACCTTATTGACGTTCTGTCCCCCATGACCGCCGGAGCGGAAAGTCTCGAGCTTTATCTCTTTGGGATCGATCTCGATTTCCACATCTGCCTCCACTTCCGGGTAAACAAACACGGAAGCGAAGCTCGTATGTCTTCTGGCATTTGAATCGAACGGAGATATCCTGACCAGCCGATGGACGCCGTTTTCCGCCTTCAGGTATCCGAACGCGTACTTCCCTATTACCTCGATGGTGGCGCTTTTGATTCCGGCGCCTTCGCCCTCGAGAATATCGGCAATCTCCATCTTGAAACCGTTGCGCTCACCCCAGCGGATGTACATCCTCATGAGCATTTGAGACCAGTCCTGCGCCTCGGTGCCTCCAGCTCCGGAGTGTATCGTCAGAATTGCATTCTTGTCGTCATCTTCGTTGCCGAGCATTTTCTTGAATTCCAGGTCGGAAACCAGCTTTTCTGCCCTGCTAAGCTCTCTATCTATGTCGCCCGCGTGCGATTCGTCGCCCGATTCCTCGGCCAGCTCGATGAACGCGGCCGCGTCTTCCATGTTCTTTGCCGCGTCTGCCCACTCGTCTACCCACGCCTTTATATCATTCAATTCCCCCATTACCTGCTGGGCGGCGCGGTTATCATCCCAGAAATCTGGCTCGAGTGTCTTCTGGTGGAGCTTCTCTATCGCTTCCTTCTTGCCGTCAACGTCAAAGAAACCTCCGAAGATTGTAAACCCTGGTTCTTAAATCGGCGGCCTTCTGCTTCTGTGGCTCGAACATCCTTATACCTTTTTAAATATAATTTAAGCCGTAGTGTGAAGACAGACAATGACTGATTCTTGGATGATCTAATTGCCGTACTGTTTGTCCATTTGCATCAGGGTTCGCTTTCCCGACGGATCTGAGACAGGTTGACAAATATTCGCTCAGTGTCCACCCGGGGCCCTGCACAGAGCCGGAGATGGAGTTGCCCTGAGATTGCTGTTGTCAATGAGCTTATGAGAAGACTCGAGATGAATGAGGATCAGAAAAGGAATCTGAAATAGCTTTCTGTCAGACGACTGCGCATCAGCCTTGCGTGAGTCGTGGTTCGAACTCTCTATCCGAAAGATCATACAAATTGTGGAAAGCGCTCATCATTTCAGTAATGTTGTTCACAATAGTTATTGTTTGCCATGGTTTCAGGAAAATATTGTCGCCTACTTCGGTATATCCGCTCCTCGTTCCACCGCGTAAGGAATGGAACACAATTGCCGGTTTGCCGCAAAGTGCCGCGAAAGTCTTTGCCCACGAATCCGCCCCGATAAGTAACCGGCACGATGTGATAACCCGCATCTGATCCTCGAAGGAGTAGCTTCGTCTGATATTTACTTTCAAATTCTCCAAATGATAGTACGATGCCTCCGCCGGTGTGCCGATAAGTGTAGGAGTGACATTCCACTCATTCAACCTTCTGACGATTTCCGTTAACTCTTCAGAAGTTATCATCTTTCTAACTGATTTATCTAAGGGGGAAATACCTCCCACAGGATGTATTACGATCGTTGAAGACTTATCGGCATTAGCACAGAATTTCCTGGCCCAATCCGGACTCTTCTTCACCGAGTAATTTTTTGTCAGGTCGTCGACCCGGCCCCATTCATCAAAGTAGTAGGGATCGCGCGGGGTCGTACCCATGCCGAGGAAACCGGGCATGCCGTTAAATAGCTTCCTTAGAAGAATATGAGCGACGAAATCTTCCGGGTAAGGAATAAAATAGACCCTTTTCAGAAGGGGGAATGCTTCGAATAGACTTCTGATAGAATCAGGCGATGGAGATATGCTCACGATTGTCTGCTCCGGCGAGTCGTCGTAGAAGGTTGAAAGGAGTAGCAGTGCGTCACCGGCGCCGCCGAAGTGGGCATAGAACCGCCCAACCCCCGCGAACTTCTCCATAAAATTCCTGACCACGTTGATCCGCTCCCCATCAGACTGTGTCCTTATGAGGCCTGCAAGATCCCGGAAGACGCTGCTGTCAAAGTAGTGATATTTGTTCTCCACTTTTTCGTTGGGTTGTCGAACGACGGGAATGTCCTTGTCGGGCTCTAACGGGCCGCCATCCCGATTGGCATGGATCCTCCGGCCAGTGCTGTCGGTGGAAACGTATCCCTGGCTCTGTCCAGGTGAACCGGCATAGTCGCTGTGTCCATTTTCCGACTTCGCCGGCCGACCGACAATATTTCGTATTCTGCTGTCGGCAATCTTCGCAGTCTTTGCCCACGTCCAGTTAGCTCTTACCGGAGCCCCCGCCCGGCGACCGAGTCTCTCGAGTTGATCCCTGTTCTTAGCTGCCCACCATAATTTCGACTTGAAGTCTTCCATGTTGACCTTGAAAATTTTTGGAAAGTCAACTGTCTCCATTCCGAAGACTTCCTTCTTTCCGATGATTTGTTCCGATGCCTCTATCAGTATGCTGTTTCCTTGATTGCAGAAGTCCAATGCTGCCCCACCATTGGTGATCATTGTGGGTGTGTCGCAAGCCATGGCCTCGAGAATCGGCATGCCGAAACCTTCACCCCGGTACGGATTCACGAGTACGTCACAAGCCACATAGAGCCCCGCAAGTTCAGACTCGGTCAATTCCGTGTCCATGTATTCAATTGCGGCAGTATGCGGCTGTTTCATTAAGTCTGCAATCTTTTCTCGGAATGACATACCCTTGTAGAAAGAGTCTGCGCCAATATCTTTTATGACGAGACAGACGTCGTCGGAGGAATCGAACACGGAGGAATAAGCTTCGAGAAGCAGGTCGATTCCCTTTCTCGGAATTGCGCCGCCGACAAACAGGAATTTGAATTTTTTCTGAGTCTTAAGCCGGTAAGGTGCAGCGCCCGGGTGGAAAACAGTCGGATCTATTCCGTTGGGAACGACCCACACCTTTTCGGAGGGGACTCCACTCGTGACGTAGACATCGCGGACACAGCCACTGGGAACCCAGACTTCGTCGACACATCTCGAGAATACTTCTACCCACCTCTTTGGCAGACTTCCGAATTCCCACGGCTGGATGACGACCCACTTTCCATCCGGTGGCGGCGTCAATTCCGGAGGCCAGCCGTTTCGAATATTAATCTCCACCTTTTCGGGAAGCCTCTTGTCCGCAATGAGAGGCGCAAGCTGACCCAAAGCAGTTGAGTAAACGGGGACGCTGTTTCCCTTCTCAGGCGTGATGAGAATTCGGTGTCCAAGAGACTGTAGGTTTAAAGCAAGATGACGATTAATTATCGATGCGGAGTCTAGACCAGCTACCGGACCGTCGATATAAATTGTGCTCATGTTCTTCTGCCAGTAAATGATGTCGGACCTTCGGAGTAAGGGGTATCCCTTAAGGTATCATCGCCTGCCGATGCATCCTTGGGAGTTGTCTTATCGCGAAACTCTGCATCGGAGTGCTACACTTTGTAGACTGAAATCTCCTCATTCATTGCCCCGCCAAGACATCTTTGATGAGGGTCATCTCTGATCAACCGGCATGTCACCTGTTGATTCGGTGGCCCTTTGGGCGGTTGAAAGAAAGAACGATGCGTCTTCAGCCTTCCCGAGGAGTGCGCATATGTACCCGATTTTCTGCAACGACTCCTGATCGTTGGACTTTATCGACAAAATATCTTTAAGTGTCTTCATTGCGTCCTCAATTCGGCCCGAATCCAGGTAGATATCTGCCAGGTTCCTCAATGCTTCCATGTTCAACGGATACGCCTCGATCGAATCGCGGAAATGCCGGATTGCTTTTTCTTTTTCACCCTTCTGGAAGTAAAGCGCGCCGAGATCGTTCAGGGCACCGGCATGATCCGGGTTGGCTTTCAGGAGTTCTCCGAACTTCAGGATCGATTCGTCGATCTTTCCGCTCATTGCAAGACTGCGGGCGTTTTGATAGATATCGTCGAGATTTTCCGACCCTGTCGGTGCAGGATTACCGGAGCTATGCCGTGCAACCTCCTCCACGCGGCCAGGGTTGTTCCGGATTACTCCGTCGGTCGACTGCACTGCGGATGCACCCTCAGAATCGACGATGGACTCGGAGCGATTCGGACCGTCGGCTCGCAGAGGTAAATATATTGGTGAGGTCTTCATGATCTGTTTCCCTTCGCGCCACCACTCCAACGGGGCAACTCCCCACTTGTTCTTGAAAACCAATTCGTTCGCCTTTATGAACTCCACGTACTTGTCCCACCCGTCCTTTCCGAAGCTTTTGCTGCCGAAGTGGTGGATGAACACATCGCCCGCGATTGCAACTTTGTAACCGGCAAGCCTTGCCCGCAGACAGTAGTCGTCATCTTCACAATTTCCGATACCGAACGCAGTGTCGAGTCCGCCTATTTTCTCCACGACCTCCCTCTTTATCAGCATGCACAGGCCGGCTACGCGCGGCGATTCGAACCATTTATTGCGATTCTTTCTCCTGTACTTCGCAGCGTACTCCTGCACGCGGCTCACTTTTGTATAGCCAGGATTGGCCTCCAACTGCAGACCGCTCACCCTGTTACTCATTGAACCGACAATGCCTATCGACGGCGTGCTTTCCGCACACTCGATGAGCCCTTCCAGCCAGTCATCCGCGACGATGACATCGTTGTTCAGGAGAAGCGCGTAATTGCCGGAAGCGATTTCCAGCCCCTGGTTGCAGCCTGCAGGAAAACCAAGGTTGTCTTTGTTGAACACGGTGCGGATGTCTTTCTGGGCTTTTAGGTATTCGACGGTGCCGTCCGTTGAAGCGTTATCGATGACGATCAGTTCGTACGGCGCTCTGGTGTGCCTTCGTATGCTGTCAACAGTAAGCTTCGTGTATTCGAGCTGGTTGTACGTAAGCATGATAATGGAGGTCACCTTCTCTTCGGGCGCCACATTCCAGTCGGCATCCGGCGAGAGAAGTTCCTCGATCATTTTCCGTCCTGTCTCGAATGACCATCTGCTTTCCATGGCGGACCGTCCGTTGACAGAAAGGCGTTCCCATAATTCCTTACTCTTGTATGCTTCTTCAATTCGCGTTGCCATTAATTGCGGATCGTCTGCCACCAGAATTTCAGAGCCGTCCCGCAGACCGGTTCCCTCTGCTCCTATGGAAGTGGTAACGACGGGCACGCCATACGAGAGCGACTCCACGATCTTGCCCTTCAGTCCTGCTCCGTACCTTAATGGGGCGACAGAGAGCCGACATCCATCGTAGAAAACGGAGAGTTCTTCGACGTAGCCATGCACGGAAACGTTGCTCGAGGCCAGTGCCGCGGTCAGGTTTTGAGGATCATTTCCCACGATGTGCAGCTTTATGTCGGGAATTGCTTTCGAAACCATCGGCATTACCTCTTTGACAAAGAACTGAGCAGCGTCGATATTGGGCCTGTGGGCGAAATTGCCGACGAAAAGAAGACCGCCCCGGTTTGCGAAATTGCCTGAGGACCGTTGAGTCTCATGGACAACTGGCCGGATTTCTATCTTTGCCCGGCCCAATTCTTTCTGCAGAGCGCGCCTGTCGTCTTCCGTCACAACCCATATGGAGTCGGCTTGTTTATATATCGCCAGTTCGCGGGCCTTCTTCTCCGCGGCCATCTTCATCATTGCCGGGTCAGCCTTAATTTCCGCTTCTCGCTGCTCACGAATAAAATGGACATCCTCGGTATCGATGATAATCTTCGTGCGGGGAGAAAACTTCCTTATAACCGGCAGATAATATTCTGCGTTGTACCAGAAGTTCAGTATCGCATATTCGAAATTCCTGTCCTGGAACAGCTTCACATAGTCGATCTCCGGGTAAGCTGTCTTTTGCCCGAAGAACGACATAGCTGCCGCGTCGCCTGCGTAAGTCTCGATGCCCATGTCCTCAAGGATCGGTTTGTATTTCTCCTGCAGCCCCGCGCTCGCCGAAACAAAGGTAATGTGGAAGTTGAGCGCTTTCAGGATTTTCAGGATGTTGAACAGATGCAGAGATCCTGCAGCCCTGTCGAACCGCGGCAGTGTCGGATCGACGACGAGTACGTTTCTGGACTTCCCTCGGTTCGATGCCATGGGGACGCTCCTCGGGTCGTTTGGAAATTGTGTCGTTAATTCTTTTTGCCATTTATCTATGAACTTCGGCCTGTTGATTATCTGGAATTTCTTTCGGCCCGAGTTAACATCCGTTCCGTTTGTAATTCCTTCGAAGTGGATAATGGAGCTCTTTGGCTGGTAATAAACCTTGTAGCCGTGCTTCCTTACGGCAAAACAAAGGTCGGAATCTTCAAAATAGGCGGGCGAGAAACGCTCGTCAAGTCCGCCGATTGCATCCCATAAGTCGTGCCTGACCATCAGAGAGGCGCCTGAAATGTAGTCGACTTCCCTGACGAAATTGAATTTCGGATCATTGGGGTCCAGCCATTTCCCGTAATTCCACCCGTTGCCGTCTGAGAAGATGATTCCGCCCGCCTCCTGAAGCCTCCCATCGGGGTACACGAGCTTAGAGCCGACCGCTCCGCAATCTGGCGTCTTCTCCGCGAAATGGACAAGTGATTCGAGCCAGCCCGGGTTGACAATCGTGTCATTGTTAAGGAGGATGACATACTCGCCCTTCGCTGCCGCCACGCCGTTGTTATTCCCGCCAACGTAGCCGAGATTGCTCTCATTCCGAACATACTTCAAATGTTTTACTTGCTTCGACAAGTCTTGCATGAATTCACGGGTTCCATCAGTCGATGCGTTGTCCGAAACAATTATCTCGTAGTTTTCATACTTAACGTTCGCAAGTATCGATTCGATACATTTCTTCGAATATTCAAGCTTGTTGTAAACCAGGAGAATAATCGACACAAGAGGTTTCGAATTGTTAGACTCGGATGATGAGTGCTTTGTTTGTTCCTTATTTGTTTCTGCCTTTCTCACAGCTGCCGGTCCGGCATCGGATCCCGACGCGGTCACACTCTCCCCGCCAATGATGCCGGGAAAGATTGGTCCGTCATTTATCGAACCTTCATGCAGATAAGGTGCCTGGTTACTGTGCCAACCATCCATCCCATTTTGTTCTCTATCGATTCGAATCTTATCAAGCGAGATCCCATTCTTCGTGAGGAGCTTCTTGTAGTTGGGTTTTTGTAATAGGGCCAAGATTTCTTCCGCAAGGCCCACTTTCCCCTTTTTGAGCGCCGCTTCCAGCGCGGCATACATTACAAGCAATCCCTGTTCGTACTGTTTTAGGTCGAAGAGAGTTCTGGAAGCATTCACCAGCTGGACCACCTCGTCAGTTTGCGAACGCGGGACGAGATCCCAACTCTGGATATTAAACCCGAGCCCCAAAAGCACAAATGGTCTCAGAGAATGCGGTACGGCGTTAAGATAGGGTCTCAGGGGCCGCATAATGCTCGCGTATTTGTCCGTGGTCTTGACCATGCTTCCGACAGACGATCGATACCAGAAGAGTGCATCGGGAACGACTTCAAGATGTGCCCCTTTAATGACAGCGGCCGCGTAGAATTCCCAGTCCTCATGAGCTACCCCGTAGTCCTCGGTGAAGCCCCCGAACGCTTCGAAGGCCTTGCGGCGTATCAATGCGTTTGCATCGCCGAAACAGTTCTTGAAAACACCGACCGAGAGCGCCGGACCGAGGTGAAGCCAGCGTTTCCTTCTTTGGCCTGCCTCCGGAATCGACTCTCCTGAGAACACGTCGTTGATGCAGGTTAATATATCCGCCTTGGTCCTCAAAGCCGCTTTCACATAAGTTGAGATCTCTTCCGGCTTCGCGACATTGTCATCATCCATGAACAAGATGTATTCGCCGCTTGCGTGTCGTGCGGCTTCGTTCCGTGCAGCTCCCAAATATTTGTTTTCTTGTCTGACAATTTTCCAGCCGCGCACTTTGAACTTGGGTTCTAGTTCTCTGAGGTATCTTATTGCTTCGGGATCATCGCTGCCGTCGTCGACCAAAACGATTTCAAAGTTAGGATAATCCTGCGCTTCGATGGATGCCAGGGCCTGGGCGAGGTATTTCCGCCTGTTATGGTGCACGATGCATACGGTGACCAACGGGGCGTTGTTTTCGCTGGAGGCAGACGTCATATCCTGGCCCGATAGGTTAGAGGAGCTGTCCAACAATCTCGACGACCAACCTGTCCATGCACATTCAAGTTCCTTGGTGTCTAAATCGCATTTTATTTCACTGTATCCGCCATCTAAGATGCTCTTAAGCCTCGAAGCAATCTGGCTGGCTTTTGACGGAACAAGAATTTGTTCCAATGTATCATTGGGGCTCAGGCTCCTCAGCCCGTCGACCGACGCGGTCAAGAACTGGACTCCAGCAGTCCACAAATTAAGGGCAATTTCCTGCAGATTTTCATCGGGAGGAAGTAGCAACATTAAGCCGGGATTTGCATTCGCGAATGCCAGTATGTTCGAAATCGTACTTACGACCTGCAGATCGACCGGATAACCGAGCCTGCTGGAAAGAGCTTGTATTTGATTCCGAATCTCTTGCGGTAGGACCGGCCTCTCCAGGCTGAGAATGAAGAGCCTGAGCGTGCCGTGCCAAGTCTCGTGCAGCTTCTCTATTGAATCACAAAAGAGGTTCAAGGAACGGGGTGAAATCCTCGTCGTGACCAACACGAGATCCTTTGTGCCAGGTTTGTTCTGATGCGTGAAACCTGAGTTCGTATGCGAAGTGATCGGGTACGGCATCACAACCCCTTTTGAGGTTGGTGCCCAATGCTCGGCTGATATCCATTCCATAGTACTGTCGAACTGAGTTACAACTGAATCGGCGAGAGAGACACATTGTTGCTCCATGAAATCGACTTCCATGTCGCGAACATGATTGAAATGCCTTGAAGCCAATCCCATGATCCGGCGGGTTGGGCCCTGGACGTGCACCGCCAGCTTAGTCGACTGGAACGCCAGTCCCTGATGTTTTGCCAGAAGCGAGTAGTATCCTACACCGTTCATTTCAGGGAAATGGATCACATCAAAGCTGTTTTCCTTGAGCCAAAAATACGCGTTTGATGAGTCAATGGTATGCTGGCCTGCGAGTTCGTATTGAATCGATGGGGCAGATGGAAGGGTCAAATTGACAACGCAGCCTGGGCTTTGACTCGGATCGCCCTTTCCTTCGGATCCTGCCTCCTTCCAATCCTCGGTCAGATGAAGGAGCGTGACATCATTGCCTGCTGCGGCAAGCAGCTTGGCGACGCGCTTCATCCCGGCAGGTCCCCCGTAGTCGCGATAATGCGCATCATCGCGGCCGAGGACGACGCAGATTTTTCGGCGGACAGATTGAACCGGCTTCACTGCATGCGGTTCGTCGGCCGGGCTACCAAGAGAATCGCCAGAGGTTGTTTCTTCATTTCGACAATTGTCCAGTTCTCCCACTAGGACACTCAGCAGGTCTGTAATCCTGCAATCCTCAGTAAGTGTTTTGTAACCGTGATCGATTATTTCCTGTGCCGCCTTGCGCCCCTCTACTGTCGAGAGATAATAGTCCACCAGTCCCGGTATTTTGTCAGAAGTTGCTTCCACATAATCGACGCCGGGTTCGAAAGGCGGCGCCGAAGTACAAGGCTCACTTATGACAAGAGTTCGCTGCCATATTCCAAGCATTACAACGCGCTGCCATTCAAAATAGACATCGTTGCCCCTGTGAATATTCAGAACCAGTTTGCTTCGTTGAGAGAGGCCGGCAGATCCCGATGTCCCCAGATACCACGGATGGCCAGGCACAAGAGGGGTTCCTGCTGGTATCTTATGAAGGTAGCTGTTGTACTTCACTGCGGTCGAATCGAAGCGGTCGAAAAAGTCTTCTCTCTTACGGCTCATCGTTCCCATAAAAAGGATGTCTATGGGTCTGCTGTTCCACGGATCGTGAAGAAAAGACCGTTTTCTTCCCGCTGGCTTCAAAGCCATCGGTGCTACAGTTTCCGGAAGATTTTCGATCCGGTCATATGAAGAGAAGTTGGGAACGTACCCGAGCGGAAGGTAAGAGCATGCGAATCCGAGCGCAGATATGTTCTCGGCAGAATGGTAGTCGATGTCCCAAATCTTCTTTGCATGGTGGAACATCGTATAAGCTAAGGCAAACCATTCAGTTGAAGGCTGTTCGGTGTTTACTACGATCGAATTCTCCGGTAACCCCTCTTTCCGCCGAATTTCACCCTGGCCAAGGTAGAAAAATTCATGCGGAGCGACTACCACATGCCAATCTGCGGCTGACATGAATTGCTCATTTTCATTTCTGACAGTGACTCTTGCTCCGAGCTGTCGCAAACCTGCTACGATCAGGTCGCTGATCTCTCGAAAGAAATAGTTACCAACAGAACTGGTGTAAACCGCAAAGTGTGTCTGAGATGGCTGCATGAGGTACTTCCTTCGTTTAGAGGATTCCTTCTTGATACTTCGTCATGAAACGGACGTGCTATGATTTTCCTTTGAACAGAAAATGTTGGCAAGCTTGTGGCCTCCCCAATTATCAAAATGCCGTGCGTTGATTACCCTGAACCCGTTATTTTCGAGAACCCGAGTCAGGGAGTCATAAGTCGGCCAAAATGATTGTGGTGTAAGTCCACTCAGAGGGTCCTCAAAAGGTCCCTCATGGTAATATTCTCCTTCCAAATCGTGCAGACTGATCGAGCCTGTTTTGGCATAGTGTGTTGAAAGAAAGAGATTGTCCGTAATGGCCGTTATTTTTTCAATCAATTCCCAGGGTTTGGAAAGATGGTATAGGAGACCTGAGCAGAAGACGGCATCGAATTCACCGTATGATGAGATATCTTCAGTTTCGAAGTCACACTGCACGAAATTCATTTTGTCGCTGCCCGATATCGATTTTATCAGTTTCGATCGACGAACGAGATAGTCTCTTCCCTCCAGGCCGAGGACAGACTCGATTCGCGGGTTTTGAACGAGGCGCAACGTGTGTGAACCTTCAAATGATCCTATTTCAAGTACTGCCCCGCCTTTTCTGAACCAAGTGAAGAAATCCCTTACTCTAGGATCACCTGCGTAACTACTCTCTCCGCCATAATGCTTTCCATTGAAAGTGAATTTCGTCCGCCAGGGGCCTAATTCCTTGAAAGAATCGGATATTTGAGATTCGGACAGGCTTGTGTCTATGGAGAAATTCTCCTTCATAACTATTTCTTCGACAAGTCGCAGATAGTCTTCATCCCTTGCAGCCCCCTGTGTGGAATATTCGATGTGTCTCCGGGCTTCTTTCTCAACTCCTGCTATATGTTCCTCTTCTCGCACTTCAGGAGCCGGTTGTTCTCGCCGAGACAAAGCCGATGTGGCTGTAACTTTTGAACAAAACAGGTCAACCAATTGGTATCCACCCCAATCATTGAAATGCCTGACATTCACAATCTTGAAGCCATTCTCTGCCAGGGTTTTAACAAGAGATTCAAAAGTGAGCCAGAAAGATTGTGTCGTGAGTGCGCCAAGAGGATCTTGATAAGCACCGCCCGGGTGGAATTCTCCGTCGTGACCAAGAACGCTAGCATTAACACTATTCGCAATGTGTGTTGAGAGGAACAGATTATCGCTCACAGCCGCGACTTTTTCTATCAATTCCCACGGCTTCGAGAGAAGGTACAATAGCCCGGAGCAGAAGACCACGTTGAACCGGCCGAATGACGAGATATCATCCCTCTCAAAATTGCACTGTGCAAAATTCATTTTGTCAGAGCCTGAAAGCAATTTGATCAGTTTTGACCTAGTGAGAAGATAGTCTCTTCCTTCAAGACCCAAGACAGATCGAACTTGGGGAGATTGAACAAGACGCAAGGTGTGAGAGGCCTCGAACGACCCGAGTTCGAGAATATCCCCTCCTTCCTTGTACCATGTTAGGAAATCCTCTAATCTTGGATCGTTGGTATAAGCGTTGTGTCCGCCGTACAGATGCCCGTTGAATTTGAACCCCGTATACCAGCTCCCGAGGGATGCAAAAGCCTGACGAATATCGGACTCGGGCAGTGTGGCGCGCAATGGAAAATCTTCCATCGAGACAATCCGCTCGACCGATTTTTGACAGTCCACACCTTGAGCCGAAGGAAGCTCCGCGGTGGGTCTGTTTTCTGAAACAAAAGTTCTGTAGTCCTCAATCGAAGAAATTGCGTAAACCTCCAGCATGTGGGGTGACGGCTTTGGGGCAGATTGCACTTGAATGGCATTGGCAATCCATCTTGCTCTTGCCTGCGCCAGCTCATTATCCAACCGTTCGATTACTGCACCGCGATTGGTGAAATCCTGATACATCTCGTCTTTATCGCTGGTCAGCAGGGAGGCACCCGACTGCATTCTCACGTTATGATTCGAGCAAACTGCTAACGTGTATTCATCTTCAAACGGAGGGTCGACACCTCGATTCACTTCTGCATTTGATCGAGTATAGTGGGCAAAAGTTGTAGAAGAAGTTTTTTCCAGCGGCCATATATGCGAAGAGAATGTCAATCTTTGGCCGAAGAGATGCACATTTGCGAAATAGCGATGTAGAAGATTATTTAGCTGATCCTTGTAAAGCTCCTTCAAGTGATAGGGATTCTTGTAGTTCTTTTCATCCGTATAAACCTTCTTATTTGGGGATGAAACGATAAAAAGGCCGTCCTTATTCAAGACCCGAGTTACCTCGGAAAGAAAAGCTTCCTGATTCTCGATGTGTTCTATAGTTTCGAAAGAGACCAAGAGGTCAAAAGAACCATCGGCGGCAGGAATGTCTTCACATCTACCTTGCCTGAATTCTAAATTCGATAAGCGGCTGTAGCGTGTTGAAGAGTGTTTAACAGCCTCCGATGATATATCAACCCCTAACACGGAACCCGCCACCTGTGCCAACAACGCTGTGCCGTAACCTTCGCCGCTCGCAATATCCAGGACGGTGTTTCCTTTGGCATATTCTCGCGCAAACGCGTACCTGTGATAATGTTCGTAGGCAATCTGACCAGTTAGTTCGGGAACATATCGCTCACCCGTGAATCCCATCGGTTTTGACACAGCTATGTCATCTGCGGTTTGCGGGGCAATTCCCAGTTCATTTCTTGTAATCTCGGCGTTCCTTAGAAGTTCGGGGTTGTTCGGGGCGTAGTCCTCGGCTTTTTCGAACCGACTCAGCGCTTTGCTCAAGTTCCCTCTTCTGTGTTCAATGACACCCAAATAGTTCAAGAGTTGCGCATTCTCTCCCTGCGACTGGATTGTCGTCAAGCACAATTTTTCCGCTTGGTCCAACAATTCCATTCCAATCAAGTTTTCTATTGCGGTTATGCTGTTCTGAATCTGCTCAGTCGCGGGCATGACTTATTCCTTCTGATTGTTGTCTGAACATTACTGCATTCACTGCACTTAGTGATGCTTTTCTTATCGAAGTTCTTCCCGATTTTCAACGCCTCAGGAATAGCTCAAGGCGCGTGCCAATATTTTGTACTCGTGGAGGCCAAAAATCATCTTGAACCGGGGGCGTTTGGCTACTATTGTGCGGCTGGATAATCTTGCACACTTTCCGAATTTCCCTCCAAGAAACCCTTCGGAAAGCGGATCTTAGGTTTGATGCCATTCCCTCGAGTTCTAGCTGTTGGCGAGTTCGTGGGTATTCGTGTTTTCTAATTAACGGCCGAGGTTCGGTTCAACCGGCGAAAGAGCTCCTGCTGGAGCACTATGTGGCCACCCTCCACATTACTTGTCTTATCATTGTGGCTGGTGGTTGCAGGAAACGTGAATAGCCCAGCATATAGCATCCGGCGCTCCTCTTTCACCCTGCCCTGGCGACCACAGAGCAGGGCGATTGGCAATTACACTTATCTTAGGGGTAAATAAGTGCGATTGAAATCAGCTTAATCCGTTTCCCCTCAGAACCCCACGCTCGCCATGATTGACCATGTCCCGTTCTTGACATCGGCGAACGGCTTTGTCGGCAAGGAGTTCTTGAAGACTGGGCCGGTGCCGAACGTGTACCTTACCTCCGCCCCGATATTGACAGTACCGAGGTTAATATTCGGCCCGCCGCCAACCGCGATATTGAAGTCGAATGGGTGTGTCTCCCCTGACCCGTCGGTCGTTGTGGTGACGCCTCCAAAAGTAG
>JAMCXB010000003.1 GCA_023480735.1 Bacteroidota bacterium | reverse complement strand
AAGAGTTCGCGACAAACTTGAGACGAAAGTTCACAGGAGAGCCGGATGCGGGAAAACTGCACGTCCGGTTCGACGAGGGGAGGGGCAGCCGTGATGCTCACCATCGCGCCTCCTCTCCTACTCTACACATATTGTCAAAAAAGATTCTCGCAAGCAAGATTCATTGATCACATCTATTGCCTAGCGGACAGAAACACTAAAGGACTGGGAGTCCAGATGGCCAAACATCAAGTGGAGAAGGTCCTCTCCGCAAAGGTGATGGTTGACAATCGAGGGATTTCGCCAAGGAAACTACCGTTTCATGTAATCTCGTCGAGAGATATGTTTGAGCACGCCGAGTCCATGGTGAAAACAGCAACCATGGTAACAGCCGGAATAGGTATGCTTTCGTTGTTTGTCGGTGGAATAGGAATCATGAATATTCTCCTTGCGGGAGTGACTGAGAGGACTAGAGAAATTGGAGTAAGGAAGACTGTCGGGGCAAGAAGGCGGGACATATTGTTTCAATTCCTATTTGAATCGATTCTGTTTAGTCTGAGCGGCGGGGTCCTCGGGATTCTTGCAGGGATTTTTGTTGGGAACTCGCTGGGATCTTTTATCAAGGTACCCGCCGTTTTTTCGATTGACTCGTTGCTCGTGGGCTTTTTTTTCTCGATAGCTACAGGGACGATCTTCGGTGTCTATCCCGCTTGGAGGGCAGCAAGGATGACTCCTGTGGATGCTCTCAGAACTGAATAGCGATTAGTTGCCAATATGGATGAAGCGGATAATGTTACATTGGGAACAAACACGCCCAAGATGAATTGATACTTCTGACGCGCTGATTCTTTAAAATCCCGTTGTGATTCTTCACACGGGATTCTTTTATAAGTGTGTCCGCCTAGGCGGATCTTCTCAGAGGTGAGCTTGGAGAGCAAGTAAGTTCCCTACTGGTTTGACAGTGGATAGTTCTGGCAGGATGGCAAGGATCGTGTCGTGAGGTAGGATCCGAAGGCATCCGCAATCAAAAGGCTGGACCGACAAATACGAATCGGATAAGAGGTGGCGAAATAGTGTAGGAAGATTAACATCTTCAAGGTTCGCTGCCCGTACAGAATATGAAGATGTATATGCGGCCGGCATAAGCATGAACGCATCTTCACAATACCGGTGGAGGGAATGGTTGAACGTAGAAGATAGATAGCATTCCTCGACTTTCGATGACGAAGAGGATGCAGAATCGTCTGGTTGATCAGCCCGAACCCGATGCTGAAAATAGCGATGGGAAACCGTTGGATATTGTAATTTGTGTCTCAAGCGGCATGACAAATAGAGGATATAGCTATCAGGATAGAGAGGGGATGATGGAGTTAGTGGTAGAGCACGTCAACACGAAAGCGGCCTGCAAACCGGGTAGGGTTCACAGGATCTACTTTACAATCTCTTAGAGTATGTAATGGATGCAGGCACATCCCCCCGTTAACGTCAGAAAATGATAACAGCAGGGGATGCTACTTTCCAGACAATACAAGGATCCTACTCGTCCTTCTCCCCTTTCGAACTGGGAAAAGTCTCAATGCCTTCAACTGTGTTCAAGCGAAGATGGAGATAACATATTCATTGTTAGTGGAGACGGCAGAGTGTGCCTCCTCCTAAATAGCGCTATTTATTACTCCGCTTGGGGGCCAGGGGTGGCTGAATTCACTTCATTCTGAAAGCAGAATGACATGATCAACATATTACTACGGTTTACCTTGTCACTTGAACAAGACACTCCGCCAATTCCCGATTAGCGCAGTGTTGATGAACAAGCAAGTCAGGCAATATCCTATGTGAGTCCATTGATCTTCCCGCCTTGATTCCATAATCCATCTTTCCTAGAATGATGGGGAAATGCATCTGGCGTGCGAGATCGTGCGGGTTTTTGAGTCTCAAATTAATGTGGCCAGCCCGTGAAATTAAATGCTGGAGCGGGCGCGGAAAACCTTGTGAAGAAGGGGGCTATTGTTTCCATCGAAATCAAGCATGACTAGAATTCACTTAGTGCCGAATGACATCTGGGTCCCCGCAACTTAAGAGTTCCCTAGGGAATTTTGTCAGCTGTGGGATACTTATTCAAAGGTTTGTTCTAATATTCGACTTATCGTTACTGGAGAACCGACTGCAAAAATAATAGGGGGTACGGAATGTTTACCATGGAATCGAGAACGAAGTCGTTATGCGACATTGCTCTGGTTTTGTTCCCTTTAATTGTGTGCGGTTGCGGCGACAACTTCTCGCCTGTTGTGGTTTATCGCTCCGAATTGAATGCGTACTCTGTCCTGTTTCCTGATGATGACGAGATTTATGTAAGGGTTCTAAGCACTCATATGAATCTGGCCGACCGGGTGGACGAACCCGTGGACGGCGCTGTCGTGCACTTGATCGCGGAAGATGGTGAGGTCACGGAACTTAATGAGACCACCGTCACGAGCGGTAGCGGGCCGGTTGCGATATATGTGGGCCGCACCAGGATCAGCGCGCTTTCTTCCTACCGGCTGGTGGTTGAGAAGTCCGGTTTTCCTGAACTAACCGCGAGTACACAAGTCCTCGGTCACGCCGTCATCCAGCTTGACCAGGTCTCGCAGGATATGATGAAGAATTTCGCGCACTCATTCCAGGATATTTACTATTATATCTCATTTCAGATCAGACCGGCGTGGATATGGGCGACATTCGACCTTGGATACTCAGGGCTGAACTCTCAGGGAGACACGGTCGCAGGAGGAAGGCATATCGGAACGTATTTCCTCCCGCCGAGTGGAAGCAGAATTACACTCCAATTCTCTAGAGAGACCTTCATCACGGCGTTTAACCAGGTGAGTGCGGCAGCGGCCGGCCTGGAAGGCACACATTACTACGCGACACTTACGACTACTCAGATCGATTCGGCAATCTACAAATATTACTCCGCTTCCACGGGTTTCAATGTTCCTAACACGCTAAGGCAGGAGGGAGTCATATATTCGAACGTGAGCAACGGGATGGGTTTGTTCGGGTCCGCTTCGATGGACAGCTCTGTGTTTGTAATTCAATAGTACGGGGGAACGGCTATGTTCATAGCTTTGCTCGTATCGCTGCTTCAGGCCGCCACTTCTGTTCAGGACAGTATGATTACGATTCAGGGCGTTGTGACGGACAGCGCATCCGGTGAGCGGATACCCTACGCAAGCGTAATCCTGACAGACGATAAGCGGGGTGCTGTTACAAATCGAAATGGTGAGTTTGTTTTTGCAAACGTGAGACGCAGGGCTCAGAACGTGAGGGTTAGCGCGGTAAGTTTCAAGACAGGATACTTCACGCTTCGCCCGGGAGCTGAAGACGTTCTGCGGGTCAGGCTCAGTCTCGGTGAATCGCCGACGGTGTTGAGAGAAGTTACCGTCCTTGGAGACTCCGCAGGTATGACTGTGCTGCCCCCCGGAGGGACGGTCATCTCGAAACAGGAGGCGAAGACGAGCGTGAGTTTCTTCAAAAATGATTTGATCAGGTACGTGACGCGACTGCCGAGCGTCGTGACGCTGAACGGCCAGTCAAGCCGTTATTTCGTAAGGGGCGGCGGGCCGGACCAGAATCTCGTCACTATCGACGGGATCAGAGTATATAACCTCGCCCATGCTTTCGGTCTGTTCAGCTTCCTGGACCCGAAGATCGTGAAGACTTCCACGTTCTTTCCCGGAAATTTCGGAGCTCAATACGGGAACCGGCTGTCCTCCGTAATGGACGTTCGTACGATCGACGGCGATAAGAACAGAATAACGGGTGAAGGAAGCGCAGATTTGTTCACGGCGGATATGGAGATCAGCGGACCCCTCGCCCTAACTCAAGGAAGCAACTCGAGTTTTGTCGCCTTCTGCAGGCTCCCTATGAGCAGCAGCTTGTTGAAAGATTTCTTCCCGACCGACGACCGATTCCGATTCTACGACGGCTTCGCAAAAGTTGGAGGGGATATCGAGAAGGTAGGCCGGATCAGCGCGGAGGCGTTCCTGATGGGCGACAATGTCGAGGCACAGCGGTTCTGTGACCCGAGCTACAGCTGGAACCAGTGGGCGGCTGCGGTCACCGGCGGCTTTTTCGTCGGCGGAAGACACCTCTTCAACTTCACGCTCTCGTATTTGAAGTACAGGACGTACCAGTCGCTTCAGACGAACGGAGGGTTTCAGAATCCGCAGAAGTGCGAGGTCAGTGAGCCGAGCCTTTCTGCTGACGCGACATACTTCACCGATTCGGGAAATCAGTTCAATGTGGGGATGTTCTTCAGCTTCCCCAGTTATTCCTACTCCTTCACTAATGCATATGGGAGGCCGATCACCGATACCGGCCCTATTGCGGAGCCGCAATTCTGGGCAAGCTATCGATGGAACATAAGCCCGAGGCTTATCGCGATCCTGGGGCTGAGGTGGGACATTTTCAGAGCGACGCAATTCCTTTCAATCTGGACGACCGGATATCTCGCCGATCCAAGGTTGACGGTGTTATACGAGTTCGGCGACAGGGTTCTCCTTAGTGCTGGTGTCGGCAGATACCATCAGAGACTCATCAATTTGAACGACGAAAACCAGATATACACGCCTTTCGATCTGATCATGCCTCTTCCCGCGGACATGAACGAAGAGTCTGCCTGGGATTATACAGTTGGTGCGGTTGCCGCTCCGACTGTTTTGACTACCATCAAAGCGGCTGTTTACATGAGAAATTTCGGGAGGCTTGTCGGCATCAACAGGCAGAAGGTTGAAGTTAGCGACCCCGATTTCGTCGCCGGAACCGGGTTTTCATATGGAGCCGAGCTGAGTTGCGGATATCAAACTGAGAAGTACTACGGTGAGGTGAACTATTCATACGGGTATGTAAGAAAGGACTTCGGAGGAGTTGAAATAATCCCTCCGTATGATCTGAGACACCAGGGAAACATTTCAGCGGGATTCAGTCCGGTCCGTGGGTTATGGCTTCGTGCGTTCTGGAAGATTACCTCAGGTCTCCCATATACCCCACTGGCTGGGTTTTTCGGCGAAATCGATATGAATCCATCCGATATCAGGTCGTGGTCCACTTCCTACGTCAGGAAGGAGGTCGAATTCGGCACGCTGAATTCGGCCAGGCTGCCCGGATACCAGAGTCTGGACATGAGCGTCGAGTATGAGATGAACGCGTTCGTCGGGGACCTCTCATTTCAAGTCGCGGTGATAAACCTGCTCAATCGTCGGAACGTTTTTTACTTCAACAACGTCACCCTGGACGCAGAATACCAGCTGGCGAGGACGGCGGATTTCTCCATATCATTTAAATTCTAGCTGCCTCCGTAAAGTTTTGTTTCCGCGAAGTGCGGTCGATCCCGTATACATTGTGACTTATGGGCATTAACTGCTCGGGAGGTGTTGTGGGCCATAAGCCGTTTCTGATTTTTCTGCTAATCGTATTTCCTTCTAATCTCAGTACTGCGTCGGCTCATGTCCAGAGGAGTAGAAGCGGTCGGTATACAGCTTCTTTAGATCTATTTTCTTTCCTGGGTGGAGACACTTTTGCCGGTGGAGAGATCTGTGGGCTTCCCGTGAGTGGTGTTGGGTCGCTGACAGCAGTGGCTGGTCCGGGTGTCGAACTCAGATTCCGTCCGGTATTTGTAGGAGCAACTGCCGGCTTCTGTGGTAATGAAGGTATTCCACAGATCCACACGTTCGATAGTGAAATTACCCATCGAGGAACGTTTTCATACTACTCCTTCTTTGCAGGTCTGATTATAAAGAATTACCGGCTTGAAGTTGGAGAACTGCATGGAGACAATGCGTTGTGGGTTACGATGACCCCTAAAGTGGATTATTCCACGGCCTTCGCCGGTATCAGCAGGAGGTGGGGGCACGTCGCCTTTTTTGAGCCCGGAATCAAAAATGTTTTGCCTGTCGTCGCCCATTCTGTTATGGCCACTCCGGTTTCGGGAGGATATGACTTCTCGCCCATCACCGTGCACTATCGTCTGAGAGACTTGTTCTTTGCGTTCAGTTTGAAACTGGGGATAGGTTTCAACTGATGGTAACCGATGGCAGGAGCCGCGGCATGTCCTTCGCCCCTTTTATGTTGGACGTCCTATAAAAGGTGGAAGCCAATTTAACTGATTGAAGTACCCGGCGAACAGGCTACTGCAATAGACGTTAATAAGTCGTCCGTTTTGACAATAAGGTCCCGTCGTCAATCGCCGCGGCGGGACCTTTGTGTTTTGTAACTAGAAGGGTACTTTAGTTTATAGATGAGAGCGTTACTCTTTACTGTACCATCTTGTGATGCGTTTGATGGTTTAAAATGTCCGTAAGATGTCCACGTCCGAAGAGACCTCCCCGATTTAGTGCGACTTAGAAACCCACTGCCTATGACAGTGGTAATGTCCGGTCGGCTTTGCCGGAGACTCCGTCCACATAGTCCGGAAATTGCGCTTACAGGCAGCCATCCAATGAATTGGACGGCTAGATGACGCACAAACCCCTTTCGGGTTTCGTGCTTTTGGAAGGCGTCGATTTCAATCGATGCCTCGCAGAAGCCACCGGCTTTGCCGGTGGTAGTTCACTCCGCCTGGAGGGATTCAAACCCCCAACCCTCAGATCCGCAGTCTGATGGTATGATGATGCCTGTGTTGGACGAATATTTGGCCTTGATTTTTTGTCGGTAGACTAGGTCGCCCGATGGAGATGATCGTGGGTGGGTTGCATTTGTCATTGGAAGCCGGCTATCAGAAGTAACCATATTGAAACGATAGCCAGTCACTGTCTGTACCACCCTATACCAGTATAACCAAAATGTCATAAGGTACTTAAAGATTTCGTAAAGGTGGAAATCTTGGTAGAAGAAAAATACTATAAGCGAAGTGATTTAAGGAGGTGTCCTCTAGGAAGATGACGGAAAGGATTTTTAATCCAGTGCGTCTAGCAGTTCCGCCGTCTAGGCTTGCACGAAAATATAAGAGTTCGGCGGTTTTAAAGAAAGTGTTTTCCTCCGCCGACGGTAATGCCTCACTGAAAGGGTTATTTCTCTCGCAAAGGCGCCAAGAACGCAAAGAAATGTTGACGAGCGGTTCGCTTTGCGTACTCTTTGCGGCTTGGCGAGAAACCATAAGGGAGGGGTTACGGAGGGGGTGTGCGACAAATTTGTAAAAAGCAATAGATTAACCACATAGGCACATTAGAAAACATAGATTTATTCGTTAATGTACCCTATGTGCCTATGTGTTTTATATTTTTGTCGCAGACCCAAGCGTGCTACAGTAATACCTCACTCACGTTAGCCCAAGTTCGACACTTCTCGATTGAAAACGGCGATTCCGTGCGGAAACGAGGGAAGGCGGGCAAAAGTCGGCACTACAATTGGTAATCTTTCTTGAGTCGCTCGGGTGGGAC
>JAMCXB010000032.1 GCA_023480735.1 Bacteroidota bacterium | reverse complement strand
GCTCATCGGCCTGCGCCTCCATTTACTTACGGCTGTAGTTTAACAATAAACAACGCGTAATGAAAGGAACCGGTCTTCTTTCGCCGAATCCAACCTTCTCCCATTCACTTCGTCTCTGTGTCACCCAGTCCATTTTCCTCTCACCTTCCCAACTTCTCGCTGTGTCGGCTTCCATCTGTTGCCAGAAATCAGGCGTCAGACTTCAGAGGTCAGTCCATCTCCCGACTTCTGATCTCTGACCTCCGGCCTCCCGAATTCCTTCCGCGGACACCGAGCGGACCAGGAATGTGCTTGATCGTCAGATTCTTGCCGGCAACCTTCATAACCATCTCGGCAAGCTGATTGATGGATACCATTTCTTCGGAACCGATGTTAATAGGCTCACTGAAATCCGAGTCCATGAGCCATCTGACGGCTTCGAGGCATTCGTCGACATACATGAAGGACCGCGTCTGCTTTCCGTCCCCCCACATCTCGATCTCGCCACCGTCGGGAGTTTCCGCCACCTTTCTGCAGAACGCAGCAGGAGATTTTTCACGTCCACCTGTCCGAAGTGCTGCAGGAGACAATATGTAACTTGATCAATATGCGCTATCGATCAAATCAAGCAATGCAGTACATGACATATACCGATGGAAGACACTTGGTGCCACACTTGCCGGTGATGAGCCATTAATAGCTTACTGTACAGAAGATTGAGAAGTGGCCATCACGAGAAGATCCACATATCCTTTGGAGATAGCGTCCCAATCGTATGTGGAGGACACCACCTTCCTAGTAGTTTCCCTTTGCGCTTCAATACCATCCCGATGAGATAAGTAGTAAGATAGCTTGGCCTTAAAATCCTCGGGATCTCCACTCCTGAACGTAGCGCACGTTCCCTTGAGAACTTCCATATTCTCTGGCAAATTACTAACAAGAGCGAATCCATTAATCGCCATCGCTGCGAGCAACGACGGCGAAGTTCCCTCTAAGAAAGACGCAGAAACATAAAACAACGCCTGATGGAGCAACGACTCGTACTCTTCACCATAGACGAAGCCTGTAAAGATTATTCTCTTGTCAGCTGTCATTTTAAGCCGCTCCACGTAATCCCGTTCAGTTGTATTTCCTCCAACGATGACCAGCTTCACTTCTGTATTAATTTCTTCATAGTTGCGAATCAAGAAATCAATCCCTTTTTCTTTCACAAACCTACCCACGAAGATGATATAGCCTCGCTCTTCCAAGCCGTAGGTCCTCAGCGCCTCAGGTTTGTTTGTGTGAACGGTACTACAACCGTAAGGTATATAGAAAGGAGGTCGCTTGAATTTCTTTTTATAATCCGTAGCAAGGAGCTCATTGTCTACGACGTAGAAATTGGAGAAGGATGCTGCGAGGTATCTACTGGCCTTCAGAAAGGACTTAGCAAGCTTACCCCATTTCTTCCTCTCCCAGTCGGCGCCATCAACCACTGAAACTACCGGAATTGAGAATAATCTGAGCAGCGGGATGAAAACGGAGTTCCCGACTCCGTACAATATCACTGCATTTTGAGGGTTCATCAGGACATGGATCACCGAGATGAACGTGTTTGTGATGGTTTCAAGATGCTTACTCTTCCAGGCGGGAAGATATATCAGCTTAACTCCATGGAAATCGTCAGTCTTCTCACGATAGTGCCCTGCTCTACAATACACCGTGGTTTCTATTCCCATCCTAACGAATCGAGTTGCGGTTTCCTGCACGGAAGTCTCAAAACCGCTGTATGACGCCGGGATACCGCGGGTTCCCAGAATGGCTATTTTCATGCTAACCTATAAATAGTCTCTGAAATACGCCTCGAGATAATCCTTGAGAGAGATTCTCCAGTTCCTCATCAGGTTGAGACCTCTTATGGCAAGCCTTCTATTGATGAGTCTTTCTGAGTCAGGGCGCGGAGCAAAGTATTCCTCACGAAAGAAATCCGAAGTCACTTCGTTTATGCACACCTTGTCGCTGTATCCGATCAGTTTGATGAGTTCTTTGGCGACTTCCAATCTTGACGTCCCCCCTTCGCAAACCATATTGTAGAGTCCCCAATATTCTTTTTGAACGAGAGCTTTGACATTCTTAGCGAAATCGTGCGTGTAGGTTGGCGTGCCGAGTTTGTCGTTTACGATGTTCAATTGGGTGCTGCCGGCTTTCAGCTGCTTCATAAGCTTATTGATGAACTTCTTGTCCTTTGCAGGTCCGCCTCCCATCATCCAGCCGGCCCGGCAGATTAGATAGTGTTTCGCGTTCTCTTTTACGAATAGTTCTCCTGCATACTTGGAACGGGCGTAGTGGCCCAGCGGATTGGGCAAATCCCAGTCATCGTAGAGCTCTTTACGCCCATCATATATTCCTGCCGTGCTGATGTAAAGCAAAGGGATGTCGAGCTCGTTAGCTATATAAACCGCGTTCTCGACGGAAATAGTGTTTGTGCGATAGGTTTCCTCAGGATGCAGCTCGCAGTACTCCAAGTCTGTGAAAGCTCCCAAATGGAACAAGTAATCCGGCTCAAAAGAGTTGACATCTACCCGGTAGTCATCCAAATCTCTAAAATCCAAAAATGACAGCCAGTGGTCGTTTACGTCGAAGTCCGTGCATCTCAATAGGTATTCGTCAGAAAACTGCTTATAAAATGCTTCCCCCAGCATACCTCCACACCCAGCAATGTAAATCTTCTTCATTATTTGGTGATTCCGTTGTTCAGTTTGAATTTCGTTGTAATAGTTCAGCAAACAGCGAGAGATACTTGCTTGCAGATTCATCCCAGGAGAACATCGCAGAACGTCGCTTCGCTCTTTCAATATAGTGTGTCCGAATCCTATCGTCGGATAGAAGACGATAGATGGCTTTAGCTACCATTTCCACATTCAATGGAGGCACCTTCATTGCCGCATCGCCAGCAACTTCAGCCAACGCAGAATTGTTTGAAGTGACGACGGGACAGCCGCACGCCATCGCCTCCAACAGAGGTAGCCCGAAACCTTCATAGAGAGACAAGAAGCAGAACAATCTAGCGCCTGCATAGAAGTATGGCAGGTCGTCATCATTGATATATCCCAAAAACAAAATATCTTCTTGATACCCTGAATCATTGGCCAAAGATTCGATGGCCTGATACCCAAATCCCTTGCTACCAACGACAACCATCTTTTCTGAGATTCCGTTATTCTGCCTCAACTTTATGTAAGCCTCCAGCACGGTAAACAAATTCTTGCCTGGATGGTCAACCGTACCAACATACAAGAGATATGAATGTGGTTTCAAGCCATATTTGCCAAGAGCCCGCTCCACCGAACTATCATCAATCTCTCTGAAGCGCAATCGGTCAAACCCATTATAGATCACTCTGATTTTACTGTCATCCACGTGAGTGAACTTAACGATGTCCATTCTCGAAGTATTAGAAACAGTCACTATCAGGTCACTTTTCTTGGCCATTAAAGGGACCGCGACGTGACGGTATATCATCCTAAGGTTGCTAAATTTGTCCCGAACCACGAACTCGATTGTATCGTGAATTATGACGACAGTGGGGGCGGCCTTCCACAAAAGCAACGAAAAGTTTGGGATTAGGGCTATCTGGCAGTCGAACTTTCTGACGAAATGCTGAAAACCGTATTGATGCCAAAGGATATTCCCTATTGGTGTTTCTTTCGAAACATGATATCTCACAAGATTGATATTAGTTGGCCAAGCTACTTGAAGCAGGTCCTCTTGATCCTTGTTCACAAAAAGATAGAATTCATTCGATCTCTCAAGTTCGGCGGCGTTCTTGAGTACTTCTTCCAGCACCCGTCCAATACCCGTCTTCTTCTTGCCGATGTAGCCGCTAACCGCAATTCTCATCGTTCCAAACCTTTACTTACTAGCTGTCACAATGACCACGCCAAAAACGATCAATGCCACTCCCGCCACTTTCCTAGCTGTAATCCGCTCGTTTAGAAAGTAATAAGAAAGCAGGGTTGTCCAAATGTATGTTAAAGAGTCAATTGGGGTTAGTACTGATAGCTGCCCACCTTTCAATGCGAAGAAGAAGAGAAAAATCGCGACAACGTAAAGCAGAAGGGCCGCAGAGATCTTCGCAACGGCAACAGCCCCTTTTTGAAATTCGAAACCTTTCACCCCCAATTTCAAAAGCAGGGCCGCAAAGGCGCCTAATAGTGTAGCGACCATCGCAAGTGCGATAGCCCAGAGTTGAGTTCTCATTTAGTCTCTGATGAGAGGAACAGAACACCCACTACAATGGTCAAAACGCCGATAGTCTTTTCCAAGCTATAAGTATCTGTCCTGAAAATGATCGGAGATGATAAGTATACCCACACATAAGTTAGTGAAAGCACAGGATACAGGATGGAAAGGTCTCCCATTTTGAGGGCACGCATCAAAATGAGTGTGCTCATCGCATAGAAAGCAAGACCGCCTACAAGCCATGGATTGCTTACCAAGCCAAGAAACGAATAATGGCCTTCAAGATTCGAAGCCGTTTTTAGAAAAACTTGAGAAGTGGAGTTCAGAAGAGTGCATACGATAAGTAGGAGAATCCCTACCAAGCGTCCTGGAAAGGAGTTGGTACGGTTCACCTTTAGGTTGTTTACCTTGTTGGTAAGCCTGTTAATGTGCCTGTCTCAGATGTCTGTTACAGAATAGCAAGTTGAATCACCGCCGAATTCTCTTGAAGACGTAGATCCCACCTTTGTCAAAGAGGGTATCCATCCGGCCAGACTTGCACAATTCAACCATTTGTGCACCGAAAAGGCTATCCACCTTTGTGCGGTCATAAACGAAATAGTCTACAGAGGATACTGAAGGAATCCGGAACGTCTCATCATAATGTGGTACGGTATATTGAGGAACCCTGTAGAATCTTTCGCGTCCTGATACCAAATATCCCAAATCATTGGTTGCCATCACTGATGCATTCTGAGGAATACGCTCCAATAGTGGTACGAGTTGTTGCGCAATTCGGGTAGGCTTAACGAAGGTATAATACTCCTTGTTTTTCAGAAAGTCGAATTGGAAGTCGAATATTAGAGTCAACGCGGTTAGCGAGATAAGTATTAGTACGTCAAGTGGATACTTGTCACTGTAGTGATTCTGAAGTTCCCTAAATCCCATGATCGCAAGAAAGAAAAGGATCGGCGTGACGGAACAAATATTTTGAGTATAAAGAGAGGCCATCCCAGTTTGGTCTGAAAGCAGGATCATTACTATAGCAGGCAACACAATTATCACGCGGCCTCGACTGAACAAGGGTAAGAAAAGTAGGAACATGAATTGGAATAGAATATACGATATTTTGCGGGTTGTGAACATCAAATGAATCATAGTGGCGGGATGAAGAAAGCAATTCTTGACAGCGTAAACTATCCCTCGATCGAGCCCCAGCGTATGATACACTACGCCAAGAGATAGAGTTCCGTGACCAAAATACGGCAAGATAATTTCCAGCACAGCGAGTGTATACAATGTTGCCCCGAGCGAAATAAGCGTACCATGAACAGGTTTCCTCCTGTAAATCATGACATAGATGCCAAGAGCAATTATTGTCACGGGGAGGTCTTCTTTTACCAGTGCGAGAAGTATCAACGACATCACCATCCAGGTCGTCTTGCCTGATTCCATGAAGTAAAAGCATGAAAGAAGAAATAGAGATGCCAGGACTTCAACATGAAATTCAAACAGGTTTGCGCCATGGATCGGCACTGACAACAAGTACAAGAGGGCAAAGGTGAGAGCGATTTTTGAGTTTGAAAGTGTTTCTTTTACTAGGAAGAAAAGGGGGATAGCAGCCAGAGAAAGCGCCACACTTTGGAGGACAAGCAACATTATTGGAGATCTGAAAAGCATGTAGAACGGGACAAACAAAAGGAGGTCTAAGGAGACATGCCCTCCTAGATAGTTCGATGTTTCTGAACAAGTATTAATGAACAACCTACCATAACTGGTGTTCCAGACGACCTGATTCTGTATTCCAAGATCAACGGTATGGTAGCCGAGGTTGTAGTACTTCACAAGGCTAACGAGTGAGAAGAAGACTGAGTACGCCACTACAGATATGACAAGGACAAGTAAAGCCCTCCTTGTAGAAAAAGGACGCTGGAGCCACAGCTTACCTTTTTCCAGGAAGCGCCTTCCTAGAACACAAAGCACGATGGACATAGCGCCGGCAACAAAAAGGCTAGCTTGCAGTCCAGCAACGAACAGACCTGCGTTAGCCATTATGTCGACACTGGTGAATCGGGCAAGATAGGAAACGAGCAATCGGTGGGGGCCCCGCAGCGAAATTGCTACCGCAGTAACCAATAGGACAACACCAATTGAAAATTCTATGGATACGAGACGATCAAATTTGACCTTCAATTTGGCACCTTGTGGTTATTCGTCGTCGCCATGATGATCACGCACTGGACCAAAATTCTAGTCACTTCGAGGTATCGCATTTACGCTCCCATTTCACTGACTATTTTTCTTGCAGATGAAAAGATAATGAGGCCACAGGTACCAACTGTCAAGCCGCTTTTGCTCGAGTATGGTTAGACCCGCGCGCGCGAATACTCCTTCGAAAAATCCTACGGGCATCAGATGCGGGGCGGCTCCCTTCGTATACTTTAGAACCTTCACCGCCATTGTCTCCTGAAAAAGGCAGAGATGGAACTTCCAGTTTGGGAAGTTGACGGTCTCCTTGATAATGAGGCTGCCGCTAGAGGACAGGTGCTTCGACGCAATTGTGAGCAACGAGACCCATTGATCGAGAGGAATAGCGTATAGAACATCGACCAGTGAGATATAATCGAAAACCATTCCGTCAATTGGGGGCCACTGCTCTCTGTCCAGGAAGACTATGTCTTTATCCAAGGCAGCGGTCCTTGCAAGTTCGATTTTTCTCGAATCATGATCATATCCAGCGCATTTCATCTGCGGATACTTCCGTTTGACTAACTGCAAGAAAAGTCCATGGCCGCAGCCGATGTCAAGCAGGCTCCCTTCACCGTTTACTTGGTCCAAAATACTGTCCCAAGGACACGAAATGTGCCTAGCGAGAGTGAAAGCCCTCTCAACTAAGGATAGAGATGCGAAGTTGGAAATGGTCTGCGATGTGCCTCTAAATCCCATGCTTATCCCAGTCTATTCTCGGACTGTGAGCTACACGACAAGACTTGTGAGAAAGTGGTCAAATTCACGCCATAATCTGCCAACATGTTTTTCACTGCATTACTTTGAAGCGTCTGTGACTCCAAAGACCAATGATACCCCCAATGGTAGCGCTGTTCAAGTGAATCCGTGTTGTAGCCGGGGTGTGAAACAAACTCATGCACGCCCGGCGAGAGGTTTTCTAAAGTGGATTCGAATCTTTGCTGATCAAGTTTACCGGCATTTGAAAGCCCTGCTGTTCTGATTGTGCTGATCTCAGGAGGGACACGATACTTCCCATTGGCCCAGGAGAGAATGTTGACTCCTGTCGCGATAATGGTCTCCTTAGCTGATCTGTTCCCCAGCAGCCGATCAAAGTGGCTTAGTCGGATGAAAGGGATTCTAAATTGTTTGGCGAGCTTCGTTACAACGTGCCAAATGGGTGGGAAGCAATGGACGTGTTGGTGCGAATCAAGGTGAATGGGATTCAATCCAGCCCCCAACACCCTCTCAATTTGTCTTCTGCCTTCAATGAGCAGTTCAGCGGTATTTACTCGGCCCTTTAGATACTGAACCATGAACACAGAGTAATTTGAAAAAAAAGTTCCTGATTTCGTCAGCAGGGAGCTGATTTCGGATTGTGGCGAAAGCGGGGCTTCCTCAATGAATGTCAGATGCACTCCGATATCAAGATCAAGATTCATCCGCCGGAGTTCAGCGACCCCGCGTTCAAATGCTTCTCCTGAAGGGCAAACGGATATGCTACGGACGATTCCATTTTGACAAGAATCGATAATGCCACTATTGATACTATCGTGCAGCCCGAAATCATCTGCGTTCACAATCAGCAGCTTATCGCTCAAAGGATCCCCCAGCTTCCTCCGAGTAGCCTTGAGTATCGTCCTCGAGGCCGTATTTACCTGCGACTATATAGCCGGGCCTACCACTTATCTGCATTTTTATCTTGCCAATGTAGATACCTATGATTCCCAATACTATGAGCTGAATTCCACCAAGGAAGAGTATAGATGCAACGATATCAGTGAATCCGGGAGGAACCGCGTGCAAAATAAGCTTGACGTACACCGCATAAAGGCCGTAAAGCAAAGCCGTCAAAGCGATTATGAAGCCGGCATACATAGATAAATAGAGGGGCCTGACAGAAAATGAGGTAACACCATCCAGCCCCATGAGGAAAGATTTCAAAAAACTAAACTTTGGAGAGCCCCGGAATCTCTGATCGGACCTATAAGGGACATAGCAAGTCTTGAAACCGCTCCAGGGGATAAGTGCTCGAAAGAACTTATCGTGCTCTGGCAGCGAACGCAGGAAATCGATAACTCTTCTAGACAACAACCTGAAATCGGATGTCCCAACAGTTATTTTGACTTCGCTCAACCGGTTGAACAACCAGTAGTAGAGGATAGAGAATACCCTCTTTAGAAAAGGGAGTCGCTTATCCTCCTGTCGAACTCCGGCTACGATATCATAACCTTGCTTGTATAGAGAATAGAACTGCGAGAGCAGCTCTGGTGGATGCTGCAAATCGCCGTCGAGCGTGAAAACAGCGTTGCCGCTTGCTTCGTTTATGCCTGCGCTGAGCGCACTCTGATGGCCGAAATTCCTAGAAAACGATACTCCTTTAATCCTGTTATTTTTCATATGAAGGTCGGCTATCTCTTGCCACGAACCGTCAGTACTCCCGTCGTCAACGAATATTATCTCGTAAGAAAGCTGTAAGTCCGAGTCGAGGACTTTTGTCAACCTGCGAGTCAACTCGCTCATATTCTCTTTTTCGTTGAGTACCGGCACTACGACCGATATCTCTATAGTTCGCAGCATGAGCGCGCTCCTTGACATTATAATTTATTCGTAGCTTCATTGTACACAAGTTGTGGCTTTCTGTGCAATGAAGACACGTTCATCTATTAGGTCGTTATATCGAAGGCCTGTGAAAACGTGCGCAAACAGCAACTCCCGTAAAATCTTGCGCCTGCACCTTCAGGCATGCACCTTTGATGAGAGTCAACGTCCTCTTGCTAGACATTTTCCACAATACCGCGTCGGTGGACTGATCCGGTAACAAGGTCACAGACAACAACTGTGCATTGGCAGAGCTAATACCCTGACATTAGGGCCTGAGTGAGCGACCTTTCGAAGCTTTTCAAACAAGTAATTGACGTGTTTGGCAAGAACAATGATGCGATTCAGTGTTGTCCCGAGAGAGAGATGCAACCTGCTTACGCGGAGGATAAAATTCTCCTTCGCTGCCCACAAGTGCGCTATCGCTTGCGTCAATCGTAACAGGTTTTGAGAAAGTCGAGTTGAGGTGTACTCCGATGTCACATCCTTGTTCTTGGACCTCTACGCTGACAACTCCTCCATCGATGTCTACAAATCTCTTTTCTCAAATTCCCCCTGACAACCATCTCCTCTACCACCGTAACTGAGCGGTTACGCACTACACTAGATGGGCTGTTGATGGGATTCACCGCAGGACTGCTTGGGTTCAATTACGAGCCGCATTGGACACTTTCCTAAGGTTCCTCTCCAACTGGAGTCTTCTTCTTTGCTTCCTATACTCGGCAATTGTGACAAATATGATCCCGTAGCTTGCAGCAAAAGCCCACAGACAGCCCTTATAGGAGAAAGTTCCGTCAAACAACTCCGTTAGAATCACCAGTGTGAAAACTGCCAGGACTATCGGATTGAGCTCTCGAGCCAGAAAGAGCCTGATCCCCACAAATGCAAAGAAGGCAATAGCAAGAAGCATAGCAATCACCCCGTATTGGAACCATACCTGTAGAAACAAATCGTGGGCAAGCCTAAAGTAGGCATCAGGCATCCCAAACATCTGCAGCATTTTGCCTCCTGGACCATAACCGAACCAGAAAGTAGACGTTGTGCTCACGGTCGCACTGAAGAAAGTCGTCCAAATTACAGGCCGTGCACTGAGTACATCAGTTCTGCTTAATCCACCGTAGAATGACTGGACAATCGATTGCACTGGGAGTAAAAAGAGGATAAAGACCGTCGCAAACAACATATATTTTGAAGGCCGGAAGTGTAGAATGACTCCGATCAGTAAAGCGAACAAATCAATCCTAGTTCCCCCCATTCCACATAAGATTACAAACGGTAGGATTAGAATTACGTCTTTTACTTTATCTTTCGTAGCTGCTGTCGGGAATTCACTGTTTCTCGAGTAGAGGTAGAGTAATGCTAAAAATGCGAAGACGGAGGACACGTCAGGGCCTCCAACACCGAACGGCTCCCAAGTTAGTCTATCTCCTCCTTGATAGAATGAAGCCATCCCAGTTCTAAACAGAAGCGAGAAGACTACGGCGGCGATCAAAAACCAGCTCATCTTCCATGACGCAGTGGCGAACTGGTTAAGGCGCCTACCGTCCCTAAATAGAGAGGTGAACGCGAAACAGGAACCGAGATATGTGAGCGAAAAGATCGTATCTTTCAAAAGATCAGGCGAAACATACTCAAAGAAGAAACTTTGGGAAAGGGCTCGAGTTACAAAGATTGACGATACCACTATGTACCATCCTATGTTTTGCCTCCACATTCGCCTTCCAAACAGTATTAGCGGTAGAAGGTCCGCAAGATATGCATTGGACGAAAATTTGATCGGAAGAAAGAATGCAACCGCAAAGAATAAATAATAAATCACGGGCCAGAAAAGACTGTGTGTCCTTTATAAACCTTCACGTTGGCATTTCAAAGAAAGAAAGAAAGCGTCTTGAAACTCATCAGCCTTCATGTCGGATTCGGCATGATCGTTGGAGCGTATGAACGACACGAGATCATCAAAGTTCCCCGGGCAGTAGACCTCGTGAATCAAAACCACCTGATCGACATCCTTGTGATCTATCCCCATCAATGCAGCTACTGTTGCGGCCCTAACGCCAGCGTTCTTGGCATTGATAAGGGTAGAGGAGATCGCGGACAGTATTGTGACCTGCCTATCGAACAGAAGCTCAACCGGAAACAGTTGCTCTTCGATAACGTCCACTCCCGGAATCGAATTGAACTTACCGCGTGCTTCAACGGGATGTGGCTTTATCACCAATTTAAGATTGATTTCCTGTAAGATTGCAGCAAGCCTGGAAAGAAAAGCCAGTTCCCTCTCAACGGGGAAATTCATAGATTGCTGCAAAGCGCTGGATACATAGAGCACATAAGCCCCCTTTGGAAGTCGGAGGCCAGTCTTAAGCAGACCCTGCGACGACTTCGAGACTAGCGATGGGAGCCTCAGTTTCCTCCTTCCCTTCAAGAAACTAAGCTCCGGGAGGGTCGACACAGAATAATCATATAATCCGGACCTACCGTAAAGAAAACTCGGACTAATATGTTTCAACCCGAAGAGCTTAACAATAATGTACTTGACGAGTCTCACTAGTGGCTTCCCTGGACTACTGTATGAGACTATACCTTCATCTACCAAAAAAACGGTTGAGCCCCAGCGCTCCTTGCTTAGGCTCACCAAAATTTCTACTGGTTTCTCCTTATCGCTAAAGAAAAACACATTATCGGCAGGGGCAATTTCATCAAGTAGAGCATTGAACCTTTTGACCTCTAATCGATAGTATCTTAAGAAGTGGTCTAAATCCCATATCCGCTTCTCATTTGCTCTCTCAAGCTCTATTACTTGATCGAAGAGGACCGGGTAGTTGAAAAGGTGTCCAAACGAGTTGTACTTTTGCGTGCTCGAACCCAGCTTGCCCCCCGAAAAATCATAAACATCGAAAGTCACCAAAGTCGTGCGTACCCCTTTGAACCTTGATTTTATTTGGTCTACGAACTGTGCGCTTCGGAGCACATGATAAGGCCGGTGACAAATGAAGAGCAAATTCATAATGGCCCTAGTAACCCAAGCTTGCTGTCCATTCCCTTCTCAGGCCAAGATCCTGTCGAAAGTATCGAACAACAAAGCGGGTTTTAGCCCCGTCTTTCCAATGAGATACAGGAGTGCTACCATATACCAAACCGACAACGCCCCGACCGCATATATGCTGGCGACGTGATTTAGATAAAGAACAAATGACGAAACAAACAGCACTGGCAGGAAGAGCACCAGCAGAAGGTATTTAACAATGTATGGCACCCGCTTGCCTAGGTAGATCATGCTTATCACCGAAATCGTAGCGGTATATGCGATCAGAGAGACCGCGGACGCAACCGCCACACCGTCGATTCCAAAGTGCAGCCGAATTAAGATTATCGAGATAGCAACCTTCAAAATAATCGCCGATAGTAGAGAAACTATAAGCTCCTTTATTTTGAAAATTGTATTCAATATGTTCACGCCGTAGAAGGAAACCGGGATCAGGATTATTTCCGATGAGACGATGCCATTCGTGTATTCTCCCAAAAACATTTTCACAATCGGAGGTAAGAAAAGCATCGACACCACCATTGCTAGCGGCATCACTAAGGAGAGGATAAGAGATGGTAAGACAGCGGTGTATTCAAGTCCTCGCGGATTCGTATCAACACCAAACTTAAAATTCATCTTGGGGTAGATGACCTGACTAATCGCAATTGGCACCTGCTGTGAGAAAACGAAGGCCATAATTGCTAGGCTGTAAAAACCCAACTGTTCTACTCCAAGGTACTTCGCTATAATGACCCTATCGATTGTTATTAAGAAGGTGTATCCTATACCCACCAAAATCAACGGAAAACCAATTTTAACTATGCCCTTATATATTCTTAGGCTGAAATTAAATTTGAAACTGTGATACCCCTTCAAGTAGGCCACCATTATAACCACTACGGGCACAAGAAGGATAGCAACAAACTGGCCATGTATCCCCCAGAAATAGACAAGTGAGATAGTTGCAACCAGATTTGTTACAGAGTTCACGGAAATTAAGAAAGAAGCCCTCTTGAAGTTACTGTATGAGTATAAATACATTATTTGGTACTCAAATACAGCATTCGTCACAATGCTCGCGGCGGCGAAAGTAATTCCCCATAATGCAAGGCCGCTGTAGAATAGAAAACTTGTCGAGCAGATAACCACGAAACTAAGTAGTCCTGTCGCTAGCAGACCAGTAAAACCAGCATCATTTAGTGTCTCAGCTTGAGCTAAGTCTCCCCTACCAAGACTAATGGGTATATCTCTGCTGATTCCGCTCGCCACGCCAAGGTTGAGTAGCGGGCCGTATTTTACGATTAAGTCCATGAGGTTGTAAAAGCCATAGCTGGTTGGCCCCAAGATCTTCGCGGAAACTACGCTCGAAAGAAACTTAGATATTAATCGAAGCAAATTCGAAGACAAGACAAATGAACTTGCCTTAAGGAGACCCTCTGCCACTAAATGATCACTCTCAACGGTGCACTATCGTCAATAAACACTTCATTAGCGACCCACCTAGATTCCTTATCACAAATGCATCCACGGGGTAAGGTTCTTAATGCCTCAACCTCCACACCCTATCATGGAATGATCGATCGATCTGTTTTATGGTAAGGTTCGGCGAACTTCCAAAAACCATTGAATTCGCTTTGATGTTTGTGTCTTTTATATAGGTGTTCGCTGAGATCATCACGTTCTCTCCAATTTCACAATTTCCTATCACCTTCGAGCCGGAAAACATAGTTACAAACTTCTCAAACCGAGGGTAAATGCCTTTATTATTTCCGACCGTGCAGTTCTGACTAACACTGAAAAAATCCGAGTACTTCGCTCTCCCCAAAACAGTACCAACAGGATGGCCAAGGGCAAATATCGCAGGCATCTCAACCTCATAATACAAGTCGATGGCATTCATAATCTTGTTCAAATAGTAGAGTTTGTCGGCAAGCTCCCTATTCCCAAATTTTCCGAATACTCTATTTGAGAGGTAATAAAGGAATATGGCGTATTGATCCGAGTGGTAAAAGTTGAAATAGGTCCCGCCTTCCTCTTGAAAATATTTGTTTGTATTATACGAAAAACACAGATTCAGTTTCTCCAGCACTTCATCCAGACACGGCGCCAAATAATCAGAGAGATCCCTGCTCGATGTGATTGAGAATGAATTGAGTTGTCTGCTTAAAAGAACTTCCAAGTATCTCACATCGTGCGATAGCTTCATTGGCAAATCCCCGTCACTTGGAAATCAGTTTGTACTTCATACTAGCTAGTTCCCAGTCGACCTCATTGTCTATGTCCTGAACCTCAACCTCAGAAAGCAGGAACGGCACTCTTTTGGATTGACCAACCTCCATAGAACGGAGGAACACCTCGCTCCTTGCCCAGAAGAACTGGCCGGCATCATGGTACATTGGCTCGAGATCTTGGCTCCTGGTTTTCGCGTTTTCCGGCCAGACATAATCCAGATTACCTCTGTTGTCTATCCTCATGGCCCGCTGGATAGGGAAACCAAACTTTACCACAGGAACTACAGAGTCAGCATTTTCTCTGATCAAAAGATCGTAAGAGGCCCGTAACTTAGCGGAAGTGACAAAAGGAGAGGTAGCGTATATACAGCAAACGTAGTTGAACTCCTTTCCAAGGCGTTTAAATTCCGTCAGGACTTCCGACAGGACATCTGCGATGATTGCGACATCATCGGAATTCTTCCTTGATCGAAGAAACGGAACGTCTGCGCCGAATTCCTTCGCCACGTTTGCGATTTCGACGTCGTCAGTGGAAACCATTACTTCGCCAAACATTTTTGACTCTATTGCAGCTCGAATACTATACGAAATTATGGGAGCGCCCATAAAAGGTTTTATGTTCTTTCTCGGAATACGCTTGCTTCCCCCCCTTGCTGGAATTACGGCGATGCTCCCAACTTTATCCACAGAATGACCTATTTGTCAAAGTAATTGAAGCAGGCTTCTTAAGAGCTCAGATAAATTTGTGATAAGCTAAAACACAGACGACTTTATCCTTGACGGCAACGACTTATCAAGAAAAGTGATTATTGACTATAAGTTGGCACTAACATGGGGCGGTCTAACCATTACGGACTCGTTTGTACCATTCCACGAACCTTTTCACGCCCTCAGGCAGTGTGACTGCTGGTCGGTAGTCAAGTTGAGCTTTAGCCTTGGACACCTCAGCGTAAGTAGTTTCAACATCGCCGGCTTGCTGGCCTGAAAATTCGATGTTAGCTTTCTTGCCACAAGCATCCTCTATCACGCTTAAGAGATCAATAAGTTTATACGGATGGGAGTTGCCAAGATTGAAGACTTTGAAGCCTCCAAGCGCGTCAAGAGCAGCAACTGTGCCGTTGATTATATCATCAATGTATGTATAATCCCTGGAGGTACTCCCGTCTCCGTACAATACAACCTTCTCGCCGTTCATCACTTGCCTTACAAACTTGTGAATCGCCATTTCAGGTCTCTGCCGCGGCCCATGGACTGTGAAGAACCTAAGGCAGCTCACATCTAACCCATACAGGTGATGGTAATTATAGCAAAGGAGTTCTCCAGCCTTCTTGGTCGCTGCGTAAGGGGAGATCGGGAAATCCACCCTCTGATCTTCCGAAAAAGGGACAACGTTAGAGTTGCCGTAGACGGAAGATGAGGAAGCATATGCCAACTTCTTAATGCCCACGTCCTTCATAGCCTCCAACAAAGACACCAGACCTCTCACGTTCACGTCGACGTAAAGGTCAGGATTGATTATGGAAGGACGGACTCCCGCTCTGGCGGCGAGGTGAACAACATTCTCGATTCCGTGGTTCGACAAGATATTCACAAGCGAGGCTTTATCCCGAACATCCCCTCTCACCAAGGTGAACATCTGATCGCTGAGCAACCCTTTCAGGTTCTCCATCTTTATCTGGGGCGAATAAAAGTCATCGAAATTATCGAGCCCGATCACACGATCGCCACGAGAAACAAGTCTCTCACACAAATGTGACCCGATGAATCCAGCTGCTCCCGTGACCAGTATGTTACTCACTCGATTCCTCCACGTTGGGCCCGCTTGTTATGAAGTGTCACCGCTGGCCCATCGCAGCAACACTGAATGAGACTTCTAAGGGACCTGGGGACGGCTGCGTCCTAGTTTCATCCATTTCCCCGCACGATAGGTTAAGTCGACAGAAGTAAGATGGGGGTGTTTGAATGAAGTTAACCATCGGCATACCCGCGCACTGTCTTTGATCGAAGAAGAATAGAAGCCCTTTCTTCTCGTCGCCGATTGCTACAACGCCTTTGGTCGCACCGAGCCCGGAGGTCGCGCTGACAATACTAGAGCTGGGAGCATCCTGCGAAATTATCTCACCCTGCATCCGAAATACTTCAAAATCTTCGCCGCCGTTGTGCGTAGCGTAAAAAAGTTTGTCCAAGTCAAAACTCGTCGGGATGAGCGTCAGGAATGCCGTCTTGAACGATCCTTGCGGTACTTCACCCCAATCGAAAGAGAACTTGAAGTCCACCTGAGGTTGATCCTTATGCACTCTAATCTGCTTACGAATGGGGCCGAGCTCACTTTTGATTTCTCCGATGCAGCCTATCCAATCGCCGAGTTCACTCGTCCCCTCGATCAAAGAAGTCGATGCTCGCTCAAGGTCGGTGAGTTGCTGCAGGCCCGGTCTTTGTAAAACGGAGTTCGCAGTATACCAATCGGCGCTCAATGCGATATCGGTGTAGTAACCGTGGGGAATCCATCCTGCAAGGGGATCCGGGTGGAAACCCGGGAACTCGAGCCTCGTGACTGCCAGACCTCGTCGGGTGTCCAGTGACAACCTCACCGTGGGTGAATCCAGCTCCAAAAACCTTCCGTTACTGCGGGCAACACATCCTGTTGTTTCAGGAAGCAGATCCTTCACGGGCCGCGCGTTCGGCTCATCCTGATTGAGCCATACTCTTCCTTTTAGCCCATTGACACTGAATTCTGAAATCTTGGATCTATTTGCTTGTTTCGTTTTGTCACTCAACTCCTGCGTTTCCTTCGCAAGCTTCTCCAACTCCTGCAGGAACTCTCGCCATCGATCTTGAACAATATGAGTCCTGAAATCGCTGGACCAGAGGTAACACAACTCTCTCATGTATTGCCTCGAACGATCAGAAGGAACGATCCCGGCATCTCTTGCCGCAGAAAGGTTCGCATAGATTCGATGGCACTTGGAGTTGGCCCTGACACTGTCTCTGCCGGTTACAGCCCACCTGGAGATATTATACTTAGGCTGCTTCTTCACTGGAATCGGCATAGATGCCGATTCCAACCGAAGGAGCACGTGTGAATTCATGCGGTCAGACAAGCTCACTACATGTGAAGGGAAAACCAAATCGAAACGCGGGTCGGCCCGTAGGATGCGATAGAAGTACTTGATCTTGTCCCACTCGCTGCGGAGGCCAAGCTCAGGCTCGGCCTTGAACCTGCCCGGTCTGAAGTCAAAAATCTCCGCATCATTGCCGTAAAGACACAGGCTTCGTTCATCGGGACCACAATGCAAAGCGAGATACTCGAGCAATTCATCAACCTCGACATCTCCATGAGCCATTCGTTGGAATTTTTGAAAGGTTATCGAATCATTCCAGATGAGAGGGATACGTGTTCCACTCGGACCGACTGCCTCCTGGGAGAAGTAGCGGTATTCCTCATTCCACTCTTTGTGGCACGTCCGCGGGTTGTTCCATTCCATGACTATGGCGTTGGCGTTCAACCTTCTATAATGATCCACAAGGCTGGCAGAAAAAGCCTGTTCATTCACGTACCATATTTCCGGATCGACTTTCAGATTTTTGAAGTATGATTCTCTTCCGATATCTAGGTTCCACCGGTTAAGTTCCGAAGGCACCAGTGGGCCGATAAGTTGCGAATACCCTGCGCCGATAAACTCTATTAAACGGCGACCAATTAGATCGCGAAGCCCGGAGACCCATGACGGCTCCAGTTTGTTCGCCACTTCAATCGTATAGGCGGGAGCTGTGATGGCAAGAGGTATTCGTTCAATCTCAGCCATCTCGAGTAGAGGCCAGAAGCATTTCTTGATGACCTCCATCCTTCTCGAAACAGGAATCGAAGAATAGGCGAGGTTGAGATGGTAGATGGAAAAAAGCGACAGTTTCATCAGCCTTGGTCGGAACTGCCGTTCACTCTGAATGTGACCGTTCGAATTGCATCTTCTGCGCGCGTGACAGCTTGACTTCTGGTTTCGGCATAGCTGATAACAAAACCTGCCCTTTTAGTATGGTCGGTAATCTGGGGTTGGAATTCACCCTCCCTGGTGAACAGTTCAAAACGATAAATACCTGGAAGATTCTTCAGTCGCCCGATGCCTCCGATGCTCGTTATCGTTCCGGGAGATGGGAACCAGTATCTGATTGCCACAGCCTTCCTGTGATGGGGTAAGAGTTCACTGACATCCAGGGGCTCACCCAGAGCTAGTTTCATCACGTGTTTTACAAGATCGACTCCGGTGGCAAGAGGAATCTGATCGGTACAGAAATATCCGCCGCTCAATCTTGCTGCGAGCTCAATCACCATTGGCTTGCCATCGTTGATGACTACATCCCCCTTTACCACGCCCTCCGTTATACCCATCGATCCAGCTGCTTTCATGAGAAGATCGTCAATGTCTTTTCTTTGGTCTGGCGTCAAGTCAGCGGGCTGGTCGCCACCGTTCTCTATAATGTAAGGCGCGAACCGGTCCATGAATTCATAGTTTCTCCGCGCATAAGCCGCGGTGAAGATTCTCCCCTTATAGACGATTGATTCGGTGCTGATCTGCATACCGTCAGCAAACTGCTCGGCAACCAAAGTCCCCGTCGCAGTCTGGCCCATGGACTGTTGAAAGATCTCCTCAATACGGTTTTCCGATGTAAGTCTGAAGACCCCTCTCGCACCTCTGCCGTCTATCGGCTTTATGACTATCGGAAACGGATGATCTTGGAGGAAGTTTCGAAGTTCTTCTGTGGTACGCACTATTGCAAAGGATGGTGTGTTTATTCCGGCAGCATGGAACCGTTGCTTCATCAGCATTTTGTTGGCTGCGATGCGCGCTGAGTCAATCGAGATGGAAGGGAGATTTAGCTGTTCAGCCACGGACGCGACTGTCAATGGGACATCGTTGGCAATGGTCATCACGCCGTCAATCTTCTTTTTAGCTACAAACATTGCCACGGCCTCACAGGTCTGCTCTACGTCCCGAGTGCTTGCGATAATCCTCTCGTCTGCATATTTGAAGGCAGGTGCATTCGGGTTCATATCCGAGCCTACGACTACGAGTCCCATTTCATGGGCAAGCTGGTACGCCCTTGTTTGCTCGACGCCGGCGCCAACAATAAGAAGGGTCTTAGCCAAAGTACATTCCCCCGTTCACGTTTAGAGTCTGCCCGGTTATATATCCTGCTGCGTCGCCAGCCAGAAAAAGAATCACGCCCGCAATTTCCTCAACGGTGGCGATACGACCCAATGGGATGCCCTCAACTTTCTTTTTATATTCGGCCGTTCCGACTTCACCGGCAAGTATTTCTGTTCCGACAAGACCAGGTGAAACGGCATTCACAGTAACCCCTCGACTTGCGCCGAGTTTCGCAAGTGAACGCGTCAATCCAATCAATGCAGCTTTACTGACGGCGTAGGGAACTGCAAGTGTACCGCCCCACTGACCACCGATGGATGTAAGGTTTATTATTCGACCCCAGTTCCTTTCCATCATATGCGCAAGAAAGCTCTGGGATAAAAGGAATGGTGCCCGCACATTCACGTTCTGAGCCTCATTCCAGACGTCTACCTTTGCCGTGAGAAAATCCACATACTTAAGCACTGCGGCGTTGTTCACCAAGACATCAAATTCCTTTGACGCGGTGTCCGAAATCAACTCTTCAATCTCTGCGACACGCTCAAGGTCAACTCTCTTGGACGTAACAGCGAATCCCTTCCCAGTCAGTTCGGCCTGCAATTCACCGGCTTTGTCGGCCGCACTCTTATATGTGAAATATACATCGTACCCAGCTTCAGCAAAGGATCGTACCAGCCCTGCTCCAATGCCTCTGCTTCCACCGGTGATCAATACTCTCCTACAAATTCCAGTCATCGATTCGACTTTCGCTCCAGCACCCTTTTTGCCGCTTTGACCACATCTTCAGGCATGAGATGATACTTGGTTGCCAAATCCGCCGGTTCCCCTGACTCTCCAAATGTATCTTTGAGGCCGACCATCTCCACAACTGCTGGCGTGGTCTTGCTGAGGGACTCCGCTACGGCGCTACCCAGTCCTCCGATGATGTTGTGATCTTCAGCGGTGACAAAGGCACCGACCGTCTTCGCGAGGCGGCTAAGCAACTTGTCGTCAATTGGCTTGATGCTAGACATATTCACCACCGCCGCAGAGATCCCTTCGCGTTCGAGCAACCCTTGCGCTTCCAGACACCTGGAAACCATGACGCCTGTACCGATGAGGCAGACATCTCGTCCGTCAGCCAACAAGTCCGCTTCGCCAATTCTAAATTCGGAGAAGGAGTCGCGTTTGGTATACACATCCGGTACCGGAGATCGACCCGTCCGCAGGTATACTGGACCTTCATGCTCTAGCATTGCGCGTACCGCGCGCCTCATATCATTGGCATCCGCAGGAGAAAGTACGATTAGGCCTGGCAGGGCGCGCATGATTGCTATGTCTTCTACGGATTGATGAGTCGCGCCGTCCGGCCCTGCGTCCATTCCAACGTGGCTACCGGTAATCTTCACATTCATTCCAGGGAGGACTATACTGTTTCGCACCATCTCCACGGCTCTCATAGTACTGAATACGGCGTAGGTTGAAATCACCGGAGTGTAGCCGAAATCGGCCAAGCCAGCAGCCATAGCTACCATGTTCTGCTCGGCGATACCGCATTGAATAAACCTATTGGGAAAAGCCGAGCGAAAATGATGAAACCCGGTCCCGCCAGCGACATCAGCATCCAGTACCACAACCTCAGGGAACTCGCGCGCCATGTCGGTGACAGCGCGACCACACGCTTCCCGCAACGATCCGGGTCTTGTTCCCAACGCATCAGATGAGCTTTTCATTTTTCTCCCCTCCCACCCAGTGCCTCCAGAGCTTGTGCCAGTTGTTGATCAGACAAGGCAAGACTTCCATGCCATGCAGGGTCATTTTCCATGTAGGGAACGCCCTTTCCTTTCACCGTATGCGCTACGATGAAGAAGGGCCTGTTAGAGGTTCGTGCCTCGTTTAACGCCGAAGAAATCTGCTGGAAGTCGTGCCCGTCAATCTCGGTCGCCGCCCATCCAAAGGCTTTAATCTTTTCCAAGTAGGGCTCTACATTGAGCACGAGCCTGACCGCTGAATCGCTGCTGAACTTGTTATGGTCTAGGAAGCAGACCAGGTTACTTAGCGATGCATGAGCCGCGAACAGGAGACCTTCCCACACCATCCCCTCCGCAATCTCCCCATCGCCTATCATGCAATATATTCTTGCCGTACTCCCGCGCTTTTTCGCACCCAATGCCATTCCCACAGCAGCCGAGAATCCGATGCCCAAGGAACCTGTAGTCATGTCAACGCCCGGCGTAAGCCTTCTGTCAGGGACACCTTGAAGGATACTGCCGACCCGGCGCAAGGTCATCAATTGATCAACGGGGAAATAGCTGCATCGTGCAAGCTCGGCGTACAGAACCGGGCAGGCATGTCCTTTCGAAAGGACAAACCTGTCCCGTTCTCCCCAGTCAGGTTCTTTTGGGCGGATATTCATTTCACGCTCATACAGATATGTCACGATGTCGGCACAAGACAGAGTTCCCCCGGGATGACCCGAACCTGCAGCGTGAATCATCCTCAGAGCGGTGGCCCTGTTAGCGTTCGCTATCGACTGCATTACCGACAGGTCTTCCTGTCCAATTGCGGGTGACGCCATCTTATGGTTTCTCCATCGGCGCGAATAGAAAAGGCCATCTCTCTCTCATCTTATCCAGAACAGAATTCGTGTCAATGTGATATATCTCGCTCAGTTCTTCTTTGCTACCCGCTTCCGGAAATGCAACACTCAACCCGACCCTCAACAGTTTCGTATTTAACTCATTGTCACATACTAACTCTGCGATCGAAGAGCCAAAGCCACCGTTGAGGACGTTTTCTTCCAGGGTCACGCAAATTGGAGCTTTGCTCAGAAGATTCACCAATTGCTTCTCGGGCAGCGGCTTCAGCCATCTGACATTAACAATCGCAAATTTCCGGCCTATCTCAGAAAGCCGTGCTTGAATTTCTCTCGCAGTCTCGATACGGTTACCCACACTGAGAATCAACCCGTCTACCGCAGAAGGGCCGATAACCTGGGCCTTCAAAAAGTCTTCCTGATTCTCAACATCTTCAGTCTCACCCTCGATGATAGCCTCATATGGATAAAGGATGGCCATGGGGTGCTCCGCCTTCCCCTGGAGCCTCTCTCTAATGAATCTCCTGAGTTCAAATTGATCCTTGGGGTAGACAAGTTTGAGGTTCGGAAAGGCCCTCAGATAGGAGAGATCAAAGATTCCATGATGGGTGGGACCGTCATAACCCGAAAACCCCGAACGGACTACCATGATAGTCACAGGTAGATCCATCGCACAGGCATCATGGACGATTTGATCCATTGCTCGCTGCATGAAAGTAGATTGGTAACAGACTACGGGCTTGACCCCGTTGAGTGCCAAACCGGTTCCGAAACACATCGCGTGTTGTTCGGCCATTCCGACATCGATGGTTCTGTCCGGGAAATCCTTGATGCACTGTTCGAGGTAGGAAGCATACGGCGTGGCAGGATACACTGCTATTATGGAGGGGTCTTTTGCCATGAGGTTATGCAATTCATCGCCCGCCACCCAGCCATATGTCTGTGGTGATACGGCGCCAACTTTCAGCGTCCACGGGTCAAAGGGAAAAGAAAAATGCATCTTGTATGGATGGTTCTCGGCACCTTTCAGCCCGTGTCCCTTCACTGTCTTGATATGGACAACTGTGGGCCGGGGTGTCGTCCGGGCTTGCTGGAAAACGTGAATCAGTTTGCCTACATCATGGCCATCCGCCTCACTCAAGTAATTGAACCCGAGGCTCTGATAGAACGCCTTCGATTTCTCCTGCCAATCCCGTTCACTGAACATTTTTGCAATGCCACCCACATTCTCTGCTATAGCCATCCCGTTATCATTAACAACGATAATCATATTGGATTTAAGCACGGCCGCATGATTGAGCGCCTCCCATGCCAGACCCTCAACAAGTGATCCATCCCCTATGACAGCAATTACAGTTCCGTCCGTGCCCTTCATTTCCTTCGCCTTCGAAAGACCTATGGCTGTAGCGATAGATGTGCCTCCGTGTGAGGCATCCATGATATCATGTTCACTTTCCTGTCGACGGACGAAACGAGCCATGCCGCCGAAAGTGTTCAAAGTGGGAAACATCTTTGCCCGGCCGGTTATGATCTTGTGTGTGTATACCTGGTGACTCGTGTCCCAGATTATCTGGTCCTTGGGAGAGTCGAACACATAGTGAAGAGCGATCGTCAATTCAATAACCCCCAAATTAGCCCCGATATGGCCTCCTGTCTTGGAGCAACTGTCGATGAGAAAATCCCGGATGTTTTCGGCCAGCGTTCGCAGTTCCGTGAACGATAACTGCTTTACTTCTTGCGGGGTCAAATTCTCCAAATTCATTTAATGCCTCCTATTGCTAAGTCTGTTTGCCACCCCGATAGAGGACTAAAATGGCAAGGATTAAGGTTGTTCGCCGTCAGGACAGGCTCAGTCTGGTTGACAGCGAGAAAGTCTTCCCGGGCGAGAGTACGACTTTGTCATCGTGGGCGTTGACCGCCTCTACACAAATCATGGTCCGGTAACCATCACTGTGCATGTCTGAAATCCCTCGAGAGGTCTCCAACCAGGGATTCCAAACGAGCATGACGAGGCTTCCTCTTCTCTCCACGAGAATTTTCCTCGAGTACCCGGGATCATCAATAGTACACGGACCATCAAAATCAAAGTATCGTCGATTTTCTTCATTACGTACAACGAGTGTAGTCGTGTCTTGTCTCCTGACGGCCCCGTTTTCCAAGCCGTCATAGTAATTGCGTCCCCCCAAGCCCTTCAGGCCAATCTGAGTCACGTCGCTCACGGAGAAATAGGAATGAAGAGCATCAGTATATGAGAATGTCTCATGTCCGGTGTTCGTGCTCTCTAACGTCACATCAAGATACCTGCCCACTTTGATCGTCATTTCAGCCTTAAAGTGAAAAGGCCAAAGTTCTCTCGTCTCCTCGGTATCCGTAATCCCCAACTTCAGCTCGATCTCTCCGTTTGAGTGAACCCTAGTCGCAAGAACGTTCCACTGAATGATTCGGGCAAATCCATGAAGAGGTTTTTTCGGATCAGACTCATGGGGACCGAACCACGGAAAGCAAACGGGAATTCCGCCCCGAATCGGCTTCCCTTTTTCAAACACGCTTTTCTCGCTCATCCACAACACGTCATACTGTCCTCGCGGTTCGAAACTGAGAACATGCGCCCCATAAGTTGACACGACTGCCCGTGCCTCGGGACGAGTAATCTCCACAAATATGAATCCCCCCTTCCCCCCATTGAACTTGACTTTACCCGGTATTCCAAATTCAACGTTCAATGCGTCTGCATTCATCACGTGTCACTCTCCTAATTAAAAATTTACTCCTTGATCCGCAGTACAACAGGTAGCTTCAACGATGCTTCAAACATCATATCCGTCTAAACCTGCAAATCTCCATCTCTTGGATCGACCGGATCAATTTTTCGTCTCATCACGGAAACAAGGTTCATCAACTCTCTGCTTATACGTTCAGCCCCGCGACCATCGATTGTTGACATAGCAATTGTGGACATATTCTCCCGGCCCCTGATGTCATCCCAGAGCCTCGAAACGACATCCCTAATCTGGTCCTCACCAACATTTAAATGGTAGCCTAACGGCAAAATCCAGCCCAATTGTGAGAGTTCATATTCATCCATCTTGTCATCCCGATAGTTGCTCAACACGACAGTCGGCACGCCAAGAGTCGCCAGTTCGTAAATGGTTGTTCCCAAGGCTGTAACGGCCAATCCGGCGTCTTTCATAAGCAGCTCCATGTGATCAGTATTTTCGATGATTTCAAAACGCTGTCCGAGTGATTTATTCAAATTGTATACCTCACTCTTGAAGTGCGCTGCAAATCCCATAACTACCTTCACACGGACATCCTCAATAGACGCCAGGGCTCTCATCAGCTTCAAGACCAATCTATTAGGATCCGCGCCCCCCACAGTTACAAGGATGCATTTCCTTTCGCGAAAAACCGGTAAAAGTCTTCGTACTTTCTGAAATCGAGAAGCGACTGGCACCCATTCGCCACCATACCGAACACGCGTTCCGTCTATATTTGATCCACGCAGAGGAACAGGTACGAAAGGAACAGGCAAAACAACAATATCAGCCAATTCATTTGCCGGTGAAAGGTTGTCCATTAGCATGATACTAGCGGCTACTCCCCTCCATGCTCTAATCTCAGGTCCGATATCTCCCTTCATGTCTATATAAACCACATGTCGATTGTCGTCGCCATGTTGCTGCGCGAGAGATTCAACAAAGGCTAAAGAAACAGATGCTCCATCGATTACAACGAATGGGAACCCATACCTACTTAGGACCTCCTTCACGACCGGCTCATTATTCACGACAAACAATAGATCGGTCTCTTGCAGGTCGCGAACAGCGTTGGCAACCGCGAGACATCTAAAAAGATGTCCAAGCCCAACGTCGCTACCGCCTACGGTCCGAAAGAAAAACATTTAATCATATCCATTCCGACAACCGTTGTCATCCACCTGAGACAAGCAGACAGCAATAGGCCGACTTAGCTACGAGGTCCTCAGTCTACATCCGGCACATTATCACCAATTTCCGCACGGATCTTCTTCATAGGACGAAGACCGTCAGACGGGTCTGCTCGCCATTCCCTGTCGGCCAATTCAGACTGAGCAAATGATTTTACTCCCGTGCCGTCGGCAGACATCCCGATCCGAACAGTGTCGATCACACGCTTAATTTGTTGTGGCGCCCAATTATGGCCAGATTTGTGCTCAAATCCTTGATCATCGATATCAAGATGAAACTCAATAACGCTAGCCCCATATGAATGCACAGAGCGATACAAGACTCCCTCAGACACACTGTGATCTGACCACCCTATCGGGCATCCAAAACTCTTTCTCATAGATTCAATGGCAGACAGGTTGCAATCTTCAACTGGAGCAGGATAGCTCGAGACACAGTGAAGCAGCGTAACGTCCTTGGCACCATTCGCGCGAAGAACCGCCAACGAGCCCCCTATCTCTTCCATAGTTGCCATGCCCGTCGAGAGTATCACTCGCTTCCCGGTCCTCGCCACCTCAACTAACAGGTCGCTCCACAGCAATTCATAGGATGCAATCTTGTAGAAATCAACATATGGGAGCAACTCTTCCACAGCTTTCAGATAAAAGGGCGTGCACCCGAACCCAATCTCCATCTGATGAGCACGGCGAGAAAGATCCGGAAGGAATTCGACTGGAAGTTCCCATTGTTTCCTCTCCCGCAATTCCCGTTTTTTACCTAACACTTCTGGGGCAAACAATTCCTCTATCTTGAAAAGTTGGAATTTCACAGCAGAACATCCTATCTGCGCAGCCAAGTCGATAAATGCGAGTGATCTTTTGAGATCCCGATTATGATTGCTAGAGACCTCCGCAATAAATTCTGGACTCACGGCTTTTCCCTTCCAATCAAGTATTTCTTAGTTTGCAACTGATTCACGGATCATACCATTAATATACTCCAAATCTTCAACGGCGAGAGAGGGATACATCGGGATCGAAATCTCCCTTTCATAAAACAGTTCAGATTCGGGATAGTCACCAGGCTTAAACCCATATTTCTCTCTATAATAGGGATGGAGGTGTACAGGTATATAGTGCACCTGCAAGTGAATTCCTCGACGCTGAAGTCGTTCAAACAATTCCCGCTTGTCCACATAAATCCTGTCGAATCTGACTTGAAGAGGGTAAAGATGGTATGCGTGCTTGCAGTTGGGAGCAACAGATGGAGAGATAAACCTGTCATCCCCTCGGAATGCAGCGTCATAATACCGAGCTACGAACCTTCGTCTTTCGAGAAACTCATCCAGCCTGGCTAACTGGCTCATCCCAAGCGCACATTGAAAATCAGTGATCCTATAATTAAACCCAAGTTGTCGCATCTCATAATACCAAGGTCCGTCATTCTTTCCAAGCAATTCGGCGCTCTTGGTAATGCCGTGTGTCCGCAGAATCTTAACCTCTCTTTCAATCTCCGTGTCGTTTGTAAGAATCGCGCCCCCTTCACCAGTTGTTATGTGTTTGACAGGGTGGAAGCTCAAGTTTACGGCATCGGCGAATTTTGCAGGGTAGTGCTCATCACCATGGTATTGGGCGCCTAACGCATGGCAGAAATCGTTGACTAGTTGCAACCCATACTTTGCTTTCAGGGTTCTTAGCCCATCCCAGTCACAGGGGTTCCCGGCGAAATCGACTGCCACGACCGCTTTCACTCTCTTCCCCTGCCGTGCGTACATTTTGATCTTGTGCTCTAGTTTCTCAACATCAATTGTGTATGTCCGCGCGTCAATGTCAACAAAGTCCGGCCTAGCTCCGACATAGATCGCGCAGTTTGCACTCGCAACGAATGTTATCGGAGTGGTCAACACTATGTCACCTTCGCCCCACCCTAATGCCGTCCCGATAAGATGCAGCCCCGCAGTACCGTTAGACACAACCGATGCGTACCTAGAGCCAAATTTCTTTGCAAGTTCTTCTTCAAATTGCAAGACCAACGGTCCTTGGGTCAACCAATCTGACCTCAATACTTCTACCACTGAAGATATGTCACTCTCATCAATGGTCTGCTTCCCGTACGAGTAAAATTTCATTTGGGATCCTTCTATATGCCTATGCTTGCCCCGTCAACTTGGCTGTTTATCAGCTGCCTGAGTTCCTCCACAGACAAGAACCTCTCATTAGTTCCGCTGTTGTAACTGAAACCGAATTCGCAAGGCCTTCCTTCATAACCATTGCTCCTGCGCTGAAAATCTTGCACGTCAAAGAGTTTGATGGAGGGAAGGATAACGAAGTAGTCGTGAAATTCTACCGTGTTGAGAGCGTCCGTTACCGTAATCATCTCCTCGTGGAGTTTTTCACCCGGTCTAATTCCCACAATCTTCACGGTCGCTTCTGGTGCAATTGCCTTAGCAAGGTCCAAGATACGATACGAAGGAATTTTCGGGACAAAGAGTTCTCCGCCCCACATTCTCATCAAGCTATCGATTACAAAGTCTACACCTTCTTGAAGCGTTATATTGAATCGAGTCATCCTTTTATCAGTGACAGGAAGTATCCCATCCTTAGCCCTACTCAAGAAGAACGGAATAACCGAGCCACGACTACCCATCACATTTCCGTATCTCACCACAGAAAACTTTATGTCGTGGAATCCCTTGTAATTGTTCGCTGCCACAAAGAGCTTATCTGACGTCAGCTTCGTCGCTCCATACAAGTTGATTGGCGCCGCCGCCTTGTCCGTACTCAGCGCAATCACGCGCTTAACTTCAGACTGCATCGCAGCATCAATTACGTTTTGCCCTCCGATCACATTCGTCTTAACCGCTTCAAAGGGATTGTATTCGGCTGCGGGGACTTGCTTCAAAGCCGCCGCGTGCACAACTACGTCCACCCCCTCCATAGCCCTCTTGAGCCTGTCAAGATCTCGCACATCTCCGATAAAGAAGCGCAGCCTCTCCTTGTTGCCGCTCGCAATGAATGGCTCTGAATTTTGCATTTCGAACTGCTTTAACTCATCTCGACTGTACACTATTACCTTCTTCACATCGTAACGGTGCAAAATAGTTTTAATGAACCTTTTTCCGAAGGACCCGGTTCCTCCAGTAACAAGTACCCTTCTGTTTTCTAAACTAAAATTTTCCATCGCTTTCTCGATTAATCAACTTCAATGAATGCATTATCAATTATGAACTCTCTCACCAGGCTCAAAAAGAACGCACTTCTGTAAACTATTCTTCGTCCTGCTTGTCAGAAATAATAACTACCCTTCAGGGATCCTCTTATCCTTCTCCAACTCTGCGGGTCCTCATTAACCTCGCCTATGTCATGCAAGTCTTGCGCAAGCCCCGCCAAGCGATTTGTTACAACCATCGTGCCAGCTCGTCGCAGATGAACATTCTTCTTCGTCTCGAGTTCGACAGATAGACCGGGAAGCAAACCACGCAGTCCATGATATGAGACACCTGCCCAAGACTTCCTTCTTCGCTGGCTGATCATCCGTGAGCCGTTGCCCTCAATCGCGCTTCCACTTCTCCTAATATCCGGCAGGCCGATTCGAAATCCGCCATCCGCAATCCGAAATTCGTTTTCCTTTTCCCCTTCACCTTTTGCCGTTAACCTCTCGCTACGGCTTCGCCATCTGAGTCCCATCTGACTTGCCGGCGTCTGCTTCTTCCTGCACCCACACCTCGTGGCGAGTGCACCACCTTCAAAAACCCACGGCACACCATACCTCGGCCGGGAGCCGCCCGCTATTACCATTGCTTTGTCTTGAATCCCTATCGACCTGTGTGCTTCAGCCCAACCGGAACACGTGCTTCGGAAAATTCTTTCCGGAATTGGTGCGCACAAGTTAGTGAGCCGGAGACATTGAAGCAAAAGAAGAGGTTCATAGCGTTTCAGGAAAGAGCGGGTAGTAGGCAGTTTGGGCGCAGCGCAAGGCGCGTGTAGCAAAGATAGAAGCCAGATGTCAGACGACAGAGGCAGGAAGTCAGGAACAAAATAGTTCATAAGTAATAGCGTTCAGCTTTCAGCGATCGGCAGTCAGCGGAAAGATGGCAAGAAACAGTAATCAATAGTCAGTCAACAGTAAGTAGCAAAAGAAATCAGAGATCAGTCCAAAGCTCTGTCCCTTCAATGGTAAGAAATTCATGCAACTCACGGATTGTGACCGAAGCATTATAAACATCCTTCAATTCGGCGCGAGCCCCTTAAAAGATTCTATCGCCTCTTTTAACTTCTCTATCGCTGTTTCCTTTGATATCCCTTGCCCGACTAACCCGTTTTCAAGGCAGAGAGCAACCCAATAGATACCACTCTTCCTCAGAACGGTCGTATGAAAGTCTTGCATCATCATTAACTCCTGCGATAAAAATTGCTCCTGTCCATTAATTGATTTTAAGCCAAAATTAGTCTGCCAGAAGGTACTTCAATAGACTCTCCTCCCCTCGTCATTCCTCTCTCCTCAAGCGCACGCCTTTCCGCCGTCCACCGGCGCCCCACATCGCGTTCTGGAAATCCGCAAGACTGTTAAACTTCTCAACGTGTTACGGGAGCCGGAATTCAGCGGCATGGAGATATGGGATATGGGGCGTGGAGCACCGAGAAACGACTCGATCTACATGTTCTGACGAGCACTTCCCTCCGGCTGAGAGCCGGGCCGGAGAGAGCGGGTCGGACTTAGCTTGCCTCCCTACTCCGGCAACGGAGGCTGGCTGTTCGGTAGCTCGTTCGGACGGTGCCTGAGGCCGGGATAAAGGGTTGTTTCTCTCGCAAAGGCGCCAAGAACGCAAAGAAATGTTGGCGAGCGGTTCGCTTTGCGGCTTGGCGAGAAACCATAAGTGAGGGGGTACCCGCTCACGGATTATTGCGGGATGTGGGTGTTCAAATACAAACACCAAATCTCCGAAATCTTTATCTGCCGTAACAAGTATCCGGTCTTCTTCATAAGCACGTTGCAATATAACAACGTCACCGGGGTCTTTCCCTTCTTCCGGGATCCAGCATAGCATCATAATTCTTCCCACGGTTAAAATCGGACCTATCTACTACCTGCCGCACGTTTTAACTGGTACAATACCGGTCTATACCGGGGTGGCGGAATTGCCTTTTTCTTCTTCCGAGCGGCGCTTAGCAATGCGTCTTTTGCCACAAGGACCTCTTCCAACGCCTCGTCAGGCGTATTTCCAAAACCAGAGCAGTAAGTCAAATTATGATGACTCCCGCTGACTCTATCAACTCTGAAACTGGCGCCTTGCGCCATGGTGCATGTTGCACAAGTGAAAAGTGTCATTCCGACCGACCCCCACTCAAGTGAATTGAGTCGGGGGAGCGGAGGAATCTTCTGCGGTTCACCTGTAATCGGCATTAGAGAGCTTCCATATAAGATTTCTCTCCCGACAAGGTCGGGATCGAAATGACACATGTAGTGTTC
>JAMCXB010000065.1 GCA_023480735.1 Bacteroidota bacterium | reverse complement strand
AGAGTTCGCGACAAACTTGAGACGAAAGTTCACAGGAGAGCCGGATGCGGGAAAACTGCACGTCCGGTTCGACGAGGGGAGGGGCAGCCGTGATGCTCACCATCGCGCCTCCTCTCCTACTCTACTGACGCGAATGTGGTGGGTTTCCAAGGGGGGGTGGTGAACCTGACCAAGAATAACGTGGAGGGATTCCAATACGGCTGGTTTAATTCGGGTAATCATGTGAGCGGATTTCAGCTCGGGCTTGTGAATTATGCAGAGAGCATGAAAGGTCTTCAGATAGGGATCGTGAATATCATCAAGTCAGGCGGACAATTTCCCGTGTTTCCGATCGTGAACTGGTCCTTCTGACGCCGAAAGTGGTCGCGCAATGGGCGACTCACCAACAGCGCTTGCGGCTGTCATGTGAGCCGCCCACGAATCCATTCCTGTTAACGGTCTTGCGGCAAGAAAGAAGAAACTTTCCTGGCAGCGCACGTAGAGTCTGTTCGTGGGATAACTTTCACCTGCAATATGCGTCTCACTTATAGCGGTTGTGCGCCGGACAAGTGAGTCATATATCGATCCCCCAAGTGGTCGCGCCGCACCTCGAGCAAACATCGGAAAGCCAAAATGGGAGGGTGCGACATGAAACTTTCTATTCCTTCGATCCGCCACAGTTTCTCTGCGGGTAAGCGGAAGACATCATATTCCGCTTGTAATCGCGCGTTTCCGAAGTTGTTCGGTTTGGCGGCGCTTGCCGTTTTCTTCACTACTATATTCGGCTGTTCCTCATCGCAAAGCCTGCTGAGTCTTGCAAAATCCCCTCCTGATTCTGTCCAGCAGCGACCTGGGTTTCAGTCGCTTAATAAGTACCAGCAGGACCTTCTCTACTTCTCCAGCGAACTGCAGCAGACTCATCCCGAACCATATCGTTACGTAAGCAAAGAGTGGTTTGATTCGGAAACGAACCGTCTGCTCAGCGTCTTCGCGCATGAGACGAGCGACGTCGATTTCCAGATCGCGCTGCAGAAGCTGGCGTCTCACTTGCGCGATTCGCACACGCGGGTCAGGGTCGGAAGCATTTCCGATCAACGAGCGTATCCTATCGGAATTCTTTGGCTTAAGGATTCTCTGTACGTTGCAGCGGTCGAAGAAGGCGGAGATTCCACGCTCGTCGGATCAACAGTCATCGCTTTGAATGGAGTGCCGCTTCAGCAGCGTGTGCGAGAAACTTGCAGGCTATTTCTCGTATGACAACTTCGGCTGGGTAAGGTGGAAGCTCATCCAGTCGCTGCGAAGTCCGTGGTACCTCAAGCATGAGGGGATAATCACTTCTGACACATTGCGGCTTACGCTGAACACTCCACACTCGGGTGAGAGAGTAATCATGTTCCTCCCGTCACAGTCTCCAAAGCTAAAGTACACGTACAAATCGTCGGATGTGACAGGAAGGAAGAAGGACCTATACTGGTACACGATAATTCCCTCAGACAGTCTTTGCTACCTGCAATTCAACACTATGTTCGACAGACACTTGTTAAGCGCATTCGGATTCTTTCAGCGCATCCCGCTCTACTTTATGTTCGTCACGAAAGGAATAGGATATTTCGATGACTACGTCGACAAGATGCTGGAGGTGATGCATGAGAAAGGGGCGATGACTCTCGTCGTAGATTTACGCGGCAACGGCGGCGGAAGCAGCACGCTTGGTGACCAGCTTCTGTACAAACTCGGCGTCGCCGATTCGATCCGCGGGTTTTCGACGCTCGTCAGGATCTCGCCTCTCCTGCGAGCGGTATACCCCAACAAGGTTGAGGAGTATGAGCAGCGCTTCAGGGAGCGCACAGGCAGAAGTCTTCTGCCCGACACGCTAATTAACACCGACAGTCTGTATGCCGATGATTCCACGGCTTCGGATTATTTCGGCGGGATAAAAGACAAACATTCGGACTACTACACTACACCGGCGAAGTACCCATTCAAAGGCAAAGTGTATTTCATTACGGGAGAGGGAACATTCAGTTCGGCCAGCGTGCTTGCGGCAACGGTTAAGGACAACAAGATCTTCACAATCGTGGGACAGCCGACGGGTCAGGCCTCGCACTACGGAGAAGTCCTCATTCTACAATTACCGAAAACCGGTACGTACTGCACGATATCCTGTAAGAAGTTTCTTCGTCCCGACGGGTCGAGTGACAATGAGCGCGCCGTCTACCCGGACAAGGAGATATGGCTCTCGTTCGAGGAATTTCAGAACGGCGTCGATCCGGTGTTCAACTGGATACTGGGCCAGGTCGGAAGTGGGAAGTAGAAATGATGTTGAGTCTTCGCCAGCATTAGTCTCACAGAGATGTGGAGGTTCTCTTTATGATTGGTATCAGCCGAAAAGGACGCGAGATCGACAGATTTGAAGGATAAGCGTTTACTTTCCTTTGTGCTTTTTGTCAGCAAGTTGTACATTGCTTTCAGCCTTTACGGGCATCTAGTCGCGCAGCACCTCCAATATTCATTTTAGCTCTGATACGAAGTATATCAGACCGATAGGATTGAGTGCCTGTTGTTCAGAAAAGTGAACAGAGGAGGAAAGAGCTATGGACCGCAGGGTTGTATATTCGATTATAATATTGTTCACCGTGATATTTTTTGCCGGTTGCAGCATCAATATCAACAACAGCGATTCACAGGCAGAGTACAGAGAAGACTTCAGTTTCTACATCCCGGTCACTAATTACGATGAGATCTCGGTCAGCAACATAAATGGGAGTATTACAATTATCGGTGTTGACGGACTGGATCAAGTGGAGGTGACGGGAGAGAAGATTGTGAGTGATGAATTCTTTGACCAGGCGAAGAGTCATATAACCGACATTTCGGTTGATATTGTATCCTCCGGGTCTCTGCTCGGAGTCAGAACAACCCAGCCGAACACTTCGGGCAACAGAACGTACCAGGTCGACTATGAAATCCGTGTGCCGAGCGGATGGGCAGTATCTGTGACGGATGTGAACGGGACCATCGAGGTAGATAATATCATCAATTCAGTAAGCGCCACGCTTACAAACGGCACTTTCAGCGCATACGATATCGTCGGAGACCTGAATGCCAATCTCACAAACGGGAATATCGATGCCGACGTTACGCTTCTCGCGGGCAATCGCTGCGAGCTTACCACGACGAACGGGAACATAGCGCTTTGGGTTCCGCCGTCGACGTCCGCGGCAGTTTCTGCGTCGGTCGTGAACGGAAGCGTGACGATATCGGGCCTCTCGATTGCCGTCAGCTCGAGCTCCCGCACGTATCTCCAGGGTACGATGGGAAAAGGGGAAGCTAGCATCTCACTTTCCACGGTGAACGGGAATATACAGTTGAATAGCTTGTGATGGCGTCAGCGGGGGTAGTCTGACGAGAGCGGCACCGATGGGAATGCTCTTACACTGACCACCCCCTCTGGGTTACTTTAGTAAACGAGCAAGGAGATGGAGTTCCCACCTCACATCACGGCGAGTGCTTGGGCTGCGGTAGTCAGCAATATCCCTTTTGAGACAAAGGCTTCCCTGAAACCTTCGCCCTCCCGGACAATCTGCATAGAGTACTTGGGCTTAAGCCGGTCTGAGAAATACCGTAGTGATGGGTCGATGTTTGATCCCTTTAGCTTCACTTCCACGAGTGCGAAAGGTTGACGGTCCTGAGAGATCAGAAAATCTGTTTCACGCCGCTCTCGATCGCGAACATAATGGAGCTGGAAATCCCCTTGGCCGGTTTCAGTCCAGTAATCGCAGAGTTTTCTCAGGTGCAGAGCCGTCATAGTTTCGAACCTTGCGCCCGCATCCTCTATCACGGAGTAATCAAAGAGGTAAAATTTTTCTTCTCTCCTTAAGGTTCTCACCAGCTTGCCAGCATAAGGGCGTATGCTAAATAAATAGAAAAGCCGCGAGAGAGCACCCAGCCAGTTCTGTATCGTCTCGAACCGGACTCCGACGTCTTCACGAAGCGAGTTTATGGAAAGCGGCGAGCCTGTACGTTCAGGGAGGAGACTTACGAGTGTTTCGATCAAACCGAGTTCGCGAATTCGAGTGAGGTCTCTCAGTTCCTCTCGTATAATCAGCTGCTCATGTGAACGGCTCCATCGTCGGAGGCGGGATTCGCTGCCTGCGAACAAAGGTTCCGGAAAGCCCGTGAATTTTTCAAGCCGTCGTAGATTCTCATCAGCGGCCTTCGTTGGGGGATGACGGAGTATTTCTTCCAAGAGAGATTTGGGACTTGGATGGAACGGTTTGCCGTCCGAAAGACACTCCCCGAGGGTAAACGGATGAAGGTGGTACAACTGGTACCGCCCAAACAGAGAATCGCCCCCCTTCTGGTAAACGTCGAGCTTACCGCTGCCGGTAACCATTATTCTAAGATTGTCTCCATGCGAGTCGTAAAGTCCTTTCAGGAATCTCTTCCAGCGCGGAAACTTGTGTATTTCATCAAGCGCGAGTTTAACAGGCGTCTGCAAAGATGAATTCTTCCGCATCCAGAAATCATCAGGGTATTTGATGATGGATCGTCTGTCGGAGTCGATATCCCAATTGAAGTAGGCCTGCGGCCGGTCAGGCTCCTCTAGCCAGTGTTTCGCGAGAGTTGTCTTTCCCACCTGTCTCGGTCCGGCGATGAGGCACATCTTATTTTCCTCGGCAAAGAGGCGGTCTATCTCTGAACTCAGGTATCTCAATTCCTATAAATATAGAAAATTGTCATGACAATTTTCTATAGATGTAGAAAGAGATATCCTCGGTAAATGCGATTTCTATTCTACTCCGAATCTCTTAAACGCGTAATGCTTCGGGAAATCCATCAGAAGCGTGAAAATCACCGAAAACACGAGTACGGCGAGCACAGCGCTCAGACTCAGTGCGGGAACGATAACTCCGTAGATTCCCAGAAGGGCTGCTGCTATTGTTGCGCCGATGGTGGAAGTCATCAGGGCTTTTCCGGGCAGCGAGTTCCAGAAGTACTTTCTTTCTCTGACAATGAGCACCCTGAACTGGCTCGTGAATATGAGCATCAGCATTACGAAAGTCTGCAGCTGCACAAAGTCAAGGTGGAAATAATCATGTCCCCAAATTAAGGCGACAATTCCTTCGATGACTAACAAGGCACCCACGACAAGCGATGCGAGCGTTATGTCTTTAACGTTCCAGTTGTTAGGCGCGACCGTGTGCTTGACGTTGTCCGTAGCGAGCGACATGGTCACAAAATCGTTAGCGAACACCAGGAGCGACATGCCGAGCAGCGTCAGCACCATCTTATCCATCAGGAAGAATCCGATCGTCAATAAACCGACCACCTGTATCACCTTCGTGACTTTGTTTATGACCCAGGTGAGCATCCGCTGATAAGTTTCACGGCTTCTCTTGACCGCTTCGACGATCACACTAACTCCGGGTTCGGTGAGTACGACGCTGGCTGAAGCCTTGGCGACGTCTGTGGAGTTACTGACGGCAATTCCCATCTCGGCTTGTTTCAGCGCAGGCGCGTCGTTGACGCCGTCTCCGGTCATGCCGACCATGTATCCTTTCGACTGCAGGAGTTTAACTATCTTGTACTTGTCTTCGGGATATATTTCGGCGAAGCCGTCGCTCGAAGCCGCCTTCTCCGCCTGCTGGTCCTCTGTCATGTTTTGAATGTCGGAGAGGCGGATAATGTTTGTCCCTATGCCGACCTGGCCGGCAATCTCACGAGCTATGGCGAGACTGTCGCCAGTGAGCATCAGCGGCTTGACGCCCAATTCACGGACTTCCTCTATCATCTTTTTCGAGTCGGGCCTCGGCGGATCCGCCAGCGGAATGAGACCGGTAAGTTTCAGGTTTTCTTGATCTCCGTTTATGGACTGTGCCACAGCGATAGTTCTGTAACCCTTTTGCGAGAATAAGGAGATGTTTTTGTTCACGTCCGCGAGAGTCTTATCATCTACGTTCTTGCACATCGAAAGAATGACTTGGGCTGCGCCCTTTACTACGCGATACTGATGCCCCTCAGCCTCAACAACCGCTTCCGTCCGCTTGATCGCCGGGTTGAAGGGAGTGTAGGAAATTTGTTTATGGGAGTTTAGGTCTATGCTGTTGGTCTTCGCGTAATTAATAATCGCAAGGTCTATCAAATCCATTCCCTCGGCCCGCGATGCCAGAACTGCGGAACGTACCACGTCTTCCCTGCTGAATCCGGAAAAAGGGATGCTGTCTGTGACTGCCAGATTGTTCTCTGTAATGGTTCCGGTCTTGTCGAGGCACAATACGCTTATCGACGCCGCGTCTTCGATCGAGTCGAGCCTCGTTACGAGGACGCCTTCCTCGGCGAGTTTCATTCCCGTTGCCGCCTGGACGATCGTCATGACCGCAGGCAGCGCGACCGGCACAGCGCCCATCAAAAAGACCACGATGAACGTGAGAATAAGTAAGACATTCATGTGCATCGCAAAGGCGAAGATTGCAACGACGAGCGACGCGGCAATCCCGAGATACATCATGTACTTCACAATGGCCATCATGATCTCTTCCTGATGTGACTTCGGCTTAGCAATCTTCACAAGCTCGGCCGTCTTGCCGAAGTAGGTGTTCGATCCTGTGTTGACAACGATGCATTTTGCCTCGCCGCGTCTTATGACGGCGCCGGAGTAGATGATGTCCGAAGTCTCCTTCTCGACGGGAAGAGATTCTCCGGTCAGTGCGGATTCGTCGACCGACAGGTCCCCGCCGATTATTTTCGCGTCCGCGGGAATGATGTCTCCGAGCTTGACGAGCAAGACGTCGCCGGGTACTATTCCACCCGCATCTTCTGTTGTCCAGATGCCGTTGCGCAGGACTTTGGCTTTTATGGCGAGCCGCTGCTTCAGCAGCTCCACTGCTTTCTGCGACCCGCGCGAGTGCATGAATCCGATAATCGCATTTACCGTCAGCAGGGCGAAAATGATAATTCCTTCAAGCTCGTGTTTCAGCAGGAAAGCGAGTATCATCGCGAGTTCGAGCAGCCATGGCATGGGGCCCCAATAACGCCCGAGGAATTCGACTACGGGGTTCTTCTTCTGCTCGGTTATCTCGTTCCGCCCGAAGGACGAAAGTCTTTCTTTTACGGCCGGATCGGAGAGTCCTTCCGAACTTGCTTGAAGGAGTTTAAATGTATCGTCATTTGTAAATTCTTTGAATTGAGAGGTTGGTTTGATCTGGTAATCCATCTTTGATTCTCTTATGGTGTTTTGTGTTGCATCACTGATTGGATGCCGTAATTGTAGATTGGTTCTTTTTGGGGGTCAGAATGTGTCTTCTTTGGCCCCTCGAGGTGTGGAATTTGCTAACATACGTTCAATATTAAGATAGATGGGTGTTTTTTGAAAGGCTTAACATATCTTCGGGTCTGCGACAAAAATATAAAACACATAGGCACATAGGGCACATTAACGAATAAATCTATGTTTTCTAATGTGCCTATGGTGCGCCAAGCAAGCTTGGACAGTCTAGCAAGATGAAAGGTTCTTGTCATGATAATTGCCTGTAGGTCATGTAGCCGAATGAGCGTGGCTTCGAGTAATCGGAGTTACGAAGCCTCATTAGGCGA
>JAMCXB010000015.1 GCA_023480735.1 Bacteroidota bacterium | reverse complement strand
GGACGAACAAGGGTCCTGAAACTCCACCAACTTCATTCCCAAAGTCAATAGAATTTCCAGAATTAGGGGCAGTTGTTTTCAGATCAGGCTGGTCGCCCGATGATATAGTTATGAATTTCCGGTGCGGTCATTTTTATAATCATCAACACTATGACCAGGGGAGTTTTCAGCTCAATGCATTTGGAGTGGCATTGATACCCGAAGCGGGCTGGGCCAACTACTACAACGATCCATGGTATCGCCGTTATTATATTCAACCAGTCGGACACAACACGCTTCTCCTGGATAAAGACGCCGGTTCTCAAGAAAGCGGAGACTACCTGCACTTCATCAAAGCCGCCGACAGATCAGCCAGGCTCAAGAATTTCATCACGACCGATTTCTATTCAGCCGCATCGGGAGAGTTGTCAGACCTCTACTATGGAAAGCTCAGGTTGTTTGAAAGAAATGTGATATTCATGAATCGTCGATATTTCGTCATTTACGACAGGCTGAAATCCTCCAAGGTGCCGCACGAGTATGATTTGCTTTTCCACTTCAACGACTCAAAGGAAGTCGATCTGGGGTCGGACAACATATTTACCTTTACGACGGATAGTGCCTCTCTTTATTCGCAAGTGGTTTTTCCCGACAACCCGAAACTTAAGATTGTCGGCGGGCCCATCCATTTCGGAGTCCCGACAACTAAGCCAGGATACGTCCAGGTAAGTAATTCTACAAAGAGCATGGACGAAGACTTCCTAACGCTCCTCTATCCCGTGAAGGGGAATAAAGATGTCTTAGGATTGTCGAAAGACATAACCAGACTCAAAGGTGAAGGCTACATTGGATTAAGCGTAAACACAGATAATAATGTAGATGAACTCCTTTTCAAAACAGGGGAATCGAATATAAAAGGAGACAATATCTCGACAGACGGCACTATTGCAGAAGTTACGTTGAGAAATAGTGAATTGTCGCACTTCGCCGCCAACGAGGCCTCTTACTTCATTTATGACGGTAAAGAATTGATAAAAGCGACAGGTCGAGTAACGCTTGCTGGAAAGCGTGATCCCAAAAGAGAAGAATGGCAAATAAATTCAGCCAAAACGTGCCGAGTTACTATTCTTCTGCCGTCAGAGCCTGGAGAAGTCAAACTCAATGGCAGCTTATTGAGGGACTACAGGGTTGACGGGAAAAGACTAGAGATCACTCTTCCGAAGGGGCAAAACTCTGTTGAAATATATTTCTGAAACGAATATGAGACTGTCCAAGAGCGATGCTGATGAGGATATGGCGGTAATGCGCTAATAAAGTCTGTGCTAGTCCTAAGCTTCAGGTCTAAAGACCTAACAGTGAGTTGGAAAAGTAAGATGTGAGTCTGAGTCTGGGGCTGTCCATCTTCCAGATGGCGGTGAGAGCGGCCCCTCATCAATAGTCGCATAGCTCCAGGAACAGACGAAATGAAATGTGTGAGGTCTTAATGGAGTGATACTCCTTAAGGTGAACCCGTTTCGGCATTGATATGCCGGAGCGGGTTTTTTTGCGGGATCAGAGATCGTACCCGATGCCGAGCAAAATGTCCTCTGGCTGATTCCTTTGTTGGAGTGTAAGAGATGAACATTCGCGGATAAGCTCTGAAGGACAAGGTGCCGAAGGCTTTAGCCTTGGAACGTGCCTTAGTGAGAAGCTAGACCTTTCGGAGCGCCAGCAGCGTGAGGTCGTCGGACCTTTGTCGGTTAGATGCGAATGAGTTCAAATCCTCCAGATACGCGGCGATCAATCTTGAAGGGAGGGTGGAGCCTTCCGACTTCAGAATGTCTACAACCCGGTCGTCGCCGTACCGTTCTCCTGTATTTCCTGTGGATTCAGACAGCCCGTCGGTATAAAGGAGCAGCATTTCTCCATGCTTGAGGTGCGATCTCTCGGTAGTGTACTTCCCATCGCACGTTATTCCAAGCGGAAGGCCGGAAGAGGGAAACCTGTCGACACCTTCGCTCCTCAGAACCAACGGGAGGCAATGTCCCGCGTTGCTGATTTCCACGTTCCCGTCGCTGTTTGCGAGACCGCAAACGAGAGTCGCAAAATGTGTAATCAGACTTGCCTCGCAGAAAATCCGGTTGGCGCGTCCCATTAGCTGGTGCAAAGGAAGCCCCGTCGCCGCCAGCGCACGAAAAGTAGCATGGAGCTGTGACATCAGAATCGAAGCGGCTATTCCCTTGCCGGTGATGTCGCCGACTATGAAAAAGAAAGTATCGTCGCTCCCTTTCGGCACGATGATATCACAGTAGTCTCCGCTCACGGGGCCGGACGGCTCATAATGGTAGGCATTTTCCCATCCTGGCAGAAGTATCTCTTTCCTGGGAAGCAAACCGGTCTGAATCTGGCGGGCTAATTCCAGATCCATCTCAAGTGCTCGCTGTTCGGTCGAAGTAAGATGGTCGAGGCAGTATCGGATCAAGGGATCCGCCGTGAGACGTTCAGGCTCTATCGAGTCTTTACATATCTCGCAGAGGCCGTATGTTCCATTGTTAATCTTGTCAAGAGCCCTGTCCACATCCCTGAGAAGGTGTGTCAGTTCCTCTGATCTTCCTGACCTCGCGGCCGCTTCTTCGAGCCTCTTTCTGCGTTCGTGAAGCTGCCTGGCAAAAATACCTTCAATCTGGCTCGTCATAACGCCTCCATTTTCTCTGTTCCGAGTGTGTATTTACGGAAAATGACTGATAGTCTACGATGCCTACGACAAGACCTGCCGGAAGGTACATATGGGGTGATCAGTCAAATGGTACGTTAGAAAGTATTGGACGACATCAGCCGATGTCATGAAGAGGGTGCGTTTGCCCTTGAACTTATGAAGCCCCTTTACTGAATGGGAAGGAACCCAGAGGCTTACTCCAAATTAAACAGCTTCTTGAGCTCTCCCACAAGGTCTCTTCTCGGTATCTCCCTCTGAATCTCTCTGCTTTTCTTCAGCCACTCTTCACGCTGCGCCGCGTCTTTACTTACCATTTCGCCCGCCTTCAGATCTTTTATTGTGACGACGCCCTTTTCAAATTCGTTGGATCCGACGATCACTGCAATTCTGGCATTCACTCTGTCCGCATACTGCAGTTGCTTGCGCAGGCCCTTTTCCTGTCCGAGATACAAGTCCGTTCTGATGCCTGCGGTCCTCAACTCAGTAGCCATTTTTAGATATTCATCCAGCTTGTCGCGTTCCATGATGGTGACGACTACGTCTGCGAAAGATATGTCGCCTTCGCTTTCACCAATGGCGGCAAGGAGTCTGTCCACTCCGATTGAGAAACCGACCGCAGGAAGTTCTGCGTCAGTGAACCTTTTTACTAGGTTGTCATACCTCCCACCGCCGGCAACGCTTCCGAACTGCGGCTTGTCTTTCAGATTCACTTCGAAAACCGGACCCGTATAATAATCGAGTCCGCGAGCGATTGTCGGATCGTACATGACGATATTGCTGTCCAGACCGACGGCATCTAGAAAGACATCGAGATCTTTCAGGTCCGAGCAGCTTTCCTCGCCGAGAAGGGAAGTTATTTCGCCCAACACTTTTTCCCTGTCCCCCTTGGGCAGCGCGAGGTAGTCCTTGATTTTCGACACGTTGGCGTCTGACAATCCGAGCCCCGGTATGAAATCGCCGGAGACATCGTGTCTGCCCTTCGTCAATTCCAGCTCGATATTGTGCATCCCGATCTTGTTTAGCTTATCGAGAATACGGAATACGTCCTTTGACCTGTCGGCAGGGACGCCGCTGTATTTCACGACGGCATTCAAGACTTTCCTGCTGTTTACATTCACTATGAAGTTGCCGACGCCGATTTCCCGAAGTGCTTTAACGACGGCGGAGATGACCTCAGTCTCCGCAAGCTGGCTGGAAGTCCCGACGACATCCGCGTCGAATTGTGTAAACTCACGGAAGCGTCCCGGGTCCGGCTTGTCTGCACGCCAGACGGAACCGAACTGGTAGCGTTTGAACGGCTTCGGCAGGTCGCTGTACTGTGCCACTATACGCGCAAGGGGAACAGTCAGATCGAATCTGAGGGCGACGTCTTGTTCTTCCGGACTCTTCATCCGGAATATCTGTTTCGTGTTCTCTTCGCCGTATTCACCGAGCAATATTTCCAGGTATTCCAGTGCAGGCGTCTCGACCGGGAGGAACCCGTAGTTCTCGTAAACCCTTTTTATGATTGAAATGATCTGGTTTTTCCGGTAGGCGTGGCGCGGCAGTAGATCGCGAAAACCCTTGACATTTTGCGGCTCTATTATTTCCATGTTCGAATTGCTTGCAGTCATTTATTGAGTTTGAAATAGTCGGTCGTTTATCGGGCAAAGAGCAGTCACTTTAGGATAAATCTGACTCTAATTTACACAGAATTCCAAACAATGTGAATCATTTTCTTGGTTTCACCTGTTCTCGGTGAGGAGTTACTCCCGCGAAGAAGCCTCTATACCGATCCAGACGAGCTTTGCAGGTGGACAATTATAGTGAAAGCTAACTGATGGGAAGGAGATAATTTTGGCCAGCTGTACGATATCAGTTCTGCTTGCGGTGACCTGCTTTATGTTTGCAGGCTGCTATGAAATGGTTCCGCTGATGAAGGATGATTACAATCGCTATTCCGGTCTCGAGAATTAGTCTCGTCGAGGTCAAGAAGTTGAATTACTTTGTGACTCTGTCACTCTGCGGGGTCGTGATAGCAGTGACCATGATAGCGTTACTGTCGCCGGGCTCACCGGCTTTGTCCGGATCGTCGGGTCCGTCGGCACCAAACCCGCACTGACAGGTAAGCGGGGCAAGCGCCTTTGCACGGCATTTGTGATGGACCTGCCGGTCAACATCCGTTCTTCACGCCGATGACAGAATCTTCATTTTACATGTTTTATATTATACGTGCTAATTTAAAAACACGACCTAACGTAAGGAGTTGCCGATGAACAATATTGCCGTATCCAAAAAAGAACTCTGGTACAATGCATTCCGGGGTTTTTACAGAAAGGAACTCCCCATTGAAGATCTCGACCCGATTTCACGATGGCTTTATGCGTCGAGGAGCATCATCCTCGTCATTTCTGCACAGGCGGCAATAATAGCCGGACTGTTGGCGATATACGCGGGAACGTTCAATCCTCTGTTCTTTGTCCTTCTTCTCATCGGTCTTGTGGTGGCACACGCCATCAGCAATCTCTCTAACGATTATTTCGGTTTTCATCGTGGACATGACACTCCCCAATCGCCCAGAATGAGATACACATTGCACCCTCTCGCCAGCAACATGATGAACGTGAAATCATTGAAGAGAGGCATCTGGCTTCTGATTACCTTCGGAGTTCTGATTGCCATTTACTTCACGATAGTGAGGGGCCCAGTTGCAGCCCTCTTCGCGGCTTTGGGTCTCGGAATCCTGTACTGGTATGACGGTGCGCCGCGCGACCTGAAAAGCATAGGCTTCGGTGAACTTGCCACGCTCATTGTGTGGGGACCACTCATGATAGGCGGAGGATATTTCTGTCTCACGGGTAAACTGTCGACGCCTGCTTTCCTAGCTTCGATTCCGTACGGACTCGGTGTAATGTCGATTCTCGTCGGTAAGCACATTGACCAAATGGAATTTGATGTGACCCAGAACCAGAGGACTTTGCCGATAGTATTGGGTGAGAAGCGCGCGAGGTTATTCAACCAGACATCGATATTCTTAATGTACTTCGTAGTGCTCGTCCTGGTGGTGTTGGGATATATCACTCCGTTTGCGTTGATAGTGTTTCTGAACTTCCCGCGCGGATGGAAGGCGATGGGGGTATTTTCGAAGCCGCGTCCGGACTCTGCACCCGAAGGTTACGTCGGCTGGCCGCTGTGGTACCACAGGTTCAGTCTGGTCCATAACAAGCGTTTTGGATGGCTGTACATCCTCGGACTTGGTCTAGGCGCTATTTATGCCATCGCGTTCTAGGAAGTCGTCTATGCATACGTAATCGTCATTACACTTGTGAAGGCAATGGTTGTCGGGGGCAATCAATTGCGGATATGCGAAGGACCATGTATTCGATGAGGATGCTGGATTTGCGAGTTTAACCCGCCAGTGCTGGCATTGTTCCGAGAAGGGCCATAGATTGTTATGGCTGTTCGTTCGGCAAACTTAATCAGAGGGCATGCATATGAATCCGCAAGCTATGGAACCTTTTGGAAGTGCGCTACTTGTCTACTTCGAAGGATGCAGCGATGCTGAAATAGTTGTCCACAGGGATGATGGAAGGGAGGCCCCTCTTCCGGCAAGCTATTTTTTTCGTGAAGAAGCGGATTTTACTGACATAGAGAAGAAGGCTGTAGCCTTCTGCAAGGGTTACGTTTTGGACGTAGGTGCCAGCACAGGTTTGCATAGCCTGGCGTTGCAGAACAAAGGGTATCGTGTGACCGCCATAGACATTTCTCAACATGCCGTAGAAATTATGAAGCGGCGTGGAGTCAAGGATGTTCAGTATGCGGATGCATTCGAGTTCAACGGGGGACCTTTCGATACGCTGCTTATGATGTGACATGGGATTGGCATGACAGAGACAATTGATGGACTGGACCGGTTCCTGGCTCATGCGCATGTGCTTCTTTCGGACGAGGGCCAGCTTCTGTTGGATTCCCTCGATGTTCGAATTACCGACGACCCTGTGAACTTTGCGTATCATGAAGCGAACCGAATAGCGGGGCGATACATTGGCGAAATAGCGGATGCCAGGCGGGAAAAGGAGCGAGGATCCCAGTACCACAATATTAGGCGTACCTGTTCACACTCAATTTGAGCCGTGACGCCATGTTTTCTTAACTTGCCTCATCTTCCTCTCCCATTTCCTGAAACGGCCACTCATGTTTTCTGAAAGCCCGGACGAAGTATACCATAACTCCGGCGGCGAAAATAAAAGCTGCGTAGTGCAGTTGAGTGGAGAATCCTTTTCGTGAAAAGAGGATAAACGTGAAACCCAGCAGTGAGATAACGGCAGGTACGGGGTAAAGCCACATTTTAAATGGCCGCGGCGATTCGGGATGCCTTCTTCGCCAAATTAAAAGGCCTACTGTCTGAGAAATAAACTGAATCACGATTCGTATCACGACTAACGCGGCGATTACGTCCGCCAAGCTGAGAAAACAAAAGAGCAAACCTACAAATCCGAGTGTAAGGAGCGCAACGTGCGGAAACTTGTGCTCCTTGTGAACCCGGCCGAACACCCTGAAGAAGTTGCCGTCCAGTGCTGCCGCATATGGTACTCTCGAATAACCGAGCAGCAGGGAAAAGACCGAACCGAATGCTGTCCACATGGTCAGCAGCGTGGCAAGTGAACCGGCCCACGAGCCATAGATCCTCTCCATCATCAAGGAGACCACGTAGTGACTCTCTGCCGAATTTGTCCCCTTCACCAGTTGCTGCCACGGCATCACCCCCATGATGCTGGCGTTCATGACGAGATAAATCACACCCACCAAGACAATTGAAATTATTATCGCCCTCGGAACAGTTTTACCCGGCTCTTTCACTTCGTCTCCCAGGAAGCAGACATTGTAGTAACCGAGGTAGTCATAGATTGAAAGGAGCATGGCCGAGCCGAGTCCGAGGAAGAAGTTTGGGGAAAGGGAAAAAGCATCCTTAGGAAAGTCGAAGGCCATAGCGGGATTAAAGTGAGTCACCCCGGCGAATATCACCCATGCGACATCCGCAATGACAACGGCAAGGATCAACTTCGACAACTTGTTTACTATGGTGATCTTCCTGGTGCGCCAAGCAAGCTTGGACAGTCTAGCAAGATGAAAGGTTCTTGTCATGATAATTGCCTGTAGGTCATGTAGCCGAATGAGCGTGGCTTCGAGTAATCGGAGTTACGAAGCCTCATTAGGCGA
>JAMCXB010000040.1 GCA_023480735.1 Bacteroidota bacterium | reverse complement strand
CTATCACGTACACTTTCCCCGAATCAATGCATACTAAAACCCAACTTCTCAAGATGGACGACCAGCAAGCCGAACTCTACCGGATCGTCCAGAAAAATTTCTAGGGTGTCCCATTGAGGAAAACAGGCGATATTGACACCTCCGCAGCAGCGCTTCGCACAAAATTCTCAGAGGGTTTCTGACAAATGTTGTATATCATAATCGGCGCAGCTATCCTGCTCCTCGTACTTCTGGGCGAGCCTGTCTTTGTCATTATCGGCGCGGGTGGACTTCTTCTCTTCAATTCTATCGGAGTTAACACCTCAGCCGTGATCGTGGAGCTGTACCGGCTTGCAAGCCTTCCCGCACTTATAGCGATTCCTCTCTTCACGTTCGCGGGTTATCTGCTGGCGGAGAGCAACGCCCCTATGCGACTCGTGCGTTTGGCCCAGGCATTTTTCGGCTGGATGCCGGGCGGCCTGGCAATCGTTTCAATCATGTCGACGGCAGTATTCACGGCGTTTACCGGCGCATCCGGCGTAACGATAGTCGCCCTCGGCGGTCTTCTCTATCCCGTTCTCGTAAAGGAATCGTACCCCGAAAGATTTTCCCTCGGCCTAATGACCACGTCGGGGAGCCTCGGACTTCTTTTCCCGCCGAGTCTGCCGATTATTCTTTACGGCATCGTCGCCGGGATAAGCGTCGATAAGTTGTTCGCCGCTGGTGTCGTTCCGGGAATATTACTGATAATAATGCTGTCGGTTTTCAGCGTTTATACCGGCGTTCGTTCGGGCGTCAAGCGGCAGGCTTTCTCCGCCCGGGAAGCCATTAGCGCCTTGAAAGGGGCGGCGTGGGAAATTCCATTGCCGATTATTATCATCGGCGGGATCTACGCAGGTTTCTTCACAGCAACGGAGGCAAGCGCGATAATGGCATTCTATGTATTCGTGGTCGAAGTGTTCATCCTTCGCGACGTAAAGTTTTTCAAGGACCTTCCCCGAATCACAAAGAAAAGCATGATGCTCGTCGGAGCGATCTTCGTAGTCCTCGGTACCGCACTCGGACTCACGAACTATCTCATAGACGAACAAATCCCGATGCAGCTCTTCCAGCTCATACACCATTTCGTAGCGAGTAAGCTGGCATTTCTTGTGCTGCTGAATCTCTTCCTCCTCGTAATAAACATGGTGGAAATATTCTCGGCGATAATCATAGTGGTTCCCATCATCGTTCCCATCGCGGCTCAGTACGGCATCGATCCCGTTCATCTCGGTGTTATCTTTCTCCTGAACCTTGAAATCGGGTACATGCTTCCGCCCCTCGGTTTGAACTTATTCATATCGAGTTTGCGTTTTGAAAAGGACATCGTGAAGATCTACCGGGCCGTTCTGCCGTTTCTGGCAATCGCCCTGCTCGCCCTGTTGATCGTCACCTATTTTCCGGAATTAAGCCTGTATCTGACGAGAATTTTGAAAGTTCAATAAATGGATACTCACCTGTTTGTGGCCGCGATTTACGACGCTTTAATGGTCCCGGCAGACAAGCTCGGCTTCGAACAGGTGAGGCGAATGGTCGTGAAAAATGCCACCGGCGAAACGCTGGAAATCGGCGCTGGGACCGGTTTGAACTTCAAACATTTTGAAAAAGCTCGACACGTTTACGCGATCGAACCTGATCCTTACATGATCTCACATGCACTTCATAGAACAGAGGGATCCGTCGTTCTAATGCGTGCCGAAGCGGAGCATTTGCCGTTTCCGGATGATTCATTCGACACAGTCGTCTCGACTCTGACTTTCTGCACGATAGGCGATCCTCTCGATGCAGCCAAAGAGGTTAGAAGAGTGCTTAAGCCGAACGGCTGTTTCTTTTTCGCCGAGCATCCGATTGCCGAAAAGACTTTTCTAGCACGGGCCGAAAAGATCATGTCGCCGGTATGGAAACGAATTGCGGGCGGATGCCATCTTGATCGGGATATTCTTTCGTTATTCAGGTCTGCCGGACTGAATATATCCGAAATCGTAAGACTCGATTCATTCTTCGTCGCAGGCAGAGCTTCAAAAGATGCACCTTGCACTACACCGGGGTACACGACATGAAATACGCCGTCATTTCGGATATACATTCCAATCTGGAGGCCCTCACTAGCGTGCTTGAGGAGATAAAGGCAAGGAATGTAAATGAAATTATCTGCCTCGGGGACATCGTGGGCTACGGGGCAAACCCGGACGAAGTGACAGAACTTGTTCGAAGTGAAGCGAGATATATAGTCCGGGGAAATCATGACGATGCGCTCTTCGATGAGGACACTTTCTCTATGATCAATCCTTATGCAAGAGCGGCTATTGACTACACAAGGAAGTCCCTGTCCGCCGAGAATTATGAGTGGCTAAAAGACATCCCGATGACCGAACGGTTCGACGATCTGCTGCTCGTTCACGCTTCACCGTCGGAACCGCACGAATGGAAATACATATTCAGCGAGACTGAGGCTCAAACGGAGTTGTCATCCTTCGAGGAGAAGATTTGTCTGATAGGACACACTCACGTACCGGTTATCTTCAAGAAAAAGATTTCGGAATCGGAGGTGAGAGAGTTGATAAATGTGGGAAGCGTGGGGCAGCCGCGCGACGGTGACAACCGAGCGGGCTTCGGAATCATAGACACGGGGAATTTCACATACGAGAATATTCGCATAGAGTACGATTACAGGTCGGCGGCCGAAAAGATAATAGCCACGGGCCTTCCGCCCTTCCTCGCGGAGCGGCTTTACAAGGGAAGATGAGGGACAAATCACGGCTTGTCCTCCCGCAGCTGATAAGTGGAGAGGCGCCGTGCCGATCGACAGCGCCTTCACACCCAATATTTCAATGGAGAAAATCGTCGATCGTCTTGATGAACAAGTCGGGCTGATCGACAAACGTCATGTGACCGCTGTCGGGGAATATCACAAGCTTTGAGCCGGCAATTTTCTCGTGCATTTCCTCGGCAAGAGAGGGCGGGCACTCGTCATGATCGCCGCAAGTGATCAGGGTGGGCACCTTGATCGTAGAAAGCTTGTCCACATACTCGACTGACTTCAGGTTGCCGTCGATCACAAACTCGCCGTCCGCCCCCCACATCTCACGGTAGAGTCTCCACGACATGACCCCGTTGGCTATGGGATCGAAATTGGGATCCGGCCGGCGATGGTACAGGTACGGGAAATACGCCTCACCCCATGCAGCTATCATGTAGGCATCCGTGTACCTGTTTCTCTGGTACGGCAGACCATGCCCGTACAATCCTGCTTTCTCCATCTTGTCGATTCTGTGACGCAGCTCCGGAGACATCTTCGCTTTCATTTCCTTGAAGACTTGATTCATCTGCGAGGTACTGGGGAAGGTGCTGCAGAGAATGAGGTGTGTCAGGTTCTGCTGATATTTCAGGGCATAAGCCTGAGCAAGGACGCCTCCATAGGAGTGGCCGAGCAGGCTGATCTTTCCAAGGTCGAGTGCTTTTCGAACCGCTTCAACGTCTTCGACCATGTTGCCTACGGTATATTTCGTCGAATCTTCGAGGCGCTGGGATTGTCCGGAACCACGTTCATCGATAAAAATCAGGCGATTTTGTTCTGCGAGCGGCACAAGATATGGGAGAAAATAATCGTGAGATGCGCCTGGTCCACCATGAAGAATCATCAACGGTTTGCCCTTTCCGAATTCCTCATAATATATCATTACACCGTTCGCGTTAACGTATCCCTGATGGATTTTGTATACGTTGTTCGATATAGCTGACTTGTTCGAGTTTGCCTGGCATCCCGCGAATATCTGTGTCCACAGCAGAACTACCGCTACAATTAAAATCCGTCGCATAGAATACCTCCTCCGGTTGGTTTGAGTTTCGTTCTGTGTGAAAGAAAGGGGGTACAGTGAGTCCCGGTCTTTCACCAAATTCATACAGTCGATGCGCCGAGAGAATTTGTGAAATGATGGAGAGAAGTCAAAGCGAGGGGAGGTTTGGAAAAATCGTGAAGCGATTCTTGGTGAGGCTATGCCGCAGCCAGATGGGGTTCGGAATATTGCCCTAATGACCGAGGACGTTTGGAATTTCGGGAAAGATGCATCTCCTACTGAGCCTGTGTAATTGTGCGGATCTTCTGGAGCCTATTCCCGAATTTTTCCTTGTGCATGCGGATGTCGATATCGTTCTGCAGGTTCAGCCAGAATCGCTCAGAGGTCCCAAAGAATTTAGATAGCCTGAGCGCAGTGTCCACCGTTAACCTTCTTTTGCCGGCAATGATATCCAAAACGGTCGTCGTCGAGACACCGATTTCCTTTGCCAGCCTGTAGGAGGTAATTTCGTTTGGTTTGAGATACTCTTCGCTCAATATTGTACCAACGCTCGGGGGTTCTATCTTCTCTCTGACTCGCTTCATAAATCTTACTCCTCAATGATAATCTTCTATGCCAACGTCATAAGCATCACCGTTTACGAGCTTGAAACAAATCCTCCAACGGTCGTTTATGCGAATCGAGCATTCGCCCTTTCTCTTGCCCGCGAGGTGTTCAAAATGGTTTGACGGCGGCGAGGTTAAATCTCGCTCAGTCTCCGCTGCGTTCAGAATTATCAGCTTGCGGAGCGCGCGGTCCTGGATCTCATACGGCAACGTTGCAGAGCGTTCCTGATCAAATATCTTTTGTGCCTCGCGATCCTTGAAGGACCTAATCACATAGAAAGGTAGCAGAGGCTTGTATATATGTCAAGCATATATACAGCATCCTGAGGATGAAGAAAAGTCCGTACGGTGGGTACGACGTAGTGCAGGCAAAAGTGATCGGCTGGGAATAATTAAGACTGATCAAGCATCAGTAAACAGGTTTGACGTTCTGTTATCCGACGGCTACGCTATGCAAAAAAATGACACTACGGGTGTGCTGACACGGAACGGCTACATGTCAGGCGAAAATATCTTGCGACATGACGAAGGAGTGAAGAAGCCTCTCTTAGAAAAATACATCTGAAGTCGTGCGGCTTGTTCTTGATTCAAAATAATCTTTGCCGCGTCGCCTCCAAAATCCCACTGTCGCGGTTTTAGATTTAATTGTTGATATTTGGAGTTTGTTTAGAACTCAGGATTTGGAGCTTGGAGCTTTCTCATCCTACCGCTGTTCTCTTCCTTGCCTTGTAGCGCTCGTCGTGGTCGAGGATTCTCTCGCGGAGCCGGATCGACTTCGGAGTGAACTCGACATACTCGTCGTCGTTTATCCACTCTATCGCTTTCTCGACATTCATCAGCACAGGCGGTTCGAGACGTATGGCTTCGTCGGCGCCAGATGCACGCATGTTTGTCAGATGCTTCGTCTTGCACACGTTCGCGACTATCGTATCTTCGCGGGCGTTTTCCCCAACGATCATTCCGGCGTATACTTGCGTACCCGGATCGATGAAGAACGTCATTCTTTCCCCGAGTTTCCACATCGCGTATGCAACCGCGGTCCCGGTTTCCAGGGCAACCACTGCACCTTTGCTCCGTCCCTCGATTTCCCCCTTGTACGGTTGGTACCCATGATAGTTGTGGTGAAGAATCCCCGTCCCCTTTGTCTGGGTCAGGAACTCAGTTCTGAACCCTATGAGTCCTCTTGCCGGCACGATGAATTCCAGACGAGTGTTGCCATGACTCGGCATCAAGTTTCTCATCTCGCCTTTTCTACGGCTGAGATTATCGATTACCGTTCCGACATATTCGTCCGGTACGTCGATGACGACGTGTTCGACCGGTTCATGAAGCTCATGCTTGATCGTCTTATAAATAACTTGGGGCTTTCCAACCTGGAACTCGTATCCTTCCCTCCGCATCGTCTCAATTAGAATTGCCAGATGAAGCTCGCCTCTCCCGCTGACCGTGAAAATGTCGGGCGTATCACCTGGATCAACCCGCAAGCTCACATTGGCTCGCAGCTCGCGCATCAGCCGATCGGCGAGATTTCTCGTCGTAACGTACTTTCCTTCTTTTCCGGCAAACGGCGAATTGTTGACGACAAAATTCATGGACAGAGTCGGCTCTTCGATGTTCACGAACGGCATCGGCGTAATATCTGCCGGATCGCACACCGTCTCGCCTATATCGACATCTTCCATTCCGGCGAGTGCGATGATCTCACCCGCGCTTGCCTCCAGACATTCGCTCCGCTTGAGACCCTCGAACGTATAAATCTTCGTGATCCGGGCGTCCTCGACACTGCCGTCCTTGTGTATGACGTGCATCGGTGCACCATCTTTTATGGTTCCACGGAATATTCTTCCGATCCCGAGCCGGCCTATGTAATCATTGTATTCGATGTTCATGACAAGCATTTGGAACGGCGACTCGGCGTCGGCAGGGGGCTCCGGAATTTGCTTGAGTATCGTTTCAAAAAGTGGAGAAAGATCGCTGCTCTCCTGCTCGAGCGAATATTTTGCGATACCCTGCTTGGCAATCGTGTAGATGATGGGAAAGTCTATCTGTTCGTCGTTAGCGCCGAGCGATATGAACAGATCGTAGATTTCGTTCAGGACTTCTGCCGGACGCGCGTCTTTCCGGTCGATCTTGTTTATGACAACAATCGGCTTCAGGTTGAGTTCGAGTGCTTTGCGAAGAACGAACTTCGTCTGCGGCAGCGGACCTTCGGCTGCGTCGACAAGGAGGAGCACGCCGTCTACCATCATGAGAGTCCGCTCGACTTCGCCGCCGAAATCGGAGTGGCCGGGTGTGTCGACTATATTTATCTTCACATCTCTGTATCTGACGGATACATTCTTCGCAAGGATAGTGATTCCCTTTTCCCTTTCCAGATCGTTGGAATCGAGGATTCTCGTTCCCATGTTCTGGTTTTCCCGGAAGGTACCGGTCTGCTTCAGCATGTAATCGACCAACGTTGTCTTTCCATGGTCAACGTGTGCAATTATGGCTATGTTTCTCAGTCTATATTCTCTCATTTCGAAAGTTATTCTCCATCGAATCTTCTTGACAATCGGGTTGATTCACCACGCTTGCGGCGCGTTGTGCGCTGGTGAGATGGTGCTCTGGATATCCAATCCTATTATAAGATAACATAAATGGGCGACATAGAAAAACGAGCCGAGCCGTCAAACTCTCATGCTTCAACTCTTACCATGACTACCAAATCTCGCCTTCTGATAAACTCCCGCCCTTTGTAAAGGGAGACCACGTCCGTCTTCGGTCTTCCGGTCCTGCAGTCACTGCGCTGCTTTTCCAGATTTGAACTATTTGCCAATCGATTCTGTTAAGTATATAAACGCCGAACGGACGATTGTAGGTGTGTTTAGGTTTGGTATTCGATGATAATCCCGTTCGGCTTTTTTTATCTCAACGTTCCGCGGAAGCCAATGCGTTTGTCTCGATTTTGATTCGCCTTCTGAGAAGCAAGGCGTTGAGTATAGTGAATGCCACTGCCGTCGCATAGCAGGAAAAAACCAGGGGAACAACCGCAAATTCTGTTATAACTGCCACGTAATTAGGATGCCGGAAGTACTTATACGGACCTTTCTTGATTCTAGTGTGTCCAGGGGCGACAATAATCTTGGTATTCCAGTAGACTCCGAGAGAATGTATTGCCCAGTATCGAAGCAGCTGCGCCGAGGCGAAAATTATCACGAACACAAACCACTCCCGGTTCAGAACGCGATGCAGGAAAACTTTCTCTAACACGAGCGAGACGAAGAACGTAACGTGCATTCCGACGATAACCCGGTAGCCGTTCCTGTCAACCTCGCTTGCACCAAGTCTCTTCAGGCTCTTCTCGTGTCGCTTCGCAGCCATCAGCTCGAATACTCGCTGCGCGAGAAGAAGAAAGATGAATCCGAAGAAGTATATCAATCCGTCTCGAAGAGGATTAATTCAGAACTGAACCCCGGTCCGAGCGCGGAGATAAGACCGTATTCGTGAGGCTTGTATCCGTC
>JAMCXB010000064.1:28736-35083 GCA_023480735.1 Bacteroidota bacterium | reverse complement strand
AGGCATTTCTTTTCTTCCGCAAAAACATACTCTAACTTATCTCTCGGGACACCCATCTTCCATCCATTTCCCTTTAAATCAATCCGGTTTCAATGCCCCCGCATTCGCGTGAGGAAAACAGGAGAAAGAGCAAACCAAGCAGAATTGAAGCGGCCATTTCATATTACAAACTCCTTTCAAAAAGGAATCTACGATTTTGGCGGAATTTGTTACAGTCGGTTATCCGACGGATGGAGGCTCTTCGGCAGCTGCTTCTAGTGGATAGAAATTAAGAGAAGGAAGATATTCGAGCGCCCCGTGATAGTAGGCAAGTTCAAAATACTGCCTCATGCCGGCGATTTCCTCGTCCCCCAGGTTGAATTGGATATTGTCTGTCAGATACGACTTAACAAGCCTAAATTCCGCCCCGTACTCAGCGGCGGCGTCCCGGCAAACCGCGTCTATGTTGTCCAATCCAAGATTCTTTGACGATATGATGGCTTGAGTGTCGTCGAGGGTGAGTGCATCCTGCCTCCCCGCCCAGACGGCAAACACGAAAGGAAGCCCCGTCATGTCATGCCATTCCTCCGCTAGGTCCAGATAGTTCTCGCCTGCCGATTCCGTCTTGAACAACGCGGAGTCTCCGATGACGAGGGCGGCATCTGCCGAGGCAAGCATTTTCTCAACGTCTGGTCTTGCAGCGATGAATTCAGGTTTGACTTCAAATTTCTCCGCAAGAATAATCTTTGTAAGAACCACCGATGTCATCGAGCTAATATCTACGGCGACAGACCGAATCCTCTTTAGATCCTTGTTGAAATACATCCGGATACTGTTTACTTCGCCGTGGGCGATGATCCCGCAATCGGGGACGATCTTCAAAGTCGGGCTGTTCTTCGCGTAGGCAATACTCGGAATGAGCGCGGCGTCAAGTTTTCCGGCATTCAGCTCGACAGCAAGCGACGATGGAATGGCCTTTGTCAGCTCGAAATTATGCGGGAACAGATTCTTTTCTATCCCGTAAATAAGCGGCTTCGTATTGAGAAAATTTACCGCCCCGAGTCTCTTTCTTCTTCCGGAAGGATTCTGCAAACTGTCCATCTTTAATCCTCTGCTAATGCTTAGATGTTTGCTAAGCGAAGCTTTCTAAGGTGTTGTACAGCGCATCGCGTTCGATCGGAACGCGACCCGCATCTTTAATAAGCTTAACCAGTTGACGTTTCGTAAGCGCATTTTCGGTCGATGCACCGGCCATGTGAAACACTCTCTCGTCGCGAACCGTACCGTCAAGGTCATCGGCCCCAAACGCCAGGCTGATCTGTGCCACCTTAGGCCCCATCGATATCCAATACGCCTTTATGTGCGGGAAGTTGTCGAGCATCAATCTGCTCACTGCGATGCTCTTCAGGTTGTCTACGCCTGTCGCCCACTGCGTTGAATCCTCAACGTGCGGGTGATACGCGAGCGGAATAAAGGCAAAGAAGCCTTTTGTCTCATCCTGTACTTCCCTCAGCCGAATGAGATGATCGACACGCTCCTCGACCTTCTCCATGTGGCCATATAACATAGTGGCATTGGAAGGGATCCCGAGTCGATGCGCAGTCTTGATCACGCTGATCCATTCTTCAGCACCGATCTTGTCCGCAAACATTTTTTCACGGACACGCTGGCTGAAGATTTCCGCCCCTCCGCCAGGCATCGCATCCAATCCGGCCTCCTTGAGATCAAGGAGCACTTCCTCTACAGTCAGCCCGTATAGTCTTGCGAAGAATTCGATCTCCACGGCTGTAAAGGCCTTGATGTGTATCCTGGAATCTATCTTCTTTATCCCGCGAAGCAGATCAAGATAGTAGTCGTAAGGGAGTCCGTTATGGAGCCCGCCGACCATGTGCATCTCGGTGATATTCTCCTTATCATCTTCAACGATTTTGAAGATGTCATCGAGGCTCATCAGAAAAGCGCCGTCCTGCCCTTCCTTTCGATAGAAGGAGCAAAACTTGCAGTCCAGCTCGCAGATGTTCGTGTAGTTCAGGTAGTAATTCTTCACGAAGTAGGTGTTGGCCCCGTTGATCCTCTCCCGTACGAGGTTGGCCATGTAACCCAACGCAAGAAGGTTGTCTGTATTATACAGTCTGATCCCGTCTTCGCGATCAAGCCTGACTCCGCCTAATACCTTGCGGTAAATGTCCTCGAGGTCCCCCAGGAGGTGCATCTCTTCCAGGTAACCCGGTCCCGGGTCATTCTGTTGTGCGTGTGGTCCAATTGGTTGAAACAATTCTCTCTCCAAGAATTTAAGTGGTCTTCTGACGAACCGCCTTGCTTGCCAGATTCCGCAGGTAGTAGAGTTTTGCACGCCGCACCCTTCCACCACGCAAGACTTCGATCTTGGCAATGCGAGGCGAATGTATGGGAAATATTCTCTCAACACCTACTCCGTTAGAGATTTTGCGGACCGTGAACGTTTCTTTCAAGCCGCCGCCGCGACGGCTAATTACAATGCCTTCAAAATCTTGAATGCGTTCCTTGTCGCCTTCAATAACTCTGAAATGTACTTTCACCGTATCACCAGCCCTGAACTGGGGCAAATCGGTTTTCAGGTGAGCTGCTTCAACCAAAGATATTTTATTCATTATTATTCTCCGTTTTCTCAAACTTTGATAGATATTTTTCCAGCAAATCAGGTCTGCGTTCGGTGGTTCTTGAGAGGCTCATTCCCTCACGCCACTTTCTTACCTCTTCATGATCGCCGCTCAGTAATACGTCGGGGACTTTCATACCTCTGTACTCTGCAGGTCTAGTGTATTGCGGTGAGTCGAGCAGCCCGGTCTGAAACGAATCGCTCAGGGCGCTTTCACTGTCTCCAAGGGCGCCCGGCAAAAGCCTCACAACCGCATCTGTCACTACAAGTGCTGCGATCTCCCCGCCGGTCAACACGTAATCGCCGACGGAAATCTCCTTCGTGACCAACCGCTCTCTAACGCGTTCATCCACGCCCTTGTAATGACCGCAGACAACAAGCAAGTTTTGTTTCAATGACAAATCATTTGCCGTCGATTGGTCGAAAGTTTCGCCATCAGCAGTGAGCAGTATTACTTCATCGTATGTCCGCTCGGCAATCAGTCCTTCGACACATTCAAAGACGGGTTCCGGCTTAAGAACCATACCGGCCCCGCCGCCATAAGGCGAATCGTCCACAGTTTTATGTTTATCGTGCGCAAAATTACGTAAATCATGGATAACAATCTCGACCACATCGCGTTCCTGGGCCTTCTTCAGCATGCTTTCATTCAAGGGACTCTGGAACATTTTAGGAAACGCGGTTATGATGTCGATTCTCATGCGTGCCATTCAAATCAGTCCTTCGATCAACTCGACCCTGATTTTCTTCGCCTCAAGATTCACATCTTTGACAAACGCATTCACAAATGGGATCTGAAACTCGCTGCCACTCTCCGACCTGATCAAAAGAATGCTTTGCGTGAGATTCGACAAGACATCCTTTACCACACCGATATCGCTGCCTTCCGAATCTATTACACTCATTCCAATAAGGGAATCTACAAAATAGGAACCGGGTTCCGGAACTGCCCGCTGTGAATCATGCACCATAACCTCCGCACCGACGAGGGGAGAAGCGCTGTCAAACGAGTCGATTCCCTTGAGTTTCATCACGACATAATCGTTAACCAATTCAGCCTTCTCAACTTTGTAGCCATAGACTCCGGCCGATTCCTTTTGCCTTATCAGGACTTCGTCCAGTCCCGAGAACCGACCCGGGATATCGCTTATAGGTAGTACTTTCAGGTCTCCTTTGACTCCGCGCACTTTTTTCACCACTCCGATCAAAACAACGTCATCCATTATATTTCGTCGAAAAACAAATCCACAGTTAACTTGACATGAATCGACAGGGCACTCAGATCCACTGCAGCCAGGAGCAGTAAGCAGGCTCGGAAATCACTTCTCGGACTTGACTACGCTCTATTACTTGTCGATTATTTCTAAAATGGCTCGCTTGCCTTCGCGTGCAGCGACCGCACTTAAAAGGGTCCGAACGGCATTGGCAGTTCGCCCCTTTCGGCCGATTACTTTTCCAACATCCTCAGGATCAACCTTCAGCTGAAAGACGACCTTATTGGCCTCTTTCTCCTCCTCAGCTAATTGAACACTATCAGGTTTGTCCACCAGTTTCTTGATCACATATTCCACGAAGTCATGCATTGCGGACCTCCTTTTTCACCTGAGCCTGATAACCACGACTGCGTGCCGGAACTCTCCTTAGTTCAACTTCGGCGTGCCGAAATCCATCCTTGTCCTGCTTCGGCATACAAGCCACGGCTGCTGCTTATTTCATTTACCTCCCAAGAGCAACGGGAGCGGAATAGTTGTACATTTGACCGGTCCGGCCCTTCATTTAGCGACTGGCCCGAAGAAAATCATACAACTAAACTCATGACACATTCAAACTCGTTTACGCAGCAGGCTGACCCGGCTGGGGAGCGCTGGGTTCCGCGGGAGGGGTCGCTTCGGTTGACTTCTTAGCCTTCTTTGCGACCTTTCGTCTCTGTTTGCGCTCCGCCTCGCGGGCAAGCTTTGCCTGTTGGCCGGCTTCCCATTCAGTCAACTTCTGCGCAACAGCAGATTCATCCAAACCTTTCTTAATCAGATACCATTTGTACCACAGACCTGATTTACGCAGCAAGCCGCGGACAGTATCTGTCGGCAGTGCTCCGCGTTTCAGCCATTTAAACGCCTTTTCTTCGTTAAACCTTATTTCCGCAGGGTTCCTCAACGGGTTGTAACTTCCGACCGTTTCAATGAAGCGTCCATCGCGTGGCGAACGCGAGTCTGCTGCAACGACCTTGTAAGCCGGTTGGTTCTTTCTTCCTGTCCTTCGTAGCCTTAATCTTACCGCCAAATTTTCCTCCAAGTTTTAATGCGGGGAATTTACCACCCGCTTAATTATATATGTTTTTGCAAAAGTTGATGCCTTGCCGCCCAAGACATGCGAGCGGCCGGTCGCGGAGACGTAACAGGGAGATAAACTCACCGGTTCCCGCGAATAAGCACAACTGCACTTTACATCAGCGGACACCTAGCCGCCTTTTCCCTTTCGAGAGGCTCTTAAACATCCTCTGCATTTCCGAAAATTGTTTCAGAAGTCTATTAATATCCTGAACAGTCGTACCACTCCCTGCTGCAATCCTCTTTCTTCTTCTCCCGTCTATGATGTGAGGCTTTTCCCTTTCTGAAATCGTCATCGAATTGATCATAGCCTCAATCCTTGTTAGAGCCTTGTCGTCTATTGTCGCATTTCTGACGGCACCCGATACTCCCGGAATCATCGACAAGACGTCTTTCAACGGTCCCATCTTCTTGATCTCTTTCAACTGATCGCGGAAGTCCTCGAGCGTGAACTCATTTCTTCTCAGGCGCTGCTCAAGCTTTTCCGCCTTTTTCTCGTCTACCTGCTGCTGGACTTTCTCGACCAGCGTGACGACATCTCCCATTCCGAGAATGCGGGAAGACATCCTGTCGGGGTGGAACACCTCAAGCTGATCAAGCTTCTCGCCAAGGCTCACAAACTTGATCGGCTTCTGAACGACGGACCTGATGGAGAGTGCAGCCCCGCCCCTTGCATCGCCGTCAAGTTTAGTCAGGACAACCCCGTTGAAATCGAGGCGCTTGTTGAACTCTTGCGCAGTGTTCACCGCGTCCTGTCCCGTCATCGAGTCTACGACGAACAAAATCTGATGCGGACTTACCGCAGATCTCACTTCTTCCGCCTCACGCATCATTTCCTCGTCGACGTGCAACCTACCTGCGGTATCGATGATTGCAATGTCACGCGCGTTCTTCCTTGCGAAGTCGATAGATCTTCTTGCAATATCGACCGCCGAGACTCCCCTTTCCGAGTATACGGGTATATCGATCTGTTGGCCAAGCGTCTCCAGCTGATCTATAGCTGCCGGCCTGTGAACGTCACAGGCAACGAGTAACGGGTAGTGCCCCTTCGACTTGAAATGATTCGCCAGCTTAGCAGCAAACGTAGTCTTACCTGAGCCCTGGAGGCCGGCAATCATTATCACATTCGGGATGGCCTGGGCAAGATCCAGTTCGCTTGTCTTGCCGCCAAGAAGCTCCTGCAGTTCATCATATACAATTTTGATAAACACCTGTCCCGGATTAAGACTCTTAGCAACATCTTTGCCAATCGCCTTCTTCCGGATCTCTTCGGTGAACTGGCGCGCGACCTTATAATTGACATCACCCTCGAGGAGGGCGCGACGCACTTCCCCGACGGCATCCGAGATATTTTCATCGGTGATTCGCGCCTGGCCGCTCAGCCGGCGGAAGATACCTTCGAA
>JAMCXB010000064.1:0-28686 GCA_023480735.1 Bacteroidota bacterium | reverse complement strand
TGTGCCTATGTGTTTTATATTTTTGTCGCAGACCCGTTACCGCTTTAAGGCCGAGCGGTTATCGACACTTGGAAAAAAGGCAGGGCGGCCGGAGAAGGCCGCCTCTGTGATTAGATCTTAGGACCTGCTTTTGCAACTTCCGGTGGACAGCCTGCTTCGAATTTCTTGAAATTTTCCACGAAACGCCTGGCAAGCTGTTTATACTTTGTCATGTACTCTTCCTTGCTGGGCCACGAATTGGACGGGTCAAGGACGTTCGAGGGAACTCCGTCACAGCTGGCCGGCACCTGAAATCCAAATACAGGATCGGTAGTGTAATTCACTTTCGTGAGTTCGCCGTTCAGCGCCGCGTTAAGCAGGGCGCGCGTGTAGCCGATGCTGATCCTCTTGCCAACGCCGAAGGCGCCGCCGATCCAACCGGTGTTTACGAGCCAACAGTTAACGCTGTGATTGATGATCTTCCGCTTCAGTATGTCGGCGTAAAAGTACGGATGGTGTACCATGAACGGTGCACCGAAGCATGTACTGAAAGTCAGTTCGGGTTCTTTCCCAAGTCCGACCTCGGTCCCTGCGATCTTCGAAGTGTATCCCGAAATAAACTGGTAGATCGCCTGGTCCGGGCTGAGCTTTGCAATCGGCGGCATAACTCCCGATGCATCGCACGTGAGCAATATGATGTTCTTCGGGTGGCCGCCTCTCTTCCCGGGCACCGCATTTTGAATGTAATCCAGAGGGTATGACGCCCTCGTGTTTTCGGTAACCGATTCGTCGTCTAAGTCTATCATTCTTGTGACAGGATCGAACACGACGTTTTCCAGGATTGTGCCGAACATCTTCGTCGTCGCATAAATCTCCGGTTCAGCGGACTCGGACAGTCGAATTACCTTTGCGTAGCATCCTCCTTCATAATTGAAGACGCCGTCATCGCTCCATCCGTGTTCGTCGTCGCCGATCAAACTCCGCTTCGGATCGGCAGAGAGGGTGGTTTTCCCTGTCCCGGAGAGGCCGAAGAAAATCGCGCTCTTTCCATCCTTACCGATGTTTGCGGAACTGTGCATCGACATGACACCTTGCAGCGGCATGAGATAATTCATGATCGTGAAAACGGACTTCTTTATTTCGCCTGCATAGGCGGTGTTGCCGATAATGCAAACACGTCGGGCAAAATTGAGAACTATGAAAGTCTCCGATGCGGTTCCGTCGATCTGTGGAATTGCCTTGAACGAAGGGACGGCTATTATGGTAAAGTCGGGGACGTGTCTTCTGTAATCCTCATTTGTCTTCGGAAGAATAAACATGTTTCTTGCAAAGAGCGCGTGCCACGCCTTCTCCGCGACGACCCGCACCGGCATCTGGTATTCCGCATCCGCTCCGACGAAACAATCCTGTACGAACAGATCTCGTCCCTGTACGAATCCCAGAAGGCGATCGTAAAGCCCGTCGAATTTCTCCGGGCTGAACGGCTTGTTGTATTGCCCCCACCAAATATTTTCTTCGGTGGATGGCTCCTTGACAATGTACTTGTCGTTGGCAGAACGCGCGGTGTGCTTGCCGGTAAATGCAACGACTGGTCCGAGACGGGTAATCCGCGCTTCACTGCGGAAAGCAATCTCTTCATAAAGTGATTCGGTCGGAAGATTCCAGTAAGACATTCTTAGGTTTGAGATGCCATGGTTATCCAACCCATAGTCGCTCTTGAGCGACTTTGCTTCATTCTCGGCAGGTGTTTTTATATTCAGAAGATTGTTCATAACCAATCCCTCACAAGTTTTCTTTCACCAATATAGATTTCCTTCGGCGAGGTTGGATCCAGCGCCCATTTTATTCGGTCGATCCCTTCTGTTATGTCCTTAATGGAGCCGGCATAGCTCAACCTAAGATGACCTTCCATACCGAATTCTTTTCCTGGCACCGCCACAACAAGCGCCTTCTTGAGAAGCAAATTAGATAATCCGACTGAATCCTTCGAATAAGCACTGAAATCGGGCAGACAATAGTACGTACCGTCCGGCTTCGTAATCTTAACGCCGTTGAAAGACTGCAGTTCCTGCATCATGACGTTGCGATTATTCTCAAGAGTGAGACGAAGGCTTTCCACTGCCGACTGGAGCCCCGTCAGTGCACCTTCAGCGGCCGCTTGCAGAAGAACGGCCGTGCATGAGGTGATCTGGCTCTGCACGTTGGTCATTATTTCAACGAGTTTTCTATTCGCTATGGCCCAGCCTATGCGAAAGCCGGTCATCCCGTAGAGTTTTGAAACGCCGTTCACAACAATGATATGGGTTGATTCGATGTCCTTCGTGGTATACTTGTATGCATTCGGCACCTTCTTCCCATCAAAGACCAGCTTATGGTAGATATCGTCCATGATGACGTAGATGTCTTTCTTCTCGCAGTACTCCACCAGCTCTGATATGAATTCCTCCGAATACACCACTCCGGATGGATTATTCGGGCTGTTGACGATAATAGCTCGGGTGTAAGAACTGACGGCCTTTTTGATGTCTTCCATGCGCGGATAGAATCCACCGTCTTCTGGAGTCACTATCACGGGGACGCCGTAAACCATTCTAACCATTTCAGGATAGCTGACCCAATAAGGCGCAAGAATAATTACCTCTTCCTGGGGATTGAGTATTGAATAAAGTATGTTGTACACCGATTGCTTCGCGCCGGCGGAGACTATGACATTTTCGGGAGCGACTACCCGATCGTAGTTCTCTTCAGTGTATCTGATGATTGCCTTCTTCAGCGACGGAATCCCATCTGTCGGAGTATACTTAATTTCCGCGGTATTGAGTTTTGCCGCGGCACTCAGTATCGCAGAAATCGGAGCTTTGTTTTTTGGTTCACCTGCTCCAAGGTGAATAACCGCTTCGCCCTTTTCTCGCAGCAGTCTTGCTTCTTCATTCAACTTAAGTGTAGGCGACTCAGCGATTGACTTTGCAAGCTGACTAACACCCATTTTCTTACGTGTTCTCCTTTTGAAATTATAATATTAGGAATCTAAGAACAGGAATAATCGATCTAAGAGTTTTCTATCTGGAAACGGCCTTATGACACGTGAGCGTCGATGCTCACAAATCCGAAATTACCGCGCCCATAGACTCACCATACATCCGATCATGCGTGTTCGGAACTTTCTTGATACTCATCCGGATCTATTTATAAAGAGCTACTCTCAACTACATTGCTCATTTTGCCTTTGCAGACGGATCATTGAAGTCTGCAACACCGGCCATGACAGCAGTGTTGTGCCTCCCCTTCTGTCCCTTTCCCTCTCCCACCGTCCATGTGCCGTATACCCGCCCGTTGTAGGCCGCAATACCTGTGTAATCTCCGATGAAAGTGTCGGCAGGATTAAAGGATGAATCACTCCATTGATAGTTTATGAACGATTTTCCGCCGTCAGTAGAACGAGCAAGGACAACCGTGGCACGACGGTTAGCCGGATCCTGACGCCGATCATAAAACAAAATATCCACATCGCCGTTCTTCCCATCAATGGCAAGCCATTGAAAAAACTGGTCCTTTCCGTTATGAATGGGATCGTTATTCACACGAACGGCCCCGGACCACGTCTTTCCTCCATCGGTAGAATATGATTCAAAGACATCAATGTCCCCGTTCCGGTAATCGCTCCAGGTAATATACAATTTCCTGCTGTCATTAGGATCGGAACCAATTTCCGGAAATCCGTTTGCGCGGTAAACATCGCTTGGCTTGAAGAATGCAGGAGCCGTGTCGATGATTTCGCGTGTGGGCAAGAAAGTCCTTCCTCCGTCGCGGGAATAGGTGTAGATAATATGATTGCCGTCCGTCCACACGACGTGCAGAATTCCATCGGGAGTAACCGTCCCGTCGAACCCTTCCACGCCGCCGTTATCGTCACGCGGCAGCCCATGGTGGTTGCTTATGTCGATTGGCCGCGACCACGTCACACCGTCATCTGTCGAGCGAGAAAACAGGATCACCGATTCCGTGAGTCTCCATTCGGTCCAACCAATGTAGAGATTTCCTGCGAACGAGCCGTGTGTATTGTCCGAGACTATATATGGTTTGTCTTCGAACGGGATTCCGGGCTCGGTGGCCTGGGAATCTACGGGTATCTCGTGCAGCTCCCATGTCTTTCCGCCGTCGAGCGAGCGTCGGATAAGAATGCCGTTGCGCGTTGCATTGTGTCCCCAATAATCGGCGGTCCCCAGCTTGTCGAAAGCTATGTAACAGAGTATTGCATGCCCGCGATTGTCGTACACTACGGAGACATCACCCGATACCCTGTAGGATTTCGACGCCGTGCCTTCGGCGGTCGCCCAGTGTTCCCCCGCATCAACAGAGTAAGCGGCAGAGGCATTATCCTGATAAACTAATACGACCTTCTTCGGATCCATCTTATCAACAGCAATAGACGGTTCACTGAAATGCCCTACAGGACTTATTCGTACTATCCTGGTGCCTGGCGCCTGAGGAAGAGTTCCGTTGTCAGCTTTTTGATTTAATGACGAGGGTTGCCCTGTCGCAGGGGATATCATAAGAGTCATCAGCAGAATTGGCAGCAAGCACATCATCCTAAAACAACCTTAAATTTGTCGCATTTAGTGTACAATTGAGTATATGAACTTTGCTGAATTCCTGCAAGCTTGCATTGGAGAAATCGCGCGCGATGCGCCGTCATCACATATGTTTACCTTGTTTTTTCTACTGATTCAACGTAAAATGTCAGTCAACAAAAACCAAACATGTTGGACATAGTATGAACTTCAAGCACCTCAACCGCTACATAGCGCTAGCGCTTTTCGTACTCACTCTGGTAATGTATCGCATGACCTCACAATCCTCAGTTGCATTCTGGGATTGCGGAGAATATGCGGCGACCTCACCGGCACTCGAAGTTCCACATCCTCCCGGAGCTCCGCTCTTCACACTCCTCGGAAGACTCGCGATGATGACGCCGTACGTTCATGATCCCGCCCTTCGAATTAACCTCATCTCCGCTCTCACAAGTGCGCTGACGATCATGCTTCTTTACCTTGTCGGCGTCAGAGTCATATCAAGATGGAAAGGTTTTCCGGGAGATATTCCGGGGGCAATAGCCGTCTTCGGCTCAGCCGCCATCGGTGCACTCATATTATCGGTGTCGGATTCCTTCTGGTTCGATGCCGTCGAATCGAGTTTGTTTGCTACGGCACTTTTCTTCATAGCGCTCGTCTTATGGATCGGGATGCTATGGTTTGAGAAGGCTGAAGAGCCCGGGAGTCAGAAGTATTTACTCCTCGCGGCATATGTGATGGGACTTTCGATCGGCGTTCACATACTAAGCTTGCTGGTCTTCTTCCCCGTCGCGCTTCTCATTTACTTTAAATACTATGAGTTTGAATGGAAAACGTTCGTGAGATTCGGCATCATCGCCATCCTGGGATTCTTCGTAATATATCCGGGAATCGTCAAGTGGATAGCCGCTATTCTGCACGGGGACGTAAGCTTCGGGCCATTCGATTTCAAACACAATTTCATTATCCAGATGATTCCACCGGGAATCGTAATCGCGGCGATCTATGGAGTCTACAAGGCCGAGAAGGCAAAGCGCTGGATTCTCAGCACCGCACTGATGTCGGCCCTTCTTATCATACTTGGATATTCCACGTACACTCTGATATTCATTCGTGCCAATGCCCACCCGCCCATAAACGAGGACAATCCCAGCACCTTGGCAAACTTCGTGGGCTACTTGAACCGAGATCAATACGGATCTCAGCCGGCTCTCTGGCCGAGAAGATGGAGTAATGAACCTCAGTACCAGGCAGGCTATGCCAAGTACTCCTCCGATTTTGATTATTTCATCGGCTATCAACTGGACCACATGTACCTTCGGTATCTCGGATGGAATTTCATCGGCCGGGCCGGTGACATCCAGGATGCACCGGTTGCTCTCTTCAATGCCCCGAAAGGATGGTATGATGGTCGCACCGGCTTCCCCACCAGGTATTATGCAATTCCGTTTCTGCTCGCCCTCTTCGGGCTCTGGTACCAATTCAAGAAAGACTGGAAATTCGGACTCGTCTTTCTCGGCATGTTCACTGTCTTCGGATTTGCACTCGCAGTTTATTTCAACATGCAGGACCCCCAACCGAGGGAGCGTTTCTACTTTTTTGTAGGCTCGTTCTTTGTCTTTGCCTTGTGGGCCGGAATAGGTGTGTCAGGTGTAATCGATCTGATAGTCGATTACCTGAAGAAATTCAAAAGCAAAACCCTGCTTGTGTCAGCGACGGTCTTGGTGCTCTTTGCCATTGCGCCTCTCAACATGTTTGCGCAGAATTTGTACACGCAGGACAGGCACGGAAACTACGCTCCCTTCGACTACTCGTATAACATATTGCAGTCGTGTCCACACAACGCAATACTCTTCACAAACGGCGACAACGATACGTTCCCTCTATGGTACCTGCAGGAGGCCCTTGGAATTCGAACGGATGTAAGGATCGTCAACTTGAGCCTTGCAAACACTGACTGGTATATCCTTCAACTTAAAAACGAAACCCCTCACGGCGCATTGAAAGTACCTATAAGTCTGACAAACAACGAGATCAGGAATATTCAGCCAATCCAATGGCAGACTCAGACCTTCAAGCTTCCGGTGCCGAAAAGCGTCTATACGGAATTCGGCATTACCGATACGAGCGTGACGGACAGGGGTTACATACAGTTCACGATGAAGCAGACATTGCAGGCCGGCAGCATCGGAGCAATAAGGGTGCAGGACATCTTGATCCGCAATATCGTGGAAACGAATGCATGGAAGAGGCCGATCATATTCGCTGTCACCGTCGCCCCGGACAACTTCATCGGTCTGGGCCCGTATTTGAGAATGCAGGGGCTGGCGCTCGAGCTTACCCCAGAGGCCAATCCAAGTCCGGGCGAGGATTACAGGATTGACGCTCCGATCATGCGCCAATGCCTGCTCCATTCCCCTCGGAATGCTCACACGCAGCCACATTACGGGTTCCTGTTCACCAACTTGAACAATCCGAATATTTACTACGACGACAACGTCCGCAACCTGATGATAAACTACAGGTACAGCTTCATGAGACTTGCGGCATATTATGAAACACACGGTGACAGCACCCAGGCAGTCGCAGCTATGGACACGATGGAAGCACGGATACCGATCGAAGTACTGCCGATGAATTACAAGCTCCTCAGCGATGTAACGAGACTCTACTATGCCGCCGGTGCAATCACACAATTTCACAGGTACGCCGCAGTAGTAGAGAGTGAAGCTGAGAAGGCGATCCGGAATAACCCGAACGATGTACAGAGTTATTATAACCCCTACAGCATACTACTTAGTCTCTATGCCCAGGAAAGCAACTATGAGAAATCTATAGTCCTTCTTCAAAAACTGCAGGCGATGTTCCCCAATGAGAGAGGCATAGCGGTGCGCATAGCACAATTGCAGGCGATGATGAAGGGTAAGTCTGTTCAGGATTCGATCGAGAAGCAACAGGCGGCGGTAAAGAAAACCCCTTAAGAGACATTTGAAAACACGGCGGTGACGTTACCTCCTGTCACCGCCTTTTTCCTCTCCAAATCTATTCCAATCTTACACTAATCGTACTCTTTGCGGAGTCAATCGATTAGACCAAACACCCGCCCGAAACATGGGCGGTGCCTCGATCAAGAATCAGCTGTTCCACAATTTCTTTTCGGCAGACACTCCCGCTTCTTCCACACTTAGGTGGTGACGGTCGAGCCTTCCGAACTGCTGATCAGGAATGACACCGACAGGATTATTGTGGTATATATCAGTCCCGCGGCAGAGGTGGGCTTTGAAGTAGGGGTTGACTGAAAGATCACACTTCACCTCTGTACGGGAGTATCTTACGGTCAGGCCAACGCGGCGCCGATCGGAGTGATTGGCAGGAGACCCGTGTACCATCTTGTCATTATGGAACGACACCTGCCCTGCCTTCAGCACCAGAGACACCGCAGTATCATCCCGGAACTATCCGCCCTCGCATTCCAGTGTCAGGACCGAATCGGTATCGGAGACTCTTTGATGCTTTAGAATCCCCACCTTGTGAGAGCGTGGGATGGCCTTCATCGCTGTCCAGAAAGGCAATCCAGAGCGTAACTCTTGACGCTGGTGATGGCCGCATTTCCATAGCGGCTGCGAATCACTAGTTGACAGAACAAAACATCATCGTTAAAAGTTTAAAGGAGGCCGGTCGGGATCTCATGAGACGAGTCAGAAAGCTTCGTGATGGATAAAGGGGATTAGTCTCGGCAGACTGTTCTGATGCCCCTGGTAACTCAGGAAACAGGCCTTACTCTCTCATCACTTAGGGTAGCCGACTGTCTGTGCCAAGATGATTTTCTGGTTCGGCCTTAATTTCATAGCCCTTGAAAGCTCAGGCTTGTCGATAGCCCCCCGGACAACACAGGCCAGCCCTTCTGAGGCGCAAAAGAGATAGACGTTTTGCGCAATGAAACCACAATCGGCCGCCGTCCACACAATCGCGTTCTCCTCGGAAACCCGCTTCACTCTCGACATGTCGGCCACGTAAACAATATTTATCGGTGCATCCTTTACAAATCCTTGCGTGCCGGTCATTGAGCGCAAGTCTTCTGCAACGATCTGCTTCAGGGAATGCGACTGCGCCTCATAAATGTACACTCCCTTCTCCATCGCTACGTAGAGATCGATCTCCTGCCAGTTCATAGCTGACGGCGCAGTTCGACGCCCGTCCGGCCTATTAATTCCGAACGCCGCCCAGAGCAAATTCGATATTGCTTTGGAGGAAAGCTTCTTGTGGGAAAACGATCTGGACGTCCTTCTTTCTTTCAGCAATTGCATAATCGGCTTTCCACCCGCAGTATCCGGATTGACAAGATGAATTGTCTGAGCAACCTGAGCGGCACAAATAGCCGGGATAATGGTTGCCAAAACGGTAATAGACACAAGCATCCTTTTCATGATTTGCTCCATAATGTCTTGGAAACGGCCTTGAGAACAAGTCGTGCTTGATGAGGACATTACTAAAGGAAAGCTGACAACTATAGCGAACGGTAGTGCCCGTCGATTTAAATCATCTTAACTGACGCCGACCGTTTCTTTGTTTGACTCACGCCCGCATGACATGCCCTCACGACCATGACGTCACAATGTAATATCTCTGTTTCCAGAATCTCAAGACAATCCGGGACCGGCAATCCTCATTGATTTCGCGGACGAAAGGATTATTTTAGGTGGCAACGAAAACAAAATGTTTATGAGGCACGAATGAAAAAGGAAGATTTCCGTTTCTTCATAGAATTCCCCGTCCGCTTTTCCGATGTCGATTCCCTGGGCCACGTCAACAACGCCGTGTATCTCAGTTATTTCGAGGAGGCGCGAGTTCATTACTTCAGAAACCTTATCAAGCTGCAGTTCGACAACAAGCCTTCACTGAGCATCATTGTCCTTGAGATAAAATGCGCCTACAGGAGTCCCGCCTATTTCGGAGAAACCTTAAGGGCCTATTCCAAAGTCAGTTGGATGAGAAGCAAGAGCACGGAGATGCAATACTTGATTACCGACGTCGAGACCGGAAGGAAGGTAGCCGACGGGTCTAGTATCCTGGTGGCATACGATTATCAGGCGGGACAGTCGATAACAATCCCGGATGACATCAGGAAAGCAATCATAGATTTTGAGGGCATTAACATTTAACGGAAGAATATAGATTGAGAAAGCGCAGGCGGGGTCTATCTTACCCAGTTTGCTGCTGTCGGGCCCGCAACGCGCTCCAAATCACAGAACTCAACTGAGTAGAGTCTTATCGATCCTGATTGTACTTGCAAACTGATTAAGACGTCAGAGTCACCCGAAGATGCAAGGAGTTCATAGGGCCGATGTTCGTCAATGCGTAATTCCAGCACGCTGCCTTCCCTCTTGACGTCTTTGCCAAGGACCAGACTCTGTGGCGCTTCAATTGCGGTATGCATCCGAACCGAGGCGCCATCACAAGAGCCGGTGAATGCAAGGACCGCCTGGTCCCTCGAGCAGCTGATGTATACTGTGCTGCCTCCGCTCCCTTCGATGAAGTCCCTGCCGACATACCATGGTCCGTGCGGGTAAATGGTATTCACAAGGCAAAAATCCGGCAACGAAAATTCCTGATTCGTCTCAGGTACAACCAAGCTCGTGAATACGTAATCGCCGGTAACATATCCTAATTGCCTCAGTTTGGAACTACCCCGGGAATGGACAAGATTGAATCCCAATTCGCCCATATTCGGTAATTCGTCTCTATATCCTGACACGGCAAGTCGCGCCTGAATGCTTCGTTCAAAGCTCCGCAGACTCACCTCGCCCTCATATCGAGATTTGATCATACCATTGGAATCTATGATGAGGACCGCCGGCAATTCATTGACCCTGAATTGAAGGATAAGCGTGTTGTTGGCGTCGAAGAGGGTGTTTCCAAACAAGCTGAGCCTGTCGAGAGTCATCTGCGATTCCTTTGCATGATACATACAGGACAACCTTGGTTCCATCACGTACCAGAAACCGACTGAAAGACTCTCATACCGCCTGGACATGAGACGCATGATCTCCACCGTGTCGAGGGAGTTCTTAGTTACCGGCTCAAAAAATGTAACGACATTCACCAGGTTGTCTGCATAGTCTGCCTCCAGTGCTTCGCCAGAGACGTTTATCCCGTTGAATGCCGGCGCCCGTGTCTGTTCTTTCGGTTCCATCGACTTTACTTAATCAAAACATCATCAAATTTCAATAGCAAATCCTACAACATATTTGGTTTTTGTCTAAGTCTCATACGCTTTCAAGGAGCATAAAATCGGCATTTTTGCCGTTCTTTTGAACGGGCGTGCCCGGATGTTGAACATCCTTCTCCTTCCACCGACAAACGTCAAAAAGGATACACTCATGGCATTGGGGTTTCTGAGCCGTGCAGATCCTCCGTCCAAACCTAATCAGGTTTATGTGAAGCTCGTAGCCACGAGAACGTGGAATCCGGTCCCTGACTGCCAGGTAGGTCTTGTCAGGAGTCTTCTCTCTGACTATTCCTATGCGGTTGAGAATTCGATGAACGTGTGTGTCTACAGGAAAGGCATCGTCGTCTCCCAATGCAAAGAGAGAGACACATGCCGCAGTTTTGTAACCGACTCCGCCCAAGCTGCAAAGGTCGTCTATCAGCTTTGCTCTTTCCATCTTCTTAAGTCTTCTTCGGTCGAATTTGCCGAAGATCGCCTCCACGTCCCTCACAAGCCTGACAATGGTCTTGCTCTTCTTGTTTGCTATGCCGCCGACTTTGATTAAAGGTTCTATCTTGCGTGGGCTTACTTGCGCTAAAGAGAGGAAATTCGGATAGCGCGTCTTCAGATTTGTAAATGCCTTGTGGCTGTTTAAGTCATTCGTGTTCTGGGACAGGACAGTGGCAATCAGAAGCTCGAGTGGATCGGGCAGCTTGCGCCCCCGCCGGGGTTCGCCCAAGAAGTCCCGCAGCCTGGAAGCAACTATCTGAAGTTCGGAGGGGATGCGATTCTTAAGACTCTGCTGGGCTGACATGGTACGGAAGCAATAAAAAGGAGTAGATAATTATTATTCCAGTTTGAAAATGAATGTTGCAACGGCCGATTGGTTCACCCGCGGGTAGTTTGCTGAAAGCTTGCTGAAACGCCATGTTCGGATTGCAGCCATAGCCGCTTCGTCCAGCCTAGAGTCGGCTTTCTCTATGGGTACCATCGAGACCACCTCTCCAGCCGGGTCAACAACTATTCTAATTTTCACGGTGCCGCCATTTTGGACTCCGGGCGGAAACTGCGGCCTGTTCCCACTCAGAAGCGCCCTCGAAACCCCGTTCCATACTATCCTGTACGGAGTACCGCTGGCCGAATTGTTCCCCGGGTTGCCGGGGACAAACTTGTTCCCGAATCCGCCTCCGAAACCAGGGGTACCGGTCAAACCGGATCCTGCACCGCTATCGCTTCCGACTGTGGTTCCCGTTCCGCCGCCTGAACCTATTCCGTTCTGCGATCTTCCATGATAACCTTGCACGGTATCGAAGTACGCAGGGGATCTGTTGATTCCGACTATGTCATTCATCCCCGGTCCCTGTAAAGACCGCGGTACGATTGATGCATTTGGAGTTATCGTAGTCCGGGAGTTCGCTGAAGGGACTGCGACTACATTTCCGTAAGCGGCACCGGGAATCTGGTGAATCGTCCCTTCTCCTCCACCGGATCCAGAGACGTCCATGCCGGCACTCTGCTCCCCGACAATTTGGACCTGCATGACTTTGAAATGGACATTTACGGGCGGCAGCAATACATCGCTTACCTCCGGAGGCTTACTATATATCGGAGCGTAGACTATGAGAAGGAAAACGATTACCGCATGGACCGCCAAAGCGAGAAACATGCCTCTGTAGAAATTGCGCGAGTATATCCTCTTCAGTTCGTATTGCCTGAAGTAGTAAGCGCCCGCTATGCTGCTAGGCTTGTCACTGTGCAGGTATAACCCAGACATCCGTTCCGACTCTCTTCTTCATTCCTTCTATGGCAGCAATGGCCTGGATTCTGTTCGGGAAAGACCCGACACAGACTTTGAACCATTGTCCATTGTTTCGAACCGCTCCCGCAACAGCGTATGCTTCAATCCCCTTCTTCTTGAGCTGCGCAACGTAACGCTCTGCCTGCGCTCTTGTTCTGAAGGCAGAAACCTGAAGTGAATACCTCCCGCTTGTTGCAGGACTCTCAACCGCACCAGAGCTTCCTGCTTCAGCTTCACTCGTATCCGCTGCCTGCGATGCAGACGACGCCGGCTGAGTGGTCTCAGTAACTGCGGCCTTTTTCCCGAAATTCAGATAACCGCGGCTGTTCAGAAAGTAAAACGCGCCCGCAATCCCCGCAATGACTATAATCGCTATTGCGACCCATAGAATTCTTGTCCCGCTCGTTGGCTCGTCTACAAATATGTCTTCAACCTTCTCTTCTTCCGGATTGGCTTCAGAATGTGAAGGCTTATGCTCCTGTTCCGACTTCTCGTCCTGGAAATTCAAATTGCCCATCGCTCATTCCTCCTATGTTTGTTAGACAAATCCGTTTTCAAAGTGCGAAATATTTACAATTCTTTCAATCATACTACTATCGCCCTATTGAAACGAACGGCAACATGAAGCTTTCCCGGGCCGGCAACCGTACCCGTTTTCCGCTTCATCTGTCCGATTGAATCCCAGCTCATTCATCTTAATTAGAGTATCTTGCTGCTCAATCCGACCGACAGAGTAAGCGGAAATTCCTGATAACCCTGCCAGATGAAATATCTCTGATTGAACAAATTTTTCCCGTCGATGAAGAATGTGAATGGAAGAGTCGCTATCCTCGTGTGATAAGACAAGCGGAAGTTGAGCAAACCTACGGGGTCGAGTCTGGTCGCAAGCGACGGGTCCGAATGGCGTGATGAGAGGAACAGGAACCAGCCCTTTGCTTCGATATCAGGAGTGAGTTTGTAACCGGCGCTCAAATTAAGATCCAACGGTGCAAGATTTGGGATCGAGGTCAGAAGATCAGTTTGGCCTCTTTGAAACCGTAAGGTGGCATCGGTGTTAAAATATTCTGTTCTGTAAGACGCCGTGACCGAAGCCGAGAAGATCGCGGCCCTTTCGGCATATATGAGCTGGCTGTTGTTCAACGGATACGAAACAAACATCGGGTAGTATTTCGAAGCTTCGTAACCGAACTCAGGAATAATCGTGAGCGAACTCAACACTCCGATCCGTCCTCCGAGAGTAATGTCTGCATAATTCTGAGTGTTCCTGAGAATAATCGGCGCTCCCAGAAACCGATCCGTCGAAAGAAAACCGGAGAGGTCCGATTCACGAATATTCCCTGAAAATCTGCCGAAGAGAGAGAAAATCCCCGTGACCCTGTAATCGACAGACAGCTCAGGATATAGTTTTGCAATTCCACTGGATGAATCGTCTCTGTACTGATAGTATGTCAGTCCCAGAGAATATTTCAATGGGCCTGCCCCATTGCTGTACGCTGCTCCCACGGACAAGTCGTATAACGACCGGTTGAGAGCCGTGGCGGGCACAGGTAGAATATTAATGAGATTGTTCGGTTGCTGTGAATGCGTCCCGAAGCAGAAGTTTCCCTCCAGGCCAACGCTTCCCGAGCCGAGGAAGAATCTCGCGCCTGCGCCCAGCCTCAGCAGCGACTGTACGCTGTTCCACAAATCGTTCACCGAAAACCTGTTGAGCCCGATCCGAACGGCAACGGGGACATCTCCGAACTCCATGTCGGAAACAAGCCTCACGGCAGCCTCATCAGTTTTGCGCAGTAAAGGAGGCGACGGCATTTGACCGTAGAGGAAATAACTCGAGCGAGAGTAACCCAGCTCAAGATAATTGGTTGCCTTTACCGGTCCATCAAAACCGTAACTCCTTGAGGCCCCTCCGTGTATCGAGAAGTCCCTGCTAATAGTGTTGGCAATGAAGCCTGACGTGTAGTCACCTGCTATACTGCCGTCAACCAGGTAGCCGCCGACATCACCGCTCCCGGAAAGGAGGTAATCTGTAGTCGTATAATGACCGATGGATGCACGCGCGAACAGGCCCGGCGATTCATTCCCAGTGTTCTTCTCCTGGCTGCTCAGAGATCTTTCTGCCGGCAGCTCTATTCCCAGATTGGGGATTCTTTTTCCCTGGAAATATGACGAATCGATTTCCACAGACGGCTTGGCAGCCATTGGGAGTTCGATCTGAGCTTTCCCTGTTACCACGAATTCCGGTACGTTCATCTTGGGGAGTGTCGTGTCCGGATTGAAACTCGTCACCGGAGGTGAAACTACGTTTTGTGCCTCCGCCTGGAAGGCGAAAGCCGATATCGTCAAGAAGAAGATCGCAGCTCTAATTTTCACTTATTCAACACCAACTTCGGTATACTCTTGCCGCGGTGGCAGGTAAAACAGGTTACCTTTTCCCAATTCGGCTGGTTAATGTAGTGCGTGTCTATGTTCGTAACCATCCTAATCATTAAGCGCGCCATTCTCTTTGTCGGCTTCTCATCACTAGCGAAGTCGTTGATATTGTGGCAGAAAGCGCATTGCACCCCGAGAGCCTCCGTGAATCCGTTCATCACGTCCATAAGCTGCGCACGGGAATGGATACCATGAAGGACCCGGAGGTCTTCTCCGTAAGTGTTCGTGGTGTCCGGGTTGAGAATCTGCTCGGTTACGAAGTCAGCATACATCGGTTTGGTTTCAGGCAACTTGTACAAATCGGACGAGATAATTAGCGCAAGTACAATCACAGTCACGAGGACGCCATAAAAGATCGCAGTCTTGTTCATATAAACGTTTCCTTAATGGGATTCTAATTTCTCAAGCTGCTTGCGGGCTTGCCTCGCATAGGAATCGTCCGCTCTTCCCTTTATAAATTCCTCAAGAAGTGATTTGGCATCTGTTCTATTTCCAAATTTCATGAGACAGTTCGCAAGCTTGAGTTGTGATTCGGCAACAATATCGCTGAAACCGGCAAAGACGTACTTAACCTTCAGGAAGGCGAGTACGGCATTTGAGCTGTCTCCCGAGGCACAGTAGTACTCTGCAACATGCAACTGTGCCTGTGCTCCGATTAAATCGTCGCGCGTCTTGGCCACGGAGTTTGCAAGCGAAATTGCATCCTGTGTGCGTCCCCTATCGAAATATATCTCACTTAATAAGACTTTTGCTTCGGCCTTCTGTCCGTCGTTGAGCGAATCAGTCTGAGAAAGGGCAGCCTTTGAAAGATTAGACTCAGCCCTCAGAGTGTCGCCCTCCTGCAAATAGAGCCTTCCCAAACCGACCTGAGCGGCGGTTGTATAGTCGTCTCCGGCAGAAGCGGCTTCCGTAAATAGCTTCTCAGCTTCTCCGTATTCCCGTCTCGATTGGTAAATCTCAGCAAGTTTGACCATACCCGCCGTTGTGTATTCGTTACCCGGCTTCTTGTTAATCAAATCTGAAAGAACACCGATCGCCGATCTTTCCTTACGCAGTGTGATCTCAACCAAGGCGAGGTTATAGTACGCCTTCCCGGACATCGAGCTGTTGGGAAATTTCACAATAAACTCTTTCAGATATCGCTCGGCGTCGGAGTACCGCTTCTGGTTAAGAGCATATTCTATCTTCTTGTAGTAAATCCTGTCGACATGCGGCAGATTAGGGTGACTGCGTACGAAGGAATCAATCACCTGTTCGGCTTCCGTCGACCTCCCTAAAAGAGTCAGACAGTATTGCATGCCCACCAAAGCATTGTCGACGTAGTTGCTGGTGGGATGCTTCTCCAGAAGCTCCCGATAGCTCGCCAGGGCCTGTTGATATTGTCCCAGGTTATAGTACGCGTCGCCTTTGCTGTACAGCGCCCGTGCAGCGATGGGGCTGGCGGGAAAGTCCGCAACCACTTTGTTAAAATCCGAAATAGACTCGGTGTATTCTTTTTCAGAAAAACGCACCCAGCCGATCGCATATTGTGCTTCCGGAGCAACCGACGTATTAGGATACCTGCTCAACACGTAGTTAAAGGAGGTCAAGGCAGAATCATTCTGTCCCAGTTTGAAATGGGTTTGTCCAAGCTGGTACCAGGCATATGCCGACGAAGTGTCGCTCTGGAATCTCACAGCCGCATTTGCATAGACTCCAAGCGCTTTCTGATAATCCTGGTAGTAATAGAAGCAATCGCCAAGCCTGAAATAGGCATCTGTCAGGAGAGGCGAGTTCGGATAAGTATCTATGAAATTCTGAAAAGCCTGCGCAGCCTTAATAAATTCGTTCGAAAAATAATACGAGTATCCGACGCCTAGAAGCGCGGCGGAGGCATGGGCACCGTTCGCAAATGAATGAAGATACTTTTGGTAGTCCGCGAGTGAAGAGCGGTAATCTCCCCCACGGTAGAAAGACTCCGCGCTCATGAACAGCGCTTCCGCCCTCTGATCATCGGTCAATGCTATGCCCAGGGTGGCGGTATATACGTTAGCCGCGCCCAGGTAGTCTCCTGCCGCGTACAAAGCCGCCGCGTAATCAAAATGAGCGTCAACAAGCTCTTTTCCCGTTAGCCGCGAGATTGCATCGAGAAAGTATAACTTCGCATGATTGTAATCGCCCTCGGCTGCTGCAGACAGCGCTGCATTCTTCATCGCTTCCGGATACTGTGCCGGAAGCTTCGATGCCGCCAAGAACGCCTGTTCGCTCTCCGTATAGGATTTATTCTGAAAATACACCTTTCCCAACTCAAAGTAGACACGAGCGATCTTCTCAGGATTCTGCGATGATTTCACCAGTTCAGTCAGGGCCGCCTCGGCAGAATCAGGAAAACCAGCTGCTTCATACGCCCTTCCCGTTTCGATCCTCGAATCGAAATATACCGGGCTATCGGGACTTACCTGGTTCAGGAGCTCCAACGCCCGACCCGCTCCTTCTTTGCTCGCCAACAAGAGTTTTGAAAGAAGCACGCGAACTTCGGAAGAATGATCGCCCGCCGGAAATCTGTCGATGTATTCCGAATATGCGGCCGTTGCACTGTCGGCCATGCCTAGTACGCTGTAAGCTTTACCCTCGAAATATAAGGCCGGTTCCATCACCTGGGCGTCTGAAGAGAGGCCCATTGCCCTCTTCAGTTCCGCGACGGACAGGCTGTCGTTTCCCAGGAAGAAGTCACACTCTCCCATTTTCTCCGTTGCGTCCGCACTCAACTTCGTATCGGGATAGGAAACGATTAGAGCTTCAAACCCCTTCTTGCTTTCGTTAAAATTGCCGAGCTTTCCATAACACCAGGCAGATCCGTACATGGCGTAATCGGCATACCCGGACTCCCTGTAGCCCTGGTAACAAAGATCGAAATACTTTATGGCGTTGTTGTAGTCTTCACTGCTTACGAAGAGTTCACCCAGCTTATATGCAGCCTCGCCTTTCACGTCATTGTCGTCCGAATTTGCCAGGACGCTCTTCAGTAGTTTTTCAGATTTACTCAGCTGGTTTATCTGCAAGTAAATTTCCCCCGATCGGAGTTCCGAGCGGGTGAAGTAACTGGAGCCAGGGTATTTCTCCATTACCTTCTGGTAATCACTCAGTGCGCTGTCATACATTTTCTCCTGGAGCAAACACTCTCCGGACAAAAACGTTATTTCATCGGCTCTCCGGGAGCCAGGATAGTTCTCGAGAAACTTCTTAAATTGGTCAAACGCCAACTGATACTGCCCGTCCCGGTACAATCCGAGGGCAAATGTATAGTCCTGCTGCTCCGCCACGGTTCCTCCCGCAACCTGGGAATAGGACAGTGATGGAACAGCGGTGATCAGAATAACTAATAGGGTCGCAAGTCTAGTTTTCATTTTTAGGAATTTATAGCCTCATAGCAAGTTAATCAAGCTCACTGGGTCTGCGACAAAAATGTAATTGTATGAAACAAATAGGAACATAGGGCGCGTAAGAAATGAATTTATGTGTTCTAATGTGCCTATGTGGTTAAACTATTGCTTTTTACAAATTTGTCGCACACCCAAGCTCACTTGCAAACTTACTTGAAGGAGACCGCGGTTTTGGCTCTCGGGATATCCTGCTGGCCTTTCGGCAGTCGATAGTTTTGCAGCCATGGTGGGCCCGAACCCAATTGCGCCTCTTGGCCAAGACCCAAGGATTAGACAAAGTTTGTTATATTAGGAAGTATGATTACCTACGACCAAAACCAGCTGCGCGATCTGTCGGTTTCATCCGCAAAAGAGTGGCTGCTGACGGACGGAGACGGGGGATTTGCCTCCAGCACAATCTCTTTTATGAACACAAGGCGGCAGCATTCTCTCCTCACGGTATCCGCCAACACGCCGTTGAAACGGTTGACTTTACTGAACAAGGTCGATGAAGAAGTAATCATTGACAACAAGTCTTATTTCCTAGGTACTAACCATTATCCCGGTACGATTTTCCCTGACGGTTACAAGCACTTAAGCAGGTTTGTGTTCGACTATTTTCCGGAAGTGACCTTTGATCTCGATGGATGTCAACTTACAAAGAAAGTTCTGATGCCCAAGAGGTCGAGTTCTGTATTCATCCATTATGAAAACAACTCAAAGAAGGCCATAACACTCCGTCTTCTTCCTTTGGTGAGCTTCCGATGGAAAGATGCGCTTAAGAAAGCGGATGACGGATTCCTGGTCGACGAATTGCCGGACGGCATTCGCATCATAGCCGACATGAGCCTCCCGAAGCTGTATCTGAAACTTTCGCAGATATACAATACGAGTCCGGAATCATATTGGTATTACGGTTTCATTTACGCTCATGATGCCGACAAGTACGCGGATGACCGTGAGGACCTTTACAACATGGGATACTGGGAAACCGAATTGGAACCGGGTAAGGGGCTCACCTTTGCCGGGTCCACACGCGACCTCGCAGAATTCGATTACGATGAAATAGAGTCGCATCATATTGAGGCCATCGACAAGGTGAGGATGGCGAGCGCTCTGCCGGCGAATCATCTTCATCTTGCAGACATTGCGTCAAACCATGTTGTGAGAAACAAGGCGATCAGGAGTTCTGCGATCATCAGTGGTTATCCTTACGGAAGCATGGCTATTAGAGAGACGCTTCTTTCACTTGACGGAATATCATACGTTTCCGAGAATCCGCATTATGAAAACGCTCTACTTTACGATGTCGCCTCGAACGAAGTGAACGGGGTTTTCCCTTCAGCGATAGATGAAGCTACTTTGAACGTTTCCTATGATGATCCGCAGATGCCGCTCTTTTTCGCAATCGCTGTTGCACGGTGCGCTGATAAGGAAAAGAAGCAGGACTGCGTCAGGCGTTACCTGCCGTTGCTGGAGAACGCGATTGAAATAATCGGCGAAAACAGTCTTGGAGGAACGAAGATAAAGGAATCGGGACTGATCGACGTTTGCGCAGACATGGAAGAATCTCTGGCAAAGACCGCAAAGAATGCGGTCGTCAATGCGCTCTGGTACAATCTTCTGAAGCTGGTTGAGCAATCAAGGACGACAAACGGATCATTCTCAAGCGATTCTGAGCCGACCGCAGAGATAGAAACAAGCTATTTCGACAGTTTTTTCGGCCCGGACGGGAATCACAGGAACATCAACGCGCGGGACGGAGTCACATTAGATATGGTTATGCCGCTCGTGGTCCCTTTTTCACCTCTTACAGAGGAACAACGTTCAAAGGTATGCAAGGCGCTTGTCAGAAGGTTTCTCCACAACTACGCTGACGAGCGCACCCATGAGGCGCCGAACCACGACTGCAACCTCGCTGCAATCTACCTGACGGAATCGAGCAGCCAGCTGGAGGGATGCAAGGAAGAATATGAAAAGATGAAAGAATTCGTCGGGGGACTTTTAAGACTGGAGCGATTCAGCAATTGCGTCAGCGGACTGCCGAAATGTGGGAACGATCGGGCGGAAAGACGTCCGCAGGATATATCTTCGTCTGTCGTAGTCGGCGAATCCATCCGCCTGATCAAGAAATTGAAACTCGAGTAATTGAGAAACTCGGCTGGATTGCCCTTAGAGGGAAAGCGCGGCCCCGGAAGCCGCGCACTTAACAAAGACTAATTCTTGAACACCGCAAGTATGTCGCTTCGTTGGACGATGCGGTAATCATGTCCATCAAACTGGATTTCCTCTCCGCCGTACTTCGCGAACAAAATTTTGTCGCCTACTTTCACTTTTGATTGCAGGTCGTCATCTGTTCCCACTGCGACGACCATACCCGTTCTGGGCTTTTCCTTCGCGGTATCCGGGATAATGAGACCGGAAGCCGTTTTTTCCTCTTTTTCTTCCTCAAACTCTACAAGCACTCTGTCATCTAATGGTTGAATTTTCATTTGACCTCCAAGATTATTCTTTTATTCCAAGTAGTTGATTTATTTTGGGCCTGTCGAATCCGACTATAGGCCTGTTGTTTATCAGAATGACAGGCACGCCCGTCTGTCCGGTTCTTCGGAGCATGTCCTGTGCGGCACGCTGGTCACGAGTTACATCGATCTCTGTAAACCGAACTCTTTTCTCATTGAAGTACTGCTTTGCGGCCCTGCAGAAACTGCAAGTGGGTGTCGTGAACATGATGACTTTGGGTTGTGGTGTAATCATTTTTCCTCTCTCATGTGCTGGACTTGACATTCAGGAAATCGTCCGGCGGCAATATGACATACGAATTCGTTATCTCGACCGAATTCCTGAGCATTGCGCTTACCGGACAATATTTGTTTTGAGACAGATCAATTGCACGTTCTAGATCTGCCTTCGACAGATTCTCTCCATAGAAGATATACTCGATGTGAATCTTCGTGTAGACCTGGGGGTGCTCCTCCGCGACCTGGGCTTTCAATTTGACCTCGAAGCCGTTCAGCTTGACCCTCTTCTTCTGAAGGATAGAAACGACGTCGCTGCCGGTGCAGGCGCCGAGTGAAATCAATATCAGCTCCTTCGGCCTGATCGCCGCGCTGCTTCCGCCGAACTGAGGCGGGCCGTCCACGTTTACCCAATGACCCGACTCCGTCAATCCGACGAAGGTCATACCCCTGACCTGTCTCACTAAAGCTGATTTTTCTGCCATGTTTACTCCATTCATTTCGTTTGATGCAAACTCAAGACGAAGGTTTCAGAATCTCCTGATATCAATGATGCGAATCGGGGTTCCCCAATCCTGAGTAGCAGGCCCCTCCGCAATCCTGTAAGTGACCCTGACCGAAATACCATCCTGCTGAAACTCGACGGGTAAATTCACAGGATACAATCTGCCTCCCGAATCGGTTTTTATGCCGAAGAACCCGCCCTCCTCATCCACCTGGATCACCCGGCCGAACGCGACATAATATGACCTAACGAGGGAGAACGAGGAACAACCGGCAGCAGAGACGGATATCAGAGAGAGAAACAGCACAAGACTGACACCGACAAGCTTTCGATTCTTCATGGCGACACCCACTTTGTTTGAAATTTACTCCTCACGTGTTAATTTAAATATGTTGCGCCTGTAGCTCAATTGGATAGAGCATCAGACTACGGATCTGAGGGTTGGGGGTTCGAATCCCTCCAGGCGCACTAGATTCGCGGGTTTTGCAAGATGGTCGTGAACTTACCGGGAACTTACCAGAAAGATAGACGGATTCAGCGCACTTTTTCGTGCACTTAGGTTGCAGTTGTGGGAAGTTGCTTGGTGGCTTCCAGAGCCGACCAGAAAATTCAGAGATTTTGTTCGACCAGATGTTGGTCAACTGCAGGCTTAGCGTTCCCCCAAACGCAGCACAATTGTATCCGTTAATTCCTGGGCAGTTCCCCGCTGTCTGGGGTTGTTAACTCTCTTCGCATCGGAGCAATAACTTGGCACATGTGTGCCAGGCGTAAACCGGTGGAATCGCTCAATTCCCCTCATGCCAGCCCGCCCAACTTACACACTATTCGGATTTGCCGGTGTGCCAGACCGAGACACAGCTACTTCATCAGGATCAATTTCTTTACCGATGTAAAACCGGCCGCCTCTAACCGATACAAATAAACTCCGCTTGGGAGCCCTGCCCCGTCGAACGTTGCCCGGTAGTTTCCCGGAGCCTTCAAGGCATCGACAAGCGTAGCCACGACTCTGCCCAAGACATCGTAGACTTCAAGGGAAACGTGAGAACGCCTGGAAACGCTGTATTCTATTGTCGCCGTCGGATTGAAAGGGATTTGCACAGTTCTAGTGAAGGGGATACTTCTCCGAAATGCGGTCAAGTGGAGGTGTTATACTTCAACGCACCGTTCACCCATTCCTTTTTGCTCTATATCCCCTTTCTTTTGATCATCATAAATCTCAAGCCTTCAATAGAATACCACAACTCCCCGCGTCTTCAGTTGAGGAATATATTGATTAATCGAAATGCTGTCTAGCGGATTGCCGTTTAAAGAAATGGCATCACCTTGACTGAGACCACTGTTGTTCACAAGCGGTGCTATGTCCGTGATTTGATTGAAACTAAGGTCAAGCAGAATTAGGTTTGTTAACTTCGATAGTGCCGTGATATCCGAAATACTATCGCTGTCCATATACAGCTGTTCAAGTTGGGTGCAATTGGCCAAAGGCATGATGTCTTTTACGTTACAGAAGCTGAGACGCAAGCATCGTAAGTTGACAAGGGTGGAAACGAATGAAACATCTTGACAATCACAGTCAGTTATCCAGAGCAGTCGAAGTTTTGTGAATCTCGAGATAACCGACACTCCTGATAGCTCTGTAATAAAGGAACTCACGATCTTATCTGCCAATCAACGGTATTGCATTTGGGATAACGGCGCTGTTACTTACGAAAGAAATGAGAGCGCGAAGTACCAAGCTGGTTTCTATAGTGCTGGCGATTAGTGTGTCGGTCTCCATCTCGTCCTTGCCTGCGCGGCCGGCTGAGGCTATGGGCACGGCTTTCTTGATCATCAGGAATGCGTCCGGTGTGCATTTCTTTACCGGAGACGACGCAGTTGCCCCCCATTCCCCAAAAGACTTCTCTGTGAGAGGGATGCTTGCGATTTTCAATGAACGGGATCCGCGGTTCAAACATTGCATAATTCATACACACTCCCGATTCCTGGCTGCCAATCGAGAAGTGACCTCATTTCTTGCCCTTCATAAGACGGGCGCGAGTAGCCTAATTAATCATTTAAAGCATCGTGACAAGAATTCCCCCCTCACTTTGTTCTGCAGCTTTCTCATCTGATCCTTCCGGTTCTTCGACGTAACAATATCTTTCTGCGAAGCATCCGAGAAATGTAGCAAAGAGTCGTCGAACAACATTTCAGCTAAGTGTTGCTTTAAGCCGCCACATCGAGATAGCGGTTAACTATGGACACAAAGTTTTAAATTAAACCGGAGTAACCATGTTGCGCTCAATCGTAATAATCCTGATTTTCGCTGTAATAGGGTATGCACACACAATTCAAAGTAGCAAAAAGTCTCAGAAGGATTTCCCTGCAGATTCGGTACCAGCTCCTGCCACAATCGCAGGTGCCACTTCAAAAGAGCACATCCGAAAGCACGATCTTTCCTCATGTGCATTCAGCCAACCGATACCGAACTTGAGAAGTCCCAAGTTGACGGGCAATCTTTCCGAAGATTTGCTTTCTTCAATATCCGGGAAAGTCTATCGCGATTCTCTGGACGCGATGAATACCAGAGCTGCGCTCACATCCGGATTTTTCTCATTTGTCATACCTGGAGCGGGGCAACTTTACAACGGCGGAACACCTAATTACATCAAGGCTGCTGCTTTCTTCGGACTTGAGGCTGCGGGGTGGATTGTCGACGTTTTGTGGAACAAAAAGGGGGATCAGGAAACTAAAGCTTTTCAGGTGTACGCTGACGGGACTGCTGCGGACGGATACCGGAACGGCCATTACAGCGTTTACAGATATGCACAGTGGATAGGAGGTAACGTTCAGCAGTTGGAGCAGATCAACGGAACATCTAGCCAGGGCCAGGCGATCATAGCAAAGTATATAAATGCAAATGGCAACAGTCTCCTGAGGAATCAGTATGCCTCACCGGAATACCAGGTCAACTGGTACGCTCTGAATGCAGTTGAGAACGCGATGGGAGGATACTTCTCACACTGGTTATTCGCTTATCCTGGTGTCGAATATTATAAAGAGATAGGAAAGTACCCGCAATTCAGACAAGGCTGGGTCGACGAAACCCCTGCGATCCTTGACTACAATTCAATCAGGGTCGACACCCCGAACAGCTACTATTATGAGAACATGCGCGGAACCGCAACTCATTACTACAACGTTGCACTGGTAGCAGCCGGAGTCCTCATTTTGAATCATTTTGCATCCGGGGTGGAAGCAGCAATCTGGGCCCACGGCCACTACAGACCGGTTGAGACCAGCATCGGTGTATCCCCCTTGCCACAAGGCGTGGGGTACCAGACCGATTTTGATTTGGCTTTGAACTTCTGATGTTCAAATGTTTGCCTGTGGAAAACTGATATTGCAGTTCACCCTTTTATTCTTTGCTTATCCTATCAATAAAGTCGACGAGAGGTCTCTGAAGGACCAATCCTGCTGCAAAGAGTGTTACTGCAACCACTCCCACGATAATCACTGGGACGTAATCTCTTCTTCCGAACTGAGCTCCCATGTAGACTGAGCCGAGTATTCCAGGGAACCTGGCGATCGATGTGATAAGGAAGAAGCGGCTTGATTTGATCGGTGTCAGTCCTGCCACGTACGTCAACATGTCTTTCGGTATGCCCGGTATTAGAAACAGGAGAAAGAGTAATATCTCGGATTTCTGATTGTTTATCAGAAAGTCGAATCTTCGCAGCTTTTCCTCAGAGAAAAAAGTCCGCACCGCTGGGTATCCTGTAAGTCTCACGAACGAGAAAACTATAACCACACCGGCGACGATCCCGATCTCAGTATAGATCGCCCCAAGAAATGTACCGTAGATATAACCTCCGGCCATTTGAATCATTTCACCCGGGATAGGCGCGATTACAACCTGCATCACCTGAAGAAGCATGTAGATGACCGCTCCCCACAGGCCGAAGGACCTGACCCAACGAGCAGTTCTCATCGCGAAATCCATTGGGTGAGCAGTCATGATTTCTATCCGCGGAACGCTTAGGATCGTGACGGTAACAAGCCCCGCAATGAGCAGGACGAAAAGGGATATTCTCAGGCTTCTCAAACCTCGCACGTTTCTACCGGTTTCAACATTCATTGTGATGGACATATAATAGATCATGCTTGGCAAGGTTCAAAGGAATACCAAAAGACTCGTTGTCCACTGACCGCTTCCAATGAGTACGGCCTTCTACCCTTTTGTGCGCTAGACAAGCTATCGGCCAGCAGGAAGGAACCAAGAAGCTCACCGTAGTGTCGCTGGGGTTAAAGACTGTTGTCGTTGCTACCAAGGTGTCTTGAACCCCGTATGAGAGTCGGGGAATGCTGAATGTGACATGCAAACCATTGAATTGAAGAGAGTCAGTAACTGACGATACGGGATTATTTTTCGTACAGCCAGCCCATAATAGAGAGAAACTAAGGATAATGATGGTACGTCGCATAAATACCTCGGTTTTATGTCGTTCGAGCTATCAAGTTCTGCTTTGTTGCGTGTCGGCTAGTCTCGCGGCAAAAAGTCGTTGCTTTCGCCCGCCATAAATGTTGCGTAGCATCGAGGTTGCCGCCGAAAGTAATGAAGCGACCACCTTGCACATATAATGTGGAGCGTCTTTTTGCCGCTTGTTAGTTGCAGTTGCCCGTTCATTTCAGCAACAACAATTTCTTTGTATCATGGTACGTACCGGCTTCCAGCCGATAGAAATACACTCCGCTCGGCAGATTGGCCGCGGTGAATCTGACAGTATACGTGCCCGCCTGCTGGCGTTCGTTGACCAACGTCTCAACCTCTCTACCAAGAACGTCAAAGACCTTCAAAGTTACATAATTACTGGTCGGCAATTGATAACTGATGGTCGTCGAGGGATTGAACGGGTTGGGATAGTTCTGGGAGAGTCGAAATGCGGAAGCGACGGGGTTAGGGAACGGCTGTTCAACGGCGGTGACGACCTGAGATAATGGGAATCGCCAAACGAGTCCGGAGGTGGCCGCATAGAGTGTCGAGTCGTCAACAGCCAGTGCCCTGACTGAACCGGTTAGTCCCGCAAGTTGGCCACCGACAGCAGCCCAGCGACTCCCTCTCCTGCTGAGTACATAGACACCAGAACCGGTACCGGCAAAGACATCGGAGCCGTGGAATGCAAAACAATAGACTGTTTCGTCCGAGTCGGACGGCAAGCCTGAATCGATTGACACCCAGTGTACCCCGTAATCGGTAGATCGGAGAACCCCGTGCCCGTTCGTTCCGGCATATACTTCAGAATCCTCTGCCGCAATAGTATTGAAGTAAGACACCGGGGTTGAGAGCGACTGCCATGTCGATCCACTGTCGAGCGAGCGCACTAGCGGTCCTCCTCCATATACTGCATATACAACTTTCTGGGTAGCAGCGATCATAAATACGTTGGAAAGCCCTTTGGCTGTCCAACTTGCACCTCTGTCGGTAGAAAGGGAAATGCCCTCTTGATTGCATAGGCCGCAAATACCGGCCGATCCAAGATAGAGATTACCACCCCCGGCCACAAGAACGGTATATTCGACCCCTTGGGGTGAATCCTTATTGGTCGAATTCATCCAGGTCGCGCCGCCGTCCGTAGTGCACATTACGCCCGCGCCCCCCGTGGCAAACACAATCGTATCGAGCACGGCGAGCAATGCCGACTCGGGCATAATCTGTGACCATTTGGCGTCGTCATCTGAATAACGAAAGAGGTAGTTACCTCGACTCGCAAAGACGGTTCTACCTTCCGCTGCTAAGGAACTGATCTCGGAGGTCGCAATCCCGCTATTTGAAGGAATCCAATTCATGCCGCCGTCCGTGGAGCGATAAACGCCGAAATCGAAGTAGCCAAGCAGATAACTCTCCCGCATAGGGACAAAAGCGTCGGGAGAGGCCCATCCCGGTAGGAGTCCATTGGTGGTCATATGATGCCAGCTTGAACTATTGTCGGTGGACAAGTAGAAGCCCGCTGAAGTGCTCACCATGACTTTGCCGCCGTTTGCCGAGAGCTGCTCAATCCCGCTGTCGGGCAACCCTGTTTCGGCCGGCATCCAAGAAGACCCCGCGTTCGTGGATAGGAAAACTGAAGAATTAGTGGATGCAAACATGTTTAATCCGTAGGCCGCGAGAGAGGTAATACTGCTGTCGACAAGACCGGCCCTTGACCACGTAGTTCCCGCATTCGACGAAACGTACACTCCGTCGCTGCCGCCCACAAAGAAATCATTCCCGCCAACCGCGATGGAGGAAATGCCATTCAGTGATCCGGCATTCGCACTGACCCAGCTTAATCCGTTGTCTGTTGAAAGGTAGGTACCTGGGGATAGTCGCATTGTGAGGAAGACATTTTGCCCGGAGGCGGCGATCCTGTCAATGACTCCAGTTTTTCCCGTGACCCATGGGTTTGGAGGTAGCCCAGTGTTGCTGACGCTCCATGTGACACCGCCATCTGTCGAAACGCTGATGCCGTCTCCTATTCCGGATCCCGCATAAAGGTAATTGCCGGTACCGGCCAGGCTTAAGGCATAGGCAGTCGCTGCTGTACTCGTACAGGAAACCCACGTCACGCCCCCGTCGCTTGAACGATAGACGCCATATCCGACTGTGCCTGCATAAACCAGCGAGTCGGTAACACCGAGAGAACAAACTGGTCCACCGTTGTATGGTCCGTTGGTTTGCACCCATTGGGCGCGCAACTCAGAAAGGGGTGCGGTGATGATAATCAAAATCAGAGAAAGATTTCCGATCACACGTTTCATATCAAACTCCCTTCCTTCAAGTGTAAAACAGGCAATTGCAACTAGTCCTGCGGGAAAAAGTCGTGGCGCGCAACCGATAAAGGGGGTACCATAATGCGCGCGCCATGAAGCGACCACCTTGCATAAATAATGTGGAGCGTCTTTTTCTCGCGCGTTAGTTGCAGTTGCCCGCTCATTTAAGGACTGTCAGCTTCTTTGTTTGTATGAATGTGCCAGCTTGCAATCTATAGAAATACACTCCGCTCGGCAGATTGCCCGCGTTGAAAATCACAGAGTGAA
>JAMCXB010000020.1 GCA_023480735.1 Bacteroidota bacterium | reverse complement strand
GGATGGGACTCGTCTCGCTCCTCGATACAATGCTCAAAATCCAGAATCATTCACGAACCGCCGTATACGGAACCGTACGTACGGTGGTGTGAGAGGACGGCGGGAATAATCCCGCCTCCTACTCGATTGTGAAAAAGGTTCATGGCCTCGAAGATGAGGGGTAATTGCAGCTGAGCGCCGGTCAATAATATTCGCACCCGGTTTGATCCATCGAATCGCGCGGCTCTCTCCGGTTCTGTGCCGTGTGACACCGGCGAGCCGTCTTCATAAACCGTGCTCCATATTGACAAACTTCTCGAGAAACCGGCTGGATGCGGGCAGGGCGGCAACCAACATGAAACGTTATGCATGGTGATTTATGTTACATAATTAGAGCCAGGAATCGAGTTGGCGGCTAACTAAAAACAGGAGCACTCTCATGCGAATCGGCATCGCTTGTGACCACGGCGGCTTCAATCTGAAACAAGAGCTTGCTGCGAGGCTGAGAAAGACAGGATATGAGGTTATGGATTTTGGTGCCGATGCCCTAAAGCCGGAAGACGATTACCCGGATTACGTCATACCGCTGGCACGGGCAGTTGCATCGGGCTCAGTCGATCGCGGAATTGCAGTGTGTGGCAGCGGCGTTGGAGCGTCGGTTGCCGCAAACAAAGTGAGACGCGTTAGAGCGGCGCTTATCCACGATTGCTTTTCAGCCCGACAGGGCGTTGAAGACGACAACCTGAATGTCATCTGCCTCGGCGGACGGGTTGTTGGAATCGAATTGGCCTGGGAAGTAGTCAGGGTTTTCCTGAGCGCTGCCTTCAGCGGTGCGGAGAGACATGTGCGCCGCCTGGCCAAAGTGGCGGCGTTATGGGAAGACCTTCGATAGCGGACCGGAGACGGGATCTTTTGGAATTAAGAAGGAGAAGAACAAATGAATACTAATCCATTATTGAAACTTGAGAAACTCGGGCAGAGTATATGGATGGATTTTATACGCAGAGAAACAATCCTTTCAGGCGAACTTCGGGCGATGATAAACGAAGATGGGATATCGGGAGTTACCTCAAACCCTTCTATTTTCGAGAAGGCAATTGCCGGAAGTCATGACTATGACAGTTCTGTTCGCGCTCTGGCGCTGGAGGGTAAGTCCGTCGAGGAAATATACAGAGAGTTGACGGTTGAGGACATAAAGAGGGCGGCGGATGTTTTTCGTCCTCTTTATGAAGAGACAAAAGGGGGCGATGGCTATGTGAGCCTTGAAGTCTCGCCGAACCTGGCGCACGACGCGAAGGGTACAATAGCCGAAGCCATGCAGCTCTGGGGAGCTGTCGAGCGTCCCAACATCTATATAAAGGTTCCCGGAACCCGCGAAGGCCTGGTTGCTATCCATGATTTGATAAGCAGGGGGATAAACGTGAACGTTACGCTTCTGTTCGGACTGCCGCGTTACCGTGCGGTTGCGGAAGCTTACGTCGCCGGCCTCGAAGCCAGAGCCGCCAAGGGTGAGAGCATAGACACGGTTTCGTCCGTGGCGAGTTTCTTCCTGAGCAGGATCGACGTTTTCGTGGATAAGACCCTTGAGGGGATAATATCTGGCAAAGGGAGTGAAGCCATGCAGGCGACCCGGGCGAAAGGCGAGGTGGCTATTGCAAGTGCAAGGATTGCCTACCAAATGTACAAGGATATCTTTTCATCCGAGAGGTTCGGAAGATTGACAGGCAAAGGCGCCAGAAAACAAAGGCTGCTCTGGGCGAGCACGAGCACTAAGGATCCATCTTACAGCGACGTCAAATATGTCGAGGCATTGATCGGATCCGATACGGTAAACACCCTCCCGCTCGAGACAATCCATGCATATCGCGATCATGGCAAACCTGTGGCGAGACTCGAAGGAGATATCGAAGGAGCCCGCGCCGTTATGGAAGTCCTTCCATCCTTGGGCATAGACATTGACACAGTTACCCAGCAGCTTGAAGATGATGGCGTCAAGAAATTCGTCGATGCTTATGAAGCTTTGCTGAAGGCGTTGCGTGACAAGCGCGAGGCGGCACTGCATGAGCCCGTTGATTCACAGACTATGTCGCTTGGAAGTCTCGACAAAGCGGTGAGGGACCGAATCGTTTCTTTGGATCATGACAAGTTCACCGGGAGACTCTGGGAAAAAGATCCGACCTTGTGGAAGGAGGACGAAGCGAGTCAGAAGATAATCAAGAATGCGCTCGGGTGGCTTCATGTGCCCGAGAAGATAGAAGAAGTGGTCGATGAGTTGACCGAGTTTGCTTCCAGCGTCAGGAAAGCCGGATTCAGACACGTCGTACACATGGGAATGGGCGGAAGCAGTCTCGCCCCGCTGGTTCTCGCTGAATCGTTCGGTCTGCCTGACGGCGGTATTCCACTGACCGTTCTCGATACGACGGACCCCGCAACAATTCTGAAGATAGAAAAAGAGGTGCCGCTTTCCGAGACTCTATTCATCGTCGCCAGCAAGTCTGGCACTACCGCAGAACCGAATGCTTTCGGCGATTACTTCTACGAGAAGGTAAGAGCCGTGAAGGGCGTGCATGCAGGTGAAAATTTCGTCGCGATCACAGACTCCGGTAGCAAGCTTATTGATGTTGCCGCAAAAAGGAAATACAGGAAAACGTTCCTGAATTTCTCCGATATCGGAGGTCGCTACTCGGCGCTGTCTTATTTCGGCCTCGTGCCTGCCGCGCTTCTCGGGGTAGATATACCTAAGCTTCTTACGAGGGCCCTTCGCATGGCCCGTGCCTGTGACTCGTGCGTCCCTGCGGAAAGGAATCCCGGTGTCTCCCTGGGTGCGGCTATGGGAGAGCTCGCACTGAAAGGAAAAGACAAGCTGACCTTCATAGTCTCAAAGGAGGCGGGGACTCTCGGATTGTGGTTGGAGCAGCTCGTTGCGGAGAGCACAGGCAAAGGGGGGAAGGGGATTCTGCCGGTAAGTGACGAGCTGGTGATGAACCCGGAGGATTACGGGAAAGACAGGTTCTTTGCCTATATAAAGATGAAAGGTTCGGCGGATACCCAGCTGGAGGATCGCGTTCGCAGCCTAAGCGATGCCGGACATCCGGTCGTCACCGTTGAGATGACAGACCTTTTCGATATTGCCCAGGAATTTTTCAGATGGGAGATTGCGACCGCGACGGCGGGAGCCGTGATCGGCATAAACGCTTTTGATCAGCCGAATGTCCAGGAGAGCAAGGATAACACAAACAGGCTCCTTGCGGAAGTGAGGGCGAACGGAAAGCTGACGGAGGAGGAGCCGTCCCTGCAGGACGGCGCCATTAGAGTGTATGGGGATGCATCCGGGAATACTCTGGTCGAAGTCCTCAAGTCCTTCTTTGCATCGTCGAACCCTGGAGACTATGTCCCTTTCATGGCTTATGTCCCGGAAGGGGGCGATGTCGATAGCCACGCCGCTTCGATGCGAGCCGCAATACAGCACGGACTGCATCTCGCGACGACCTTCGGATACGGTCCGCGGTTTCTTCATTCAACCGGTCAGTACCACAAAGGCGGTCCGAATACCGGACTGTTCGTGCAATTGACATCGGAAGATACAGTGGATGCGCCGCTGCCGGGTCAGCCTTTCGGCTTCTCCGTGTTCAAGAAGGCCCAGGCGCTCGGTGACCTCGAAGCCCTGAGGAAACACGGCAGACGCGTAATCCGAATTGATCTCGGAAAAGACTTGGCCGGCGGGCTCGAGAGGCTCGATCGTGCGGTCAAAGAATCCGTGAGCGACTGAAGCGTGGTCGTCCAAAAACAACGAATGTCGTCATGCTGAACTCGGTTCAGCATCTCATTCGAGCGGGTTTTGGACCCCGAAATAAATTTGGGGTGACAAGGATGGGCTTCTAAGACAACCATAACAACGATCGGCATTGACAGGAGGAGAAGAACAGTGGATAATAGAATACCCTCGACATTGTTCCTGGACATAGGCGGTGTGCTGTTGACAAACGGATGGGATCACAGATCGCGCCAGGAAGCCGCAAGACAATTCAATCTTGATTACGAAGAGATGAACGAGCGTCATCACCTTACTTATGACACATACGAATCCGGCAAGCTGAGCCTGAATGAGTACCTCGACCGGGTAGTGTTCTACGAAGAGAGACTCTTCACTTATGAGGACTTCAGGAAGTTCATGTTCGAGAGGTCCAGGTCATTTCCGGATATGATAGATCTCGTGAAGAACTTAAAGAGGAAACACGGCCTAAAGGTCGGCGCCATAAGTAATGAAGGGCGCGAACTTACCGAGTACCGGATCAAAAAATTCCGCCTGGGTGAATTCATGGATTTCTTTGTATCCTCATGCTTTGTCCATTTTAGAAAACCGGACAAAGACATATATCGTATCGCACTCGACGTGGCCCAAACTGTGCCCGAAGAATCGGTATATGTAGATGATCGGGCAATGTTTGTCAGAGTGGCCGAAAGTCTTGGAATAAGAAGCGTTATTCATGTAGACGGCCAAAAGACCATGAGTGTACTTAAGACATTTGGACTCTCTCTGTAAGGTTGCCGATTAAAATGCCGATTGCGGATTTAATCATAAAGGAATCAAATGACTATTGTGACAGAGATAGTGCAGGATGTGTACCGTATTTCTACGTATGTGCCCGAGCGCAATTTGCAGATAAATCAATTTCTCATCAAGGACGACGAACCGCTTCTGTGGCATACAGGACAGAATTTTCTGTTTCAAACCGTACGCGACGCCGTGGCGAAAATATTGGACCCCGCAGGCATCCGCTGGATTGGCTTCAGCCATTTTGAGGTCGACGAATGCGGCTCTTTGAACGAATGGCTTGCTCTCGCTCAGGGCGCCCAAGGCTTTTGCAGCAGTGTAGGAGCGAGAGTGAACATGTACGACTACGCGCTGCGGCCGGTCAAGGGGATGGAGAATGGTGAGACGTTTACCACCGGAACACATAGACACCGTTTTCAGGCAACTCCGAACCTTCCGCATTGCTGGGACGCGGGATTGCTCTTCGATGAAACAGCATCAACCCTGTTTTGCTCGGACCTATTCCACCATAATGGCGCTGTGATAAAGGAAGTCGTGGGGCGGAGCGATATCGGATGAATAGTGTTCCGGTTTTGACTGAAGAGAAGGGATCAAGGCTTCTATACATATCAATCCTTGCCGCCCTCATAGGCGTCGGGACAGGTCTGATCATGTATGTCCTGTACCACCTTATAGCATTGATTACAAATGTCGTCTTTTACCACCGCGTTTCGTTCCTGTTTGTCAGCGAGGTAGATACTAATATCGGCCTCCTGGCGATTCTGATGCCTGTCATCGGAGGTGCCCTGGTTGGATTGATGTCGAAGTACGGGACGAACCAGATCCAGGGTCACGGGCTGCCTGAAGCGCTTGAGGCGGTGGTCTCGAATAAAAGCCGCATACCCGGAAAAGTGGCAATCTGGAAGCCTCTCTCTGCCGCTATCGTGATCGGAACCGGCGGTCCGTTCGGTGCCGAAGGACCGATCATCCAAACCGGAGGCGCAGTAGGTTCCTTCGTCGGGCAGATACTAAACACCACCGAATCCGAACGTCGAATCCTTCTCGCATGCGGATCCGCCGCGGGTCTTGCCGCCACTTTTGGCACCCCGATATCAGGCGTCATCATGGCTATCGAGATATTGTTGTTTGAATTCAGGACAAGGTCGTTCATACCGCTCGTGATAGCGAGCAGCCTGGCGACAGCCGTCCGTTTCCAGCTCATACAATCGGGCGCGATGTTCCCGATCGGGTCGTTGGATTTTAATCTTCCATACGCCTTGCCGTATTACGTCATCCTCGGAGTCATTTGCGGGCTGACGGCTGTATTCTTCATAAAGACGCTTTACTGGGCCGAAGATCAATTCGAGAAACTTCACGTGAGTCCGTACGTCCTCCCGTCCGTGGGGGCACTTGGCGTAGGAGTCCTCGGCTATTTTGTCCCTCGAATTTTCGGGCCTGGGTACGACACGATCGGTGCCATTCTCGAAAACCAATTTGTGTTGTCGGCACTTCTGGTAATCCTTGTCTTCAAATTCATCGCGTTGATACTCTCTCTCGGGACTAGAACTTCGGGAGGTCTGCTGGCACCAGTTTTCATGATTGGTGCTGCGATCGGAGGACTCTTTGCGATGGTAGTCAACCACCTGATCCCCGTGGCGAACCTGTCGCCCGGTGCGTTTGCGCTCGTCGGGATGGGCGCAGTGTTCGGAGCCTCCGTAAGGGCGACGTTTGCATTCATCATCTTCCCGCTTGAAATGACGCGCAACTTCAATTCAGTCCTTCCTCTCATGCTCGTCGGAGTAATAGCATCGGGCGTTGCCTACGTACTCTACAGGAACTCGGTAATTACCGAGAAGCTCGTGCGTCGCGGGCTGCTGATCCCTCAGGATTATGAGGCGGATATTTTCAAACGGGTTCCGGTATCTGACGTCATGGACACGGACGTTCCGGCAATCGGCATTGACATGACGATCCGGGAACTCTCGGAGAAGATTCACCGCGGGGACCCCGACGTGAATCGCCACAAGGGCATCCCGATAGTCAACGCCGAAAACAAGCTCGTCGGAATCATCACGCATAATGATATCCGAAGAGCCGTGCAGGCCGGGCTGCAGGACAAGACCGTGCTGGAAGTAGGAAGCAAAGACCTGATACTTGCCTTCCAGGCAGAATCGCTCTATGAGGCCGTCGTCAGGATGTTGAACCACGATATCGGAAGGCTGCCGGTGGTAAAGAGGGACGATGTCCACACAATTGTCGGATACCTCGGCAGGGGCCAGGTAATTTCCGCCCGGCTCAAGAAGCTGGCCGAAGACGGCATCATACCGCCGGAGGTAGCTGAGGAAAGGCTGGAAAAGACGAGGCGGCCGACGGAGGACATTCAGGCATCGTAACCTTCTAAATAGAAACGGTAATGAGCTTTGCACGAATGTCGGCAATAAGGAGGTGGATGCAAGCTGGCAAAAACTAAAGGGAGACTTAGGACCAAGCGGGTCTATGAGTCCGTTTCGGACGACGACGGATTTCGGATCTTCGTGGAGAGGCTGTGGCCCCGTGGCATCTCGAAAGACAGAGCGGCGATCGACCTGTGGTTGAAGGAAATAGCTCCGAGCACCGAACTGCGGAAATGGTTCAGCCATGATCCGGCAAAGTGGGCCGAGTTCAAGAGGCGATACCGCGCGGAGATCAATGGCAAAGAGAGCATTCTCAAGGAAATTAAGGCGAGACTTGGCAAGGGAAACGTCACGCTGCTGTATGCGTCACGCGAACAGGAATACAACGCCGCATCTGCTCTCGCCGGATTCCTGATGAATGAAATGGCCACATTGTGACAATCACCGCCATGACGTACTTAACAAGACAGCGATAGGTCCTCCCACAATGGCAGGCACCTATTGCTGGCATTCACTTCGGGTCTAGGTCTCGTGATTGCATTTCTCTCACCTATACCTCCGACTGCAAGTTCCAGCCGCGAATGTAACGATTGGAAATTCATGCCGTCCCGGATAAATTTCATAAACAATGGCACACCTGCAGTCAGCTACTTGCACCAACTCCGCACGTGAGATATTCAAGGTACTATGAGAGAGTCCACCGAATTTCTTCAACAAGTCCCACTGTTCCAAAGACTGAGTGAGAACGAACTGAGCCTTATTCGAGGGCTGGGCGGCCTGAAGAAATACTCGAAGGATCAAATCATCTTCCTGGAAGGGGATCCTTTTACGGGCTTCTACGTTGTTATGAGCGGTACCGTGAAAGTCTATAAGCTCTCGGCGGAGGGTGACGAGACAGTGCTCCACATTTTGAAACCTTGCAAGAGTTTTGCCGAGACCCCTCTGTTTACGGATTCGAGCCACTATCCCGCGTGCGCCCAGGCAATCGAAGACTCGATGCTGTTTCACATTCCGAAAGTCGAGTTCAGAAGACTCATGGAGGAGAATTCCTCCGTGGCAATCAAGATCTCCGAAGCGTTCGCATCGAGGCTGATGGAGCTGAACAAGAAGTTCGGCCAGCTCTTGGCAAGCGCGGAGGGAAAGCTCGCGCGCTACATGATGAACGAGGTCATCGCCAACGGCTCAATAAACAAGCCGGAGCCGTCTTTCGTGCTCGGGATCAGCAAGAAAGATCTGGCGGCGCAGCTGGGTATCGCCGTCGAGACGCTTTCACGCAACCTGCGGAAGATGAAGGATGACAGGCTGATCCGGGAGAGCTCGAAGAGGATATTCGTGACCGACCTCAAGCGGATGAGGGACATGGCGGGATGATGCCGGGGATTGGCTCCGTCCAAAACGGAACACGGATTTAACGGACAGCACGGTTTTTCACGAATTAGGCGCGTTATTTACGCAATTCATTTGTGAATATCTGCTTTACGTGGAAATGAGATCAGAACGCGGATCGGACGGAGTTTACCGATTCTCACGGATCGATATTCTTCTCTTTCTCTTTGACGCACGATTGAGAAAATCCATGATGTTTTGTTCTCTGCCGTACAACATGGTTGCCGGGGAAAGCAGCCGACAGGATCACATTTGCCATTTCGAATTCCGCGTTGCAGGACGAGGAATCTTTTGTGGGATTTGCCAGTGCGGGCGTGTCAGTAATTCCACCGACTTGCGGAAACGGAATTGAGGTATTAGCTTCTTCTGTCGTGGCTCTGGTGCGCCAAGCAAGCTTGGACAGTCTAGCAAGATGAAAGGTTCTTGTCATGATAATTGCCTGTAGGTCATGTAGCCGAATGAGCGTGGCTTCGA
>JAMCXB010000041.1 GCA_023480735.1 Bacteroidota bacterium | reverse complement strand
TGATTTTTACTGTTGTTTTAGCTGGTTACAACATAATCAATTCCTGGCTGAGGTTCAACGGCGTTTCGCCGTCGACCGCTATCAAATCGAAAGCAGAATATTGACGCACCGCAACGGACGCCTAACACGCGCAAAAAAGAGGCTCATCATTAAGCATATGTCGAATTCGCTTCATCCCGCTTCGCCGCTCTCATCGAGCTTCGCACATTTATGGCGTCGAAGCGGGACGAACTTTTTTGCGCAAGACGTTATGCGCAACGCGGCCCGATCGAAGCGTTGAAGAGGTTTCTCTTATCGGAAAACATGAGTTAACTTAAGTCTACACTTTTTATAGACAGGAGGGACTAAACCTTGCCAGAAATCTGTTATAAACGCGACTATCTTACGCAGGTGATCGCGCGAATAGACTTCGCAAGCCCCATTCAAAAATTCATCCAAGAACTGCCTGCTAAGCTTTCCGAAAAGGCACTCACGATCTTCCCAATCTTAGAGCCAAGAAAGGCTATTGCGACTGAGTTGCGGGTGTCCCCCAAAGCGGTTGAACCCAAACGAACGGAGTTCACGGAGTGGAATTTCCACGGGAGAGATCGCGAGAAGAGACTTGTCATTCTCAACACGGGCATCTTTGTAGAGTACAAACGTTATGCTAACTACCAGACCTTCAAGAATGACTTCACACAAATCATAGAAGTTCTTTTCGCCGAAGTCCCAGAAGTTGTCGCAAATCGGCTGGGCCTGCGATACATTAACAACTTCGAGATTCCTAACGGCGATCCGTTCAGTTGGGATGACTATTTTAATGCGCACCTCCTATCAACTCTCAAGTTCATTGATGACAAAGGTTCAATATCTCGCGCATTCAATAATCTCGAGCTTAGTTTCACAGACTTCAATTTGCGATTTCAATTCGGGATGCCTAATCCTGATTATCCCGCCTCGATAAGGAAAAGACACTTCGTCCTTGATTTTGACGCATATCATCAAGGATTGCAGACTTTTCCAGAAATTCCAGCTAACCTCGACCGCTATCACGATGGAATTCAGTCCCTATTTGAATCCAGTATTACTGACAAGCTACGCGAGGTGCTAAATGCCTGAGGGACAAGACCAGTCCGGTTTTAGCGAAGAGTATGCTCCGACCGACAAGACTGAGTCCGCTACTCCTCGCCCTGCTGCGCCCGCTGAGACCGTTCCCACCCTGAACGTCGAGATCGAAAGCTACGGTGTAGGAAAACCTAAGCGACAAATAATTCTTGCTAAGATTACCCATGATAAGCGTCAGTAAACCAAGGAAGTCGAGGATCTTTCAAGGGGATATTTTCAAGGATGTCGAGTACATCGAGTATGTTAGAGAGAAGTCTGGCATTCTTGAAGTCTCCAAGATTAACTTTCCACTCGTAATCGTTCTATCCCAAGATTGCGACCTCGAGCAAGATGCTCATTTGCGGGACCTGAAAGAACAAAAGTCCACTCAAGATAAGTGGCTCCTTTCGGTCCTTGTTGCCCCGCTCTATAATGCCGAGCACGTTTACCAAGGGGAACACTTATCTGAGTTGGATCTCAGAATGCAGCAAATTAACAAGAACAGAACTCCAGGAACCACACTTCGGAACAATGAGACGCCCCGTTACCACTACCTAGAGTTCCCTTCGCCGATCCCGATCGTTCCGTCAGTAATAGACTTCAAGCACTATTTTGCTGTTAACGTTAAGTATCTTTCCTCGATTCGCCGCAAGAATTTCATTTGTTCAGTTTCACCGCTGTTTCGAGAAGATATTTCACTAAGGTTCGCTAACTACCTTGCTCGGATAGGCCTGCCCGAAAAGAAACGGCGTCAACCTAGACGGACTGTCTAGAATAAAATGGATCGGGCTGCGCTGCGCATAACATGCCGGACAAAGACGCTCGTCATTTGTATATTATATATGGAACTCGCTTCATGGCGCGCTCATTATCTACCCCTTTAAAGGATGCGTGCCACGACTTCTTCCGGCAGGACGTTAGCCGCAATTCGCATGGTTAGTTGCAATTGCCCGTCGAGTCCTTTAGAAAGGGAAATATTATGAAGAACCTTACACGATTTCTAATACTGGTGTTCAGCTTTTGTATGGGTACGCGGTCATTAAGTGCACAATGGACTCCAACGGGTGGGCCGGAGGGAGCGAACATCAATCGACTCGCGGCCTCAGGCACGAATCTCATTGCTGGGACTTGGGGTCAGGGAATCTACCTTTCGACGGACTACGGTACAAGCTGGACGGCAGTCCATTCGGGCTTGTCGGGGATTGATGTGTTTGCTCTCGTCGTTTCCGACAAAAGTGTCTATGCGGGAACGGAAACTGGTCTCTATGTTTCGACTGACAACGGAACGAATTGGGTTGCAACTGGACTGACAGGAACGGATGTTTTTGATTTCGCCGTCTCCGGCAAGAATCACGTGGCCGCGACTGGATCGGGAGTATATCTTTCGAGCGGCGGCGATACAAACTGGACAAAGGTCACAGACTTTTCAGGGCATAATGTGAGTGCCTTTGCCGTCTCAGGCACGAACCTTTTGGCCGGGAGTAACGGTGGCATCTACATATCGACCGACAACGGCATGGACTGGACTGCCGCCGGAGTGAGTGGGATTAGTGTGAGTTGTTTCGCCGCCTCCGGTACAAATATCTTTGCTGGGACTGTCGGAGTGAACGGCATGGTATATCGATCTACGGACGGTGGGTTAAGCTGGAGTCAAATAGGACTGCCAACCACAGTGCCTGTGCCATATCTCTATGTGAACGCTCTTGCAGTTTCTGGCACGCGTCTCTTTGCCGCAACTGGCAACTACAGTTCAGGAACTTATGGCGGTGGAGTCTACGTGTCAACGGATAGTGGCGTAAGCTGGACAGCAGCAGGCCTGACGGGTACTTATGCTAATGCTCTCGCTCTAGTCGGAACGAATCTCTTTGCCGGGACATGGAGTGGCGTGTTTCTATCGACCAACAACGAGACAAGCTGGACAGCGGTCAGTTCAGGATTACCGAGGTACTCAGGAGTCTTCACTCTTGCCGCCCTCGGCACGAATCTCTTTGCCGGGACTGATGGCGGCGGCGCCTTTCTTTCTGCAAACAACGGTGCGAGCTGGACGGCAATTGATTCAGGCTTGACGAATTTTCGCATCGATGCTTTTGCCGTTCTCTCCAATGGGTCAAGACCACCAAATCTCTTTGCAGGGACTTATGGTGGCGGGGTCTTTCTTTCCACAAACAGCGGGACAAGCTGGACACCAGTCAATTCGGGCTTGACCGACACCCGTGTCAATGCTCTTGGCGTGCTTGGGACAAACCTTTTTGCAGGCACTTACGCTGGCGGCGTTTTTCTTTCCACCAACAACGGTGCGAACTGGAGAGTGGTCGATTCGGGCTTGACAAACAAGGATATCCGGTGTTTCGCCGTGCTGGGCACGAATCTTTTCGCTGGGACTTATGCTGGCGGTGCCTTTATCTCGACCGACAATGGTACAAGCTGGTCAGCGGTCAATTCAGGGTTCCTGCCTCAATCTGATGTCGAGTCTTTTGCAGTGCTCGGCACAAATCTCTTTGCCGGGGTTAATGGTGCTGTTTATCGTTCCACGAATAACGGAACAAGTTGGGTCGCAGCCAATTCAGGGGTGAGTTCAGGCTCCAACCCTGGCGTCTGGTCTCTTGCTGTTATGGACACGAACCTTTTTGCCGCAACTGGTGCTGGCGTCTTCCTTTCCACAGATAAAGGAACAAGCTGGACAGACATCAGGTCAGGTTTGCCAACCACTCCATCGACGAACAATTCCATCAGATCTCTTGTCATCCTCGGCACAAATCTCTTTGCCGGAACCTATGGAGGTGGCGCGGAGCTAGGAACTGAAGGCAGCGGGGTATGGCAGCGACCGCTTTCGGAAATGATCACAGGTGTTCAAGAGCAACAGAAAAATCTGCCCACGAATTTTTTGCTTCAGCAAAATTACCCCAATCCGTTTAATCCGTCAACTGTGATCAACTATCTGTTGCCAATGAGTTGCCATGTAACTCTGAAAGTTTTCGACGTGCTTGGAAGAGAAGTCGAGAGCCTAGTTAACGAAAATCAGATTGCAGGCATTCATTCGGTTATTTTCAACGCCGCCACCCTTTCAAGCGGAATTTACCTCTATCGTCTGCAAGCTGGCGCGTACCACGATACCAAGAAACTGGAGCTGCTAAAATGATAGGACTGGCAACTGCAACTATCAACTACCGGGAAGATGCAAATGAGTGAAGACCAAGTTGTGAAGTTCATCCACGGGTTATACCAGAATCAAATAATTCTTTGGATTGTCATCGCGGGCATCATAATAAACGCTCTTGCTGCTTTTACTATCTCTGCGCGAACAATCTGGAAATTGATAATTACCACTGTAACTGTTCTTAGAAAATGGTTTTACACAAAAAGACACCTGAAACAAGACGTTGTTCAATTGAGGAGTGACCTCACTATGCTATTCCATGAACTGTCGGTGGATTATCGAGAAGTCAATACTGCCACGGCAGATGGCATTGCAGAAGTGTTTATCCAGGGGGATTCTTTCTATCGGAAAGTGTATGTCGCCTATTTACAGCGTTTCAAAAAGCCAGTAGAATTTGTTCACGGCAAGCTTCATAAGTATAATTGCAACCATCCTGCACTTGATGAACTGTTGGGAGAATCCTCTCATTGGAAAGGTGCGGAAGACATAAAGAAGGTTATCAAAGAGCTTGGCGAAATGGAAGTGGCGCTGAATACCAAATGACAATGATAAAGCCAGCACGAACATGTGAATGGAGGGCCATGATGTCAAATGTGTTACAATCTCCACCGCGAACTGCGGCTAACAATTGGGAAGAAGACGCTCGTCATTCTTATATGTCGAACTCGCTTCATTGCGTTCGCCCGCAGGCTCGATGCTACGCAACTTTTATAGCGGGCGACCGCAACGACTTCTTCCCAATGGACGTTATGCGTCATTGTTTTGCGCTTCATGTGTGCCACTGCGTCCATGATTCAAATTGAGAGGTAAGTCTATGAGAACACCAAGTTATCGCAACGAATCCTCTTGGGGAAAAACGGAGGAGAGATGGGATATTTTTAGGTCAAAAGTGGGGTGGGGCTGGGTTGTCATCGCCTGCATCTTCTATTCTCCGCAAGCGTCAAAGGGTTATGAGGTGCTTGGTTCGATGGGACTCCTAATGCAGTTTGGCGGCTGCGTTCTCACTATCGGAATTTATTATGTCCTAAGGAGCTTCGTTTTCAAGAAGATCGATAAGCTCTGGCTCCGTTCTGCAACATCTGGCGTTCTTGCCTACGCCTTTGTGTGGGTTGTCCTCTTCGCTGTTGGCAAAATAATCCTTTCCGCAAATTACTCTACAAGCAATTCTTCTTCGTCTGTGCAAGCTGAAACTGACCGCAAAAATATTGACCTCGTTGCTTCCGCTTCCAAAAAGTACATGAGCAAAGATTACGCTGGTGCCTTAATCGATTGTGACAACGCACTAAAGGAGAATCCGAATTCAGACATGGCTTATTTCATAAGAGGGTCGATAAGAGCTGCAACCAATGATACCACGGGAGCCATGGAGGACCTGAACCATGCAATCCAACTAAATCCCAACTCGCCAGAGCCGTACAAGATCAGGAGCGCCCTCCGTAGTCAGAGCGACATACAAGGAGCGTTGTCTGATGTTTCAAAGGTGATAGAATTGACGCACGGCGGCAACGCCACGTCCTTCACTGCACGAGGAGAATTACGTTTAGGCGATGAAAAAGCCGCGATGGGAGATTTCAAGAAATCAAAAGAAATGTTCAATGGCGAGATCGCTCAAGATTCCACAAGCGCTGAGGCGTTCCATGGTAGAGCTTTAGCTGAGATGTTTTTAGGCGACACTGGCGGAGCATGCGCTGATCTCCATAAAGCATACGAACTAGGATTAATGCAAGCAGCAGACGAGATGAAAGAATTTTGCCAATGAAAGGTTAGAAACCATGAATAGTTGTACCCTCTTAATCGATTGGTTGACATTTGGCGTCATCACCATGACACTTTTGGTAATGACGTGGTACACGATTGAAACTTGCCGCCTCCGTCGAGTGGCAAAAGAGCAGTTGGATGAGCTCGTTCGACAGCGTCGCTTGTCTGTCATGCCAACAGTTCTGCCAGAGGTTCGCCATGACAGCGGCGCTCAGGTTTTCCGATTGACCAATATTGGTAAAGGGATCGCAACAAACATACGAATTCAAGATGTGTACCCCTCCGATAGTTTGCCAAACACATACTACAGATTCTCGGAAGTGCCCCTTATACGACCAGACCAATATGCCAACGTGCCTTACGAAGAATATTTGAGCGGAGTTAAACAAGACCCGCCAAGTGGCCTAGCCCAAGTTCGACGGTAGTGGCGCAGAAAAAATATTTTTTCTGCGGATTCAGTTTGGACTGGGGGATTGGGGTTCAAAAGTCAATGTAGTGCCGACCTTGTTTATTGCAACGTGGTACAGGGATGTGTTAACCCAAGTTCGACACTTCTCGATTGAAAACGGCGATTCCGTGCGGAAACGAGGGAAGGCGGGCAAAAGTCGGCACTACAATTGGTAATCTTTCTTGAGTCGCTCGGGTGGGACGATCTGTAGTTTCTGGAGCATCCACGCGAGGTCTTTGTCAGGTTTTGACACGCATTGTAGTCTGATGTCGCCCCCCTTCCGGGTCGGCAGGATGACATCGAAGGTGGAACCATTGAACAACGATACCAGATGGGCAAGGACGGGAATAAACACATTTCCTCGGTGCAGATTCCATCATGAGCATCGGCGCCCACCAAATGAAAACTGAAATCAAGATGGTAATTCATCCGAAGCTGTCGCAAAACAACTCAAAGGCAGTTGACTAACCGATGCAAGTAGTCTAAGATAGTTACAAGGCAGATTATGAAAAGACTCGTCTCGACCAGGAATCCAGTTGACGGCCTTGGAGAATGGCTGAAGGATGTCAGACAAATCCATCCCGTCCTCGGATGGACGCTCACCGTTATTTCAATTCCACTCACGATAGCATTATCTCTGTTCCTATTGTTCGCAGCCATTGTCTTGGGGCCGCCACTTTATCTAATCGCTTTTATTGCAGCGATTGTGATAGTTTTGATAGTCGTTGGCTTGTCGCTTTTTCACAAAGACGATGACGAAATTGACCACGTTCTTGGCGGCACGTCAGGAGTAGTTATACTAATCCTCGCGCTTGTCATCTCGCTGCTCGTAATCTACATCCTGATCCTTCGCAAAGGTTGAATTCTGAAAGGGACAACACAACATACGGCACACGCATGTTAAAGACACAAAATCGTGAAGGACTACAACTTATGATTACTTTTACTTACAAGGATGGCTCCCGACCCGTTGTCCCTTCCGCTCTTCCAGGAGGCCAATCAACCATGTTTCAAGTCATAGAGAGTGCCATCTCCAAATCTTCCTCTGAACTGGTCTGCTCCACTCACGGGAAGTCATGCTACGCTGTTATCACACTTAACATTAGTGAGTCACAATACGAATGGGAATTTACAGACTATTGTTGCTATGACTTTACCCGACAAATTGCCGACAGTATTCCGATGCCATGGCGTTACGCGGAAAAGTCTCGCCAGCCAATTCCTTGAATAAAGTAAGTAGCACCGACAGTTGCCCAAGTGCCCTGCGGCAAAACAACGGACGCCTAACACGCGCAAAAAAGATGCTCGATTATTATATATCATGGTTCTCGCTTCATCCCGCTTCGCCGCTCTCGTCGAGCTTCGCACATTCATGGCGTCGAAGCAGGACGAACTTTTTTGGGCAGGACGTTAGCCGCAACGGCAATTCAGTCAGAAGGAAGTCTGGAGGAATGTTTTTTGAGCCATGATGCCAGATGTGCTTTGGACAATCGACCTGAAGAGAGGTCAATCATCATCGAGTACGCGTCCTCCTCGTGGGCAATAATTTCCCACCCATTTCTTTGGAGAAAGATGTCCATAAGCACGAAGGCAACTCGTTTATTCCCGTCGATGAATGGATGGTTTTTGCAGACATGATAGCCATAAGCGGCTGCTTTATCAAAGATAGTTTTATGTGCAAACTTTCCACCAACGGTTATCCGTGGTTGAGCAAGTGCAGACTCAAGGAGATTTCGGTCTCGAAGCCCAGGCTGTCCACCATACCGTTGAAGAAGATCGGCGTGAAGTGCGAGGACAAGTTCAGCAGGTATGAAGTGAACCGCCATTACTTAGCGAGTGCTCTGAGTGCGTTTCTAAACTTTTTATTGGAATGCTCATACGCTTTTGCCCACTCGCTGAATTTAGGGTCGAACGGAGTTATGATAATCCCTTCGTCCGTTTCGACAAGGTGGAGTTCGTCTCCTTCGTTGAGATGTAGGTTCTCGACTATAGTTTTTGGCAAAGTAATTCCAAGGCTGTTGCCCACTCGTCGGACGGCTGTTTTAAGCATGGCAAATTCTCCTATTTATATTAAATTATAACAAATGTATTACACCAAATCAATTGCCGCTGCGTAATGTGTCTATGTGCTCAAAACCTGCGTGAAAAGTGGCTTTTTTTTCGGATCACTCTTGCAGGGGGATATTTTTGTGATTGTTTAGTAGAGATCATAATAGCGGTGAAAGTTTTTTGATTTTATGCTGGGCATAGTCGAAGACATCTTTGGTACAAGCTGTTTCGTGGAAAGCGCAGTGTGGGGATGTTCCGCGAGCGTACAAACCTGGTTTGGTATCAACAAGAGGCGATTACGGATTGTTGAGAGCGTATAAGATTGCCATTCTTTTGGAAGACACAGACGCTTGAACCAAGTAATCAAATTGTATGCAAGGAGTGATAGCTCGGCATAGAACGCATTCGCTTCAAAGGAATGTGTGGGAGTTGAAGAGTTCCTTAATCCCCTCGGCAGTATGGGCATTGCCAGGACGAAGTAATCCGCCGAGACAATCACTGCGATGACTTTCGGTTACAATCAGAGGATGGTAAGATTTCCTGCCGGGATGAGAAGGATTATATCCCTTCACAACCCCTTCCTGGTTCCCATAGAGTGTCCGCGCTGTGGAGTCACAGTTGAGCCAGAGACTCGAAGGAGTGCTCGGCAGAGCAAGGAAATGGGTTCGCAGTTCGTTGTGCACATCGCGAACTTGCGGTAAGAGTTCTGGCGCAGAGCGAACTAGAAATCGCCGGAGGGTAGTAGGATCGGGAAAGTGAGGAAGTCCTGTGAGATATTGTCACAAAGTGATGGCTTTGCCAGAAAACACCATTGGTTTTGAGAAGCGCGGAGACTTCTATCTTCTCTAATCCGAATATCATCGGATACACCAACGCAAGCAACATTTCTGTCAGACTGTACCGTGTGTTACGTTCTTCGACTGACAAGTACCACGATAAGTAGGAGCGCAACCGGATCTGTTGAAGGAATTGATGAAACAGATACACCCCGCCAAAATGTGTAAGGCTCTGCGTCAGCATTGTGCGCCTGCCGATTGGAAGGCGCACGTTTGAAGGTTACGACGAAGATTTGTATCTGACCGCGAGGATGGCTGTGAGCTACTTCGAAGGTGTGCAGAGCGAGGGAGTAGCAGCAACCGTGAAGCATTTAGCCGCGAACAACCAGGAATACTGGGGCTTCAAGGGGCTGGTAATGTCTGACTGGGGAGCAGTGCACGGATCAATACCTGAACGACAGCACTCTGCTTCCCGCAATCAAGTCTGGCGAGGTGAAAGTCAGCACAATCGACGACAAAGTGCGGAGGATGCTGAGGGTCATGCTCGAACTTGGTTTATTTGATCATACCCGCACTCCCGATTCTGCATTGGCGAACACCCCGGAGCATCAGCGGATAGCATACTGTGCCGCCATGGAAGGAATCGTGCTTCTGAAGTTATGTCAAACAACGGATTGCCGATGTCCGGTTGGGGATGTTTCTGGAGACTGCGACCACAACCGGCGCGCTGTTGAGCGCATATATACTCAGTTTAATATTCGGCGCTTTTCTTCTCTATACGGCGGCAAATTCTCTGCGAAGCATGAATAAGGAAAGAGTCGACACTAAATCGTCGGGTGGCGCAAGTGACGACCCCGATGGAATCTCCAGCATTCCAAATACTTCAGACGGGCTGATGAGAAGGGGAGCATATTATGACAAAGCACTCAAGGCGAATGTCAGGTATACTCCGGTCAGACCGTTTCCCGGGGGTCTGCGACAAAAATATAATGTGGCATCGGCATCCATTGAAAATGGATGCCTGGGAAAGATCCCGAAACCCCGAACGGGATTTTGAGCCCCTTTTGAGCCGTTCATTTTAATGAATGGCAGTGGTTTCACAAATTTGTCGCCCACCCGTTTCCCGGAATAGTTTAGGCTTAAGAATTACTGTACAGAAGACTATAGAAGCAGGTTTAGCTTCTTTTTAAAGTGTGGATGGTTCAAGCTCGTCCATATCGGGTTTTGGCACTTCAAGGACAAATAGATTGTCATCCCTTACGGGTATGCGGGATGCCGCAGGTCGGCATTGGGTTACCTAAGTTTTGAGGCGACGGTCTTTTTCTGACCTCGCCAGAGTTACATTATTTATGAGTCAATGCGGTACCTTTATTGTTTCTTGATTTGGGAAACCCCCATGTTTAAATTGTTTAAAGAGAATTTGATGAGGACAAGAAGAGGGATCGCAATACTCGGTTCTACCGGGTCCATCGGGAAGAGCAGTCTCGACGTTATCAGCAGCATGAACGAACACGGCGAAGACTATTACGTGACTTATCTGGTCACGAATAGAAACATCGATTTGCTCTATCAGCAGGTTAAAAAGTATAATCCCATTGGAGTAGTAATAATAGACGAGCAGCGCGCCGCGCAATTTCAATCTTACCTAAACGGCGAGAAATTGAAGGTCTATTCGGGAGAAGCGGGTCTGGCGGAAGTGATGTCGCGGGGAGAATTTGACGTTCTCATCAGTTCGCTAGTCGGTTTTGCCGGTCTGCGCCCGACTCTGGAGGCACTTCGGGCGGGGAAAACTGTGGCTCTGGCAAACAAAGAAACCATGGTTGTGGCCGGTGAAATTGTTAACGAGACTGCAGGTAAGTATCACGCCAATCTTGTCCCCGTCGACAGTGAACACAGCGCGATCCTGCAATGCTTCACCGGTGAAGATAAAGAGTCGATTGCAAAACTGATACTGACTGCCTCGGGCGGGCCGTTTTTGAACCGAAACAAAGAGGACCTTGAGAAGGTAACGGTTGAGGAAGCGCTGAACCATCCGAACTGGCGGATGGGAAACAAGATAACGATCGATTCAGCCACGCTCATGAACAAAGGGCTTGAAGTTATTGAGGCGCATTATCTCTTCAATCTGCCGCCTGACAGGATAGAAATCGTGGTTCATCCGCAGTCCATCATTCACTCCATGGTTGAATTTGTCGACGGCTCGATAAAAGCACAGCTCGGTATGCCCGACATGAAGATCCCGATTCAATATGCGTTGACATACCCTGAGCGCATCCGGTCGAAGTACCAAAGGATTGATTTCAGCAAGGTGAGCCAGCTTACTTTCATGAAGCCTGATGTGGGGAAGTTTCCGCTTATCAGCCTGGCATACGAAGCTCTGGGCCAGGGCGGAACGGCGACGGCAGTTCTCAATGCGGCAAACGAGGCTGCTGTAGATCTCTTCCTGAAGAGAAAGATAAGGTTTACCCAGATCGCCGAATTTGTCAAGCAAGCCCTCGAGTCTATTTCCACTAAACGTCTTCCCGACATAGAGGAGATTTTCGAGGCAGACCGCCGGGCGAGGCAGTTTGTCTATGCGGAGACGGAGCATTCCAATTAGCTCAGAGTTGAGATTATAGCATGACTTATATTTTATATTTCATTATTACGATCGGAGTACTCGTGCTGGTGCACGAGTTCGGGCACTTCATTGCGGCGAAGCTATTCGGCATGAAAGTCGATACGTTTTCTGTCGGATTTCCGCCGAGAGCGTTTGGAAAGAAAATCGGAGATACCGATTATTGTGTGTCATGGGTCCCCATCGGGGGATATGTCAAAATTGCCGGAATGGTCGACGAGAGTTTCGACACTGATTTTCTGAAAAATCCCCCCCAGCCCAATGAGTTCCGCTCAAAACCGATGTACCAAAGGATGGTCGTCGTGTCGGCCGGTGTCATAATGAACTTCCTGCTGACATTCCTGATTTTTTATGGGATCAACCTTGCCAGCGGAAGATTATTCCACGCGACCACGACAGTCGGCAGCGTTTCCCCTAACTCCGTAGCGGAGAAAGTAGGCTTCAGGCAGGGCGATGATTTGCTTTCGGTAAACAACAAGGCCGTCAAAAACTGGGAAGGCGTCGAGACAGATCTTTATCTTGACAACGTAGCCGCCCCGCTTACGGTGAAGGTGAATCGTGACGGGCAAATCGCTACGTTAACCGTTCCTAAGGGTTTGATTAAGCCGGACAAAGAAATCGGGCTTTACCCCGATCACATGCATGCGGTTATCGAGGCAGTTGAGCCGAACATGCCAGCTTCCAAAGCCGGCATCCAACCGGGCGACGTAATCGAGTCAATTGACGGCCAGGCAATTGCAACAAATACTCAGGTTGTAGACCTGGTAAAGCAGAATAAGGGTACGCTGATTCATCTCGGCGTCAAGCGGGATAACAAGCTCGAACAAATTGCGGTTATGCCTAATTCTGACGGTAAGATCGGCATTCAGATCGGCATGTCGTACACCGGACCGATCCAGAAGCTGAATTACAACGTCCTGACCGCCGTTCCGGCGGGATTTAACGAGACAGTTGGCAACACGGCACTGCTCGTGCAGTCTCTCGTTCGAATCGCCACCGGCAAAGTCTCATTTACGAAGTCGATAGGCGGGCCGATCAAGATTGCACAGCTGGCGGCCCAGAGTGCCGAGATGGGATTCGTAGTATTTCTAAGGTTCATGGCTCTGCTTAGCATCAGTCTTGCGGTGCTCAACATAATTCCGTTCCCGGCATTGGACGGCGGCCACCTGGCCTTCCTCGTCTATGAGTCCGTCTTTAGAAGAGAAGTGCCGGCGAAAATAAAGATATTTGCACAGCAGGTTGGCTTTGCGATCTTGCTCCTCTTCATGGCATTTGTCATATACAACGATATAGTGCATTTCTGATCCAAAGCTTCATTGCCGATTCACCGGCTTTCAGACGGGGGAGTGTCACGCCCCGTCGGTTCGTGGAGATCAATACAAGTCTCGCGATGCTTCTTGGCACGTTTAATAGAGAGCGAATTGCGTTTCACTCTTGGTACATATAACTTTACAAAGTGGCAAAGCAGAAGAAGAATCTTCGGGAAGAACCGAAGTCGCGAAGGGGAGTAACTCCAAACCAGGTCGAGGACGATGCAAAGTTCGACAGGGCGCTCCGTCCGAAAGTACTCAGGGAATTCGTCGGCCAGAAAAAAATTGTAAGCAAGCTCAAGGTATTTATCGAGGCGGCGAAGAAACGCAAGGAGGCGCTGGACCATGTGTTGTTCATGGGACCTCCGGGACTTGGGAAAACCACTCTTGCGAGCATTATTGCGAACGAGCTCGGTTCCGAACTGATTTCTACCACGGGCCCGTCTCTTGAGAGGCCGGGTGATCTTGCGGGAATCCTGACGGCAATGCAGGATGGCGTCGTGCTTTTCATAGACGAGGTTCACCGCATGCCGGCGGCAGTAGAAGAAATCCTTTACGGAGCCATGGAAGACTATAAGGTCTCGATCGTCGTCGATAGGGGGCCGGGCGCAAGGAGCGTCCAGCTCGGGCTCAACCCTTTTACTCTAGTCGCTGCCACGACGCGGGCAGGTCTTCTCAGCAATCCGTTCAGGTCAAGGTTCGGCATTATTGAACGGCTGGCATACTACGAGGACGAAGAGTTGCAGTCGATCGTGGAACGGTCCGCTTCCATTCTGGATGTACATATCGACGGCGATTCGTCTTTTGAAATTGCACGCCGAAGCCGGGGGACCCCAAGAATAGCAAACCGCCTCCTCAGGCGCACTCGCGACTACGCCGATGTCAGCAACAAGGGAAAAATCACTTTGGAGATTGCAAGACATGCGCTGCAGCAACTTGAGGTCGACAAGACGGGACTCGACGAGATGGATAAGAAAATTCTCATGACGGTCATCGACTACTACAAGGGTGGACCGGCCGGAGTTAATGCAGTTGCTGCGGTTGTCGGGGAAGACGCCGGCACTATCGAGGAAGTCTACGAGCCGTTCCTCCTGCAGAAGGGCTATTTGAGAAGGACCTTGCGGGGAAGGGAGGCCACCGATAAAGCCTATGAGCTCATCGGCAGGGAGAGGAAAGCATCTTCAACGCAAATTGAGATGCCGATGGATCAGTCGGAACCAAGCACCGACAATTGATTTCTCCTGTTCTGGAAAGTCTTCAACTTTGCACAGTTTCATCGAACTAATCCATAGATAAGGCGGAACGATGTCCCGGAAGAGAGCCGCCAAAGTGTATTCCCCTTTACCGTCGGAATTCTACCGTAAGGATACTCTGGAACTCGTGCCGGAAATCCTCGGTAAAGTTCTGGTAAGGAAGATGCACGGGAAGACACTTGCCGGCAGGATTGTGGAGGTCGAAGCATACATCGGCGATGATCCTGCGAGCCATGCGGCCCACGGAATGACCGAGCGAAATAAGGTGATGTTTGAAGACGGTGGGGTATCTTACGTCTACTTTACGTATGGTATGCACTTCTGTTTCAATATTGTCACGGATAAAATTGGCTTCCCGGCTGCCCTTCTCGTAAGGGCTTTGGCGCCTCTGTACGGGATTGAAGAGATGAAGAAGCGTCGGGGAATTGACAATCTTCACAATCTGACAAACGGTCCCGCCAAGCTTTGCCAGGCGATGGGAATCGACCGTGAATTGAATGGAGAGAAGCTTACGGGCAACAGGCTGTTCCTTGCCGACGACGACTACGTGATCGACAGAGATGCGATTGGCAGTTCGACGAGAATCGGCATCAGAGTAGGGAAGGATTCTAAATGGAGGTTTTTTTTGAAGGGGAGCGAATTCCTCAGCAGACGTTAGCCGAGGAAGAAAACGTTGATATGCGGGAGAAATATTACGTATAAGGCCCACATTGTCAGGCCGAATGCAATTGGGACCGCAATGTTGTCATCCACCACGTTATACGATACTACTTCGGCAACGGAGGCTACGACTGTTGCCGCAATGCCTATCAGATATTCCGCAACCCAATAATCTGCTTTTGGAGTCAGGGCGACCCCGACAATACCGGCGATTATGAATGCGAGAGACCCTTCATAACTCTTAGGCATGCTTGTGCCGGGAAATATCTTGTGTCTCCCGAATCGCTTGCCGAAGACGGCCGAAGCCGCATCGGCAAGTATTAGAACCGTAAAACTTGTGACCATGATGTACTTGGGAAAAATTATGATGCAAATGACCGCCGAGATCAGCATATATGTTGCGCCGTTAAGCGCATGCTTCTTTTCGTCAACCTCGTGCCTTCGAAGAAGGAAGCCGAAGAATCTGTAGAATACGGCGGAAATCAGCGGAACGTCGTAGCGTGCCAGGTCTACGACGATGAACGCAACGGTTATGGGTACAAGTATCCCCAGCGTGAGCGGCTTAGGGATAAAATAGTAGACAGCCGGAATGACGAGCGAGAAAAGGTGGATGCCTTTTCTTATTAGCTCCCCGCGAAAATCTACAGCGTCCTGGACGGCAGTCTCTCCCATAGATTCAACTGCGCGCCGAAGAGTGTGCAATCATGGTTTTGTCAGGCCGTAATCATGCGGAGTGAATGGCGACGCGGTTTAATTCTTGCCCTGTTGTGTCGTCGTAACCTGCCCGCTTGATACCTCAGGCTGGCTCTTCCCGTTGCCGTTCGGTTTGACAAAGGGAGGAAGCTCTTCACCTTTAATCGACTTGCCTACTTCTTCCGCGTCGAGAATCTCTCGTTCGAGGAGGGCACTCGCCAGTCTGTCCAATGCATCCTTGTGCTCGTTGATTATTTCTTCTGCCCGAGTCATGCATTTCAGTACGATTCCTCTTATTTCTTCATCTATTTCGATCGCGGTCTTTTCGCTGTAGTTTCTGTGCTTTGTTATCTCTCTACCGAGAAATATCTCCTGTTCGTTCTCTCCCCATGTCAGCGGTCCAAGCTTATCGCTCATCCCCCACTCGCATACCATCTTCCTGGCAATGGTAGTGGCCTTCTCGATGTCGTTACCGGCGCCGGTGGTGTATTTGCCGAAAACAATTTTCTCTGCCGCTCGTCCGCCGAGCGCGTACGTGATCATGGCAAGCAGATATTCGCGGGAGTATGTGTGCTTTTCGTCTATCGGAAGATATGTCGTGACTCCAAGAGCCCTTCCGCGGGGAATAATCGTAACCTTGTGGACGGGGTCGGCCTCGGGGACCATCTTAGCTACAAGCACGTGACCCGATTCATGATACGCTGTTACTTTCTTTTCTTCGTCCGAAATAATCGTGCTCTTCCGCTCCGGGCCCATCATGACCTTGTCTTTTGCCTCTTCCATATCCGACATGCTGACGCTTACATTGTTCCTCCGCGCGGCCAACAGGGCAGCTTCATTCACCAGGTTAGCAAGCTCGGCACCGGCAAAGCCCGGTGTCTCTCTTGCTATGACGCTAAGGTCCACCTCAGGCCCGAGAGGAACATTCTTGGTGTGGACTTTCAATATTCCTTCTCGTCCCTTTACATCCGGTCGATCGACGACAACCTGTCTGTCAAACCTACCGGGACGAAGTAGAGCAGGATCGAGAACGTCCGGTCGGTTTGTGGCGGCTATTATTATGACGCCGCTGTTTTGTTCGAACCCGTCCATCTCGACTAGAAGCTGATTCAGAGTCTGTTCGCGTTCGTCGTGACCACCGCCGAGCCCCGCACCACGATGCCTGCCGACAGCATCGATCTCGTCAATGAAGACTATACAGGGCGCATTCTTCTTTGCCGTCTCGAATAGATCTCGCACGCGGCTGGCGCCGACGCCGACAAACATCTCGACAAAATCTGCACCGCTGATTGAAAAGAACGGGACGCCCGCTTCGCCCGCCACTGCTCTGGCAAGGAGTGTCTTACCGACTCCCGGAGGGCCGAGAAGCAATACGCCACGAGGGATCTTGCCGCCGAGCCTCTGGAACTTCGCCGGTTCCTTCAAGAATTCTATAATTTCACCCAACTCCTCCTTGGCCTCGTCCGCTCCGGCAACATCATTGAACGTGACCTTTACCTGGCTCTCTGTCATTAGCTTTGCACGGCTCTTGCCAAAGCTGAAAATACCTTTCGTGTTGTTCCCTTGCATCCGGCGCATGAAAACAAGCCATACTCCGATCAACAAAACCCAAGGTAAGAAGTTGATCAGTCCGTTCACCCACTGATCGTTTTCTCTCACGAAGTTGAACTTCACGCCTTCCTTTTCCCATTGGGCAACCACACTTGGGTCTCCGGCCTGAGGCAGGAATACCTTGAATTTCTCTATCTTAGTCCTTTTTCCCGTACTGGTTGTGATTTCAGTCGGTTCTCTAAGTGTGCCGTGAAAATCGTAATTGTTGATATCGGATTTCTTTATAACCGCTTCTTTGATCATCCCCGAATCAAGCAATGTCTGATACTGACTATATGTTATTTCAGTCTCCGGATTATCATTGCTGCGGAACAGCGTCATCACAATGAAAACCGCTAGTATTATCGTCGCCCAGCCGATTATTATTCTTCCAGTCTTCCAGTTGAAGTCTTCCTCAGGAGGTTGATTCGGTCGTCTTTTCAGGTTAGGCGGAGTGATCCTTCGCTTTGGTGGACCGTTTTTATTTCTATCGTTTTGTGTATTTGGCATCAAAAAACTCCTATGAAACTATTTATCCAAGACATATATCGCTCTTAGGTTCCTTGCCTTCTGCGCGTAATCTAAACCATAGCCAATAACGAAGTGATTTGGTATTTGGAATCCTATGTAATCTACCTTAAAATCGATTTTAACGCAATCACTCTTGTACAGAAGGGTTACCACGCTGAATGAGAGAGGGTTCTGTTTGGCAACCAGCCTCTTTATGAAATCCATGGACAGGCCTGAATCTATGATGTCCTCTACGATTATGATGTCCCTGTCTGTTACTTGACAATTCAGGTCCTTTAAAAGTTTCACGTTTCCGGACGAAATCTTCGCATCTCCATAGCTGGATAGCTTAAAAAAGTCAATTTCACAGTCTACGTCTATTTCTCGTATGAGGTCAGAAAAGAAGATGAACGAGCCGTTGAGCACCCCGATGAATATCGGCGTCTTGCCGGCGTATTTCCGGTTTATTTCTCCGGCCAGCTCCTTGATACGTTTCTTGATCTCTTCCTCGCTAATGAATATGCGGAACCGTTCGTTGTTGACGGTAACAAACTGCAGGGGCTCATTTATAACCGAATTCAAGCTTCAATATTCTCCTTGTCCGTTCTGTCATTCTAAAACGGTCGTCGACTCTCAGGCCGCAGACCCATATTACGTTATCTCTGTTCGTTAATACCAATACATTGTTCTTCTGATATATCGGTATTTTTGAATCTATTAGAAAATCGCTGATCTTTTTGTGCCCTTTCAGTCCGAGCGGAATGAACCAATCACCTGCGTGCCAGGTTCGTAGAGTGAGAACCTCTCCCACCAAATCAGCGTCAACAAATTCAACAACTGGAGAAAGTGAAAAGTGCACATCACTTCGTTCTACCACCTCGCTCCTCAAATAGAACTCCTCAAACTCGTATTTTTTACCCCGCAGGATCTCGGCAATGAATTCTGCGGGCTCTTTCGGGTTCCTTATGAAGACGAGATTACGCCTGTCTTTGTAAACAACCACCCCGTTCCCGAGTTCGATTGAACTTCCCGTTTCTGAATCGAGCAAATCCATTACTGCATGGACCTTTGCATAATCTACTTCGCCCATCACGAAATCTTTCAACGCAGTCATGATTATGTTCTCTTGCAGGAAGAGAAGAGAATTCCTGAGCTTGAAGATATCGAGTACGAGTTTCTCCCCGTCAAAGTTCTTGGCTAGATTGGCATAAATGACCTTGGTTTCGTTGTTGACGAAAGTCTCCAATTCCTGAAAGATTGCCGCGGTACGGTTTAAAGTTCCTATTGCACCGGGGTTAATTCTTTCCTGAATTTGTGGGAGGAGCGAATGCCTTATGAAATTGCGAGTGTAGTAGTCTTTCAAATTTGAGGAATCTTCCCTGTACTTAAGGCTCTTCAATTTTGCATATTGCTCGATTTCATTCCGCTCAGCGAACAGAAGCGGGCGTATGATGTCGTTACGCACAATGGGAATCCCGGCTAGGCCGTTCGCTCCCGAGCCGCGCAAAAGATTGAGCAGGACTGTCTCAGCATTGTCATTTGCATTATGTGCCGTTGCTATCTTCGTGAAATTCTTGAGAATTTTTACGGTTTCAAAGAATTTGTACCTGATTTCCCTCGCTCCCACTTGGAGGGAAGCCTTGTGTTCGACCATAAACGCTTTGACATCGGCAACATGTACGAAGCATTCGATACCGTAGTCCTCTGCCAGTTTCTCGACGAATTTCTGATCCTGGTCCGATTCGTCCCCGCGAAGCTGATGATTTATGTGGGCAACTGATATGTCTAGCCGGTAGGAACCCCTTAGCTCCATCAGCAAATCCAGGAGCACTACTGAATCAATACCACCTGAGACACCGACGATTATCTTGTCGTTTTCTGAGACAAGCTGGTACTTGCGAATAAAGCTTTCGAATCTATTAAAAAAGCCGCGCAACATCGTGCATTGTATACAGTTTAGAAAATGTCTCGCAGGGCGGGACTGGACTGCGGTAAAGTTATTATTTCGGCGCGTCAATTGCAATCTCGAAACAGGCGACGGGGTAATGCCTCACTGAAAGGGTTATTTCTCTCGCAAAGGCGCCAAGAACGCAAAGAAATGTTGACGAGCGGTTCGCTTTGCGAGCTCGCGCTTGGCGAGAAACCATAAGTGAGGGGTTACGCGACGGGTCTGCGACAAAAATATAAAACACATAGGCACATAGGGCACATTAACGAATAAATCTATGTTTTCTAATGTGCCTATGTGGTTAATCTATTGCTTTTTACAAATTTGTCGCACACCCACAGGCGACGTGACGGCGTCAGGTCAGGGCTAAATGAGGATCACCTGCGGAATCTCCCGCGGATAGAAGAAGATCAGTGTCCGATGCAACCTTCTCTTGTCGCAAAAATCGCTCAACTACACATGATCCAAGGTCTTCGACTTGATGATTTATTCCGAAGTTGTCATCCCATGCCCTTCAGAGAACCCTTGGTCGTCCAGATTTGTTAAGTGAGTGTGATTTACGTGCATCTGGTGGCCATTTCGGGTCACGGCAGGTGAATCCGAAATGGTTTTTAGTTATACTTACGATGGACGAAAACGAACAGAGAACTTATTCAATGGTTGGAGAGTGCCCCTTTCCACGCGTATGCCTTTATTCTAGAGAGGAAAAGGCAAGAGGCCATTGACCCGCTATTTTGAACAAGATAAAAATTGAATGAGTATAATGGACGTATTGAGAGAATTTTGCGGACCAAACGCAGGATATGTCTTAGAACTTTACGATAGATTCCTTGCAGATCCATCTTCGGTAGACGACGAGACAAAAATCGCCTTTCAGAAATGGGGCCGGGAACTGGCCGAGGCAAGATCCCAAACTTCCGGAATTGCGGCAGAATCGGTTCAGCAGCGATTCGAGTCGGAGGAGGAGCGGAAAATCGTGCTTGCCGTCGCCATTCTGGCACATGACATCAGACAGTTCGGCCATCTGGCAGCGCAGCTTGACCCGCTTGGCTTGCTTCCGGAAAGCGCATCGATACTTCGGAAGGAATCCTACGGAATAACTGACGAGATTCTGAAGAAGCTTCCGGCTGATATAGTGGGTGGACCTATCGTCGCGAAATCACGAAATGCCTTCGACGCAATCGATACTCTGATGGAAATATACACATCAACTGTCGGATTTGACTTCGAGCATGTTCACGAGGTGGATGAGAGAACGTGGCTTCGGGACGTAATCGAGAGCAGGGAATTCTCTCATCTCGTTGTCCCGGTTAAAGAGAAACCGATGCTTGAGAAGCTTACACAGGTCGAAGTGTTCGAGCAGTTTCTTCAGAGGTCTTTTCCCGGTAAATTCAGGTTTTCGATCGAGGGCGTAGACATGCTGGTGCCCATGCTCGGCGAACTCGTTGCCCTAGCGACCCACTCCGGTACAAGATCGATTATCATAGGGATGGCACACCGTGGACGGCTTAACGTTCTGGCTCACATTCTCCAGCTTCCATACGCCGCGATCCTTGCTGAGTTCAAAGATCCCGCCCGTCATCGGAATTCACGCGTAGACCTGGACTGGACCGGAGACGTGAAGTACCATCTGGGAGGATTCAGGATTCAGCCGAACAGTTCGCCAAACGAGCTGGAGATTTTTCTGGCACCGAATCCAAGCCACCTTGAGGCTATAGATCCAGTCGTCGAGGGGATGGCACGCGCATCCGGAACAGACGCACAGCAGGGAGGCAAGCCGAAATTTGATCCCAGTATTACACTGCCCGTTTTGATACACGGCGACGCCTCTTTTCCGGGGCAGGGCATCGTAGCCGAGACGTTGAACTTCTCACGACTGGACGGTTACTCGACTGGGGGGACGATTCACATAATTACGAACAACCAACTTGGGTACACTGCCCTCCCGAGTGAATCGAGGAGCACAAGGTACGCAAGCGATCTGGCAAAGGGATTTGAAATACCGATCGTTCACGTGAACGCGGACGATCCTGAGGCATGCGTTGAAACGATCAGAATTGCATCTGCCTACAGGGAAAGATTTCACAAGGATTTCCTTATCGACCTCGTTGGGTATCGTCGGCACGGTCATAACGAGAGCGATGAGCCGACATTCACACAGCCTTTGATGTACGAGAGAATTCAGAATACTCCTACGGTCAGACAGAAGTGGGTAAAAGTCCTCGAACAGAGAAATATCATTTCATCGGATGAGGCTGCTAAGCTGGCGAAAACAGAATTTGACAGGCTGCAGTCCGTGCTCTCGTCGCTCGAACCGGACAAGGCATTGATTGAAACCCGTCCGGTTGCACCGCCCTCGGGGATCGCAAAACGCGTCAGGACTCAGGTCACCCTTGAAAGGTTGAAGAAGCTCAACGAAGAACTGTTATCGTTCCCGGAAGGATTCTCCATCCATCCCAAGCTCGTGCGCTCGGTGGAAAAGCGCAAGCTCCTTTTTGAGGATCCGGACAGCCCGACAATCGATTGGGCTGCCGCCGAAATATTCGCTTTATCCTCGATCGTCGAGGAGGGAATTCCGATTCGATTTACCGGCCAGGACTCCGACAGAGGAACTTTCAGTCACAGGCACCTGACCTATCATGACATCAAGAACGGGAACACTTTTAATCCCCTTCAATCACTGCGCAACGCGAAGGCGGGATTCGAGATTTACAACAGCCCATTGACCGAGAATGCCGCCATAGGATTCGAATACGGTTACAATATCCAGGAGCCGGAGAGGCTGGTCATTTGGGAAGCGCAATACGGGGATTTCATAAACAATGCTCAGATGATGGTGGATGAGTTCATCACCTCAGCAAGAGCGAAATGGGGGCAGACTACATCGATCGTTCTCCTCCTGCCGCACGCTTACGAGGGACAGGGGCCCGACCATTCCAGCGGTCGTCTCGAGCGCTTCCTCGAGTTGGCGGCGGAAACGAACATACGGGTGGCAAATTGCACGACTGCGGCTCAGTACTTCCACTTGTTGAGACGGCAGGCCCTGGTACTCAAGACCGATCCGCTGCCGCTGATTGTGATGACTCCCAAGGGGTTGCTGCGTCATCCGCACACCGCTTCAACTCCACGAGATTTGTCTGAAGGAAGATGGCGATCTGTGATTGACGATCCGAATGCTGCTGCCCTCCATAACAAAGCTGAAAGACTAGTCCTCTGCAGCGGGAAGATCTTTGTCGACTTGATAGACAGTGAGTTCAGGAGGTCCGATGATCTTGTGGCGCTGGAGCGGATCGAACAATTGTATCCGTTTCCTGCCGAGGAGCTGAAAGACGCGGTGAAAGGTTACAAGAAGTTTAGAGAAGTAGTCTGGGTGCAGGAAGAGCCGGAGAACATGGGAGCATGGAGCTATGTTAGACCACGCCTGCAAGAGTTGTTCGGAACGGAGTTCCCCATCAGCTACATAGGCAGGACCCCGAACGCAAGTCCGGCGGATGGATCAACCACCTTGCACATCGCACATCAGAAAGAGATAATCGAGCGGGTGTACAGAGGGAATCGAAAGGAGATTGGAGAAAGATCGGCCGAAGAGCCTGCGATAGACGCGCTCACCCTGAGTCGACAATCAGTTAACGAGGTTCATAGTACAAGAGGAAACATGAGATGAAACACACGATTGTTGTCCCCGCGCTCGGGGAATCCGTGGTCGAAGCGAGAATAGCACATTGGTTGAAAAAAGAGGGCGAGTCTGTGGACATCGGCGACGTCCTTGTGGAACTCGAGACCGAGAAGGTCAACGTTGAAGTAGCTGCGCAGAATGCGGGAGTCCTGGCGAAGATCATCGCTCGTGAGGAGGATACCGTCCATATCGGGGATACCATCGGGGAAATAGATACGTCGGCCCAGACAGCCGTCTCGCAAACCTCACGGGAAGTTGCTGAGACGTCGGAGGCAAGAAAAGCGCCGGTGCCGGCGAAGCAACCTGTTGAACACGAGGAAAAGGCCGAAACGACCGCAAGAGAGAAGGCGACTCCACTGGCTAAGCGAGTTGCCGAGGTAAGTGGCCTGGAAATATCGGCCGTCTCAGGTTCCGGTGCCGGCGGCAGGGTCACTAAACATGATGTAGAGAGTTTTCTATCGCACAAGACTGAATCAGCAGCTTCAAACCGGAGTGAGGCCGGTGCTTCCAAGCCTGAAAATGGCAGGCAACTGCCCGCCCCTTCTGCGCCGAAGGCCGTTCCGCTGGAGAGAAAGGAGCGCGAGGAGAGGGTCAGGATGTCTCTCCGGAGAAAGACGATAGCACGCAGGATGGTCGAAGCCCAGCAGTCGGCGGCCATGCTGACGACTTTCAACGAAGTTGACATGAACCGCGTCATGGAACTTAGAAAGAAGTACAAGGAAAACTTCAAGGAGAAGTACGGAGTAAACTTAGGGATTGTCTCATTCTATGTGAAGGCAGTTATCGCCGCATTGAAGGAATTTCCCAGACTGAATGCCGAGATAGACGGCGATGACATATTGTACAAGTATTATTACGACATCGGGGTGGCAATCGGTGCGGAAGAAGGGCTGGTAGTTCCGGTGTTGAGGAATGCGGACCATATGTCGTTTGCCGAGATCGAGATGGGTATCAAGAATTACGCGGAAAAATCCTCAAAGGGCGCGCTTACGCTGGACGACTTACGCGGAGGTACATTTACAATTACTAACGGCGGGGTCTTTGGTTCCATGATGAGCACGCCGATTCTCAATCCGCCGCAGGTCGGCATACTCGGTCTGCACAAGATCGCCGAGAGACCGGTTGTTGAAAATGGACAACTCGTGGTCAGACCTATGATGTACGTTGCCCTCACGTATGACCACAGGATAGTTGATGGACGCGAATCCGTTCAGTTCCTGGTGAAGGTGAAGGAGCTTGTCGAAGATCCGGCAACAATGCTGTTCGAGTAAAAGACCGCGCGGTGTCGGTGCACGTTGGAACGTATCTATAACGTCACCTGGCAGGCTCCCTACGATTTGTCAGGCCGACTCTTCCTGAGCTTGTCGAGGACATTCGCACCCGTTAATTCTCTTATTGCATCCGTCGCAACCCACCTGGCGGTTTTTGAATCCATTTTTCGGATTTCCTTTGCGGTTTTCAGCGCAGCTTTGTTCAGTTTTAAATTCCGTTTTCCTATTTGGCGCAAGGCCCAGTTGGCGGCTTTCTTTACGAAGTTCCTCTCATCGGCAGCTTCTCGCCTTATGATTGGAAGGAATGACAGAAATATTTCGTCGCCTGCTTCCTTGTCGTGGACGGCGAGAGCGGCCATGAGGACAAATCCCGCCCGCTTTACAAACTCTTCTTCACTCTTTGTCCATTCCACCGCTTTTGAAAGCGCAAATTTAGTCCTGTCAAAAAGGTTGCTGCAAATCTGATCGCAGACATCCCATGAGTCGAAGTCCTTTGCCCAACTCTCCATTTGAGAGCTTGTTACCTCTTCGGGGTCGTCGATGTATCCTGCGAGGATCCTGGCTTCATGTATCCCTGTATTCCACAATTCCACGGCAAGGGCGTGATTTCTCCCGACTTCCTTTGCAAGGTCACGAAGAATAGGGATTGATATCCCGAGCGTGTCCTTGGTGCTGATACCGTACCTTGACAGCCCCTCAAGACTCTCGGGATTGCGGAATTCCTCGAGTACCCTTACTACCTTCAGTGCGTCGCGTTTTGAATTCACGATGTTTGCGGCCTCCTTGTTTCATAACTGGCTCAATATAAACATGGGTTGGGAGGAAAGCCATCTTAGCAGATGGTTACCTTCTTCATAGCTTTATCTCGGTTGAAGGTGACATTCCGCATCACCTTGATTAACCCTTTCCATATAATTAAATTTTGTGTCGAAAACTAAGTGAGCAGCCATTGTCTAAACGCGAAGATATAAATTCAATCCTGATAATCGGCAGCGGACCTATTGTAATCGGACAAGCGTGTGAGTTCGACTATTCGGGTACGCAAGCCTGCAAAGTCTTACGGAAGCTCGGCTACAAGGTCATTCTCGTCAACAGTAATCCTGCGACTATAATGACCGATCCCGAGCTCGCGGATGTAACATACATCGAACCGTTGACGCCGGAGTTTGTTCAAAAGATCATCGAGATTGAAAGACCGGATGCGATTCTTCCCACAATGGGCGGGCAAACCGCACTTAATATTGCCGTCAGTCTCGCAGAGTCGGGAGTGCTCGAACGAAATGGAGTCGAGATGATCGGGGCAAAGCTCGATGCGATCAAGAAGGCTGAGGACCGCGAGTTGTTCAAGGACACGGTCACGTCGGTCGGTCTGGATGTCCCGAAGGGCGGCTTCGTCCGGACAATGGAGCAGGCGATGGATATCATCGGGCACGTCGGGTTCCCGGCCATTATCAGGCCGTCGTTTACTCTCGGAGGAATGGGAGGCGGAGTTGCATACAACATCGAGGAATTCGAAGGAATCGCTCGTCACGGGCTTTCTGTAAGTCCCATAAGTGAAATACTCATTGAGGAGTCTGTCCTGGGCTGGAAGGAATTCGAGCTTGAGGTGATGCGGGACAAGAGAGACAACGTCGTGATCGTATGCTCGATTGAAAATGTCGATGCAATGGGCGTACACACGGGGGACTCCATCACGGTGGCACCGGCGCAGACGCTGACGGACCGCGAATATCAGAGAATGCGCGACTGGGCAAAGAAGATTATTCGTGCCGTCGGCGTGGAAACAGGTGGATCGAATATCCAATTTGCCGTGAACCCCGAAGACGGCAGGATGGTAGTCATCGAGATGAACCCGCGCGTCTCTCGGTCCAGCGCGCTTGCATCGAAAGCCACTGGTTTTCCTATCGCAAAAATTGCCGCGATGCTTGCAGTGGGTTACACGCTTGACGAGGTTCCAAACGACATCACGAAGAAGACTCCCGCATCCTTCGAACCGTCTATCGACTACGTCGTCGTGAAAATCCCCCGGTGGGATTTCGAGAAGTTCAAAGGGACCGACGATACGCTCGGTGTCCAGATGAAATCGGTCGGTGAGGCAATGTCATTCGGAAGTACATTTAAGGAAGCCTTGCAGAAGGCTCTCAGGTCGCTCGAGCAGGGGCGATTTGGACTCGGCAGTGACGGGAAGGACACCTACAATATTCCGAAGCTCAAGAACGCGAAGCTCCGTGAGGCAAAGAAGGCGATAGCCAATCATCTAAAGCAGCCGAAGCCGGATAACATTTTCTATCTCCGTCCTGCCCTTCAGGCTGGACTGGCGGTAGAAGAGATACACGATCTTACAAAAATTGATCCCTGGTTTCTTAGAAACGTGAAAGAAATTGTGGATTTTGAGAACGAGCTTCGCGAGAATTTTTTTGTCGAGTGACTCGGAAGAAGAATTAGAGACATTGAATTGAGCCCAGAGCACATGAAGAAGACACCGATTAACGAATCAGCACTTCGAAAAGCCAAACAGCTTGGCTATTCAGATATACAGCTCGCCGAAATTTTCAATACGACGGAATCAAAAATCCGCGAGGTAAGATCAAAGCTCGGCGTGAAACCGGTGTTCAAGACCGTTGACACCTGTGCGGCGGAATTTGAAGCCGAGACGCCTTATCATTTCTCAACTTATCAGGAAGAGGATGAATCTGTCAGGAGCAACAAGAAGAAGGTTGTCATACTGGGCAGCGGCCCGAATCGGATCGGACAGGGAATAGAATTCGACTACTGCTGTGTCCATGGAGTCCTTGCGGCTCGCGAGGAGGGTTATGAAACCATCATGATCAACTGCAACCCGGAGACGGTTTCTACCGACTACGATACGGCTGATAAGCTTTATTTTGAGCCGTTGACATTTGAAGACGTTATGAATGTCATCGAGAAGGAGCAGCCAGAGGGGGTCATCGTTAGTTTCGGTGGTCAGACTCCACTCAAGCTTGCGAAATCACTGGAGGACGCCGGCGTGAAATTGCTCGGTACAAGCTCCGAAGGTATCGATATCGCCGAGGACAGGAAGCGATTCGGCGAACTCTTGAGAAAGCTGAAGATTCCTCATCCGGAATTCGGTACTGCCTACTCGGTTGCCGAAGCAGTGGATGTCGCATCGCTCATCGGTTATCCCGTGCTCGTGCGTCCGTCGTATGTCCTTGGCGGCCGGGCCATGGAAATCTGTTACAATGAAGAGTCCCTTGAGAACTACATGCAGACGGCGGCGGATGTATCTCCCGATAAGCCCGTGTTGATTGACCGCTTTCTTGAGGATGCCTTCGAGTTTGACGTGGATGCAGTCGCGGACGGAGAAGACGTTGTTATCGGCGCTATCATGGAACATATTGAGGAGGCAGGGATTCACTCGGGCGACAGCGCGGCAGTTATTCCTCCTTACATGATAACCGATAAATGTCTGAGAGAGATCAAAGATTACACTAATATGCTGGCTCACGGGCTCAAAGTGGTCGGGCTGATGAATATTCAGTTTGCCATGAAGGATGATGTCGTATACATAATCGAGGTGAATCCCCGGGCAAGCCGGACAGTCCCGTTTGTGAGTAAGAGCATCGGACTGCCGCTAGCGAAGGTCGCGGCGAAGATCATGCTTGGCAAGAAGCTGAAGGACATGGACCTGGATCGGGTCAACGGCAGCTTCAATCACATTGCCATAAAGGAGGCCGTCTTTCCGTTTAACAGGTTCACCCGTGTGAAAGTTTTCCTCGGCCCCGAAATGCGGTCAACCGGCGAAGTGATGGGAATTGACCCCGACTTTGGAGCTGCGTATGCGAAGTCGCAAGCCGCCGCAGGAAACCCGTTGCCCAAAACAGGGGCGGTCCTCTTCAGCGTGAACGACAACGACAAAAACAAGGGAACACTGGATATCGCGCGGGCTTTTGCCGGTCTGGGCTTCACGCTGATTGCGACGGAGGGGACTTCCAAATTTCTGACAGAGAACGGAATAGTGAATGAAAAAATATTCAAAGTCAGCGAAGGCAGACCGAACATAGTCGATTACATAAAAAACGGGAAGATACAATTCATTGTCAATACCCCGTTGGGTGAAGAGGCCAGATCCGATGAATATTCCATCGGCTGGGCTGCAATTGAACACAGAGTATCCTTTGCCACAACGCTCTCGGCGGCATCTGCTGCCGTAAAAGCCATTAAGTCTCTCCAGGCCGGAGAATTGGGCGTGAGGCCTATCCAGCGCTTTCATCAGCCCGCATGAACGTGACGACCGGTGGGTCTCCAGGGGCCTCGTCGAATTGCCTTTAATTCTGCCCATCCATGCTGATTCCTCATCCGCTTCTCTTGTTCGCTCACAGATTATCTGCTGGCTGCATGTCTCTCCGGTAGTTTGGTGTTGATTCCCTGTATATTCTCATGCTCTCTCCTTATTTTCTAATTCGGAATGAAGCTTCTATTCTTAGGCTCATTAGTGTTCGCTTGTTTAATTGTCGGTACGAATGCACCTGCGCAAACCAGGATTAACTCGGTAAGAGTTGCGGGCGCCACAGTCGCGGCTGGGGTCGACCCTGCGGAGTATTTCAAGCCGTTAGGCTTTTCCTCTTCCGACACTTCTCGTATTGAGGCCGGGATCATGCAGATCCGGCAGGCGTATTACTCTCAGGGTTATTTGCTCTGCAGCGCGGACTCGTTTAAGATCACCGATATGAAAGTGCCGGGTGAAGGTGAACTGACCATCTATCTTTCTGTGGGTCCGCGCCTTCTCGTGGGGAGGATATCCGTCAGCGGCAATAAATTCTTCGGTAATTCAGACATAACCAGTGGATTCAATACTCGGGTCGGTCAGCCGTTTGACCAGGTGGCTCTGGAAAATGACATCAGATACATTCTAGATCGATACAATGCAGACGGGTTTCCGCTGGCCGCGATATCAATCGACAGTATCTATGTCTACAATACGCGTGGGTCCGATTCGCTCGGCATCGCGCTGAGTATCAAGGAAGGGAAGCGCGTCAAGATCGAGGCTGTCCGTATCGAAGGGAACACCGAGACGAAAGATTACGTCATAATGCGCGCTCTTCAAATCAAGCCTGGGGCATATTATAATGATGAAGAATTGAAACTCGCGAAACAGCGCTTGCAGAAACTCGGGTTCTTTCAGAGTGTTGGCAACCCTCAAATATTCGAAAGCGGAGATACAACCGGTTTGCTCGTGAAAGTTGTCGAAGGAAATACAAATACGTTCGACGGTGTAATAGGTTATGTCCCGTCACAACTGGGACAACCGGGATATTTCACGGGGATGATAGACGTTTTGATGACAAACTTGTTTGGAACAGGCCGGAAGTTTCGGGCGATGTGGCACCAGGAGACGAAGTTGACTCAGCAGCTTGAGATCGATTATGGGGAGCCTTATATCTTTGGGCTGCCGTTGAATGCGGAAATTGACTTTACACAGCGGCAGCAGGACTCGACCTCAGTGACAAGAGATTTCGGACTGAGCGGCATTTTCCTGTTCAGCGACAACTTCAACGCGAACCTGTCTCTCAACACGCTGTCTACAACTCCTCTGTTGAACGCCGCAAACTACTATTCGGTCTACCAGAGCAACGTGCTTAATCTGGGATTGGGAATTACTTACGATACGCGTAACGATGTCTACAGTCCAACCCGCGGAGTTCTATATGAGACTCAGCTTCAGTTCGGCCAGAAGAAAATTTACGGACCGCAGCAATTGATGACTCCGGACACCAGACTAACCAGTTACACCCAGCATCTGACGATCGGGCTGTCTCTGTTTCACGAGTTCCTTGCTCGTCAAATCCTTGCCGTCGGGATCCATGGTGAACAAGTCAGCGGCACTGAGCTTGACCAGAGCGACATGTACCGCCTCGGCGGAACGAATACGATTCGCGGATACATCGAAAATCAATTTCTGGCGACGAAAGCCGCTTGGACCAATATTGAGTATAGATTCGCAACCGGGAGGGAATCATTCTTCTTCGGTTTCATCGACGCAGGATACATTTACATGCAGAGCGACCCGCTCGCGAACCTTCCGTCAAGCTCGTTCTCCGTTTACGGCTATGGCGTCGGGGCCCAGGTTGAAACAGGGCTCGGCATACTCAAGACCAGTTTTGCGCTCGGCAAAGGCGACTCATTCGTGCAAGGGAAGATCCACTTCGGAATTGTGAACCAGTTTTGAATTTTGCATTGATTAGCTCGGTCGAAGTTGTTAAAAATATATGCCGTTGCGGAATCTTTGAAGTCGAGATTGCCGTTCCAAAATAGAGGCATCTCTCAGCCGCTGCCCCATATATGCCTTTCCATCTTAGGCAGGGAATAAAGGGATGAGTCTATACGTCAAGTGTTTAGTAAAAAGCGAAAGTTAAAAAGAGACCAATGATTAAATATTTGAAATTGGCCCGTATTGGGAATGTCATAATTGCATTTCTGAGCGTCGAATGTGCGGGAATACTCTGCGGGATCAATATTGCAGGAAGCTGGGAAATCTTTGCAGCGGCCATAGCTGCTTCGCTCATCACGGCGGGGGGAAACGCCGTGAACGACCTGTTCGACGTTGACATAGACAAAATCAATCGTCCCCATCGCCCCCTTGCCTCGGGCATGCTTTCCACCGGGGAGGCAAAGGTGTTTTATGGTGTCGTCACCGGGGTCGGGCTGGTAATGACCGCCTTCATAAACGTTCCCACCTTTACGATTGCGCTTGGCGCTTCTGTCCTTGTCTTTCTCTATAGCTATAAACTGAAAAGGACAATCTTCTACGGAAACCTGATGGTGGCGTTCGTAACCGGACTCACTTTTGTGTATGGCGGAACCGCAGTTGGCGACCTCAAGGATGTTTACCCTGCGGCCATCTTCGCTTTCCTGACAAATCTCATCAGGGAGATCATCAAGGATGCCGAGGATGTCGAGGGAGACGGGCATGTGGGTGTTCAGACGATCGCAACCAAATATGGCACTGCAGTCTCTTCGCGCATTTCAATCGCCTTGACTGTAGTTCTGCTTTTCATGGTCTGGGGTGCATACCATCTGGGTGTGCTTCCGGTTCAATTCTTGACCGTATGCGGACTCACTGTTCTACCGATAGGGAGCTACATAACATATCTGCTCATTACGAGACGCAGCTTCTCTGAGGCAAGCTTCGGATACAAACTCATGATGATCTTCGGGCTGGCAGCTTTGATTGTTGGAAAAGTGTAATAATCAAGTGTAACAAGCTCTAACCATTAAGACATAAATCAAGGAGCACAGTGATGAAAAAGTACCTGACGGTCCTTCTCTCAGTAGCGGCATTTTCCTTCGCGAGATCTCAAACTCTCCCGCCCGTGCACCACGCACCCAACAGAGAATTCCACATGAAGAATATCGTATTGGACTTCAAGTTCGATATGTCAAGCAAGACTCTGTTCGGCAAGGCTTCTGAGACGATCGAACCGCTTCGAACACGATTAGACTCTATCCATCTGAATGCCGTCGATATGAAGATTAAGTCGGTTACAATGATGGCGAAACCGCTTGATTACCGTTACGACGGGAAAATATTGACGGTGGTATTCAACAGGCCATACGGCCTCAACAGCCGGCTAACCTACACAATCACTTACTCCACTCAGCCGACGCGCGGAATATTCTTCATCACTCCCGATAAGGGGTATCCGCATCGTGATCCTGAAGTGTGGAGCAATAGTGAGCCGGAAGACGCGAGATACTGGTTCCCGTGCCATGATTACCCTGACGACTTCACCAGCAGTTCGGTGATTGCAACCGTTCCGGAAAATTGGACCGTGATATCAAATGGAATACTGAAGAGCGTGACCCCGGTCGATGGAGGAAAAGAAAAGAGATTCGACTGGGTAGAAGCTCGACCGCACGTCGTCTATTTGATTTCGGTTATAGCCGGTATCTTCAAAAGATTCGACGACCATTATGGAAAGACTCCGATCTACTATTATTCTGACCCGAGATTCGGCGACATGATAGCGCAGAATTTCAAGAGAGAACCCGATATACTAAAATTCTACTCGCACATAACGGGGCAGCCTTTTCCGTGGGAGAAGTTGGCGTTGACAACAGTCACCAACTTCACCTGGGGTGGAGAAGAGAATGTGTCGGCTATCACTCTCACTGACAGGACCATCCATGACAGACTGGCAGAACCTCAGATATCGAGCGTCCCGCTGATCGCGCATGAAACGGCCCATCAGTGGTTCGGAGATCTCCTGACGACACGCAACTGGGCAAACGCCTGGCTCAATGAAGGCTTTGCAACTTATTTCGAGGCGCTTTATAGGGAACACGCCTTCGGGGAAAAGGAATTTGAATATGAGATGTATCACAATCACAACCAGGTCATAGCGGCAGACAACGCAGACCCGAGGCCTACGATTTACAATCGATATTACGATCCCGTCGATGTGTTCGGGACTTACATTTACCCGCGCGGCGCCTCGATGCTCCACATGTTGCGTTTTTTCCTCGGAAACCAATTATTCGACAAAGCGATCAGGCATTACGTTAAAGAATTCCGGCACCGGAATGTCGACACGCGTGACTTCTCCAACGCCATCAGAGAAGCGACGGGATACAACGTCAATTGGTTTTTCAATGAATGGCTTTACAAGGGCGGACATCCGATTTTCGATGTTAGTTACAAATACCATCCGGGGACACATCGTGTCGTTATGAATGTGAGCCAAGTGCAGAAAATCGACAGCCTGACACCGGTTTACAAGATGCCGGTCGATATTTACATGGTCACCCCCACGGAAAACATAACCAGGCGAGTCTGGGTGGACTCCCTTGCGAATACGTTCAGCTTCAACGTTCCTGGCAAACCGTTGATGGTCAACTTTGACGAAGGCCATTGGCTTTTGGACCAGGTGCGCTTTCGGAAAAGCGAGACTGAACTTGCATACCAACTCAAAAGCGATTCGGACGTGGTCGGTCGAATTTGGGCTGCCGTTCAGCTTGAAAAGCACTACAAGAACGACGCGGAGGCTCCTCTGATCGTGGCTTTGAAGAATGATGACTTCTGGGGAGTTCGTCGCAAATGCGCTCAACTACTCGGCCACTTTGTCAACAAAGAATCCAAAGAAGCCATTGTTGCAGCTATCCGCGATGGGGACGCGCGCGTTGAGGAAGCTGCGGTATATTCGCTGGGTCATTTCAAAGGAGACAGGGAACTCGAAAGGTTACTCTCAGGGATTTTCTACGATCAGCAGAACTACTTTGTCAGAGCTGCCGCCATTACGGCAATGAGCGATATAGATTCAGCAGCTGCCTTTCACGCAATCTACACAGCCCTCGACAGAGATTCTTACGGCGAGGTAATCCGCACTGCCGCTCTAAACGGCCTGACTAAAATACGTCCCAACATGGCTTACCTGATTGCAACGAACTATACAAAATACGGAGAGCCGGAGGCTCTGCGAACCACCGGACTTTCAGTCCTGGCGAAACTCAACATGAATTACCGCGAGACAATCGCACAGTTTTCCAAATACCTCTCTGATCCGTATATCTGGGCCCGGGCAGGCGCGATTTCCGGATTAGGAAAAATTGGAAAGAAGTCTGTCATACCATTGCTGAGAGCGAGAATGAAAGTTGAACCGGACGGACGGCTCGTAGCCATGGCTAGAAGGGCAATTGAATCTATCGAAGCACGAGAACAGTAAATAAGTATCTTAACACTCAGGGGAGCGCCCCGGCTGGCGCTCCCTTCTTCAGTAATACCCCTGTCCCATGAAGATAGTCTGCTCAACCATCCTGTAACGAATCTGAAGTGTGTTCGTATTCCTAGAAAAAGGAATCGCACTTGAGCAGAAAAACTCTACTACTTGCAGTCTTGGTGTTTGCGTCCTCTCCGCTGCTCGCCAGTGAGAGACAGGACTCCACAAATTCATCGCGGTTTGTCATAAAGGCAATCAAAATAGATGGCAGCATAACCTTAACGGGTAGACTTACTGATCCAAACTGGAAATTGGCGCCGCGTGCGGAGCTCGACTACGAGATACAGCCGGGTGATAACACTCCAGCTCCGCAGTCAACCACGGCAATGGTCCTGTATGATTCACAGTACCTGTACTTCGGTTTTATTTGTCGCGATACGAACCCCTCTCATATCCGAGCTCACGTCACCGACAGGGATAATATTTTCCAGGATGACTTTGCTGGCGTGATTCTGGATACATATAGAGATCACCAAAGGGCGTATGAGTTTTTTGTCAACCCTTATGGGATCCAGGCTGACCTGATGAGAACCGGAAATAATGAAGATGCAAGCTGGGATGCAGTGTGGTATTCAAAGGCTGCGATAAATGACAGCGGGTACACGGTTGAGATGGCGATACCGTTCAAAAGCCTTCGTTTCCCTTCGTCGAAAGTTCAAAATTGGGGATTGGAGATGTTCCGCAATTTGCCAAGGGACAGCAGGGTGCAGATTTCCTGGGTGCGGTTGAATCTTAATGACCCGTGTATCCTGTGTCAGGCGGGAACGCTGGAGGGTCTCAAGGGTTTGCAGTCGATAGGTTCATTGGAAGTCTTGCCGTATGCTATGGGGGTCGAAAGCGGCGGTATTAATAACGCCGGCGATCCGGAGTCACATTTCTCCGACGGACCCGTGAGAGGGAGGATCGGCGGCGGACTCAAGTATTCTCCGAACCCAAGTATGTCGTTTGAAGGCGTCATCAATCCCGATTTCAGCCAGGTCGAATCGGATGCGGCGCAAATAAGTGTGAACAATACTTTTGCGCTCTTTTACCCCGAAAAACGTCCCTTCTTCATGGATGGAAACGATATTCTCAGCACCGTTATTCAAGCTTATTATTCGAGGATGATAAACGACCCCATGGGTGCCGGAAAAGTTGTTGAGAAATCAGGCCCATGGTCTGTCGCTTACCTGGCGGCCGAGGACAGAAACTCACCATTCATCATAGCAGGTGAAGAAGGGAGTGTCTCCGATAACAACGGCGACAATACCTTTGTGACTCCATTTCGTTCGTTCTCAAACATATTGAGGGCAAGATACAACTTCGGCGCTCAGTCTTTCGTTGGGGTCCTTGGCACAGCAAGGAATTTTACAAATGCTCACAATTATGTCGGCGGTGTTGACTGGAATCTGTTTTTCTCCGGGAATTATACGTTCGACGGACAAGTCCTGCTTTCAAATACCCGCGAATTGAACGACACGAATCTGGTATCCGACCCAACTTATTTCGGAAACACGCGTTTCACTAAGGCATTTGATGGACAGGAATATGACGGAACAGGATTCCAAACGGATTTCAGGAGGGACGCGAGACACTACAGCTTCCGATTGACTTACAAGGATGTCTCTCCGACGTTCCAGGCGGAAGATGGTTATGTCTTCTCAAATGACCTGCGTACCGTCGATATGGAGCATTCATTGTTTTTTTATCCTAATACCTCTCTCGTCGACAATTGGGGAGTCGATCTGGAATCCGGTTTGCATTTCGACTATCAGGGGTCGAGGAAGGAGCGATGGGTTGTCCCGACTTTCATCCTTAACCTCAAGAGCCAGACACAGTTTACGGTGAGCTACTTCCTGGTTAACGATGAACTCTTCCACTCGGTGAATTTTACAAGAGTGAATCGGTGGCAATTTAACTTGACCACTAACCCGATGAGTTCTTTGACTTTCAGTCTGAACGCATCCGTCGGGGAATTCATCTATCGTGAAGATCAGCCGGAGTTGGGCAACGGACACAACATAGGCGCTGAACTCGTCTTGAGACCAACGGATAGACTTACGATGACAATCGACTATGCGAGGTCACGTCTGTCGAATATTGCCAATGGTGAACTTCTCTTTGATGGATATATTTCAAGGGTTGAAGGCGTATACCAATTCAGCGATAGAGTCTTTGTGAGGTTGATCGGCCAGTACGATCAATTCAATAGACAAATCGAGGTCGACCCGCTTTTCAGCTATAAGCTGAACCCGTTCACAATCTTCTATGCAGGATCAACACACAGCATGCAGGATTACGGAAGACCATACGGTGTAGTGCAGACTGCCAGGGAGTTTTTCGTTAAGCTGCAATACTTATGGCGGAATTAAGTCCCTCCCTCTGTGCTTATGTCGGGGATCAGCGAATCTTACAGCATGAAGGGTTAAGACGCCGAGGAAACCAGTTAACCCAAGTTCGACGGTAGTGGCGCAGAAAAAATATTTTTTCTGCGGATTCAGTTTGGACTGGGGGATTGGGGTTCAAAAGTCAATGTAGTGCCGACCTTGTTTATTGCAACGTGGTACAGGGAT
>JAMCXB010000071.1 GCA_023480735.1 Bacteroidota bacterium | reverse complement strand
ACCTGGCGTCTTTCGTGAGCCTTAGAGACATCTTTCATAAAATGTATCCAAAGTTTTCGGCAAGTATCTTGAACAATTTCAGTTCGTCGAGTTATTACACATTCCTGTTGCTTCCCAAGGGTTTCCGGGTACAGACGATCCGTGATAATCCGCCTTCGTTTTTGGAGAAATACCTCGGGAAAGACAACAGCGAAACCACCCGCCTGCTGCTGCAACCGTTGAGCGATGTCCATTTCAATACCACATTCCTTTTTGATTTCCCCAACAAGGGAGACATAAGATATGATTACATACTCTCAGGGATTGCACTATTTATACTTCTCATCGCTTGTGTCAACTTCATAAACATTTCCACCGCGCGCTCGGCGACAAGGGCAAAAGAAATTGGAATGAGAAAGGTGCTGGGTTCGAATCGGTCGAGACTTGTCTGGCAGTTCATTTTGGAGTTCGCACTGCTCGGGATCATATCAGCGGTTTTAGCAATTGTACTGGTCGAGCTGCTCCTTCCTGTTTTTAACTCGCTAGCGGGAAAGCAATTGGCATTGAACTTCTTCAGTAATTCACGGATAGCAGTTTCATTCTTAGCTATCTGGCTATCAGTTGTTTTCTTGGCTTGCGCTTATCCATCGATCTACCTTTCGTCTCTCCAGCCGGCAGCCGTCATTAAGGGAATCTTCAGATCGGGAACCAAAGGAAGCTTTATAAGAAAGTCCCTCATCGTTTTTCAATTTGTAATCTCGGTTTTTTTAATAGTTGTGTCTGGTGTCATGTGGAGACAATACTACTTTCTTAAATCACATAAACTCGGCTTCGACGTTCAACAGGTGGTTTTTACTCCTTTCAATGCAGAGATAGGAAAGAACTATAATGCGTTTAGGGCGCAACTCCTTCAGAATTCTGACATCCGGTACGTGTCGATTGCGAACTGGGTTCCAGGGGATGCCAAAGATATTGAAGGATACTCGTGGCAAGGGAAATCGGCACCGAAATCCGGCAGTTTCTATTCGTTAATTGTAGATCCGGATTTCGCAAAAACTTTGGGGTTAAAATTTGCAGCGGGGAGGAATTTCTCGTGGCAAATGCCTTCGGACTGGAGCGACGGTTATATATTGAACGAAACCGCAGCTAAAATGATGGGATGGACTCCTGCTGAAGCCATCGGTCAACCGCTCAAATCCTACCACCATAATGGGCATGTTATCGGAGTTATCAAAGATTTTAATTTCAGGTCACTTCGACACGGGATAGAGCCTATAGTCATGCTGATGGATTCCTCTCAGCCACATTTTGGAACTTTGATAAAGATATCTTCTCACAACATTCCAGGAACAATCAGCTACATGCAATCTACCTGGAAGCAGTTCTCGCCCGATTTCCCGTTCGACTATCATTTTCTTGACCAGAGCTTCGATCAGTTGTATCGTTCTGAGAAGAGGTTGAACGAAATCTTCGGGACGTTTTCCATGCTGGCGATCTTGATAGCTTGCCTCGGACTCTTCGGTCTTGCGGCTTACGCGACTCAGGAGCGTACAAAGGAGATGGGAATTCGCAAAGTGTTGGGTGCATCGGTCCCGCAAGTTGTCAATCTCATTGCCAGCGATTTCCTGAAGCTTGTCTTGATTGCCAACGTCATCGCCTGGCCTTTGGCTTACTATGCCATGCAGGAGTGGCTCCAGAACTTTGCGTACAGAATAAATATCGGATTGTGGATCTTCGTGCTGTCAGGCATACTGGCGCTGGTGATCGCTCTGTTGACTGTAAGCTCACAGGCAATTCGGGCTGCGACGGCAAATCCGGTCGAGTCCTTACGCTATGAGTAACCTGGGGAAGGAGAAAGGAAACAGGAAAAAGTGTGAAACGGTGGAAGGGAGAAGGAAGACCGGATACGGGACATAAGTCTCCGATTTTGGAATTAACTATAGGCTTCCGATCTATGCTTGACGCGGTAAACAAAGATAATTTTGGCTTTGTCATCGATCTCGTACAGGACGCGGTAGTTGCCTACACGAATTCTGTATCCTTCTGCATCGGTAAGCTTCTGTACCCCGATCGGACGGGGATTATCGCAAAGAGTTTGGATGCGATTCGATATCCTGAGGACTTCTTTGTCTGGCAGGGAGTCCAGGTCTTTCTGGGCGGATGGCTTAAGAGTTACTTTGTAAGCTACGCTTCTTCAGATACGCCGAAAGCGAAACGTCATTACCTTTTACTTTCTTTGCCTTTTCCATATCGTATTTGTCTTCAATTAGTTCGATCAGTTCCCCAAAGGCCGGGTTCTTCTTTAAACTCTCCCATTCCTGCCTTGGGATACGAATCTCTTCATTTTTCCGACGCAACCGGGACTTGCCATTGACTTGCATTAATTCAACTCCAAATTCATCTGAAGTAAGTTATGAGAGATATACTCGAGATTCAATCTCAAATAGGGTTGAACGGAACAAGGAACAGGGAACACGGATTCCGTTCTCCGTGCTGCGTTCTCCATGTTCCTGTCTCCGGCCTCCTTTCTCCTGTCTCCTAAAATTATGCGGAGTTAACTCATGCTACAAAATTACCTTAAAATCGCTTTCCGAAACATTCGTCGCAACAAAGTCTATTCTTTCATCAACATTGTCGGACTCGCGATCGGCATGGCGAGCTGCATTGTGATACTATTGTACGTTCAGTACGAATTCAGTTTCGACAGATTCAACATGAACTATAAACGCATCTACCGGACTGCAAGCGAGATCAGTTTCTCCGGTAGGACCATCAAGGCTGCCGTTTCCTCCGATAAGCTTGGCCCCGCGTTGATAGAGGATGTTCCCGGTGTTGAAAACTACATGAGAATATTTGACTTGGGGATGGTTGCCAGGCAGCTGGTCAGGTTTCAAGACAGGTCCTTTTACACACGGCGGTTCATGTTTGTAGATTCCAGCTTCTTTTCAGTCTTCAGTTACAAACTGCTCGAAGGGAATTCATCGTCAGCCTTGTCAGTTCCTTATTCAATTGTCATTACAAAGTCCGCGGCCTTGGAATACTTTGGCAATCGAGATCCGGTTGGACAGATGGTACAGCTGGAGCAGGGAGACACGACTCTTAACTTCACTGTTACAGGGGTTGCAGCTGACCCTCCATCAAATTCGAGCCTGCAGTTTCAGTTTCTAGGTTCGTTTAGTACTCTCTATACTAATTGGTGGGCGCAAGATTTTACAATCGGCAAGTGGGGTTCAATGGATTTCTACACATTTATTTTGTTGTCTCATGATCAATCCGTAGGAAATCTCACAGCAAAGTTAATGTCATTTGCCGAACAACACCTAAAGGGAAATTCTGAACTTGATGGGATGAACGTATCCATCATACTCCAGCCTTTGAAAGATATACATCTGTTGTCACGTCTGGACTTTGATTTCCCTTCCGGCGTGAATATCCAAACGCTCTACATCCTTTCTGCAATTGCGCTGTTTCTCCTATTTCTGGCATGTATAAACTTCATGAATCTTTCTACCGCTAAGTATGTCAAGCGTTCAAAGGAAATAAGTGTCAGAAAAGTACTAGGGGCAGAGCGGACTCAATTGATATCGCAATTTCTCGGGGAGTCTCTGATTACAACCCTATTGGCCACGGTGCTCGGCCTTGTTTTAGTTGAACTTCTAGCACCGTATGCGAAAGGTCTCACCGGTGTCGGGCTTAGTCTGCATGGGTTAAACGGTGGTGTTATTGCGATGGGTTTCGTGGCTGCGACTGTAGTCACGGGGCTCCTGGCTGGTATTTATCCTGCTGTATTTCTTTCATCCATGGAGCCGTTATCGATATTTAAGAGAACAGCAAAGTCCGTGAATCTTGGGGACGCTGTCCGCAAGTTTCTTGTGGTTTTTCAGTTTACAGTCTCGATTGCGTTGATTGTTTGCGCGATAGTGGTAGAAAATCAAATGAGCTACATCCAGAAATCGAACCTTGGATTTGATAAAAACAACCTGGTTGTCATCAGTTTGTGTCGGCCCCTGTGGCAAGCTGACGAGATGAGCAGGTTTGATGCTTATCGCAATGAAATAACCAGGAATCCAAACGTGATTTCGACGACAGCTTCTTATGGCTACCCAGGGGGTATCTTCATGAAGACTGGTTTCCTAACCACGGGTAAAGACTCGAAGGTAATGGTTATGAACTGGGTACCGGTTGATTCCGAATACATAAACGTCCTTGGTTTACACATGAAGGCTGGTGTGCCTTTTTCTGAGGCGCATACTCGGAATGCAGTTATCATTAATGAAAGTGCACAACGTGAATTGGGACTTAATAAACCCGTCGGTCGGGAACTGCTGACGCATATGGGACTGGGCAAAGTCAAGATAGTGGGTGTTGTCAGAGACTTTAATTACCAGTCCTTGCGGGATAAGATTGACCCTTTGGTAATTCTCGATGGCAGGCAAAATCAATACCAGTTTTTGATTTGCAGGATCGCCCCTCGGAATTATAAAGCGACTCTGAATTTCTTGAGCGAAAAATGGCAAGAACTTTATCCTGCATATCCTTTTGACTATTCGTTCCTGGATGCCGATCTCGCGAAACTGTATGTCAATGATGGTCGGTTCGGTGGCGTCGTAAACGGGTTCGCAGGTTTAGCCATTTTCATTGCTTGCCTCGGATTGTTTGGACTCGCCTCATTCAGCGTAGAAGAACGCACAAAAGAGATTGGAATAAGGAAAGTTTTAGGCGCATCCGTAACCGGCATAATCAAACTGATGTCAAAAGAATTTGTGAAACTCGTTCTGGTGGCAAATATGATTGCCTGGCCGTTGGCATACTTCTTTATGACGAGGTGGCTTCAGGGGTTCGCATACAGAACTGCCATTGGCATTTGGATATTCATCATGGCCGGCGCAATTGCTTTGGTGGTGGCGCTCATAACAGTGGGTGCACACGCTATCAAAGCCGCGACGGCAAATCCGGTGGAGAGCCTAAGGTATGAATAAGCAGCAGGAAGGGCGAATCGGAGAATGGGAGAGGCGATGAAATGGAAGAAGGAAAATGCTGGAAAACGAGAACTATGCTGACAGAATACCTTATCCTATTTTGTGACCTTAGTAGCGTTAGGTCCGCTTTCAGTCTCTACCGACTGTCGAAGTGTGTCCCGATGATGGCTATGATTGGCTTAAGCTCCTTGGTGGCGGGATCAACTTCAACTCCAAAGCTCTCCAATGTGACCGCTCCAAGAAGATACAGAGAATCTTTTGGACCGAAGATGACCTTGTTGGTCGAAGTCTCCTTCAACTCGGGTATAGTTATCGCTGCTTCGCCTATTAGCCTCCGATCACGACGACCGTCCGCCAGAACAAATTCCCGGGTGTTGTCGGGGTCAATCCCTATTTCTTGTAAGCAGTTTTCGGGAATGAACGTGTACAGCGACCCGGTATCGATCCAGAACTCTTCCTCAAAGAATCGATTCGGGTCTTTCGGATTGGCGACTCTCGCCTTGACCTTGGACATGCCCATTTTCTTTCCTCTCATTCCTTTACTCTCCTACTCGAATTTAACCGCGCCAGGGCGAGGAATCAACTTGCCGGAAGAAAGCTTACTGGTGGGAAAGGGAAGAGGCTGTGAACGTGCCCGCGTTTGTACCCTGAGGCCCTTGTTCTCGATGCCACTTTGTAAGCTCGTCCCTCTCCGTGTTCCATTCCGCGACAAGGTATGAAAAATCGAAAGGCTGAAGATGCTTAAGAACCATCTGAAATCTGCATTTAGAAACATGTCCAAGCGAAAATTGCTTTCGGCGACAACGATCGCAGGACTCGCACTCGGCATCCTATCCAGTTTTCTGCTACTCACTTATGTTTTCGACCAATTGAGCTATGACCGGTATCTCCCCGACTCCAATCGCATATACAGGCTGACGAGCGATTACAAAGGACTGGGTAACTTCGCCCACGAAAAGATAGCCTGTGTCTACTTCAGTTGGGTCCACGATATCAAGGAAGCGTATCCTGAAATAGCCCAGATTGTGAAATTCTACGATCCATCTATCGCGGCGGCAACGGCTAACCACAGGACGTTTCGGCCGAATAACTTCTTCATTTCCGATTCCACATTTTTTGATGTCTTCAGGTTTAAGTTCATTCGCGGTAAACGAGGCGAAGCACTCAGATCCCCAATGTCAATCGTACTGACACAAAGAATCGCGCAAAAATATTTCGGAAATACCAACCCTATCGGCAAGCTCCTGACGATCCCGATCAGTGATTCGCTTACCCTCAAATACCACATTACAGGCGTGATGCAGAACGTACCAGCCAACTCGCATTTTCATCCGGAGTTTGTGGCAAGGTGGCCTCGTATATGGAGTTCAGATGGGAGGGGTTACTACTACATCCTGCTCAAAAGAGGGGTCAATTCCAAGGAACTTAAATCAAGGCTCCATGCATTTGTCGCTGCCCATCTTCCTCCCGAACAGGCTTCGAAGTTCTCTCTGGGCATGGAGCCTCTGACGAGCATACACCTTCACTCACATCTCGAAAGAGAAATAGAGGTAAACGGTAACATTACAGAAGTAGATGCGATGCTCATCCTTGCCCTGCTGATTATTACCATTTCGTCTATCAACTATATTAACCTTGCGATAGCCAGAAAGACGGCGTCGTTAAAAGAACTTGGAGTGAGGAAGGTGCTTGGAGCGGGATCAGCCGAGATATTCAAACAGAATATATCGGAATCTACTGTGTACGTTCTTGCATCGTTGATTCTGGCTCTTCTGTTATATGAGCCTTTCCTTGCTGCCTTGCAAGTATACGTGAATGTGAGAATCGGCATCACCGGGTTGTGGGAACTCTACCTTTTCCTGGCGTTCATTGCGGAAATCGTCGCGCTTTGCGCAGTCTCAGGAGCGTATCCGGCTTTTATACTTGGGAAAATGTCGCCTGCCACTATTATGGGCGCGGGAACGCATGCTGCTCCTTCCCGAAATCATAGGATGCGCGGGATCCTCTCACGCAGTGGTTTGGTTGTTGTCCAGTTTTGCTCGGCGATCGTTCTCATTTCTTCAGTCATAATAGTATACCAGCAGATGAGATATGTCGCCGTCGCCAAATTGGGATACGATGCGGAACAGCTAGTAACGATCCGTAACATCCCTTTCCAAGCGAAACTGAGATACGCTGTGCTTAAGAGCGAACTGAGGAATCAGTCAGGAGTGATGGGAGTAACAGCAGCAGTGCACTCACCGTCGAACAAATTGGTCGACAATTGCCAGGTCTACACCGGAGGTGGCTGGCAAAGTCGGAACGCACCGTTCTTTCACGTGCTTCCTGTTGATAGGGATTTCATCAAGGTTATGAAAATGAAACTGCTGGCGGGGAATTCGTTCACAAAATATGTTTCAGCCGGACAGTCTGTTTCTGACTTCAACTCAGAAAAGAAGTGGGAATCCTATTTCAGGAATAAGAACTGGTTTTATATCATTAACCAAACGGGGCTTCGTGTTCTCGGTTGGAAAACACCGGAGGAGGCAATAGGCAAACGAATAGGTATTCATCTTTCCGGCCTGGATCTTAAGTACGGTCCGATTGTCGGTGTCGTCAAGGACTTCCATTTTACGTCTTTACATAACAAGATAGGGCCGATAGTTATGTTCGTCGAACCGGTTTGGTTCGATGATATTATAATCAGGATACACGCGAGAGATCTATCAAACACACTCGCCGGCATCAAGAGTGTGTGGACTAAGGTGAATCCGGAGTTCCCGTTTGACTATCAGTTCGTGAGCAGTGAGTTCGCAGCGAAATATGCCGCGGACAACCAGTTCAAGGCTGTGATGGGGCTTTTCTCATTGACTGCAATTGCCGTAGCCTGCATCGGCCTATTTGCGGTTACATTGTCCACTGCTGAGCGACGTATCAAGGAGATCGGAATACGGAAAGTACTCGGAGCCTCCGTTCGCGAGATAATGGTTATGTTGACTAAAGACCTTACTAAATGGATTCTGCTTGCGAACGTTTTCGCGTGGCCGCTCGCATACTATGCCATGAACCGATGGCTGCAGGGGTTTGCATATCACATTACAATGAATCTGTGGCTATTTGTCGCGGCGGGACTTTTCACTCTTGTAGTGGCTGTGCTGACTGTCGGCATCGAGGCTATCAGAGCTGCCTCGGCAAACCCGGTGGAGTCTCTAAGATACGAGTAGCTGCCTTGAAGAGGTGAAGAGCAGGAGGATCGGCGAGCCGGAGAATGGGAGAATAGAAGATGGATCGGAACGTGAAATGAAGAGAAAGAGAGGGGTGGTCCACAACCTGCGCGCCATGTGCCTGGGAGCGATCGCTCATAGCGGAGAGATCGTAAATCCACCGATAATCGCCGCAGACGGCTTCAGTTTCTTCCTCACTGGATCCGGTTCGACAACAAAGTTTTCAAGCGTCGTCGCCCCAAGAAGATACAACGAATCTCTCGGTCCAAAAATCACCGAACAAGTGTGCGTTTCTTTTAACTCAGATATAGTAAACAGGGCTTCGCCTTCCAGCCGGCGATCTCTCCGTCCATCCGCCAGAGTAACCTCTCTCGACAATTTTGGCTCAATTCCGATCGTTTGTAAACGTTCTTCCGGAACAAAGCTGTGGAAAGATCCTGTATCCACCCAGAAGTCTTCTTCAAAGTACCGCTTCGGGTCGGTGGGATTCGCGACTCTTGCTCGAACCTTGAACATGCCCATTTTCTTTGCTTCCATCTCTTTTTCCTTCAAGGATAATTTAGTGGTGAATGGATGGGAAGTCAACCAATTTGAGGAAAGAAGAGACAGGAGAAAGGACAAAGGAGAAAGGGTGAAACGGACCCACGTCCGCCGAAGGGCTTCGGTCCGCAGGCGGAGAACGGGAAAATGGAGAATCGGTGACAGGAACATGGAGCAGGGAACACGGAGTCCGTGCTCTGTTCTGCGTGCTGCGTTCTCCTTTTTCCTATATCCTGCCTCCTTTCTCCTGTCTCCTAAAAATATTTGGAGTTAGAACATGCTAAAGAACTACCTGAAGATCGCCTTCCGAAACATCAGGCGTTTCAAGCTGTATTCCGTCATCAACATCGCCGGACTTGCCGTCGGCATGGCTGTGTTCATTCTTATCATGCAGTTCGTGCGATTCCAGTTGAGCTTTGATAATTTCAACGAGAAGGCCGACAGGATTTACCGGGTCGTTTTCAAAGGACTGACCGCTGGTGGAAGTCAACAGGCGGCCGTCACTCCCGAGTTGCTGGCTCCGGCTCTTAAAGAAGAGTTCCCACAGATTGAGTCTGCAGTGAGAATTGAGAAGGACTACCCGGCACCACTCGTGTCCTGTGGGGCAAAGCGGTTTTACGAAGATAAGTTCCTTCTCGCTGATTCGACTTTCTTTAGAGTCTTCACCTTCAAGTTTCTCGAAGGCAACAGCAGAAGTGCCCTCTCGAACTTGAATTCTGTGGTGATAACCCACTCCGTTGCTGAGAAGTACTTCGGGTTGGAAGATCCGATAGGAAAAATCATAACCGTCGACAATGGATTTCAGAAGAGGGAGCTGACCGTCACCGGAGTAATAGAGGATG
>JAMCXB010000011.1 GCA_023480735.1 Bacteroidota bacterium | reverse complement strand
GGACGGCCTTCTGGATCGTGCTTGCCTTGCTCTTCGCATTGGGAATTTATGTCTGGCGCGGACCGGTCGACGGGGTCAGTTTCCTGACCGGCTATGTGATCGAGAAATCGCTCAGCGTGGACAACATCTTCGTGTTCATACTCATTTTCTCTTTCTTCCGGGTGGACCCGCGCTACCAGCATAAAGTCCTCTTCTGGGGAATACTCGGGGCGCTCGTGATGCGTGCCATCTTCATATTCGCAGGCATAGCGCTTATCCAGAAGTTCCACTGGGTGATTTATCTGTTCGGCGCATTCCTGATTTATACCGGGATCCGGATGGCATTTCATCGCGAGACCGAAATTCACCCCGAGAAAAATCCGGTTCTTCGGGTTTTCCGCAGATTCGTCCCGGTCACTGAAAATTACAGGGACGATCGATTCTTCGTGAGAGACAACGCACGGAGGCTGGCGACTCCGCTTTTCATCGTCCTGCTATTCATTGAGACGACCGACATAGTTTTCGCCGTCGACTCCATCCCGGCGATAATCGCGATCACACGGGACCCGTTCATCGTATATACATCTAACGTATTCGCTATACTTGGACTAAGGGCGCTATACTTTGCGCTCGCAGGGACGATGAAGATTTTCAGGCTCCTTCACTACGGACTCTCCGTTATCCTGGCGTTCATAGGGGCAAAGATGCTCCTCGCAGATATCTACGAGATGCCGGTGGCTATCGCCCTCGGAGTCGTGGCCGCGATTCTCGCGATATCCGTTCTGGCGTCTCTTCTGAAGCCGCTCAGACCCGAATCGTAGACTCGCACTCCGTCAGATCCGCGCGCTTCCGGACGCGACGCGCTTATCTGTCGACCGCTTTCATCATTTCGTCGTTGTACCTCGCGCCTGCAGCAGCGCCGGGTGCTGCGATCTCGTTTATCCGAGCAAGGTCGTCCTTCGACAATTTCACATCGAGAGCGGCGATGTTTTCTTCTAGATATTTTCTCCGTTTCGTGCCGGGGATCGGGACGATGTCTTTCCCCTGCGCGACCACCCACGCCAGCGCAATCTGAGCCGCCGTGCATTTCCTGGCTGCCGCGATACCTTCTATCCTCTTTACGAATTCCAGGTTCTTCCTGAAATTTTCACCCATGAACCTCGGGTTGTCTTTCCTGAAATCTTTGTCGCCGAAAGTGGCATTGTCTTTAATCTGGCCGGTCAAAAAACCGCGCCCGAGCGGACTGAACGGCACTAAACCGATTCCGAGCTCGCGGCATGTCGGCAGAATTTCCTTTTCGACGTCGCGCGTCCACAACGAATACTCGCTCTGAAGGGCGGTTAATTTGTGGACGCGCGACGTCGAAAAGGAAATTCTGCCGACATGCCGGATCGACGCGGTGCTGGTAATAAAGGTCGATCGTCTCGATACCGAGCCGTTTGAGACTCGCCTCGCAGGCCTGCTTGACATATTCCGGCTTTCCGCTGACTCCGAGCGACTTCCCGTCTTTTGTCCTGACATTGCCGAACTTTGTTGCTATTATGACTTTGTTGCGGTGCGGTTTCAAAGCTTTGCCGACGAGGATCTCGTTCGCGCCCGCGCCGTATACGTCGGCAGTGTCGAACAGCGTGATTCCGAGTTCGATCGCCTTGTGGATCGTAGTGATCGATTCCTCGTCATTTCCCTGACCATACGACTGTGACATTCCCATACAGCCGAGTCCGAGGGCAGAGACTCTCAATCCATTTTTGCCTAATTCACGAAATTCCATTTTCTTTCTCCTGAGAGATTGTTCTTTAATCTTAAGAAATTCAAAAATCTGCCGATCAATAATCACGTCGTGTGATGATCGGCATCCCGAACTTCCTGTTCGGGAAAAGATCAAAAGTCAAAACTACAGTTCAAAAGTAAAAGCCTCCTTGGATCTCTTTTGACTTCCGAGTTCTACTTTTGACTTTTTACTATTGACCTTTGACTTTGAGATTAGATATTTACCGCCTTCATCCCGGCTTCAGGATACCGCAGACCTGCGGCCACTCCAGGAGGCGCAACCTTGTCGATTCTCTTGAGATCTTCCGGCGTCAACTTGACGTTCGCCGCAGCGACATTCTCCTCGAGATACTTGATTCGCTTCGTGCCGGGAATAGGAACAACATCTTTTCCCTGAGCGAGAACCCATGCGAGCGCGAGCTGCGCAGGCGTACATTTCTTTTCAGCCGCAATCTTCTCGATTTCCGAGACCAGCTGAAGATTTTTGTCCATGTTTTCGCCCTGGAAGCGCGGGTTGTTGCGCCTGAAGTCGGTCTGATCCAGGACATCCAATTTCTTGATTGAGCCGGTGAGAAAGCCTCTTCCGAGCGGACTGTACGGGACAAATCCGATACCGAGCTCGCGGCACGTGGGCAGGATTTCGTCTTCCACGTCGCGCGTCCAGAGTGAAAACTCCGTCTGAAGCGCGCTGATCTGATGCACTTTGTTCGCCCTGTGCAGCGTTGCCGCCGACGCTTCAGACATGCCGAGGAATCTCACTTTCCCTTCCTCGACAAGCTTCGCCATCGTACCGATCGTGTCTTCTATCGGCGTGTTTGGATCGACGCGGTGCTGGTAATAGAGGTCGATGGTCTCGACGCCGAGCCTCTTCAGGCTGGACTCGCAGGCCTTGCGGACATAATCCGGTTTTCCACTTATGCCGAGCCGCTCGCCGTTGGGGCCGCGCACGTTTCCGAATTTAGTCGCGATAGCGACTTTGCTGCGGTACGGCTTCAGCGCTTTGCCGACAAGCTCTTCATTTACAAACGGTCCATACATATCGGCCGTATCAAAGAATGTGATGCCGAGATCTATCGCCCGGTGAATCGTCTCTATCGATTCCTCGTCGTTTCTTTGGCCGTAGAATTCGGACATGCCCATGCATCCGAGACCGAGCGCGGAGACTTTCAATCCTGATTTTCCAAGTTGTCTTTGTTCCATCTAAATATCTCCTTTAAATTCGTTACGAGTTCTTGTTCCATTCAATGGCAATTATCCTCTGCCCATTCACTCCCTTCGCTTCCTCGGAAGCGAGATAGACGGCAGGCGGACCCATCACAGCGGGATCGATGAGCTTACTTCGCTGAGATGCCGGAAATGAATCCGGGATCATGCCGGTCGCAGTTGCGCCTCCGGGAAGAAGCACATTCAAAGTCACTCCGGTTCCCTCCAGCTCCTGGGCCCAGATACTGCTCATCGACTCGAGCGCGGCTTTTGACGGACCGTATGGGGTGAATCCTTTCCGCTTCATTGTCTCGTAATTCATAGATATGTTTATAATCCTCCCCGAGTGCCGCTCAAGCATACGCGTTACGACTGCACGTGTCATCAGAAAGACGCCATTGACGTTTGTGTTTATTACCATCCGCCAGACGTCGGGGTCGGCCTCCCAGAACGGCTTCGGCTCCGTCATGAAATCTCCGTTGACGAATTTCATACCGCGCCCGGCGTTGTTCACCAGAATGTCGATCCTGCCAAACTTCGACATAACTACATCGACCAGCCTTTGCACATCATCTTTGTTCGCAACGTCGGCTGGGACTGCCGTGCCGGCAATCTTGGATGCGACTTCTTCGATCTCGTTTTTCTGTTTCGCAGCAGTGACGATCACCTTCGCCCCTTCATTTGCGAAAGCTTCGGCGATCGCTCTTCCGATGCCGCGACCTGCGCCAGTAACGATTGCAACTTTCTTTTCGAGTTTCATTTCCTTAACAATCCAAGAATAAACCACCCCTATTTCCCTTCCTTGTCAAGGAGGGGATTATGAGGAGGCTAGAATGTTTCTTTCGCATCTCTTTTTAGATTGAGTAAACTTGACCAGACTAGTCTTTTTAGTTTTGAACCTACAATTTTGAAAATTACTTAGAATTTAGTACTTCGGATTTAGAATTTGGCTTCTACCTGTCCTGGTACAATCTTTCAAGCATCCAGTACGGATAAGCTCTCGGTGGTTTGCTCAAATCGTCGAGCCGTTTCACCTCTTCCGGTACTATCTCCCAATCTGTCGTCTTCAGATTGTCGGCGAGCTGCTCCTTCGTCTTTGCGCCGATTATAACGGAAGTGACTCCCGGCTCCCTGTGATTCCCGGCGATCTTCTCCAGCTCATCGACGATATCGAAACCTTTCTCTTCGTCGTATTGAAGGAACTGGTTGGTCGGGTCGGTTCTGCGGGCGCCTTCCCTCGCCTGTACTTCCCCGTGAGAAAACCGCCGCCGAGCGGGCTCCACGGAAGAATTCCGAGCTTCTGATCGTGCGAAAGGGGTACCAGCTCGTTTTCCAGGTCGCGCGCGATAAGAAAATACAAAGCCTGGAGCGTGACAAATCTTTCGAGATTCTGTTTATCGGAGACACTCTTACGCCTGTGTTGCCGAGAAATCTTGTTTCCATTACTTGCATCTCCTTTCTTATTTAAGCTCCAAGCTCCAAACACCAACTTCCAAGTAGTAAAGAGACTAAACACAGCCTTTGTTTTTTATGTTCTTGGTTGTTGGAGCTTATTTGTAACTTGGTGATTGGAAATTGGAGCTTTCATTTTGGTTTTGCTCTCAAATACTGGTTCGGGTATTGCGGATCGTCGCCGAGGCTCTTCGCGGCGTGAAGAGGGAAGTACGGATCGCGCAGAAGCTCGCGGGCCATGAAGACGACGTCGGCCTGCCCGGTTACGAGAATGTTTTCTGCCTGCGCGGCATCGGTAATCAACCCGATCGCGCCGGTCATGATTCCTGCCTGTTTCCTGATCTCCTCTGCGAAGTTGACCTGGTACCCTGGCGCAATTGGAATTTTCGCGCCTGGGACCAGTCCGCCTGTCGAGCTGTCTATCAAATCGATGCCGATCTTCTTCAGCTCCTTTGCAAGCTCGACTGACTGAGACAGGTCCCAGCCTCCTTCGACCCAGTCGGTGACCGAAATGCGGACGAATACCGGAAGATTCTCCGGCCATTCACTCCTGACCGCCTTCGCGACCTCCAGCGGAAATCTCATCCTATTCCTGAGTTCCCCGCCGTACTCATCAGTCCTTTTGTTGGAAAGCGGCGACAGGAACTGGTGCAGCAGATAGCCGTGAGCCATGTGGATCTCGGCGACCTGGAACCCTGCATCCAAGCTTCTCCTCGCCGCTTCGGCCCATTGCCGGACAACAACTTTCACGTCGGCAGCGGTCATTTCCTTCGGTTGAGGATAATTGTCCGAGAATTTCACAGGACTCGGGCCGATAACCTTCCACCCGCCTTCCGATTCGGGTACCGTTCCTTCGCCTATCCATGGCACTTTCGTCGATGCTTTTCTTCCCGCATGAGCGAGTTGAATACCCGGTACAGACCCCTGGGACTTGATGAAATCTGTAATCCGTCCGAATGCGTTCTCCTGCTCATCATTCCAGATCCCTAAATCCGCAGGTGAGATCCTTCCTTCGGGCGAAACGGCCGTCGCTTCCGTCAGGACGAGCCCGGCTCCGCCGACGGCTCTGCTTCCAAGATGGACCAGGTGCCAGTCGTTCGGTACTCCATCCTTAGCAGAGTACTGGCACATGGGTGAAACGAAAATTCTGTTTCTGAACTGTAATTCCCTGATTTTCAGTGGTGATAATAGTTTGCTCATGTTTTGATTTCAGTCTTTATGTTTTTTTCAATAATTCAAAAGCAATCTATGCAGCATTTTAACCGGGTGGATTTCCCTTTTCGACTTTTTACTTTTGACTTTTTGTAGTCACTTACTCGTATCGGCCTCCTTCATGAAAAAACTCGCAAGTCTCTCGCAGACTCCGTCTTCCACTTTTTCCGCCAGGGATGTTGGAACGGTGTAATGGTTAACCATCATCGAGAATACAAAGACCTCCCCGTCCTTATCGGTGACATAACCGGATAGGCTCGAGACGTGCTCGATAGTCCCGGTCTTTGCATGGACATTATTCTCCGCGGCAGTTCCTTTCATGCGGTACCTGAGGGAGCCATCCACTCCTGCAATAGGAAGCGATTCATAGAAAGGCTGGAAGTATTTGCTGTGGTACATAGCCGTCAATACAGACACGGTGGTAGTGGGCGAAACCATGTCGTCGGGAGATAACCCGCACCCATCATGCATCTGGATACGCGTGGTGTCGATTCCCCAGCTCGTATAGAGAGGATACGCGACATAATGTCCGGTCCTCATATTTCCGTGTCCATAGAACACCATACCCATTGTCCTAAAAAGCTGTTCTGCGTAGAGGTTCTGACTCCGCTTATTGATCGTCTTCACGATAACCGAAAGCTGAGGGGATATATAAGTTGCGAGAGTCGTTGCCGACGCATAGTTCGGTTTTACTTTTGCGTCGCGAATGTCTTCCGCTCCGCCATCGACCTTAATTCCTTCCTGCTCGAAGACTTCCTTCAGGACGGTCGCCGCGTAGAGTGCGGGATTGTCGACTGCAATAGATTCATGCCACGCCGGTTTGTTAATCGGAAAGTCACCGCTCACATGAACGATGTTTGTCCCCCTCTCCCTGTGAAAGGAGATATAGTAGCCCGGCGGATTCGAATCGGGCGGAGTAGTGACCGTCTCATTAACGACGCTGATGTATTTCGTATTCGGGTTCCACGAAATCTTTGCCGGGGCGCCGACCGAATCTCCCGCCGTAACAGTCATATCGACACAATTATCGTTGAAGACTATTCCGCCCATCTGGGCGGCGTACCAGTCAGTCTCGTAGTCGGCCGACCATCCCGCGCCATAAGAGCTGCCGTCAAAGGCGCTGTTGTCGCCCACGATATCACCCCTTATTTCGCGAATTCTTTCCGCCTTCAGACTGTCCGCCCACTGCTGGAATGTCAGTATCACATTGCCGCCGTTATATCGTCCGCAAATAGTGGGATCGCCGCTCCCTTTCAAATACACGTTTCCGTTCAGTACTCCGGCTTCCGTGGTGCCATTGGTCTCAAGCTTTGTAACATATCTAAACTCCGGAGTGAGCCTGGTAAGTGCGGCAGAAGTCGTGTACAGTTTCAAGTTTGATGCGGGCATAAAACTCTTGTTTTCATTTTGCCGGTAAATAATCTCGCCGGTCTTGAGAGACTGAATTTTCACTCCCCAAAAGGCATTGAAGAACTCCGGATCGTGAAACCTCGACGCCAGTTCCTTCCGGAGCATAATGACCGACGATGGTTGAACGTTACTTTCCTTCACTACGACAGAAGAAGCACAGCCGGAGACAATAACGGCAAAGAAAAATATGACGGGAAGAAGTTTCATAGATTGACCTCCATATTGATTGAAATTCGAAACCTTAAACTCTAAATCCTAAATGCCGCTCTACGGCATCCCGACAGTCCACGTAGTTGCGTTCCTGCAATCATGACATTTGGACTTTAAACATTAGGATTTATTTAGAGTTTGGTGTTTAGAATTTATGATTTATTTGAGATGGTATTTTAGAAACTCTAGCGTCATCGGCCAAGCCTGCTTCGACGCCTTTTCATTATAAGCAGGCCTATGGTCGTTCTTAAACCAATCGTATGCCGCCCTTGCGTCCGCTTCCAACCCTTCGACGGTCAGCTTCGACGTATGAGGCTGGACGCCAGGAAAGTCCGAATAGTTTCCTTCGAAGCCGGGACCGGTTCGATGAAAGAGTTCCGGCGCAATTGCTGTAAAGCCTTCCTTTGCGAATCTATCTGCCACGTCTCTAATGTACGAATTTACTCCAAAGGCTTCCTGGAACACCATTATTCCGGGATGTTTGCCGCGGTCCGTCGGCCGGGTGACATAAGCGGCCATGGTGGTACCGTCAGAGACTTTAAGGTCAACGTAATCCTTTCCACTTGCATAATGCATATCCCTCCTCTATTGAAATTCAAAATTCAAATACGCCCAAGGCGGCATTAGCCTGCCATCCTTTTTTGACTTTTTACTTTTGCCTTTTGACTTGTTTCTCACCTTGCTACCGTCGGATAGAGCTTGGTGCCGATCACGACGAGCACAATCATTGATATAATTAACGCAACAAAATCAAAAAGAATTCCGTGGACGCTTGTGCCGCCGACCAGCATCATGCTTCTGAGCGCATCTACCTCGTAGGTCAATCGAGTCCCACGGTCGGCTCATCCAGATAAAGGATACGCGGTCTATGCAGAACCGCTTGAGCAATCTCTAATCGCCTTATCATCCCTCCCGAATAGCTCCTGACAAGTTTGTCGGCGGATTCGGAAAGACCCATGAAGTGCAGCGGATCGCGGATCAGGTCCTCGCGTTCCTGTGCCGGTATGTCGTACAGCTTCGCAAAAATAAGGAGATTTTCGTAGCCGCTCAGGCTCCCATCGGCAGAAAGGAACTGGGGGACATATCCTATTGCGCGGCGGACACGCGGGGCCTGACGAATTATGTCGACGCCGCCGACGTTAGCCGAGCCGGAAGTGGGCGGCAACAGCGTCGTCAGCATCTTAATCGTCGTGGTCTTTCCGGCACCGTTCGGTCCGACGACGCCGAAAACCTCGCCGGACTCTACGGAGAACGAAATTGAATCAACCGCCGTGAGGTCGCCAAACCTCTTTGTCAGGTTCCTTACATCTAAAATCATCTTACCCATCAACTTTCTGTCCTGTAACTCTCACTGTGTGTAATATTTCTCCAGGCTTTGCATGAGAGATTGTATACTGAAATATCTTTCCACTCTCTCGCGTCCTGCAACGGCATACCTTTCGCGGAGATCAGGGTCCGTCACAAGGCTCATGATGCCGTCTGCAAGGGCATTGTAATCCTTCGGGGGGAAGAGGATACCGGTCTCCCGGTCGACAACGATGTCGAGAACGCCCGCGCTCGCGCTTGCCACAACCGGAACTCTCATAGCCATCGCTTCTGTCAGCGCAAGTCCGAAGGACTCTTCGTGCGACGGAAAGGCCAAAATGTCCAGCGCCGATAAAAGACGCGGAACGTCCTTTCTGAATCCGGTGAATTGTACCACATTAGTCAGACCAAGTTCATCGACAAGTTTTTCCATCTGCATCTGAAACGATTCCTCGCCGTAGCTCGCGCCTCCGATGACCACGAAGAACAGACTTAAATCCGAAGATTCCGTGATCCTCTTCGCTGCTCTGAGAAATTCCTCATGTCCTTTTCCGGGAGTAATTCTGCCGGTCATTCCTATCAAAATCGCGTCTCGGTGGATACCGAGCTCATTGCGAACTTCGGCTTTATTGTAAAGAGCCGGGTTGAATGTCTCGAGCGAGATGCCCGGGGGTAGGACATGGACGTCCTTTTCCGGAACCGGACAGGTGTTTAATACGCTGCCTTTGATGTAGTTTGAAATCGCGAAGGTACCCCGAAGTCTTCCGTACAGGAATCGATGAAGCGGATCCGTCTTCTTCACACCGCTTGCCATGTGCTTAGTCAGGAAGAGCTTCGCGTTTGATGACGAGAGCTTCAACGCAGGAACCAGCCACCAGAGGTCGTGCGAGAGGTGTGTGTGCACGACGTCGAAGTTGTAGTTTCTGAGAAACCTACTCAGATCTTTGATCGTCCCAAACGCCTGTCTGTTGTCACCCAGCAGACCGAACGCGGGTACTCCGACGGAATTGGCCTCTTTGAGAATGGCAGATCTCGGTGCACAAAGCAGACTAACGTCATGACCGCGTTTCCTCAGTTCCCGCGAAATCAGGAGCGCCTGCATTTCCAGGCCGCCCCAGGATCGCGAACCACAGGATTGGAGAATCTTCACGATGTGATAAGCTCCAAATTCCAAGCTCCAAACAAGCCCCAAATCTCAAAAAGATAAACGCCAGAGGTCCGACTTGAGATTTGAGATTTTACGTTTAGAATTTGTTTGGAGCTTGTGTTTGGGAACTTGGAACTTTTCACCACGATTTTTCTCCGATAGCCTGTTGAAGCTCGTATCTTCCATTCACATAATTGTAAAGCGCCTGCAATCGCTCGAACCTTGCCTGAGCAAGAGCGGTTTCCGCATCCAGAAGATCCAAATTCGTGACTGTCCCCGCTTCGTAGCGAATCCTGGCGAGATTCAAAGCGCTTTCCGCCTGATGCACCGTGACCTCGGTCAAATGGAGTTTGTCCGTGCTTGAGCGCAAGTCCGAGATTCCTTTCTCAACATCCGCGGTCACTTGCTGGGCAACTTCACTTCTGTATGACTGCGCTTGGCGTATGTTGGCAGAGGCTTCCTGTTCCATATTCTCCTTCCTGTAGCCGCCGAAGAACGGGACAACATTGGATATAGGGATCTGCACCTGAGCCGCAACCGCATAGTTGCCTCTCCACGCGTTGATGTCCGGCTCGTAACCGTTCTTGAAACCGTAGGCGACGGCAACGTTAAGCGAAGGGTTGTAGATCGCAGATGCGACATTGTATGCCGCCCGAGCCGTCAAAATCCGGTCGTTCGCAGCTTTCATCTCAACCCGGTTCTTCAGTGCAACATCGACGAGCGAATCGACATTAAATGTCATCGGCGTCTCTGTGAACTGTCCCGACAGATCTATCGGGGAACCAGCCGGAAGGCCGAGGAGGCGTCGCAGAGCTATCTTCGTGTTCTCAAGCGAGTTTTCGAGACTGATCTTCTGGTCCTGCGCCGTGGCGACCCTTACCTGAGTCGTCAGAACATCGAAGTCCGTTGCGGTTCCGGCCTCAACTTTCTTCTTTGTGATGAGAAGATGCTGGTCAAGGGTTTTTATTTCATCGTTCTGAACCTGAATGGCTTTTTCAAGAAACAGAATCGCGTAGAAAGTCTGGATCGTGCGGTAAGTCAGTTCTTGTTTTACAAGAGCGAGCCCGTCTTTTGAACTCTGCACTTCTGTCTTGGCAAGATCGATGCTCTTCCGACGCTTGCCGAAATCATAGAGGGTCCCGCTTGCCGCTACGTGTTCATCAAAATTGCTGGCAGGGAAAAGTTTGAACGAGCCGAATCCCGGGAAACTGAAGGCGGCAACCGGACCGAGGAGCGTATAGTTCAGAGACACATCTGCATTCGGGTAAAGTGAGCTCTTGCTGACCTGCACTCCCGCCTGGGATGCCTCTATGGCGTGAGCCGCCTGCTGTATGGCAGGATTTCGCTCAAGTACCATTTTGACTGTTTCGTCCAGCGTCAGCGAATCCGGGAGGCTTGTCTGCGAGAAGACCGCAGTCGTGCTTGATAAAAGAAAAACCGTTAAAAAAAGAATGAACCTAGATTTCATTATTTCCACCATTTTTTTGTAAGCTTTCGGCTGTCAGCTGTCAGCTGTCAGCCAAACGTTAGATATCAATCTGTATTTGTTCTAACTTCTTGACTTTTCCATCAAACCACTGTTTGACCATTCCGATCTTCCATAATTCCGCGAAATCATTCCATCGCCATTAATTTCTCTCCGTGTTCCTTCTTTGCCGCTCTTTCATCATAATTATTTCTTAATGATGCGGCATCCCGTAAGCGGGACTTCCTGCTTCGGAGGAATAGTACAGGTATGACGCAGAGAAACGTTATTGCGGCAGCAATGAAGAAGTCGTCATCAACCGCCGATACGAACGCCTGCTGGCTGACATTGTAAACAAGAAGCGCATTCGCACGCGCCGTGGACACGGCGGAGTTGCCTCCGACTGCCTGCTGGGCAAACGACTTGAGCCCGATCAGGGCGTTCCGCACCGCCGGTGAATATTTATTCACTGCCTGTCCATAGACTGTTTCGTGGAAAGCGGTGCGGTCCGTCAACAGGGTCCCCATTATCGCGACTCCGAAACTTCCGCCCACCTGCCTCAGCACATTGTACAATCCCGACGCACGCGCCATCTTCTCCTTCGGCACTTTGGAGAGCGACAGAGAACTCAGCGGCGTAAATATGAACCCCATCCCCAGTCCGCGCAGATAAATTGATATCATGACCGAGTGGGTTTCGGAAAAGAGCGACAGAAAATAGTTGCTGAAGAGGCTCAAAGCCAAAACGACAACGCCATAAAGGGCTAAATACTTCGGATTTAGCTTGTCGGACAAGTATCCCGCGAGCGGTCCCATCGTTCCCTGAAGGAAACCCAGCGGCAAGAAAAGTGATCCCGCCTGGAATGCGCTATATCCCAATCCGTTCTGCAAATACAACGGCAGAAGGAAAGTGCTGCCGAACATTCCCATTCCGAAGATGAACAGGACAAGATTCGCCATGGCAAAGTTGAAGTTTTTCATCAAACTTAGATCCACTAGCGGTTCACGCGTGTTCAATTCCACGGAGATGAACGCCACGAATCCGATGAGCGATAGCGCGAAGCACGATAAAATGAACGGCGATGTCCAGCCGCCTGTGTTCCAGTTCGCGTCTCCATCTGATAATGCAAGAAGAAGAGTAGTGAGAAACAGTGCCATCGAGATGAAGCCCGCTAAGTCAAAGGAACGTGTCTTCTGCGACTGGTATTCGCGCTGTATAACCAGCGTGGCGAAGATGGCCACGATTCCGATCGGTACGTTTATGTCGTATATCGAATGCCAGGCAAAATTATCGATGAGATAACCGCCCAGCGTCGGACCGAGAGAGACCGATGCGGCGGATGCGACCGACCAGAACCCGATGGCAGTGCCGCGCTTTTCCGGAGGGAATTCCCTCATAACAATGGCCATGCCTACGGGCATCAGGAGTCCTCCGCCGATACCCTGGAGCACGCGAAACGCTATGAGTGCCGTAATGCTCCACGACAGTGAACATAGTAAAGACCCTGCGGTAAAAAGAGTAAGTGCGGTGGCGTAAGTCTTTTTGTAGCCGAACCTGTCGGCGATCCACCCCGAGGTCGGCAGCATTACCGCGAGAGCCAGCAAATATGCCGTCGCCACCCATTTCGCGGTATCCACGCTGACACCGAAAGTTGCCATTATGGTAGGCATCGAAACATCGACTATGCTCGAATCGAGAACGACCATGAATGTCCCGAACATGACATTAACCAGCACCCACCATTTATATGACGGATGCTGATGATGAGGAATTCCTATTGCAGAAGACAGGGACTTTCCGTTCCCATTTGAATTATGATTTGAACTGTGATTATTGTTATTCATTCTTCAGTGCTTCAAATACTCCAATAGAGCTGTCGGCCTACAGCGATCAGCTATCAGCCAAACGCTGACTGCTGAACGCCGAGTGCTAGTTAATCCATCGCCACGACTTTGACCCGCTCGCCTACCGGCTTCTTGTACCGCAGGAAGAGGATGGGAACGACACACAGGACCGTTATCATGGCTGCGACAAGAAAGTCATCATCCACAGCCGAGACGAAAGCCTGTTGGCTTATGTTATATGCCAGGAGCGCGTCTGCACGCGTGGAAGCAAGCGAAACGGTGCTTCCCAGCGCTTGCTGGGCAAAGCCTTGAAGTCCAAGCAAAACACTTTGTGTAACCGGCGACGCCTTGCTGACTGCCTGGCCGTACACTGTAGTATGAAAGATGGTCCGGTCAGTCAGGAGGGTTCCCATTATTGCCACGCCAAAGCTTCCGCCTATCTGCCTGATAACATTAAAGAGCCCGGATGCTTGCGCCATACGCTCCCGGGGGATGTCGGAGAGCGAAAGAGTGTTGAGCGGCGTAAATATAAATGCCATCCCGAAGCCGCGGAGGTAAAGCGAAACCATAATATCCGATGTCATTGAAAAGAGAGAAAGGTAATGATTAACAAAGAGGCTCAGCGCCAGGAATGCGATACCTAACGTAGCAATGATCTTGGGGTTTACCTTATCTGAAAGCACACCCGATATCGGACCCATCACCGCCATTATCAATCCAAGAGGCAGGAACAGCGAGCCGGCCTGAAAAGCGGTGTAGCCCAGACCGTTCTGCAGGTAAAGCGGAAGGAGAAACGTACTTCCAAACATTCCCATCCCAAATATAAACAGGACAAGATTTGACATGCCGAAGTTGAGATTCTTCAGCAGCCTCAATTCTATCAGAGGATCGCGGACATTGAATTCAACGGAAAGGAATACGACCAGCCCGATCAGGGAGAGTGCGAAACAGCTTAAGATAAAGGGCGAAGTCCAGCCTCCCGTGTTCCACGATGCGTTGCCGTCCGAAAGAGCGATGAGCAGAGGTGCAAGAAACAATACCACAGAGAGAAAACCCACAATATCGAAAGACCGACCGGATTGAATCTTGTATTCACGCTGTATCACCATGGTTGCGAAGACACCGAGGATACCAACCGGCACATTTATGTCAAATATCGAATGCCACGCGAAGTTGTCGATGAGATACCCGCCCAAGGTCGGGCCGAGAGATATGGACGCCGCGGCAGCAATTGCCCAGAAACCGAGAGCCATCCCCCGTTTATCGGGAGGGAACTCACGGACCACTATAGCCATACCGACGGGCATCAACAGGCCGCCGCCTGCACCCTGGATGACCCGGAATATGATCAATGCGGTCATGTTCCATGAAATCGAGCAGAGCAGCGAACCTGCCGTGAAGAGCGCCAGTCCGAGGCTGTAAGTCTTCCTGAAACCGAAATGATCGGCAATCCAGCCGGACGTCGGAAGAAAGATCGCGAAAGCCAGGAGGTAACCAGTCGCAATCCATTTTACCGTGTCGATTCCGACGCCGAATGTCGCCATAACCTTCGCGAGCGACACATCCACTATTGTCGAATCGAGAACCACCATAAACGTTCCCATCATGACGTTCGCGAGGACCCACCACTTGTATGAGGGATGCTCGTGATGCGGGACGCCCATGCTGCCGGATAGCCCGGAGCCGTTCGATCTATTTTGAGAAATTCCATTACTCTTCATTAGGTGTCTTTCTATGTGAAAAATGTCTCACAAAAGATTGTTTAATAACTCTGGATCTTCCACCGGAGCGTGTTTCATTCCATCGTCGCGGCTCTGACTCCGGCGGGGGATCTTTTCCTGCGCAGGAAGAATATCGGCACAAGACATATTATCGTAATCGCGCCGGCGACAAGAAAATCATCGTTAACTGCGGAAACGAACGCCTGTTTCATCACGTGGGCAATGATCAAGCCCCTGCCACGGAGCGAAGATTGTGCGGTTGAGCCGCCAACCGCATGCTGCGAGAAGTGTTCAAGTCCATGCAGTATCTTCTGGAATGCGGCAGAGTGCTCATTGACCGCAATGCCGTAAGATGCGGTGTGAAACATAACCCTGCGTGTCAGCAGCGTGCCGAATAGCGCCACACCGAAGCTTCCGCCTACCTGCCTGATAACGTTGAACAGCCCCGACGCCTGTGCCATCCTGTGCCTGGGAATATTCGCAAGCGCAAGCGTGCTCAGCGGGGTAAACATCAATCCCATGGCAAACCCTCTCAGGTACAGGGGAAGCATTATCTGAGAGTGCATCGAGAAAAGGGAGAGGAAATAGTTGAGATACATGCTTATTCCGAGGACGACTATTCCCGCGGCAGCCGGGATCCTCGCATCAACCCTGTCTGACATAAAACCGGCGACGGGCGCCATGGCTCCCTGCAAAATCCCCGTTGGGAGGAACACGAGTCCCGCTTGGAACGGCGTGTAGTTCAAGGAGTTCTGAAGATAGAGAGGCATGAGGAACGTGCTCCCAAACATGCCGAGTCCAAAGATAAACAGGACAATATTTGTAATTCCGAAGTTGAAGTCTTTGAGCAGCCGCAGCTCAATCAGCGGATGCTTCGCGTTAAATTCGGCGACCAGGAAGATTACAAGAGCTGCGAAAGACAAGGCGAAGCAAGTCAGAATAAACGTCGATGTCCAACCTCCGGTGTTCCATGATGAGTTGCCATCCGTCAGTGCAAGCAGAAGAAATGTCAGGAAGACGGTTACCGAAGCGAAGCCTATGAAATCGAAACCACGTGTATGCTCGGTCTTGTACTCACGCTGGATAACCATTGTTGCGAAAATACCGATTATTCCCACGGGCACATTGACATAAAATATCGTGTGCCAGGAGAAGTTGTCGATCAGATAGCCACCGATGAGCGGTCCGAAGGACACCGACGCAGCGGCGGCGATTGACCAGAATCCTAGCGCGATTCCACGCCTTTCAGGGGGAAATTCGCGCGTGACTATCGCCATGCCGACGGGCATCAGGAAGCCTGCACCGGCACCCTGAATGATTCGGAATGCAATCAGCGTGTTTTCGTTCCACGCCATCCCGCAGAGAAACGACCCGAGAGTGAAAACAAACAGCGCGAAACCATACGTGCGTTTGTATCCAAAGTGATCCGCCACCCAGCCGGAGGTCGGAAGCATCACCGCCAGCACAAGTAAGTACGCGGTCATGACCCATTCGATCTTATCGATCGTCACTCCGAACGTCGCCATGATCTTCGGGAGTCCGACGTTGACTATTGTCGAGTCGAGCACCGCCATGAATGTCCCTATCATTACGTTCCCCAGCACCAGCCATTTATACATGCGATGGCTCTGATGAAGAACCGAGGCATGGCCGCGGCCCGTGTCGAGTCCGAAGGATCCCGTGGACGCTAGCGACATTATCCTATCCCTACTTCACCCTGACCGAGACTTCCACGGACATGCCAGGACGCAGGACTGGTTTCAATCCGCCGGGCATCTTAGGATCGTCTATTGAAATCTTGATTGGCACACGCTGCGTGACCTTGGTGAAATTGCCCGATGCGTTGTCCGGCGGGATGAGCGAGAACTCGGACGCAGTGTACCCCCCCATCTCGAACACCCTTCCAAAGAATTTGACACCCGGGTACGTGTCTACGTTGATATCCACAGGATCGCCTAAATGAACGTAGCCTAACTTGGTTTCTTCTAAGTTCGCGGTTACCCAAACATTTTTCATATCGTAGATCGTGAATACCGGCTGACCCGGCTGTACGACGTCGCCGGTCAACACCCATCTCTTCGCGACGACTCCGTCAATCGGAGATGTCACGACCGTGTTCAGGAGTTGCGCTTTGATAACGCCGACTTGAGCGCGAGCCGTGGGGATTCTCGATTGAGCAATTGTCAATTCAGCGCGGGCGGCCTGCAGGGCCTGCTGTGCATGCTGGTATTGCTCCTTCGTGGTGATGCCTCCTTTGTATTGCATTTCTGCTCGGTTGAAATCATCCTCTGCACGGTTAACCTGGACCTGTGCGAGCGGCACACTCTGCTCCGCGAGCTGAAGTCCGGCTTGTGCAGAAGCTTCTTCGGCGCGAAGGTCTCTGTCGTCGAGCCTGACAAGAACTTGGCCGGCTTTAACCGTGTCTCCCTCGTCCGTGCCGAGATAAATTATCCTGCCCAGCATCTTCGTGCTGATAGAAACGCTGTTCGCGTCCACATAAGCGTCGTCGGTTGCCACGAAATCCTGCATGTTCACATACCAGTAATAACCGGCAACCGCAATCCCTATCAGAACCACAAGTATCGGAACGATAACCCGCTTCTTTCGGAAGAGGGGGACGTCCTCTATGTCCTCATCCGATTCCCCGTTCTCGGCGGACCTTGCGGTCTTAATGGCTGCCTGCCCGAGGTCTTTGTTAATTTTATCCTTGGTCTCCATTAATTTATTTCCTCTTTATTTTCTTTTTCTGATTCCGTTCAAAATTATTTCGACAATTTCCTTCGACGATTGTTCGAGTATCGCGTACGTCTCTTCATCCAGGCTGTTACCGCGTTTATGCAGGAACCATGCACGGGGTCCGTAAAGCATCTGGATCATGATTTCCGCGGACTGCTGCGGATCCGAAATCGAAAACTCGCCGGCATTCTTCCCAATCAAGAGTATCTGCTGAAGGAGGCTTACCTCTTGCTTCTGGAAGTCCTTGAAGAGTTCAAGAAAAGGTAATCTCAATTCCGCGGTCTGTTGAAACTGGAGCGCTCTCAAATTGGCAAGATTCCTAAAATGCTCAATCCGCTTCGCGGCATACTTCCGGAGCATATCGCAGGGAGAGATTTTCTCGTCTATCATCGACTGTATATCGTCGAGAAACTGGTCGGACTCCTGCTTGATGACTTCCTGAAAAAGGCTTTCCTTCGTCGGGAAATAGTAATAAAGCGAAGCCTTGCCCATACCAATATCGGCGGCTATTTCGTCCATCGTGACTTTTGAGAACCCGTAATAGGCAAACCGCTTCCTGGCGGCATTCAATATAACCGCCTGTTTTTCCGTTGAAAGTTGTTCTGTCATTTTTTCGACCTTGTGACCATTCGACTGTTTCAGTAATTGCGTCGAAATATATAACACGGGAAGTCGATTGTCAAGTTCCCAGAAAACGCCATCGCTTTTGGCCGAAAATTGCCATATCCTGAAGGAATTGGCCAGTGTACGCGCGCTAATTAAATGAGCAAAAAGCACTAATTATTTGAACATCGAATCGCAACAAGAAGGCGTTATGCCCCAGCGCCTTTTGCCATTTTGTCACGCGTCTTGAAGTATACTATTCTAGGTTTTTCGGCGTTTCAGCAGTGCTGTTACTTTCCTTTTTGTCCGGCTGGCCCAGTCGGATGAGGCCCGTGTCTAAATTCACTTCAAGCACGGGTAGTCCCCTCGCATAGCGACCAACCAGGGCAGAAACAGCTCTCTGTATCGGCGTTATTTGCTGCTCGAGTTGCTGCCGTTTAAGGATGAGATTTTCGCAAGTGATTCTGTCAATCTCTGACATCTTGACCTGTCGCGGCATCGACTTCTTCCAGTTCATAAGCGCGCTCCTCTTTTACTCAGTAAATATATGTACGCAACAGCCACCGTCGCGATTGGCAGGACAAAAATTATCCATGCGGGGACGACGAGAAAAAACATAATCCCGGCAAGATCAGCCGCAACGTCAACTAAAGAAAACCCGTCTCCTCCCCACCAGCCGTTCTCTTCCCAGGGCAAAAAGGCGTCTTTTATTTCCCACAGCAGCGCCCCGCCGATCGCCAGAATCAGTCCGACGCCTCCAATGGAGAGAAATCCAAAATACGCCCAGAGCCCAAAAAAGACAGCGTGGAGCATCTCACCCGGCGCTGTGTCTGCATGTGTCCAGTTATGTGAAGCCCAACGAAATTTATCAAACTTTAAGCTCATCTTTCCGTCCTCATGTTAACTGCTCTGTACCGTTTTTCTTTGCGCTCGTACAACGCCCCTTAGAGAATGTAATCGCCCAGTTGTCCGCATTGGCGTCCGTGAAACTAATCGTGCCACCCTTACCCAGCGGATCATTACCAGCATGCCAAATTTCGTTACCGCCTACTGTCACCTTGTAGTTCACATTACTTGTCGATAGGTCGAGGTTACTTCCGAAGGCAACGGTTCCCGTGACCCCAGTGGCGATTTCGGTGAAGGTAATTGTCCCATGCCCAACGTTAACCTCATAGGGATAACCGCTGCCGGTAGTCAGCGTGCTATCGGTAATTGTCCCTGATATGTTTACCCCCGTCGCCATCAAGTAACCATTTACATCGACACTAAACTTCCCACTTCCAAGGTTGAACGTTCCTGCCGTAACCGCGCCGAGAGACGTAATTGTTCCCGCCGTTATCTTTCCACCGTTAATCGTCGTCACGCCACTGTTCACGTCACCAGCCGCGCCACCCACCGCAAGGACGCCTGTGAGATTTAACCTTGCGGCGTCTATCGTTAAGCCTTCCGCGCTTGCGTTTATCTTTGCGACCACATCACTCGTTTGCACCGGTGTAAAGTTTAACTGGCTCAACGCAATCGTGCCTGTTGTTATCTTTCCTCCATTAATGGTCGTCACGCCACTGTTCACGTCGCCAGCCGCTCCGCCGACATAAATAAAACTTGTGTTTACGTAGTCGAACGATGCGTATGTGGCATGGATCCAGCTCGTGCTTGCAATATCCGCGATGCCAGCCGTTGGAATTATCACAACACCAGCCCCGGCAGTCATTGCCGATCTAACGAGACAGAGCACCACAGACTCTTCCGACGTGGCGACAGACTGATCAGTCGTTGCCATAATGCCGCCCGCGAAATTACAATAAAGGTAGGTTGTTGTGGTTGTCAACCCACCCACTTGTCCTGCTGAAATCGGATAGCCTGCCCCTGTGGTTCCTGCAAGCTTAATATGCCCGGCAGTCCATTGAACGGTGGCGTCATTTACCGAAGAAAAAAATATATCCGTCGTCATCCCGCGCGAGGCGGCGGTGATTTTTTTTGATACGACGGTTGAATCAATAAGATACCCGCCGTCAACTATCGACCCCGCCTTGGTGATTAGTGCGCCCTTAAGGTAGATGTTGTCTTGAGCATACATACCAAACCCGGCCAGCGCGCCGAAGTCGGGATCGGTTAGACCATCGAGGCCGCCGAACACGACCCGCATCTTACTAATATCATCGAGCGCTGCAACAGAGTTTACCCCGCCGTACACCGTAAGCCTTGGCGAGGTTGTATCCGTGCGCATCTGTATCGCGGATTGGCGGGTCACATCAGTGGTGTTCCCGATTCGCACGAACTCCATACCTTTCTGATATTTAACTAGATCGGTAATTGAGGAGACATTTGTAACCGTTAAATCGCCACTGGCTGCAACACTCTGTACTGTAGCTGTAACATCGTACCGCGTGAGACGATTAGCAGCGGCGTCGTAATAGAACGCGCGTGCGCGGATAAGATCGTTCCCCTTTAGTCCATGCCCAGTCTCGACGATTAACTGCGTTGTTGTCTCGCTAGCCACGACCCTCTTGATGCGCGCGATTCCCGATCCCTCCATCCAAAGGTTGCCTTCAATAACCGTGTCGCTGAGAAAAGTCGGCTCAATCATTGTGGATTTCAGTCGTAGTTGCGGTAGCCGCACCGACGGGTCGAGTGCAATAGCGCCGTTATCATCCACGGATAGAATTCGCTTCCCTTGGAATACGATATACGACTTATCTGCTTCGCGCTCCGTACCTATCATGAGAACTCTAACTCAACGGAGACCGCAAACGGCCCCGCGCTCTCTTTGGTCACGACAATGACCTGCGACTGCGTAACACCTCCGCGTACAAGTGAGAGTATAAAACCCCACTGCAACGGAGTCACTTCGTCCCCGGGTATCGTATTGTTAAACGATAATGTTAGGTAATCGCCCGCGAGAAATGTCTTTATGCCGTAACCGTAATCAACATTGTATTTACTGCCACTACTATGCGCCGCCCTTAATCCCGTCACGCTGCCCGCACGTCCGAGCGGGATGGTGTCAACAACGACTCCAGCTACGAGAGTCTGGTTTGAAGCGTTGACACCAAACTCAATATAAGATTTCTTTTGTCCTTGGTCGGACGGATTGACTTTGGCATCCACCTCAGGTTTTGTATAGTAAATAGAGTTATGGTTATGCGTGTCCAATTGGGTTTGCGTGGCGGTTACCGCGTTCGCCACAGCGGTGTCGTTCGAGTTGAATTTCGTGCGTCCCTGATCAATTAGGTCTTCGGGGCTAACGGTTTGAATAATTATTGCCATAAACACCTCACAGTTTTAGATCGATCATAAGCACAGCTAGGTTGGGTACTGTCGCGCCCGCAACGGTTTGTTTGTATGCCTGGACTTTATTCACGAGGATGTATATTCTGAGCGCGGTGTCGTAGATGCTGAACGCCGCAAGTCGGTCTCCCGCTTTAACACTTATATTCAGGGCGTCTGATTGCAAGACCGTGCCGACACGACTTGTGAGCGCGACCAATGACCCATCTCGCGGAATCGGCTTGTCGCAACCGGTGATCGTGTAGGTTATAAATCCGCCCTGACTATTAAAGAAATCTCCCGCCCCGGTCAGATTCGCCGCGAGGACAATCGGGGCATACTTAATCTTGCTAACTATCAACGAATCGACTTCCGCTTTTGTGTAGTAGGTCGCTCCATGCGGATTCGCCGCCGCAAGATGGTTTCCGAAGTTTGTGTTAAGGGTGTTAAAGGACGCGAGATCGTTTGAGTCCGCCAGGTTCAGTGCGTCCTTATGCCCGCTCCACGTGACATCGTCCTGGAAACGTAAAGTTCTGCATCCCCAATAATTGGTCGGATAGTCAAGCGCGGAATCATAACGATCTAGTGAATCGAAAGTGATCCTTACGCCTTTTTCGTGATCGGGATACAAGTCCTCAAAGTCCAACCCGACCACTTGTACGTCGCACGGAAACTTTCTAACCTCAATGTCGTCCGGGTAGAAGACAGTATTTGTTGTGTTTTTGTTGAATAAATCTCTAAGTAACAAGAAGTCCGTGTCCTTTATCGCCTCGTAAAAAATCTCTGCATGATAGTACCACCCGCGCCGATTGCGTGTTTTTTTGCCATTAAACGGATTCGTGAACTCGACAATATCCGGCTTCCAACCCTGTTTGAGACTCGAATAATGTAAGGACTCGAAGCTTAACGTGAAACCCTGTCCCATCAGGTTATATGTAACTTTCGGCTGGCCCATGATCATCCAAACGGGTTCGGGTATTGCGTCGTGTTGAAATCCTCGAGCGTCACCGTCGTCGACTCCTCGGCGAGGTTGTAAAGTACTCCGGTTATGACGTTATTCGTGCCGCGGAGTACGATGCCGTCAAGCGGATTCAGTTGGATGATCTCACTGAGCTTCACCCGCTTCTGTGTCGCGGTTGCCAGAATCGGCGACAGGTTATCGACCGCTTCCTTCGTGCTACGCATCGGGAAGAAGAGTACTCCGCCTTGCGGATATACGCTCGGCGCGTCGACGTTCAATATATTGCCCTGAAGTGATGCCATGATGTTACGGCTCTTACTGTCCTTCCAGACAAATTGCCGCATCCACCCCGCGCCATATCGTGTCTCACCAAAATCTCGCAGCCGCACGCCAGACGTGGCGATAATTGTGTATATACGATACCAAAGCTCACCCTGCCGTCCGAGCGCGATCGCGGAGTAGAAAGATCCGCCGTCATTCACCGAGACTGTAATCCAATCGAAGCTACTCTCTCTCAACGTTTCTTTATATTCAACGATGCGATCGTCCAATCCCGACGTGTACGTGTTGACGACATACCGACGCCCAACGTGAAGGACGCCTTCGTTATCGATCCAGTACGCACCCGAATTGTATTTCATTGCGTCGAGAAGAAAATCATAAACCGAATAGTTATACTCTTTCGCAAAGTCCGTCAAGCTGCCATTCTTCAACGTCGTGCCATCTTGCTTTGTAAAATCCTGCTTGATGATAAGTGGGGCGTCCTTCAGGTTGCCAAGAACCGACGAGACAAGTCCAGAATTAACGAGGACGCTTTGTAAATTGAGCGCGCCGACGTTGACGAGCTGCTTCTTTGCCGCGTCTCGGAACGGCTTCGTCAGTTGGTATGAATTGAACATATACTTTTGAGCAGCCGGGTCCCACGTGGTCTGGTCCGCGTACGCCACCCCTCTGTAAATTAGATTATCGTCGAAGATAACATCTACCTTCAGTTGCCGCCGATCCTTCAACAAGCCGTAAAGCCCATGATCATCCTTAACGGTAAATTTGGCGTCGCCGCCAGAGAACTCGTATTGGTCACGTTCGACCTGCAACTCCGCCCAACCCACCTCGGCGAGCTCGGACGTAAAATCTATTTGCTCGGGCGCATTGCTGTCAACACTGTAGGCGACAATCTGTCTCTTAGCCGACACGCCGTTGCTCCCCTCGTTTGTATTCCACTATTTTGGTCCGGAACGCGACCTCATTAAACTCGGCGTGATTATGCAGCTCCACAACCGGCGCAGGCAGTCCAAGTATCGCCCTCTCGAGTCTGTCTAGCCGTCCGATTATCGCGGAATCATCCCTGTTGGCAAACATAGGCATGTATACTGGCAGTTTCGACAGCGGCATTATCACTTCCGGCACTTCACCAACGAACGCAACGTGGGGTTTCGTCGTTATTCCGCCCTCAGCGTGGGCAGGTAAACCGAGATGTGAGACCGTCGACAGTAAGTTCGCTCCTGCGCTGTACGCACCTCCGGTCGCTAGATTAGCAATAAATCCAAACACCGCCATAGCGGCTTCCTGCGCAGCGATTTGTACCAGTGCGGACAGAACATCATGCAAAAATCTTTGCAGCAGCGAATGTGCCTGCCCGAATGCTTTCGTCCACGCCTCATCAAAAGCTCTCACAAAATAACCCGCCGTCGCGCCCGCTCCCGCCCGTTCCGCTGCATTCCACGCCTCCTCTTTTATCCGCCTCCAGTTGTCGTAATCCTGGTCGTGCTGCCTCTGCATCGATTCGATCGCATCAAGCTTTTGCTTTTCGATCTGCAGTTGTTCGTATGCCGCCGCACGCTCTTTGTCCGTTTTCGCATTCCGGTAGGCGTCCTCGATGGACGCGATTTTTGCCTCCTCGTCCGCAATGGACATTCCAGCCTCTTCGAGTTTTGCCGACAGATCCGGCGTCGTGATTGTTAAAGGCGCTACTTCAGCTTTGCCCTGGAATGGCTTGTACTTCTCCGGACCCGCTAATTTCGCCTCGATGTCCGCACGCTGCTTCAGGAGTTCGTTCCGCTCACGCTCCGAGAGCGTCGTGATTTTTAGTGCGGCGTTGATCTCATCGAGCTTCTGCCGGTACGCGGTGTCCGTTGTGATTAGGTTGTCAAGATTTTCTAATTGCGCCTTCGCCGCCTTCTTCTCGTTCTCGGCGATTGTGGCAGGCAGCTTCTTGAGGTTTTCGTATGCGTCGATTAACGCTTTTAGTTTCGTCTTGAGCTCATCTATATCCTTCCCGCTCGTCACGCCCTTCGCATTTAAAGTGTGTATGCGCTCTTGTACCGCAGCGATCTGCTTGTCGAGATCTTGCATCTCCCAAACCCATTCGACCTTTGCTTTCGCCGGTGGTAACTTCGAGATCCGGTCGATCTCCGCAGCGTAGGTGTCTGCGATAGACTTAGCGTCCGAGGCAAGCTCCGCCTTAGCTGCCTTCGATCTCAATTCAAATGTGTCATAAATAATTTTAGCTAAATAAACAAGTTCCCCCGCGATGAGAGATAAACCGCCCGTCGCAACAACAACTGCCGTCCCTGCCGCTTCCACCGCGGGGATGAGCGTTGTATAGAGAGCCGCGGCAGCCCTGGCTGCGGCTGCGGGAATATCTACACCCATGCCGATCTTCAAAACTCCGATGCCGATACCGAGCAACCCGACCGCCGCGGCGGTGTCTCGAATCGGTTCCGGGGCATCCTGAAATGCCTGGAGAAATGGCTTCGCGGCGTTCGTGATCGGGACGATCCCTTCGGTGAGGAGCCTGCCTAAAACCTTCTGCGTGTCATCAACCTGACGCTTATATATCTCGAGTTGCCCCGCTGTGTCCCTCCCGAATGCTTCGCCCTGCCCACCGACCGCTCTCCTTACCTGCTCAATGATGGACACCGCACCGCGCTGCTTTATATCGGCCTCGTCTAATCCCTTTATGTAGCGCCCCAGCATACCGGTGTTGCCGTTGAACGCATCCGCCATGACACGCGCTGCGCCCGCCATGTCGCGGCCCATTAAAATCGAAAGGTCCGCCGTCAACTTCGTGGCCTCTTTAAGTTTCTCGCCCTGCAATCCCATCGCCGCCAACTGTGCCATGGTCTTGAGTACGACGTCGTTGTCGGCTCCGGTTAAATTCTGCAGTTGGTCGGCAAACTCTTTTGCGTCTTTGACCGCCTCCTCGGTATATATTCCCCGGTTCTTCAGTGCCTGTGCGTAGGCACTCTCCGCCGCTGTTGCCTCGTTAGATTTTTGTATCCATTCCCCAAACGTCCCCTTTAGCGCCTGCATACCGATGCTTAATGCACTTAGTCTGAAGAACAGCGCCTCGCTCGCTTCGCGGAAGCCCGTCGTCGATACTTGTGCTGTCTTCATCCCACCCGCCATCGCGACCGAGGACTTCTCGACCTGCGCCTCGCTCTCGGCTGTCTTTTGACTTGCCGCCGCAGCACCCTGCTGGCTAGCGATGTATGCGTCGGTCGTTTGCGTGACGCGCTGCAGCTCGGCATCGATGCCCGAGAAGTTCGGAGTGGTTATTTTCAGACTGAGGAGACCCGAGAGTTGCTGCGATGCCTCGCGGGTCATGTTTAACATTGCCTTCAGTCCATCGACGTAAGGCGCCAAGTCGATCGAGAAAATTAATTTATAGTCTTTGTCACTCATTGCGGGTCGGGAATGTTCTTTAGGTCGTTGACGAGATTTATTTTTGCGTTCAACGCATCGACTCTCTGGATGTATGCGAGTTTAAAAACGTCAAGAACGTACATAGTTTGTAGTCTACTTATTTCGCTTGGCTTGCCGTCTGCGATTCTGATTTCGAGGAGCTCGTCTGCGTCGATGTCGGGGCGGTAGAATTCATCGGGTCTTGGACGCCCGATGCGATTGAACTCTGACTCAAGGTCGTCATCATACTTTGCATCAGCGGCGCTAAGTTCTTTGAAGAGGCCATCAACGTAAGCGTCGCGGATGGACTTTGCGTAAAAAAATCCTTCAGAATCTCCGCGAGGGTATCCTCTTTGATTTTTGCAAACCGCCGTCTCGCTAACCACTTCGGCAGTGGCTTCCAATCACTTCCTTGCCGCGACAAAATGGCAGCGAGCAGCTCCGCGACGACGTCCTTTTGAACGATCACGTCCATGACATTGAGCGCCACCGCAATCACGTGCTCACTATCGGAGACGGTTGCTTCAAGCGGTAATTGTATCAACTTTCCGATCTTGCGGATAGCCTTGTACTGTGCCCACGTTAGTTTTCCAAGGGTATACTTTCTACGTCCGATCGCGTATTTTTTTTGGTCTTCTTCCACATTATTCTCCGGTTGCAAGGTTCAAGCGATTAAGTGTGCTTTCTACGCTCCGCTTTTCGTTCGTGTGGCCGGCATAGCCGAGAAAAGACATCGCGCACGACCTAACTTGCGCCAAGGAAATTGCACCGTTGGCGTAGTCTGCACTGAGTTGCTTAAATCTATTTTTTGCCCGCCTCACATTTCTCTTCCTCATCTTTATATGTGTTTCAAATAATCTGTAACCGCAAAAATCCAGCCCGTGCCGGGAGGGTAATATCTGGGTCTTGTGGTTAAACGATAATTTCAACTTAGTCAACAAGAAGTCACGGATGATCTCGAGCAATTCGCGTAGATAATTTTTGTCTTCGTGAAAGATTACAAAGTCGTCCATATACCTTACGTAACGTTTCACTCCTAATTCATCCTTTAAATAGTGATCGAGTTGATCTAAATACACATTTGCGAATAATTGCGACGTAAGTGCACCAATAGGAAGTCCTTCTGTTATCGCCAAGATGCGCTCGATAAGCCAGAGCGTGTCCGAATTATTGACTGTCTGCCTGATCACACCCATTAAAACCTCGTTACTCACGGATGGAAAATATTTTGATATGTCGGCCTTCAGAACATACCCATCGCGGATTGCCATTTGCGAGGCGCGGCGAACAGCCGCATGCGTTCCCTTACCTACACGACAAGCATAACTGTCGAATATAAAACGCCTCTCGAACAGAGGCTCGATTATATTACAAAGCGCGTGATGCGCCACTCGGTCCCGGAAAGCTGGAGCCATTACAAGACGCTTCTTGGGGTCGCAGACGAAGAAGGATGTGAACGCCCTCGGCGTCCACTTTTTCCAAATAAGTTCATTCTGAATTACGATTAAGTTCTCCTCTAAGTTCTGCCTAAACCTTAAGGCTTCTAATTCATAACGTTTGTTTCGTGAAGCCTTCTTGTATGCGTCATAAAGATTTTCGAAGCTATAAATCTGTTTAAACACAGTATCGCCTCCGACCAATCCCTTTCGGGACCCGTAAGAGGCCAGCCCAAGTCGGACTATTTCTCCTTTCGGAGAGGAATAGAATCCCTTTTGTAAATGCACTGGCCGCCAACCCGATGAGTTGACGGCATCTGGCAAAATCGAGAGCGGGACGGAAACCGATGTTGTTGTTCACGTTGGAGCGCGGATTATTCAGGTTCAGCGCGAACAAACCGGCGTTGGACCCATTGTCCCAGTTGCCACCGCGGATCGGAATCTGCCACATACGACTCTATCCCTTTACACTTTTAATCCAGCCGCCGTGCATCTTGCCGATTTCGACAAGATATTGCGACCAGACTTCGTATTTTTTGAATGACAAGAATTTTAGTTGCATTGAAAGGCGGACAAGAATCCGTAGTGTATCTAATTCAACGTCGATCGCGTCGAAAAACTGCGACTTAGATCGACTCTTGTTCGCACGGACTATGAGTTGCAGTAAGGTGAGCATCGAGTGTTTTATGTCCGTATAAAAGCGGGACGGAAACCGATGCTGTAGTCCACGCCGGAGCGCGGATCCCTCAGGTACAGCGCGAACAAACCGGCGCTGGACCCAACGCCCCAGGCGCCACCGCGGATCGGAATCCGCTCGCCAGAATTATTCACCCAAAAATGGTCGTTCGTGTAAGCAGCCGCTCCTCCCGCGAGTGGACCGAGCGTCAACTTCTTAATCAGGTCACTTCCGCCGCCCGCCATGTCGCCGAATGCACAATCCTTTACACCAGCTGTGCCAGCACCAACATTACTCAGTGTAGGTGCCGCGGACACGCCGTCCCAGTTGTACCACCATCCCGTATCGTAATAGTTGGCCTCGGTTATTCCGAAGCCGTTGCCGCCGTCAGTCGGCGCGAGATTTTTGTTGCCCGCCACGAGAATCTTACCGTCCACCAATTTTATCCCGTCGCACCATTCCCAGACGTTGCCGTTCAGGTCGAATATCCCAGAGCTTCGCCTGTTGTGTGCCGTCGCGTTTCCACCACTGCCGGTCAGCCAGCGCTTCCCGGCGTCGGAGTTTAGCGCCGCAGTCCCGATAACCGTACCATCATCCGAATCACCGAAATTATTATTGTTATTCCCGCGCGGTGGGGTTGTAATATTTTGTTTGAACCACAACGCCACGGCCGCCCATTCGGCGTTTGTTACTAAATGATAGCCGCTTACGTTTCCACCATTCATTTGCGAGCAAGCTAGGCGCGCTCTATCGAAGTCGATATTGACCTGCGGTTCGACCAGTCTTCGCGAGAACGCGCGAAGCCCCGAAGCCGTAATGAGTGCATCGGTGTTCCGCGCCGTGACCGGGTTTTGGATGACCCCAAGAGCATCGACCAAGCACGCTTGATATTTTCCGACGTAGAAGCCCGCGATTCTCTTGCCATCGACCACAAATGCGGGATGAATTATCGTTGAGGCGAACCCGTTCGTTGGATCCCAGTTGAATTGAGGGATGAATACCATCTCGTTTAAATTGCCGTCCTTGTCGGCGATGAGAGTCGAGACAATTCCTGCGGCGTCAGAAACCTTCCTTGTGGCAACGCTGAACGATAACGTTACCGCGCTGGCATCCTTCGAATTACCTGCGTCGTGCTTTAAGGTGAAGTCCACGTCATAAAACGCAAGATTTTTCTCTTCCCCGGCGATAAGTATGTCGCACCCTTTACCTTGTAGGGTCTCGTAGTTTGTAACATCACCGGCTGAGGTCTGCAGTAGCTTGAGTTGCGCGTTCACCCGCGCCTGCACTTGCTTTGCGGTGCCATCGTGAAACAAAACTCCGTCGCTCTCAGCCGTGATCGTCTGTGTGTCCGCAAGTGCGCCAAGTTCGATCTGCGTGCCTGGTGAACTCGGGTCGTGGATAATTACCTTTTTTATACGTCCCGAAAAAACCTTTTGTCGCGAAATCATGTCACACTACTCCAGTCGTTGCCGCCGTGGGGTCGGCCGGTGGCGGATAAAGTTGCGCCCGCAACGTCGCCGCGGACGTCCTCGCTGTTTGCAGGACGGCGATATTTGATACCAAGGTTGCCGCCATGTTTCCGATCCCACTCGGATTATCCGTGAAGAATGCCGCTTGGGTGGATTCAATGGCCGTTTTAAGTTCCTCCGCGTCGCTGCGGAGTTTGCCTTCTAATTGCGACGCCTCTGCCTCCGCTTCCGTCAACTTACCGAGAAGCGTATACTCTGTGTCAGTCATGTTAACCTCCTTAAACGAGTGTTATTTCTGTCCGTCCGTCGGAGATATTCTTCGAGATCTTCTCGAACGTCACAGTGACCGCGTTTGCGGTCTTGGAATCGCCGTGTTTGTACGAAGTCGTCACGGAACATCGGTCGAACCGATACGCCCGGCTGCTGCCGCGGACTCGGAAAATCGCATCATTGTAGGTATCCAGAAATGATTCGAGTAAGGTGATGTTAGCTGCGTCGGTCTGGACGGCGTCAAGCTGAAGCTTCCACACCTGATTCAGTTGTTTCGCTGTACCATCATGCAGGACATTCGTGTTCGGCGTCGAGCCGCCTGAGGGGCTTTTCTCCGCCATCATCCCGACATGTTTCCACGTCGCGTCACCGTACGCGTCGAGAGTCGCTTGCGTAGGCTGCGCCACCTGCGTGTCTGGTGATACGCGTGCCGCGATAAATACCTCATAGATGTCCGCGTATACTTTTGTTTTGTCGAGTCCCATATTATTCTCCTGTTAAATTAAAACTGAAAAAAGACTGTATGTCGCCTGATAGATAACAATACCACGTTGATGCAAAATTATCGTTAAGCCCGTAAGCCCAACATTGTATCCGCCGAGCATTTTACCGTTAAGCGCGGCGTCTATATCGTTGATAAGACCGTAAGCTCCACGACTCGCCTCTTTCGCCGAGCGCAGGCTCCTGTCCCCGACGAACACGTTAAACTCCAGGTTAGCCCTGATGACCGCGCCCTCATTGTCAACCACGACAGGTTCAATTCTGCTAAACTCAATAAGCGCGAACGGAGCGAGGGTAATTAACCCATCCGCACCGGCGAACACGGATGCATCAATTTGACCTGCGTGTGTATCCACGGTTCGCGCGTACGGCGCCGCGGTTTTAATTGCGCCTATGATCGCGTCTTCGGGCAGCGAGAGGTTGATCACTTTTCGCCTCGCAAAAAGTCTGCGGCAATCTGTGCCACCTTATCTTCCTCGGCCGGTGGAATATAGAGGTACGGCCTTGCGGGGATCGTAACACTTTTGACACGAAACCAGCCGTAACTTGCCGCCGGTTTCTTCAGATCTTTACCAGTCTTGTTCGTTCTGCGCATCCCTATAGGCATGCGGAATGTGAGGTAGGGCGCGTTCTTCGCCGTAATCGTTGCGCCTTCACCCATCACGGCTGCATACTTTCCCGCCGGACCGCTCGGCCCGACATTGACGCCTTTGTCTGTTGATTCAGAAACAATAGAGTTCATTAAAGCTCCAGTGTCCCTAAGCGTCTGGCCGCCAGTTACCTTCGCGCGCACTGACGCCGCCCATCTCTCCGGTCGTCCCTGGGCGATGAAGTTCTGTCGAACGACGCCAACTAAGAACATCCCGATCTCCTCATACAGCGGCCGTAGATTCACCGCATTTTGCAGTATCGCCGCCAGTCTGCCGTTCACCTCCATTAATGGATCAGCCGGCATCGGTCCCCCGCGCTATGCCCTTTGCGTTTTGCGCCATTCTCAAAGCCCTTTCAAACTGTCTTTAGTGAACGTCGGATCGGTCGATATAACGACACCTCCTGAATTCGGAGTGGTCGCCGGGAGTTTCCGCGACGCGCCCTCGATTATAGCCTTACCCGCCGCAATGTCCTTCAGCCACGACATTGCCGCGGTGTAGGCATCCGCCCAGGTCTTTGCAGCGCCTTCGAAAAGAAACGGGCGCCGCTGGTAGATCGAGTGACACACCATGTCTGCGCTGGACTTTTTTACTATCGCCGGAATCGGGTCCATCGGGACGACGTACCATCTTGTCGCGTAACTGTCGATCATCGAATCAGCGTCGGGTATCAGTGCTTCGACAGCCGCTTGAAGCTGCACATCGGTGAATGGATTCGCCGGGTCGTCGCAGAGCAGTTGCTGTAAGTCAGCCAACGAAATCCGCTTAACGGCGATGTCTGCGTAGGTACTATACATAATCCACCTCCGCCCCGTTCCCCTCTCCCGCCATCATGTCCTCTCCGCTTAGGAGAGGATTTAGGTGAGGTTGAAGAGGGGTCAGGGCTGAGGTCGCCGCTGTCAGGTAGAACAAATTCGCCCTCCCTAAAAGGAGAGGGACTAAGTGCGAGTTAATCACGCCACCGTTCCGTCGGAACCGTAGGCCAATTGCGGCAGCCCGTAGCCGGCGTTGTCCCGCGAATCTACGCCGTAAACGTATTTATCGTTCATAAATACGTAGTCGGAATCCTGCGGGTTATTCTTCGTAATAAATCTCGGTGCCTTCCGTTCTTGAAAGATCAGCGGACGCAATCCCATAAAGTCCACGATAATGAACCACGCTGTCGGGCTGGTGACCTGCGGACTCTTCAGGTAATCCGCGGTGCCCTTCCAGACGTTATTCTGCGTCGACCCGCCGCCAACGGAAATAAAGTCGGCATTCAACATTTGCTTTGCGGTTTCTTCCAGTTCAGGCCCGGTCACGAGTGTAAGCTTTTCGGATCCGTTAAAAAGTGGATTGCCTGTCGAATCTTTAATGCGCCCAATCGCTGCAAGTGCCGCCCCGTAGTAGGTCGCGTTTAATATTTTTGTGCTCTTGTTCGAGCCGAACGCGTGAGTGGTATCGAAGAAATTCTTGCCGTCGTAGCATTTCTGCGTAAAGCCGGCATTGAGCAGCGAGAACACAAGCTCATCCGGATGCATCCTGGCACTCATACCCATTCCGCCGATCATGGGGTTGAACAGGTTATAGGTGTCGTCTTCGATGTCCTCGGATGGTATCTCGATCGTGACCTCGAACTTCTTGTTCTTAATTGTCCAATCGGACGCGGCTAAGTTCTTGACGTTCCGTGGCCCGATCCATTCTTTCATTCGCGGAAATGCGCCGAGCCACGCATAGGTTTCCTGCTTAGTGTTCGACGGGATCGTCATCGCAATCCGATTATAACTCGGCTGCGCTTTATTGAACGCATCATTAAAAATTACCTTGAACCCGCGATAGAGCGAGTCGGATGTCGACGGCCCGATCAACAGCGCCATACTGATACCAGAGGCGGCAGTCCACGAATTAACAATCGCTATCGTGCCGACGAGTAGCGCCAGCCCGATAACTACTTTTAAGCTTTTCTTAATCACTTTCATCCTCACTTTTTAAAGTTGAATAGTTCCTCCGCCACACTCCCTCTCCCTTAAGGGAGAGGATCGGGGTGAGGGAATGTTAGAGACCCATCTTCACCCAGACGCCGTCGCTATCGACGCCGGTCACGATTCCCGCTTTCGAGCGCGTACCTACGCCGTCGGTTTTTGCGACGGTCTGGTCGTCAACCGCGTAGCAGGGGCTGCCGATGTCGGCAATCGTGATCGCGTCGGCCGCCGCGGAATTGTCAAACTTGAACTCGCCTTCTTCCACGGTGATCGACAGGTCGCCGTCTGCGCCGAGCGTGTTATCAACCTCATGCTTCGCGCGTCCGAGCGCGACCTTAGCCAGCGCTGTAGTTGCCGGCTCTGCATATCCGGCCGCGTTCTTTACGACTTGTGTGCCTGCAAAAATGTGTTTCGCCGCCGCGACGGCCATCGGCAAGAGACCGAATAGGTTTCGGGCTGTCGTGTCGCGTCCTTGTGTTGCTGCTGCCATTTACTTCATCCTCCTTTTAATATTCCAAACATCTCATCTCTACGTGGCCTCTCCTCTTCGAGGAGAGGATTCAGGTGAGTTTATTCCACCATCTTCGCCGCATCTATGCCGAGCGCCGCCGCGACCTCCTTGTCGGTGTCGCTCGGAGCCTTTACTCCGCCGCTCTCCCGGCCGGCCGGCATCGGATTCAATGGACCTACGACGGGCGCCTTGGACAGGAACGTCTTGATCCCCGCGAAGTCTTTTTTCGCCATCACCACGAAGTCTTCGCGGTTCACAGGGAACACCTTCCCCTCGCGGATCGCACCGTCAACTAATTCATTGACGTCCCGCTCGAGCTGTGCGGCCTTCATCGCGGCCAGCTCCTGGGCGACGTTCAATGTTTGGCTCTGGTGCTGCTTTGCCATGATGACGGTGGCCTTGGCCTGTTCAACGGTAGTGCCCTCATCAAAGCCGATAACGGTAAGCAATTTCTTTGCCTGCACCTCGTCTGGTTCGGCGTTCTCTTCTTTTAGTTTTGCCTCGAGACCGGTAGCCACCTCGTCCGGCGTCGCCGCATCGGGGAGCTTAAGCCACGTCTGAAGCAGTGCTAAGATTTTGTCCATCTTGATTTCTCCTTGCCCCATCGGGGCGTTGTTTGTTGTTTCAATTATCTTCTTTGCCATTACCGCAGGCAAAGACTCTATAAACGGTTGATTAGTCAGTCCCGCATCGGTCACGGCAAAGGGAATTATCTCTCCCGTCGCGCTGTCCGGCAGGTCGAACGCCAGCACGGGCGAGATATACCTGTAGAGTTTATTCTTCAACGCTTCCGCACCCAGCGCCGTCCACTCGACCACCGCGTCCAGTCCTTTCTCGCCCGCGTCAATTAGATCTTTGATCCAACCGAAGGCAGGCGCATAGGTGTCCGCGTGAGTTAAGTGGTCATTGTCGATCACGAGATCGAGGTTTGAATTTCGTGACCTGAGTCTCTTTAGGTAAGCGATGGCTTGCTTTACGCGATCCGGGGTGACTTTGAAAGAAAGTAGTACGGGTTTACCACTCTGATCAACCGAAGGGTAACCCTTCCATTCGCCGAGCGGAAGGAGGTTAATCCGGGTCGGCAATTCGTCTCCCGCTATTACTCCTAAATCTACCTGGCAGAAGACCACTCTCTTCGCTTTCACTTCACCCTTTGCGCTCTGCGCTTTGCGATCTATCAACTGCAGTAGATCGTCCGCGGCGTTCTCTATATCTTTCTCGCCCTGCGCCGCCGCTCTCTGCTTCGCCGCGATAACTCCGCTACGATAGACCTTTCCGTCCTTGCCCGCCGGATAATGGAAACGCGCCTTAGTATTCTCGGCAGCACTGGTATCTACCGCTAAGTGATTTTGGGAATAGTTTGACCAGTCGCTGCCGGCCGCGCCAAGGAGGGCATTGCCATCCTCGGCTGAAAAACTCCAGTTAGAATTCCGATCGACTTTTCCCTGGCTGACCAGAGATCTCAGATGTTCGACCGCCTTTTGATTTACTTTCAAAGCCACTACAAACCTCCGCAACTCTTTCGTGGCCTCGCCCCAATTCTATCGGGGAGAGGATTCAGGTGAGGGATTACTCGGGACGGCGTGGTACGGAGTTCGCTAGCCATCGTACCACGCCGGAGCCACTTCGTTATGGGGTTAGAATAATTCACTTCTTATCCTTGGGCACATCAACCTTCGCAGTCGGATGTCTCAGATAATCGAGTCTAATAATCTCGTCCTCCACGTCACGCATCAATCTCCTGATTATTGCTTCTCTGAATTTTTCGCCGATCCATAACAGGTTTGCGATGAGCGAAACAACCGCAATCACCGCAAACGCCAGCGCCTTGAGCTGCGGGTCCAAGGACGTCGCGAATATCGCAGCAACTAAACTCGCATTCGTAACGACATAACCCTTGACCGACACCTTATTCCTCCTCTATTCCTAGCTCGCGTTTCAGCGCCTTTATTTCCTCGAGGAGTAGTTTGTACTTCTTCACGTTTTTCGCAATGTCAACCGAATAAACCCTCACGCGGTCCGGGTCGACGTCCTTGATGTATGACAAGTCCATTGTGCGCGGCTCGAAGAGATCTTTCAATGTTTGCACTTCTGAATGAATCCGAAGTGAGAGGGCTTTAATTCTATCCTCTAACTCAACCTTCCGCCCTAAATTGATCGTGCGCTGATCCACACTCATTTACATTTCTCCTCAAGATTGTACCGCTCGATAATCGCCATGAGTTTCACGGCATATCCGGGATCCTCCGCGTAATACTTCGATAACTTCCTGACATATTGCCCTATGCTCTTTGCCGTTCGCGCTTTGCGATAGTAGACCGACGAGGACAAGTATTCGCCGTGTACCACGAAACATTCTTCGATAGATCGATACTTCGCAAATCTCACTGCGACTCTTCTCCAAGTCCCATTGTCCCCGCGTCTCCGGTCGTACGCCACTACATACGCCGGATGCGCCATGAACTCTTTCACGGCCGCAAATGTGTGTCCGAAGTAGTTATGATCACCTAAACTGTTTTTGCCAAAACCCGACTCCAATGCCCACTGAGCAAGCGTCACCGGTGCCGGAACTCTGAACGAATCCTGTACCATGATGGCGAGGTGTACCACGGTGTCCGGGAAGAATCCGAACCGGGTGGTGAATGGCTCGGCTGTCACCCCGGCCTCATTGCTGACCACCCGGCCGGGGATCCACGAAGCTATAATGTCGTCGAGAACTTTCTCTGTCCTGCTCTGCCTGTCGGCAAATGCGTTCGGCTCCAAGCGTTTTGCGCTGTCATATCCTTCACTTAGCCCGATTACAAATGAGAATCCGGCGGCAATGAGCACGCAGGCCCAGAAGAGCCAGTTGTTCCAGCGGGGATATGTCTGATCGCTTTGCATACCTAGTTCGTTCCTGACATTAATAAATAAAAAAGCGCCGACACCATGGTTGTGAGTTTGTCGTTCCCGATCTTATCGGGAATCTACTCACGAACCAAAGTGTCGGCGCTCCTTAAATCGCTAACCGATCTTCCGCTAATCCTCCAGGGCTTCGCGGCTACATATCAAACTTGTCTCAACGAGTCTGCGACTCGTCCGAGTCGTAGACGTGAAAACATAAGGAAAAGAAAATTAAATGTCAAGAAAAAAATACTATTTAATTAATAAATTCCGCCGGAATCCTCAAAGACGAGGGTTCCAGCGCAGCCAGATAGCGCTCCGCTTACGAGAGCAGAAACCATGACTATTTCACCTCAGCCTCCTGATTTCTTACTTCTTTACGAATCCCTTCGGTATATACCCATCCATGCCACCCTGGTCGCCGCCGACGATCTCCACATGGTAGTAGTCGCCTCTCTGCTCCAACACCCTCGCGGCTGTCCCGCTCGGGACAGTAAAAGCGTCGCCCCTCAAAATCATCCCCGTTACCTCGGTTGCTTCTTTGGCCACAATGTGTCCGACAAGCTCTTCCTCTTTATCCAGTGTCGTTGCCATAAACGTAAATTTCTGGCTGGGCACGCTTATCGTCACCATGTCGCCTTCCCTTACTGCGCCGCCTCCGGAGTTCAGTGATGCCCTATCGTTCACGTACCAGTTTAGCGTCCCGTTAGAGATCAGCCCGTTAACTACGTATATAAAGCACGCCAAAGCCACGATAACGGCAGCGATCAAGGCCTTCGAGACTGGTCTTTTGCCTTTTACGTCGGTTCGGAACCTGCTCGTGTCGAACAATGGTGGAAATCGATTGTCCATCTTAGCCTCCCGCCCCGTTTGCAGTTTCGATAAGCGCCCCAATTATCACCTGCAGCTGGGCCATCATCCTAACCAGCTCCTTCGCCGCCCGTAGAGCGCCTGCACTATCCCTCTCATCTTGCCTCACGCCCTCTTCCTCCAGCCAGCCCTCGATGTCCCGCTCCTGAAACCTGATGTCCAAGTTCCCGCTCTTCTGCAATGGTTCACTTCTTACCGGGTTTTTCGGGATCCAGTATGCGGGAATATTCCCGCTCGCTCATCAAGACGAGCGCATCGATCAGCCTCTGCCTATCCCGCTGCGAGACACTATAATCGTGCCTGCGTATCCAGTTATCGACGGCCGTCTCCACGCTCTTCCTCGCGTCCCAATCTGGCTTGAAGCGCTTGCGTGGGAGAGGGCCCGCCTCCTTGATTGCATCGGCGATGATTCTTTCGATGTCAATTTTTTCTTTAGGTCTTCGCATGCCCTGCTCGACCAAGATACTCTCGCTGGTTTTCTTTGTCAATACCTCTTCCTTTCTCTCCGCCCGACGACGATAGCGAATTAGCTCTGCCTCCGTGAAAAGCCTCCGTACATCCGCGCGCAATTTCTCGTCCGCGAATTCAAAGTAAGAATACGCCAGTTGCACCAACGCGCTCACGGCGGTCTCGACGGCCCGCCGTTCTTCGTCCGACCTGAACGCAACTTGGAACTCCCCGCCGTTAGTGTCACTCTTCTCGGCGACCGCTGGCGATTTCGCTTCCGTGGGTGAAATTAATTCCGCGACATCCATTCCTAAGACCGATAGCTCCCTCAGCAACTCAAAGCCCGGCAATGACCTCCCCTCGTAATACGGCTGCATCTCCTGAATCGATTTCTTCCCAAGCGCTTTCGCCAAACCCGTCAGGGAGCCGAACTTCTTCAATGCAAAAGCCTTTAATTCGCCTCCAATTCTCTTTTTTTCATCCACAGAAAATTTTCTCATTTTTCCCTTGACACACACAGAAGATTTTATTAGTTTTGTTACGTCAGGATAACAAAAGGAAAATGGGCAAAACGAAACTGAAAAACAACGTGCTTCGCGTCGAGCTCGATTACGCCGAACTGGCCAGCCGACTAGGCGTCACTCCACATTACGTCCGATACCTCCTGCATGGAGAACGGTCCAATGTCAGCAAACTCAAAGAGATCCGGCAGATCGTCCTCTCCGAGGTTGCCCACATCTCCCGATCCTCCCTTGAAAAAATAATCCAACGACTCGATCGGCTTATCGCCGACGCCGAACTGAAGGGCAGAGCTTAACATCATGGTACACATTTTGCGCTTTAATATATTACCCGCGTGTTCCAGTCGTCAATTCCAAACTCAATCCGTAAATGTGGAACACTGATGGAACTCGGATTAATCCTCTACGCAACGATCACCCAATACGAACTTAGGGAACGTCTCAAGAGAAACGACCTCACCTACGATGCGTTCACCGACCTCTCGGCTTCCCTCGGATACAAATCGTCGTCTAGTCTCCGCAAAATGTGCGAGCGTCGCAGCGAGAGCAACACCGCGAAGCTCGGCTTCACCGATGCGATGACGATCATGAAACGCACGAACGATTACCGTCTCCTCGCGTGGCTCGAAGAAGAGCTACTACAGTCGCAGTCCAGGGCTTCACAACTCGATTTATTCTCTGAACCTCTCCGCACCATCAAACCGGAGGCCGGCAAATGAATGAGAGCGCGACAAAGAGGACTGCTATTGCACTCTCTCTCGAAGCAATGGAGAAGATTCATAATAAACTCCTTACTGGAGACGTCCAGCTTATTTCCTTCGGTGGAACACCCGAACAAGTCAAACGCGATGACGCCGGTAATTACCTGGTCGATCTCAAACTCACCGTTGAAGTCTCCATCCCGAAAGAGGTAGAGAAATGACGATCTCCCGTTCAACCGCAGTAAATTCGTCCGCCCCTCATAAAATCGATTCTAAGGCACCTTCCAGCCCTGCCGGAAATTCCGGCATCAGTGGGGGGCAGAGAAGGACGGCCCTCCTGAGAAAGATGCATAACGACAAGTTTTGCGTCACCGCTGTCGCCGATGAGCTTGGCCTCACGAGAGTCGCCATTTATATGTTCCTCGATGGTCGTTATGACAAGATCGGCAAGAAGACGCGCCGTCGAATCTGGGAGTTCTTCGTGGAGCATGGCTGGCTCACGCGACCCAACCGCAAACCGCCAGTCTGCAGGAACTGCGGCGAACCATACCCCACGAGGAAACATCCCTCTTCCTCCTGTCTCCTGCCTCCTGCCTCCTCATCTCCAAAGGGGAAACAATCGTGACTGTACCATCATCCATAGACCTCGAACTCGTCCCCGCCGACAAGCTCACCCCGGATGTCATCCGCAAGATCGACGCGATGACGCTCTCAATCTCAACCGCTGATAACGTGAGCGAGCTCGAGAAGTCGATCGCCGCCAGTCACGGCCTTCCCGCTGGCACGCAGCGCCGGTACAAAGCGAAACTGCGGAAGATCTTCGGACTCGAACCCCGCTCGTCCTTTGAATCCGTACTCAACCATCCGCAACTTCGAGCCGCGATTGAAAACGTCGTGGCACGCAGCGAGCGTTCCGACAAGATGACTCTCCGCTCGGCGAAGCATCTCTCTGTTGTCGTGCCGACGACCGGCGAATGCATCGGGCTGGATGACCTTGCGAAATCATTGTACAGTCACGAGAACGTCGACGCGGAGGCCGTCTACAAGGCGCTCGTAACGAGGACCCGCGCAGGCCAGGTCGTCACCGATGATGGTACACCCGCAGCGATTGGAGATCTACCCGCACTTTCCTCAGTCGTTCGCTACCTCCGGCGAGTGAGGGAATCGGAGATCTCCATCCGCTACGGACGTTCTAGGAAGAACGACTTCGATGCCAAGCAGATGCCATTCGTCACCCGTGACCCGGAACAGTACGCAGTGAACGAGCTGTGGTTCGGCGATCATACCGAGTTGGATTTCATCATCATGAACGAGCAGGGAAAGTTCGACCGACGGTGGATTACGTCGTTCATCGACATGCGGACCCGCCTCATCGTCGGTTATTACCTGTCATGGCAGCCGAACTCCGACACGATAGCTATGGCGTTCCGTAACGCGGTACTGGGCGGCCAGCTCAAAGCGTTTGTGATGCCTTCCTCTCCTTTAGAAGGAGAGGGTCGGGGTGAGGTCGGTGAGGGCCACTACGAACCCGTCCATGTCAATTGCCTCCCCGAAAACGTCACGATCGATAACGGCAAGGACTACCGTTCAAAGTACACTCAAAGGGTCTTTGGGAAGGTGGACTTCAACGACCAGGCTCGCCTCTCCGTCAGCCGGATTACCAGGCTCCACTACACTCTGCCGTACCACGGTATGAGTAAAGCCGAACAGGAAAGATGGTACGGTACGATCCAGCGTATGGTCAAGTATCTGCCCGGCTACAAGGGCAACAACATGCGCCTGAACAAACCGGATTCTCTCGGCGAAGAGATCAAGGCAGGACAGATACTGCAGGTCGAGACGTTCGACAAACTCGTTGCCCTTGCCGTAAATGTTTACAACAACAAAATCCACAGATCCCTCAAGGATCAATCGCCTCTCATATATTATCTCACCAACCAACACCAGAACCGGACGATCGACGTTCGCATCCTTGACTTCTTAATGAACCGCGTCGAGAAGCGGCCGATCAAGCGCAGCCAGGTCACGCTCCTCGGAAGCGAATACTATTCCGACGAATTGTTTAAGTACAACGGAAAGCGCGCGGAGATCTATTATGACCTACGGGACCTCGGCGTCGTATCGATTTACGTCGACGGAAAGTTTATCGCGACCGCCGCCAACAAAGACATGTTCGGCAAGGACGCCCGTGGGTGGGTAAAAATACTCAAAGACCGCCGCCGCCACGAGCGCGACCTAAAAGAAGAACTACAGGAAGTCCGCAAGGGCATTACCCGCACCGACGCGAAGTACTTGCTGCTCGAAGGCAAGCTCTCAACCGCCGTAGCTGTACCGGAAGCACTCCTCTCTAAGTCAACACCCCAGGTCGTCGTCATGACCGGCATCGAGAAGGAAGCGATCGAACAAAGCAAGCAAGTCAAAAAACACAAAGAGATGGTCGAGCTGGAAGAGACTGCGAAGGCATTCGCGAAGTCGACAAAGCTTACCATCGCAGCCGTCAACAAAATTAGGTAGCAAAATGGACTTCGAAGCCACAACAATCCCGATTCAGGAAGAGAACATCGACGCCTGGGCTTTTCTCGAGATCATGGGGCACACCACTTGCGCTGGCCGTTTGACAACCCGCAAAATCGGCACGGAGGTCATGCTCCAGATCGACATCACGAAAGGCGAGACCGGCTTTTCTCACTCGGTCCTCTACGGACCGAAGGCGATCTTCTCCATCTCCCCAACCACTGAAGCATGGTGCCGCAAGTACAACATGGCCCGCGAGAAATATGACCGTTCACCGCTCCCGTACATACCTGAGGGCCGTCAACTGGCGTCCCCTCTCCCGGAGGGAGAGGGACAGGGTGAGGGTGATGACCCCGAAGACGGCCACTTCGACAGGGAAATGTAATCATGGCACACATTATAGAGGAGGCGTAATCATGCCACAAGCAGCAGTCAAACTTAATCTGGTCGAAAATCTCCGCGTCACCGGCGATGATCCCCAGGCTATCCGGAAAAAAGTCGCCGAGCTTGTCTCCTCGGGGGAACTCAAACTAAAGGACATCGAAAAGGCAACTGGCTTCAAGACGTCCACTGTCTCTCAGGTCCTCAGTGGGAAATACCAGGCTGACGACGCGACGGTCCTCGACGCTATCGCCCGCTTCTACCGTTACTGGGTGGCACGTCACACGATTGTCCGTACCAGGACGGTCGACGAGATCGAAGCCGTCATCGAACTCACCTGGAAGCGGAAAGAGATCGGCATGGTGGTCGGACGGTTCGGACGCGGAAAGTCGGAAGCCGCTCTCCTGTATGTTGCGCAGCACCCCGACTACGCCAGGTTCATTGAGTTATCAGGCGCTTCGTCTCCCATGGAGCTGCTCAACAAGATCGCCGAGTCTCTCGACATCAATGACCAGATTAGCGGACCCGCCGCCAACCGCCTCGCTGCAATCATCCGTCACCTGCAGCGCAACCCGATGCTTCTCATCGTCGACGAAGCCGACGAACTCAAGCCGAAGAGCCTGAAACTTCTCCGTGACATCCATGGTGACAACCAGGAGCGCTGTGCCATCGTCCTCATCGCCAGCGATCGGCTGCTTAGGCTTCTGCAAAATGACGACCTCGGTTATCTCCGTAGTCGAATCCCGATCAAGCGCCGAATCGGTGACATCGACATCGGTGAGGCAAAGCAGATCGCCGACCGTTTCCCTCACGACCTTGACAAGGCGGAGATCAAACAGGCGTGGGACTGGTCGGTGAAACATGACGGCATTCGGTCGTTCGTCAACCTCTTCAAACGAGCGTACGACATTATGCAGATGAAAGACCTCGGAGAGATTGACAGCGATTGCCTGAAGGAGGCGTATTCGTGGCTAATCGACTGAGTCAATTCTCGTCGACCTCCGACCATTATCCGGAGGTCCTCACCGCCATCGCGACGCTCACTCCGCCGCCGTGCCATGAAGCCTCGACGCGCGAAATTTGGTCGCATCTCCGCAAGGGCGGATGCGATATGACAATATTCAGGGTCGGTCATCTTCTCATGTCGTTGCGTCAGAACGGCTTCGTGGCAAAAATCAAAATGCGATCGGAATCAATCTGGTCACTCACGGATTTGGGAAAGTCCGCCCTACGTGAGTTAAACAAGAAAGGAGTAAGCAAATGAGACTCTCAACCCTTCGATTATTCCGCGTCATCCTCTCGAAACGATTTAACTCGCTCGATAAAAGCCTGAGCACAAGTCCAAAGACCGAGATACTCACCATCCGGACCATGATCAACACGATCATGAATAAGCCGATGACGCCGTCCAATGCCCAAAAGCTTGGCGACCTCGGACATAAGTACAATGAGATGCTCAAATTACAGAAACGCCAGGAACTCCACTGGGATGAATGGCAGAAAGAGCGCCGCGCCCTGGCAAATGAACTCAGCGAGCTGGATGAGACGATCAGACTAAAGACTCCTCCTGAACTCTTTGATGCTCTCCCCGTCTCTGAGTCCCCGAGTCTCCCTGTCTCTACCGAGTTACACCCGTGAATCCCGTTGACCGCCGCAAGTTCAACCAGAAAATCAAAGCCCTCCAACATCGCCTCGTCATCGACGATGACGTATTCCGTCAGATCGTCCTTAACACCGAGCCACGATCGGAAGGACACCTCACACATTGCGACGACGAAACCGCTAACCTTATCCTTATCTCTCTCCGTCGTGCCGCCGAGCGATCTTCGTCGCACTCTGCGCCGCGCGCTATGCCCTCTGCGCAAAACCGCCAGATCGCGCGCCTCATGGATTATCTTCACTGGTCCTGGAAGCAAACCGCACATCTCTGCTACCGCATGACCAGCAAGCCCCGCACGGACAAATGCACGCCGCGCGAACAGTCACTGATCATCCGTGCCCTCGTCGCCATCATCGACGGCGACATCAAGTCAGGCAAACTCAAACTCAGCGACGAAGACCGAGAGGACTATCTCAAGCATACAAAGAAATTCCGCAAAAACATTTCCTCCCCTTACCAAGGGGAGGACAAAGGAGGGGTTCGCTCCTCCGATCCAAACACTCAAAAGTCAGGAGGTTAAAATGCTCACAGTAATTGTCGCGTTGACCGTCGGTATGGTCATCGGTATTGTCATCGTCGGAATGCTCCGCGCCGGCAAGGACTACGACGCCGAAGTCGCCGAATATTTCTATCGCGACCTCGAATCAAAGTTCCGGGTCCAACACGATTCCGTCAACCGATGGCGGCAGCTCGCGGTCAACCAGCAGACTGAACTTCGCGCCTTGAATCTTGCCGACGATCTTTATCCGAACCAACCCGACAAGATTTCGCGCCTCGCCTCGCTCTTATTTGAACTCAAATACGAGGACAACGGCTTCACAAGATCACTTACGCCCGCAGGCAAGTTGCGACTCATCGAAGGATGTAAGCGACTTCTTCCACATCACACTTCGGATTTCGTCGATTGGCTCTCGCGCTTCGATTGGAGTAAGACTGCCGAAACGTCCGACGACCTTGTCGTCTACGAGGAAAACCAGAACCACGATCGCCTTTCGGAGGTCATGGTACGCACCAGATCGGAGCCGGAATATGCCACAGCGTAATTATCCCGACGTCGACACCGTTTTGTTCTTATTCGCCTCCTCCGTCCTCCTTGCCGTGGGGATATGGTGCCTTATGCAGGGGATACTACAATGACAATCTTTAACGCTCTCTCTGATCCCGACACGATCTGCGTTGGTTGCCGTCACCGACTCACCAAGTCTAGCGCCTGGTCGAGTTGGCTCTGTCGGGAGTGCCATGATGCCGAGGTCTGGGCGCGTGGTGATTACCGCGCCGAGCTCATCCAGGCGATGCGTGGATTCGTAACTCCGAAAGTCCGGCACATTATACCCGTACTCATCTCTACCGCTATCCTCCTCGGGACCGCCGCTGGCATTCTAGCTGGAAGGAGGCTCCGTCATGGATAGGGTAATCAAGTGCGCGTGTGACAGCAATAATTGCCCGGCTCAGCTCGAGCTGATCCCGGAGGGTAAGTTTATGCGCGTGAAATCCGGAGGTGTGACCGTCGCGGTTGACCTGGAGCGCGCCATAGAGATCATCCTCGAATTCGCGGACCATTTCCACTTGGACGGAACCATCTTCCACGCGTCCCCTCTCCATCATGTCCTCTCCCCCTTGGGAGAGGATTTAGGTGAGGGCGTGAAGCTATGAACGACACCAAATGCCTCTATTGTGGCTGCACCGATTACGATGCCTGCATCAGCGATAAGGGTGAGGCGTGCCACTGGATCGTCGTGTATCACCCTCTCCCTTTCGGAGAGGGACGGGGTGAGGGCACCGGCATCTGTAGCAACTGCGCCGAAATCTTTAACCTCCGCATCTCGATCTCGATCGAGAACGTGGAGCATATAACGCAAATCATAAATCTAAGGGACAGGTAACATGACAAGATTGACAGCCAAACACGTCTTCAACTACGACGATCTCGATTCTCAGTTGCTCGAGCTCGGACGCCACAAAGTGTTTATTGCAAAAGCCGAAGCGGACATGAATAAACTCATCCAGTCTATTCGCGCCGACTTTAACGACAAAACCGCGGATGCCTGCAGTCAGTCCGAGTTGATTGAAAAGGAGATCGAGCAGTATTGTCTCGTGCATAAACCGGACTTCGATAAAGTCCGCACAAGAAGTTTCGTCCACGGTGAGGTTGGCTTTCGCACAAACCCGCCGAAAGTTTCTCAGCTTAATCGGAAATATAACATTAATACTACCCTGGAACTGATTAAGCGAATTTTTAAGGGCAGGTACGTCCGGCAAAAAGAGGAAATCGATAAAGAACTAGTCCTCGCCGACTACACAGCGAAAGAGTTGACTGACGAGAACCTCGCATCGATCGGACTTAAGATCGACCAAGCCGAGACCTTCTTCATCGAGCCAAACTGGGAGACCATCCAGAATGATTAGGACTGACAAAAAGATCATCCGTGCATTCGTCCCGCCGGGCGTTAAGTCATCTGAGGTGTTCCGCTTCAAGAAGGTCCCTGCTTACGATAACATTAACCTGCTGCGTCCGACATTATCGATAACCCGCCATAAAACGGATCTTGATTCCCGCCCTGTGAAAATAACCATTGAGGTGCTCGACAAATGACCACTCCTTTTATTTCTCTCTCCCCCTGGGCCTACGGCCTCGTAGAGGAGAGAGTCAGAGTGAGGGCGTTATGACTCCATCTGCCCCACTCGCAGCACTCGACAGACTCGTCCTCAAGGTTGCCGGCCGGGAGGGCACTCTTCGCCAGCATGCGACGTGGATCACCGGCATGGGCATCAATTATGTCGAGGAGCAGGCACTGAACGAAGTAGCGAAGATGGTCGAGAGCCAAAGGCTGCTCGCAACCGACGTGGAACGGATCCTCTGGAAATGGGCGACAAGTGGCGGGAAGAAGGCACTAAGGTGGTTCCTCGTCGTGATTGAGAAAATTGCCGAGGAGAAGAAGACCCACGTTGCTAACGTCCGGAAAGCGACCTCCAATCCGTCAGCGGAGCTGGGCGACCAGAAGGCATTTACGGATAAACAGGAGGCCGCGCTCTTCATAACCTACCTGAAGTGCCAGAGCGTCCACGGCTGGATTTCTCCGTCCGGCACAGACAAGGTCGTCGGCGGCGCGCCTAACATCCATGAGCTTTACAAGACATTCATGAGTTCCAGAGGCGATCCGCGTCCTCCTTCCCAACAGCCCCCTGACGAAGGCGCGACAGCACGACTCGCATGCCCAGACGCGGACGCCTCTTTATATAACCCCTCTCCTTCTCAAGGAGAGGGTCAGGGTGAGGTCGACAAAGGGGTGAGGTCATGATCGGCATCCCGTTCGAGTTCGACATCTCCGCGATCACGTACTTCCGACCTACTTGCCTGGTCTGCGGCAGCGTCATCGACAAGGGCATTGCGTACGTCCGCACTCCTATCCCGGCGAACGACTACTACTGCATGGACCATGCTCCGGACTGGATGAAACGCGCCGCCGAGAAGATACGCGAAATACTCAAGCCGGGGGAGTGCATTCCCTCTCCGTCTGGGAGAGGGCAAGGGTGAGGGCGATGAAGCATCACGACTCCGCAGCCTGGCGTCGCAACGCTGCCCGTTTCGCCCGCATCCAGGAAAAGGGCGTCGGAGTTGATCTGCCACTTTTTGATCAGAGAGCAGCTGCATCCCCGGCGCCGATCGGCACCGAGACGATGCCGAAATCGATCCCGGTCGCGACCGACACCCGCAACCTGGCAAAGACAATTATCGATCTTGACCCATGGATTGCTAATACCCAGATGGAAAAAGTCTACGAATGCATCAAGCTTAATGGCAACGCGACTAACAAGGAGATCGAGAAAGCAACGGGGCTGCCGGTGAATGTCGTCTCAGCCAGAAACATGAGACTCCGTGAACTCGGTAGAATCACCGCCGCAGGCAAACGCCAATGTCGCGTCACCGGCTTCGTCGTCACATGCTGGAGAATCAAATGAACCATCTAGCGTCACTGAAAGAAGTCCTCGATAAAGTGGCACAGCAAAAACAGCGAATGCACATAGAGATCAACTATGACGGATGTAAATTCTACTGGGGCGTTACCGTCGGCAGCCTATCCGCTTGCCAACTCGACACATTATTTAATATAACCGACAACCCAGTCCCCGATTCCCCGGTTCTCCCCGTCTCCGATTCATCCTCGGTCGTGCACAACCTAAAGGAGAAGAAAAATGGCACATAAACTGGAGCGCATCGACGCCAAGCGCCTCTATTGCGAAGAAAATAAGGACATCATAGAAATTGCCAAGCTCATCGACGTTCCCGAATCCACCGTCCGCCGCTGGAAATCCGAAGACGGTGCCGCTGGAAACGATTGGGATAAGGAGCGCGAGGAGATATTGACGACGTCCTTCTCCGCAGTTAAACAAATGCTCCGGGCTGCAACATCGCGACTCGCCAGCATGGTCACGGAGATTCAGACGACGAACAAAATCAACCCCTCCGAAGTCTATGCACTGCGCCAGCTCATCCTCTCTGCGAAGTCTCTGCAGAAAGAGATCGACAACTACGGCAACATCATCCTGGCGATGACCGAATTCACTGAGTTCATGGCCGAGCGCGACCATGAAGAACTTGAACGTCTCCAACCCTTCTTATCTGAGTTCGGCTCTCTCATGAGCAAAAAGTACAGGAGGAAATGACCCGTGTGCCATGATAATCGTTCCCTCTCCCAAAGGGAGAGGGCCAGGGTGAGGGTCGCATGCTAACCCAGCGCGACTTTGATCGCCAGTTCGGCGACCTACTCAGCCGCATCCAGCAGCAGTCGACTCCGTTTCCCAACGATTCCACCGCCAAGCGCGAAGCCCGGAAGAAGCGCGCGAAGGTAGATAAGTTCTTCTTCGCCGCGACATACTTCCCACACTACATCACGGTCAAAGAACAATATCGGACATGCTGGAAGGACCCCGACGGCAAGTACGACTGGATCGACGCCGGCTTCGCTCCCTTCCATCGTGAGCTTTTCGAGATCGCCGACCTCATGAAAAAATTCTCGATCGTCGCGGGCTTCCGCGAGTCAGCAAAGAGCACCCTCCTTGGCAAGATTGATCCGATTTACAAGATCGTCTTTGAGGATCGCTGGTTCATCCCGTTCGTCGCCCGCACCGAAGACAAGGCGGAATCCAAAGTCGTCCCGCTTAAGATTGAGTTTGAAAACAACCGGCGTCTCATCTCCGATTTCGGAGAGTTGCAGGGTAGCGTCGAGTGGGAGTTCGGGGCTTTCATTACTAAGACCGGCCGGAAGGTCAAAGGTTATGGTCGCGACCAGGTCTTGACGGGAGAGGAAAACTCCGGCCATCGTCCCGATCATATAATCTTCGACGACGTCAGCGCCAATAACGCGCCCGATAGCCCGATGCTGGTACAGAAGTACGTCGATATTATTAAGGGTGACGACCTCAAGGCAGTCAACTTCCCACGATGGTCCGCGATATACCTCTGCAACTGGACCATGAAGGGAACCATCACAGACGAACTCATGACCGGCAAGAATACCGGGCATTTCAACAAGGTTATCTTCCGTGCGCTCATACCAAACGTGCCCTCTCCCTCCGGTCGACGACTCGACTCGTCGAGGAGAGGGTTGGGTGAGGGCAAACGAATCGCGAAAGCCTGCCGTGACCATGGCTTTCCGGATAATTTAATGTCCGCATGGGAATATCGTTTCCCGACTCTGGAGCTCCTGCAGGAGCAGAAAGACGATCCCGACACCTTCGACACCGAACGCATGATGCGCCCGCGGTCGAGAAAAGACCAGGTCTTCAAAGACGAATGGTTCAAGTACCACCGCCTCAGAGATCTCGACCTGTCAAAATACGTAAAAGTCTCCTTTGTTGATCCGTCTTCAACTGAACCGGGCGACGCGAAGGCTGTGATCACGGTCGGAATAGGCCTTATCGATGACGGCAAGAATAAAAGGCTTCACATCCCACTTCTGAAGGCGGACGTCCAGCAGTCGGACGTCGACTGGATGCTTGACACTTCCTATGATCATGTCAGCCGTTTCAAATCGAATCCCCTCGGCGTCGCCGACAATTCCTATAAGGATTTCATTAAGCGCGAGTACCTCCGTTACATGGCAAAGAATCACAGGCCGCTTCCTTTCTGGCCGGTGAACCAGGTCGGCAACAAGCACGCCCGTATTGCTCGGCTTGCTCCATACATTAAAATGGGACTGATTACGTTCGATCCCGATGATCCTGATCAGGACATCGTCATCCGTCAACTCAAGGCTGAGCCGAGCCCCGGATCATTGAGTGCTGGCGGCATCGGCGATGATGGCAGCGACGCCCTCGAGGGTGCCGTCGATCTCGCGGAAAAATTCCAGGGCGGCGCCGGACGGTTTGAATACGAGAGCGTCTCAAGCCAGCAATCGAAGTTCGGAGGAGGAACGTGGTGATGGCGCATAACGTGAAGCAAGAAAAAGTCGTCCGCCTTTTGGCGGATGAAGCCTCGTCTTTTTCTTGCCTGTTAGATGCCGTATCGCCGGTGCAGGTGATGTCCTTTGGCGGCGGCGTCCAGTCAGTGGCAATCCTCGTGCTCTCCGCTCAAGGGAAACTTCCATATAAGCACTTCCTATTTGCGAACGTCGGGGACGATTCGGAATATCCGGGCACTTTGGAGTATTTTCGCCATGTGGCGCTGCCATTCGCAGAATCGGAAGGGCTGCATCTATGGGAAGTCCGGCGACGGATGAAGGATGGAACACCTGAGACGCTTATCGGCCGACTCCGAAGGACGAAAAGCTCAATCTCAATTCCCATCAGGATGCAGAACGGTGCGCCCGGTAATCGGACGTGTACGACGGACTTCAAGATCAAGGTAATCGCCAAGGAACTAAAGGAGATGGGTGCGACGAAAGAGAATCCCGGGATTGTCGGGATCGGTATAAGCACGGATGAGGCGCACCGTGCCAACAACCGAACCGTTATCGCATGGGAAAGGACGGAGTATCCGCTCCTCAAATTGAGATTGAGCCGAAGCGACTGCGCTCGAATTATAAGAGACGCCGGACTTCCGGAACCACCGAAGTCTGCATGCTGGTTCTGCCCCTTCCATCGTCCCAGCGAATGGCAGCGCCTGCAAAGGGAAGAGCCAGAATTGTTCCAGAAAGCAGTGGAACTCGAAAGGTTCATCAATGAGCGACGCCGCCGCTTAGGAAAAGATTCGGTTTGGCTCACAAGGTTTGGTAAGCCTCTGGACGAGGTATTCAGCGTCACTCAAACGGAGTTACCGTTCGAGCTTGACAACTGTGAGTCTGGATACTGTATGACATGAGTCGATATGGCATCTAACGTGGGACAGAAAAAAGTCGTTGCCTCAATGAAGGCTTCCGTCTTTTTTCTGTTTGTTAGGCGATGTGACAAAACAAAATTATAAGTGCCTTTCGGCACGGAAAGCTGAAGATGAGGAAGAAACTACAAAGAGCCACAATATTCGAGGGAACACTCGAAATGAAGCGCATCAAACCGATTCCTCCGTTAGACTGTCAACATAACTGCAAAGAATACATCCAATCGAATCTGGTTGGGATTGCTCGACGAAACAACGGCGCCTCAAATGTTATGGTGCAAATCGAACACATACTGGAACATTTCAATGGGCGGTTTGTGCGCTTCATCGTTGAATTTGAGAGCGAGCCGAAAGGCACGAGTACAAATGGTTGACATTTCGCCTAACGGGCAAGATGAAAAAGTCGTGGCTGTTTCAGCCATGAAGCGAACTCGAAACATACTCAAGGATGAGCGTCTTTTTCATCCTTGTTATACGCTGTGCGCTCATGCGGCGCACGGCTTAACTAAGAAGGGATAAATATGATACGCATTACAGCGATGAGTGGGAAATTTTACGGTTACGAGATTGACAGCATCGAAGATGATGCTGAAAATATCGAGGAATTTGTTCACACAGGCGAACCCGTCTTGATTGTCGAGAGCTTGGGCGACGCGCAAAGTTTCGGTGTAGATATAAACGTAATTGAAATGGTAGACCACGAGAAATGATCGCCGTGCGCCGCTTACAGATAATGGAGCGCATTGCGTATAACAGCAGGAAAAACGTATATGGTCAAAATCACGAAAGTAATGAAGCATGAATCGACGGTTTAAACGCTTTTTAAAAGCCCTTGGAGTCGCATTCCTTGGTTTCTTCTATGATGTTAGAATTTCTAGAAAAGGCCGCGTGTTTTTGTGGCTCCGCAACAACAAAGAGGAGCGTCGAATCGAAAAGCGAATTAAGAAGAGATACACGAGATGAAATCCATCCTCACCCGCATCGCCGTTATCGCCATCTGTGCCGTCATCGTTGTCATCATGCTCCCGCGCTCATGCTCGCAGCCGACCGACTCGCGAGTGAGTGAACTGTTCACGCCGAAAGATTCGACGTTCGCCCCGGTTGTGCAAAAAAAATACCGTCCGCCTTCCACGCCTTTCGAGAGACAAAAATCTCCAGTGAAACTCCCGTCCGACCTCAGAGAGTCCGATATTAAAGAGGCGATCCGCATCATCGGTTCTCCCCGTCTCCCCGTCCCCCAGTCTCCCAGTCAGCCCCAGGGCGACACCACCGTCATCATCCTCTCCCGCGACAACCATATTTACGCCCATGGTGGCACACGTTCTCTTAAAGTCGAAAGATGGCAGTATCTACCGCCTCTGCTCCAATTCGGCGTTTACCGGCAGATTGGTCTCGCGGTCTCCCTGTCCCCAAGTCTCCGTGTCTTCCCGTCCCCCTGTCTCGCCGTCTCATTCCTCCAGCTCGACGGCCGTTTCCAGCTACCGACCCTCGCCGCCGATCTCGACGGCGTCGGTATCGGGGCTGGCTATCGCATTAAGGAATTCACCGTCGGCGCGCTCTGCGCTTTGCCCTATGCGCTCAGCACCCTCCATCCCGGCATAAAACTTTTTGTCACTTACAATTTCTGAGGTTATCATGGTAAAGAATGTTCTCCGATCAGTCACCGACACCCTTCGCATCACAAAGAAGGATGATCTTAACCGCCCTGAGACTCGCGAGGTCGCGGTCGTCGGCATCAACGACCGGTACTCCAGTTATCCATCCAAAGGTCTGACGCCCGAACGCCTGGCGTCTCTTTTGCAGCAGGCAGACACGGGCGATGTCTACGCCCAGTCGGAACTCTTCGAAGAGATGCTCGAGAAGGACGGGAAGCTTCAAGGCGTGTTCGGAGATCGCCGTCTCGCCGTTACTCGTCGCAATTACCAGATCGTGGCCGGAGGCGAAGACGACAAGTCACTCGCGATCGCGGACGATGTGAAGAAACTGATTGACTCGATCCCGAACCTCGACAGGGTGAAGGGTGACATCCTCGACGCGGTCCCGAAGGGTTTCTCCGTCTCCGAGTTGTTCTGGCAAGTGAGAGACACCACATACGTGCTCGACAGGGTGCGATGGAAGCACCAGAAGAAATTCCGTTTCGGAAAAGTCAGCGACCCGCTGAGTGATCCGGAAGAGTTGAGGTTCGTCGTCGACCCCAGCCAGATCGACCAGCTACGCGGCATCGTCTCGGATGAAGAACTCGCGAACGCCACCACCGATGGCATCTCGCTTGAATCCAACCCGAGGATCAGGAAGCGCTTCGCGATCTGCTATTGCCAGGCAAGATCCGGACATCCGGCCCGGACGTCGCTCCTTCGCACTCTGGCATATCTGTGGCTGTTCAAAAACTGGGACGTGAAGTGGTGGGTCATGTTCGCCGAGCGTCTCCTCGGTATCCGTATTGGGAAGTATGATACCAACGATCCAACCCAGAAGGATCTGCTGGTTTCAGCCCTCCGAAAGTTGGGCCAGGATACCGCAGCAGTTATCAGTAAGGACTCTGAAATTGAATTTGTTGAGTGGATGCAGAAGGCCGCCACGCATCAAGTGTACGGCGACGTCGCGGAATGGGTGGACGACCAGTACGCTGTCGTTGCATTGGGTCACACCGGCTCGTCGAAATCGACTCCAGGCAAACTCGGATCAGAAGATTCCGCAAAAGAGGTCAAACTCGAAATTGTCGAAGCGGACGCTAAGGCGCTTGATACCACATTTAACGATGACATTATAAGGGTGTACGTCGACGCCGTCTGGGGCCCGCAGGAAGTATATCCTTACATGAAGACCGACGTTGGGCGTTCGCTTAACCTCCTGACGGAAGTGAAGATTGATCGAGAGTTGCAAGCGATCGGCTTCCCTATCACGAAACAGTACGTCGCCGATAAGTACGGTCGTCCGCTTCCCGGTCCCGACGATGAGGTTCTGACGCCGATTGTTGCCCCGTCCGCTCCCTCGACGCTTGGGTCCGATTATTCCGGCATGAGCCTGCAAGGTAAAAAAAAACTCCTCCGCCACCGGTAGATAATGACGCATACGAGAATCAGCTCGACACCGTCATCGATAACTCGATTAAATCCGCTCCGGACATTTACAAGCGTCTCAAGGGATCGGTCTCGCGTGACGTCCGTGATGCGGGATCCTTCGATTCGGCACTCGCGGTACTATCAAACTATCCGCCGCACGAGAAATTCCTCGGTGGTATATCGAAACTTCTCCGGGATGGCCTCGAGACTGGCGATGCCCTCGGCAGAAGTCTTATTATTGCGAAGGACGCGCACTTCAGCCATAAAGCTCGTCAACTGCCCGGACGTACCATTATCGCCAAGAATGCCATCGCTTACTCTGCGATGCAGTGGATCGAATGCGACAGCTCCGTTAAACTATCTTACAGTGTTATTCCAGAGGAAGCACTTAAGATAATTCGTGGGAGAGCGCTCGTGATCTCGGGTATCGAACAGCAGCAATTACTCGATGAGATCAAAGCCGCTCTTATTAAAGCGGTTGACAGCCACGAGACTTGGACGGACTTCAATAAAGAAGTCGATGGTCTCTTCGAATCCTATGGCGTCACTGATCTCCATCCCGGACATTTCCAGACGGTCTTCCGTACCAACCTCGCGAGTGCATACAGTCAGGGTCAATTCTCCCAGGTCCTCGCTATGCCGGATCGGTTTCCGATGTGGCAGTACTCGGCCATCCACGACTATCGCACCCGACCGAGCCATATGGCGCTCGACGGAAACGTCTATAACGTGGGAGAGGGGCCATTACCACCGATCGACTACAACTGCCGGTGCAGTGCAATCTATCTACATGTCTACGACACGCAGACTCGTTCTCTCGCACCACAGTTATACACCGGCGATCCGATAGTCCGCTTTAATAATTACCGGGATTCTGCCGACTGGCTCATATCTAAATATTCCACTCTCTCTCCCGATCTCCATAACTGGATTGAGTCTCATTTAAAGTAGTTTTTTGTCAATTTGTCACTCGTCATCGGTAAATCAATACCTTAAATCCGTCTAAATTTCGCAATATTTTCTCTGTGGGGCAAATGGTCATAATCGCCAAATTTAGATCGTTTTACGGGGTAATGCTCAAATAATTCGTCCGTAATTTCTCAAAAGCTCCCACTTTTTCTCATTTCGCTCACTTAATTCGTCCGCCCTAATCTACTCAACCCACTGTGACTCCGACACTTAACAAAAACGGCAATGTTTAAATAATCCTCCCCCTTACACCAGTCTGGAGGTGGAGTCCTGTTCGCAGGTAAGCGGCCGAGTTGAGGGACCTCCCAGAGCAAAGCCGCAAATAATCAGCAAGATGCCAAGGTAACGGGACCGATCGTCCGAAGAAGCACTCCACGGCAGGTAGCGCCCGGCAGAGACTGCCCCAGATGTACACCCCTGGACTCATCGGCATGTACGTTTTGATCCGGTCAGGCCTGGCGGTATCTAAGAATAACAAAAGTTGCCATGCCCGAGCGCCATGCGGACCGAACTGGTTTCAGCATCTGATTCCATCCGTTTTCAGACCCGGGTATAAATTCGCGTTGACGAGGGTGCGCTTTAAGAAGTGCCAATCATTGGCTGGCAATCTTCTCGGATGGGGTTAGCCGACACTCGCCCGTGGAGGTTTATCCCTGTTTCTATACGCAGTCATATCGTCTCGCTCCCAAAGATGACCTTAATTGTCTGCGGCACCGCGTAGTTGAGCATCCTACTTTTGCGTATTTGATTCGCTTTGTTTGGGATAAGGCGGCAAGATCATCGGCGGTCTCGGCGGCTGCGAAAAGTCAAAGTCGTTAACAAGATTTCCGAGCAGCGGGTTGTTCTCCCGTACGTCGGGTCTTGAGTCGGGGCGACCATCCGTCTTCGGGTCGATCCTCTGTCCGCCGAGAAAATCATCCTCGATAAATTTCAGATAAGCATCATGGCTGAGTATTTGATGGTCGATGTAGCCTTTCCTGGCATATGGACTGATTACGATCCCCGGAACGCGGATTCCGTAGCCGAGTTCATCCACCCGCGGTGGCGCGACGTGGTCATAGAATCCGCCCCAATCGTCCCACGAAAGGAAGATGGCAGTGCTGTTCCAGTCGGGGCTCTTCATTACGGCATTAATGACCCTGGTAACATACGCTTGCCCGACGCTGATAAGGGAGGGAGGATGTTCGGAGTCTTTAAAATTGGGAATCACCCATGATACTTCCGGCAGATTACCTTCTTTGGCGGCCTTGAAGAAGTTCGCAATCACCTGGACGTTTGCTACCTGGCTATCTTCATGAACCGTCGTGAAGCCGGGAAGAACGTCCCAAATTGTAGGTACTGTCTTATCGGGGATATCCATCCAGTTGTATTCAGGTTTACGCAGCAGGGAATCTTCATCAAGATAGTATACCCAGCTCACGTGCGTCTTGTGAAGGAGATACGTTATGTCCGTCCATGCGAATGGAACGGGATCGTCGTCCGTGCGGTCTTTTACTTCCTCGAGTGCACTCACGCAGGACATCGGGTCGCCTGGGATGACGGCGTTTGCAGACCATGCTGAGACCATGCAAAGATGAGTGGGAAAACTCCAGGACAATATCGGTTCAAACATATGGTCCTGCAGAACAAAGTTCTTCGCATAGGCCCAGTAGTTGGGTATCTCGCGCTGATCGTGGTATCCCATGACATCTAGATACGGCGGTCTAGCGACCGGTCTTCCGTTATCGGTATAGATCATCTCCTTGTAACCCTTGAGACTTGAAGAGCCGAGCTCCTTATAACTATCCTTAAGAGCGGCCATCCCCTGAAATCTTTTGTCCTCTTTCTCGGCCTGTGCAAGAAAGCCGTCCATCCTTCCGTCGTCGACGTCGGAAAACGCATCTACAGCCATATGTGGTCCATCAAAGTTACGGTCGTCCGGGTCGTGGTACGGCCTTACAATCTTGCCGGTCTTTGGGTCACGCACACCGACCGTCGGGACACTGTTCTTCATCGGGATCCCGTCCGCGCCGGGAAAAGTGCCAAAATAGGAGTCGAGTGAGCGGTTCTCCTGCATGATGATTATGATATGTTTGATTCTATGGATCCCCTCAACCTGGGCATTTGCAATACCTGCTCCAAGGATACAAAACCCAACAGCCGCCGTCATGGTCAATGCTATGATCCGATTCAGCAACCGGGAGCGTAATCCATCTCCACTCAGATCGACACTTGTAGTCTTCGACATACCATTCCCTCCTTTTCTGTTGCGTTCATCTGTCACATTTTTGTGCTTAGATTCATTATTCCCTTTGGTACGATGTTCATCCCTGCTTGTCATTCACATATTTCAGTTTTCCCGAAAAGTCGATAGGCCGGTCAAACGGGTGCAAGTAATAATCGACCAGCACAGCCACCATTTTCCTGTTTAATTGCAACCCCCCGCTTAACGGTTTTCCAAATCCGAACCTCCCCCAATCCTGTCTTACCTCTGATAATGGAATCTTGTTGCCAGTAAGTGCGAAGATATTAAGGAGGGCATCCATAGTTAAAGTCTCCCCGCTCGCAAAATCGTAATCATCTAGCGTCGGATAGTAATCCCTCAGACCCTGAACGAGTTCATACTGACTAATAGGCCTCTCAGGATAGAACCAGGTTTGATTAGCTCCGTTATAGGGGACACCCGCTCCCCGTATAATGCCCGTTACTCCCATTCTTTGAATGGCCTTAAAATCCGGATCGCTGGGTGTCACGTCAATAAAAGGCAACAGGTAAGTATTCTTGTCCAAAAGGACTTCCTGGATTTTTCGTATGTTTACGTCTCTTGGTTCGACATGATGGTACGAGCAATACCAGGCCAACACGCCCGCGGCTTGTCCGGTCAGCATCACGCATGTCGTAACCCTCGTGGCGCCGTTGACTATGTTGGAGACAGAAATACCCTTATCAGCCACTATCAGGCCATTTACCCTTGCAGGGATCAGACAACCCAGCGGTATCCCGAATGACGGGATATGAGGAAATGTTCTCTTCGGCGCCTTTGGGTTCTCGGTGACATGCAGATCGATAGGATAATCTCCAACTGAAATGGCTGTACGATACAGTGTTCTCGATTTCGAATAGGGATGCAGGATATCGTTTATCGTGAACCGAACTATTCCCTTTACTCTCCGCCCCTCGCGATTATATGGAATAAAAGGGAGCTTGTCATTGGTAGGATATTCGTCGTCGGCCAGCCCCAGGTTTTTGTAGCCGAGCGCGTGTTGTATGTAATAAACGAAGCATAATGTCTTCTCCTTTGCCGCCTTGTATGCCTGATCACGTTGCTCATGATTCATATTAATGGCATTCAAGTACATATCGTTGCCATGGATCGGCCAGTTGATCATGTACTCGTGGTCCGGCAATCGGCCGTAATCGAGCATCTGCTGGGGAGTCCATTCTGCATTTGGACACAACTTGGTTTTGCAGGAACAGAAAAACATCGAAGAATCATATGTTGCTGGCCGGGGTATAGTCTTATCAGTGCCCGGGCCGTAGTCTTTCAGGGTCGCAACCCAGGTGATATCCTGGATGATATCGTTGCCCGAATCAAGCGCCCATGGTTCTCCGGTGTATGACCTTGCTTCCATACCGACGTCATAACCGGCTCCTGCATCTTTGAACACATCGCCTAATTCCGTTGCATCTATTATAACTCTGGCATAAATGATCAGAACCGATTTCTTGTTGTCGGTGAAAATGGCTCCCGTCACCTTGTCCCCGGATTTCAGGACGTGGAGGAACCAGTAGTTATAAATGACCTTAAGCTTCTTCTCCTGCGCTGCCATGGATTTGAAGATGCTGTCAGCGACGCGGGGCTGGAAACAAGTCTTGCTCACCCATCCGGTAGAAACTGCCCGCGGCCCGCGGTAGCGTTTCCATATTGCTTCTCTGAATTCCTGCCAGATTCCTGACGGAAGCCTGTTGTTGCCGTCCGTCGCGCTGACTCCTGCGGCGGTCAGCATTCCACCCAACCAGGGGGTTGAATCCACCATGATGGTCTTCGCCCCCAATCGTGCGCTCTGTATTCCGGCAGCGGTACCGCCTGTGCCGCCTCCTACCACCAACACGTCGCAGTGTAAAATTCGGGAAGATGACGGCTGCATTGAGAAACCATTCGCTGACACAAAGAGTATTAACCAAACAAAATGTGTACACTTTTTCACTGGCTCATCCTTAGATTTTATCGCCACCTGGTCCTGATCGAACCGACGTGGCGGCAAGAAAGTCTGTGCTCCAGCTGCGAACCCGTCGGTAAAATGGATTCGGCTCACAGGTTTTCGTACAAGCACCGTGCGGGACTGCCATGCGGACAGTCCCGCCGATGAAGGAGATACGACAAATGTCGTTATTTCAAGAGCAACATCTTATGCGCTGAAGTGAATTTGTCGGTCCTCAGGACATAGAAGTAAATCCCGCTTGCCAAACGATCAGCGTTGAAGTTTACCTCATAGTATCCGGCATTCTGCCGTGCATTGACAAGCGTGGCAACTTCCTGTCCCAGAACATCGTAAACATTTAACGTTACCATTTGAGCTTTCGGAAGGCTATACCTGATGATCGTCGTGGGATTGAAGGGATTGGGATAATTTTGCATTAGCGCAAATTCCTTCGGTGTTCCTTCCAACGTCTTTACGGCCAAGAGTCCGCTTCCGGTCGTGAAGGCAGATGAAACAGAGAAGCCTCCCATGCCAGCCGAATCTATGCCTGCTACATGCCAATAGTACTTCGTGGTTGCTACCAACGGAGAGGGCAGCCGCACAGAAGTGTCCGTCACAGTAGTGTCGAAGACGACGTTTTGGGAGAGGAATTCACCGACGGAATCTCCTGAAATGTAGATCTGATCGCTCGTCGCAATCTGGAGATAATATCTTGTCGCAGAAGAAGAGGAATCCCACTCAAACATTGTCAAACGCGGTACTCCCGTTTCCGACGTAGACGGCAAAGCGAGGACCGGCTTTGCTGGGCCGGTGGTAATGGTCGTAAAGGAATCGACAGGGGAGAACGCACTCAAGATTCCGTCATTTAACGACCGAACGTGCCAGTAATATACCATACCGGCCGCGAGGCCGGACACAGTATCGCTGGTGTCTGTCATGGAAGAGTCGACCACAATAAAGTTCGCCCCAAACGTCGGATCGAGTGACAGTTGACACTGGTACGATATAGCATGAGGAGATTCACTCCACTTCAAGACTATCGCAGTTGGTTGTTTAGCAGCACCATTCACAGGTGACAGGAGAGTCGGCACCTGCGGTAAAGCCAGGATGAGATCCGGAACCGTGGTGGGCGCCGCTATGCCGTACTTTGGTCCGCCTGTCTTAACACCTACGCCGAGTTCGCCCTCTTGATTGTACCCCCATGCATAAACACTATCGTTACTTCCGATAACGTAAGTTGACCAGCGTATCGCAGTCACTCCGGTCGCAGTCAACCCGCCCGGCAAGCCTACCGCTACAGGCAAACTGTCCGTTGAGGGTACGTTTACAGTGCCGCTGCCTAATTCGCCGTAGACGTTGCTCCCCCACGCATAAACTTTTCCGTCACTGCCAATAGCTAAGGAATGGAGCCTTCCGCCTGCTATCGCCTTCCCGATTACTCCGCTCGGCATTTTAACCATCACCGGGATGCTGGAATTTGTTTTCGTGCCGTTGCCTAATTGACCAAATCCATTGCCTCCCCAGGCATAGACGTTCCCATCGCTGCCAATAGCTAAACTATAAGATGAGCCGGCAGATATCGCAATCGCAGTCACCCCGATCGGCAGCCTTACCCTCACAGGTACGTTGGAAGTTACCGTCGTGCTGTCACCCAGTTGACCGGTAGAATTGCTTCCCCAGGCGTATAGGTTTCCGTCGCTGCCTATGGCTAAACCGAAAGCCGGTGCGGCAAAGATCGACTTGGCCAACACCCCGCCTGGCAACGTAACCTTCACAGGCACAGTGGAATTTGTGGTCGTGCTGTCTCCTAATTCGCCGCTTGAGTTCAGGCCCCACGCGTAGACATTCCCATCACTGCCAATAGCCATACCGAACGAGGTCCCAGCGGAAACGGCCTTGGCTGTCACCCCGTTTGGCAACTTAACCAACACAGGTACATCGGAATTTGTCGTCGTGCTATCACCCAATTGGCCGTAAGTATTGAGACCCCACGCGTAAATGTTTCCGTCGTTACCGATGGCTAAAGTGAAAAGGTAACCGACGGACGCTGAGGTCCAGGCGGTTACGCCGCTCGGAAATCCGACCTGTACAGGTGTGAGATCCTGTGCATTGCCGCTCGTTGTGCTGACAACAGTATGGAAATATTGATCTATTCCCCATGTATAAAGGTTACCGTTTGCATCAATTGCACAAGCGGAATAGCCGTCCGGTCCAGCCAGGATCTGTTGTGCCCATGCAGGATTATACACTAATATCCCGAAAAGAAGCACTACTACAAAGGTGGCGATGGGAGCAGAAGAAGCTCTCTTCAAAGAGACATTAGAACTTTTCATCACTATTCTCCTATTTTTGTTGGTGCGGGCAAGGTTGCAAATGGCTACAGCGGCAGCCGTGTTTTCATTTCAAAAGCAGCATCTTTAGAATTTTCCGACTCTCGAACGCGCTTCCTTTTATTGTTACCAAACCAAAATAAAGGCCGCTTGGAAGCAAAGAGCCGCCAAATCGAACATTCCATGTTCCAGCATTCAACGTTTTGTTGTCAATCAATTCCGATACTCGCTGACCGAGTACGTTGTAAACACTTACGTTCACATCAGCCCTCTCACCAAGTTCGAATGATATGATGGTCTGTGGATTAAACGGATTGGGATAGTTTTGATAAATCCTGAACTTACTTGCAGCCCGTGGAGCACTTTTTATCGCAGTGGTAAACTCAACAGATTTAACCAGCATAACCGCATCTGCCGCGAGATATTGTCCCGTGTCTGAACCCGCGATTGAGGATAACGTCGGAGCAAACTGACTTCCTGCAGTGAATGGTAAGTTGCCGAGCTTCATCCATGTACCGATACCGGATGCCTGCGAAGCGTAAATCGAGTCAGCCCCAAACTCATCTGTTACGACATACAGGCATCTGCTCGATAGCGGCACCTGTGTTTTGGGAATATGTGCGTACACGTCATAATACCCATCACTCTCTACCTGGAGCGGTCCCCATCGAACCCGATCTACCTGTGTCCCCTGCTTTGCCACCCAATAGCTGCCGTTAACTGCCAACCCCCCGGTATCCGGCTGCCAGTTGCCGGACAGTTTCCAGAAGGAATTGGGAGTTCCATCGTCGATGACAAACATAGTGCTATCAGGATCGTACGCAAGCACCTGCGAAAAGCTCAACGTATCAAGCGAGACATCCAACAGGTCGGTTACTTTCAGGGTAACTGGAACACCTTGTTGCATCGGCGGTACCGAGACGTGAAGTATCGTATTGTCAAGGGGGTAGACAAACGAAGTAACAGTGCCGCTCACAGGTGAGGCGGATATCGAAGTTATCGAGGCCATCGGCGCGAGTAGAGGAGCTGAGAACTTTAACAGGATTGATTGGCTGTCGGGAACCGCGTAATCATTCAGAATAAAGGGAGTACCTCTCCGCAGCCGAAAGGCGTCAGCAATCAAATTCCCGCCGGCTGCACCAGCCAACTTTATGGTCACCGTGTCCCCCGAGGCAAATTGGAACTTGTCGATATACGACCATGAACTTGGATCCTCTTTCTCGTTGATCGTGTCTGATTTGACGAAGCCGGCAGCGCTGGTTTGGACAATCGCGTTTGGGCAATTGGAACTCGAATCACCGGCCCAATAACCATAAAGAGTGTAATCACCGCTTCGAAGAATCCTTACCGAATAAATCGCCGTGTCGCCCTGGACAGCGGACGCCGATTGGAAAGCGCCACCATATCCCCCGCTTTCAGTGGTCCACGCACCGGTAGTACGAAACCGTCCCTCGCTCTGGCTGTCAATCAAAAGATCATCATAGCTTGGAAGTGTCTTTTGAGTAAAAATCTGCGACTTCAAATCCGTCAGGGCATCCGCATAAGAGAACAAATATCCATAGTACCACACTACAATTCCGGCAGTGCCCCTTTGCCTGGCGTCCTGCATTTCGTAGATGGCATTAGCCACTGAACCGGCGGAATTGATCGCAACGCCGGCAGACAGCTGGAATCCTGGAGGAACATTGCCTAAGCACCATTCCCATTGCGAGTCAAAGATAGCCGTCGGCAGGTACACCATAGGTTCCAGAATGTCGACGTAATTGTCTTTGGCCCACACGCCCCACGATTCCAACTTCACGCCATAGTATGGTGGATCAACGGCGGCGCTCAGGACGCACTGTGGATTTACCTGTTTCACGTCTTCGTAGATCCTCTTCACTACGTTTGTTACCTGAAGGGATCGCCATGCTAACCAGGCTGAGTTAGTGTCCGGCAGTGTCAACGGGTCCGGGTTCCCTGTCTCCTGCATGAAGAGGGCTCGCGTAGTATCTCCATACCAGCCGGTCGTATCATTTTCTATATCGGTTTCTATCCCGTCAATGTCAGGATAATTTCTGGCACACTCCGTTTCGAGGTTGACTATGAAGTCTGCCGCCGCTGGCACACACGGATCGACCTCAAATGAGTACCCATAAGCTCCGTGGGGTGGGAAAAAGTGTTTCGTCGTGTCACGCTGCACCGCTGCCCAGTCTGGATGTTTCACCAGAATGGGTGGTACCTGCGTTGAATCGCCGCTTTGAGACAACAGAAACGGACTTGCAAACCAGGCAAAGACTTCTATTCCATACCTGTGGGCAATTTGAATGACGGTCTTAAGCGGATCAGTCCCTGAGAAAGCCTGATTTTGTAGAATGCCGCCCGCATTGCTCATTACAGTGCTTGGATAAATGGTGGAGCCGTGGGAGTAGACCTCAACGTAGATCACGTTGACGTTTTCTGCGCTTAAAGTTTCAATCATCGATTCAATTGCGGTGGGTCCACCCGTCAGATAGTTTTCGCTGATCCACACGCCCTGGGTTTCGGGATTGGGGAGATCTTTCGCCGCAACAAATCCCACAAGAACCGTGGCCAGTAACGCCACTACCAAGCAGGCTTTCTTCATTCTATCAACGCCCGTCCTTTTTACTTACCGACATCGTGAGTAGGAATGTTCTCATGGCATCTCTCTTTCCGTGAAAGGGTTTCGTTAATCAGGTTGATCGTGAATGTGGCTTCACTTGTCTGTAATCTCCAATGAACTCCCACTGATAGACCATCGCGGCCGGGACCGAAAAGCCTCTATAATCAAAACCAAGAGAAAGGTTGAATATATTGTCAGGCTGATCGACAAGCCGATCCGTAAATGATGTGTCGATGTACTGGATGACGCGACCCGTCGACACCGAATATACGTATGGATATTGGGCCATCGATTTCGTGTGCGTGTAGTTAACGTCAAGCACCAATCCGGACAAGACCCCCGGCAAACACCAGAAATGTGTCTGCCAGTCGAGTTCCAGCCCGTATACTCTGTTCCGGAAATATTACCGGTCATCCGACAAAACGAAGAGGCGGGGGAACCAAAACCGACGAACAGAGAAGCGGTCAAGTTCCGAAGTCGACTCAATGTCATTGACTGGTCCTCCTTTAATCGAGCATGGGCGAAGCCACAAACTCCTCAATGAGCGGAACGACTGAACCAAGCGCACATGCGCTGCCACCGAGTTCACTAAAGACAATCTCGACCGACTTCCGGGCAACTTCGAGAGCCTGTCTTTTCAAAACATCATTCACAGAATCGAGTATGAGGTTCCCCGCCTGGACAAGATCTCCGCCGATAACTATCATTTCAGGGTTGAGTAGATTTACCAAACTAACAATGCCTTCACCGAGATATCGGGCCACATCGGTGAACAGCTTATACGCGAGCTTGTCCTCTCGTTTCGCGGCTTCGACGAGAGTAGAGAATGTAATCGTGTCCAAATCGCCGCCCGCAATGTCCCTGATGGCAGATGAGACTCCGTCGGCAAGTAAATTCTTGGCACTCTGGATAATGGACGGTATGCTTATAAGTGTTTCAAGGCATCCGACGTTTCCGCATGTGCACACCGGACCATGATCGTCTACGGTAATATGTCCAAACTCACCAGCGCTGCCGGCGGTCCCCGTGTAAAGCTGGCCGTTTATGACTATTCCCCCGCCGACTCCGTCCGTCACACTAAGAAACAGAAAATTCTTCTTGCCGCGGCCCAAGCCGTACCACGATTCTCCAAGGGCAGCCGCGGCAGCAAGGTTGTGCACAACGACTCTAAGTCTTAATTTCTCTTCGAGAATCTGCTTAAGCGGAATGTTTCCCCAATTGGAGAGATGAGAAAGGATAGTAACACTCCCATCCTCCGGGTTGACCAGTCCGGCAACTCCGATTCCTATACCAAGGAACTTGGTCTCTCTTCCCTTGAAATTACTGATTTGATCGTTTGCTCCCCGAAGCAGGAGATCAAGGAAGCCATCCCTTCCTATTTTCTTATCGAACGGCGTGGTACTTTGGCTTAACACGCGACCTTCCAAATCGGACACGACGAAAAAGAGTTCGTCTTTTCGGGCCTCGATCCCCATAACGTACCGATAGGTGGAATTACACTTATAAAGAGCTGCAGGACGTCCGCCGTTAGTGGACGACTCCACACTTCGCTGAATAAGCCCCTTTTTCTCCAACGCTGAAACCACCGACGTTACACTGGCGAAACTCAGACCAACTGCTCTTGAGATTTCTCTCTGGGTGATCGGCCCATCATGAAAGATGTTGGCAAAAATAGCGGAGGCATTGAATCGGCGAAGTAATGGAGACCGATGGACGCCGGTTATTCTCTTCGTCACACTTATCCTTCAAAAATAGACGATAGTTAAGCTTTACTTATTTCAGCGTTTGCAACAAGGTAGCCTCTTGAACGGCATTTGTCAAGCACCTAATATAAATAGTTCAAAGAAGCACGAGGGTGAGATAGACGCCACTCATCCGGTGAGCGGAGATCATCCTATTATCTTACATTACTGAAGTTCTTCAACCCCAACGCGCTCGACGTGAGTTGGGAATACGGACCCGCATACGGTTTTCCGACTTGCACAATGAGAAAGGAGTGTCACAAGTTTGAGTCCGTCTATTTCATCAGAGATCCATGACAACGCATTCGTCTACAAACTCAGAAAGATTGACCATGAATTGCCGATCGACTGCAATTGGTCGAAGGAAGAATGGACGGCAGTGGAGCCTCTAAGAATCATCCGGAGCAACAGCTGGCCCATGATGTTTAAGCCGGAGACCACTGTCAAGCTTTGCTACAACGACAAATATGTTTATCTGATATACCGCGTGGAAGACAGTTTCGTCCGATGCCTGACAACGAGCGTAAACGGAGAAGTCCATAAGGACGCGTGCGTTGAGTTCTTCTTTTCACCCACCGAGAACATTCCGCGTGGTTACTTCAACCTGGAAATAAATTGTGGCGGAACAATCAAATTGGGTCATCGGAATGGTCCGAAGACCGAAGTGGTTCACGCGAGAAAAGAAGATGTAAATAAGATAATGGTGTGCCATTCTTTACCCGGCATCATCGAGAGAGAGATCGAAGAGCCGGTCATCTGGTTCCTCGAAATCGCGTTACCATTTGAAATCTTGAAAAGCTATTCCTCGATGCGGTCACCGGATCCCGGGACGAAATGGAGAGCCAACTTTTACAAATGCGCAGAAAACAACTCACATCCTCACTGGATGAGTTGGGTGCCTATAAATTCCCCGACCCCTAATTTTCACCTGCCGGAATTCTTCGGAGAAGTTGAATTCAGATGACCTTTTATATCGGGTTTGAACCGCGAGTTTCGTACCCGGCCCTGCATGTGACCACCCAAAGGACGAGGCAGCCCGATACTTCACCGACGAGTATTTCCATATCATTGACTGGCCGTTTGAAGTTCATGTTTCGTGACGAACGAATGGATGCAGGAAGATGAAATTCCCGGATTATGTCGTAATAGCCATTTTCTTCGGGCTAATGGTACTGATAGGGTTCTATTCTTCCAGGAAAGTGAAGAACTCGAACGACTTCTTCGTGGCCGGCGGAAAAGTACCATGGTGGCTGGCAGGAATATCTCATCACGTATCCGGATACAGTGGAGTTGTATTTGTCGCGTTTGCCGGAGTTGCCTACACGTACGGATTCACTATATATGTATGGTGGGCAGTAGCGATATCTGTTGCCGTAATCGGCGGAGCATACCTGATAGCACCAAGATGGTCAAGGCTGAGACAGAAATTGAACATCGGATCACCCACGGAATATCTGCAGCTAAGGTACAGCGTAGCGACTCAACTGATAACCGCCTTCAGCGGTACGCTCCTGAAGCTGTTCGATGTCGCTGCAAAGTGGGCTTCGATCGGAATACTGTTAAATGTCTTTACCGGCCTGCCTGTAATGGCCGGTGCAGTAATGACCGCTGCAATAGCGTTGGTCTACACGACGATTGGAGGATTATGGGCAGATCTCTATACGGATTTCGTACAGTTCTTAATCCAGATAGTGGCGGGCATCCTGATGTTCGTAACGGTTATCACTAAGCTGGGCGGCACAGGGAGCATAATCGGAATGTGGCATCGGCTGCCCAAGGGTCATGGAAGTGCATTCAGCGGTCCTTACACATTTGCGTTCTTCCTGGCATACATGCTTATGTCGGCGTTCAGCTACAATGGAGGAACGTGGAGCTTGGCCACAAGGTACATAGCCTCTCCGAACGCGGCAAGCGCCAGGAAATCCGGACTTCTGTCCGGTACATTATACTTGGTTTGGCCGTTGATCTTGTTCTTTCCGATGTGGGCTGCGCCGTTGTTCATGCCGCACCTTGCCGATCCGACCGAATCATACGCGCTGATGGTTAGGAAATTCCTCCCTGCAGGACTTGTTGGCTTAGTGCTGGCCGGCATATTTTCCGCCACCCTGTCTATGGTCACCTCCGACGCGAATACGATATCTGCCGTTATAACAAAGGACATTATCCCCTTCATGTCGAGGAAGTTCAAGAGAATGGACCCTAAAAGAGAATTACGACTGGCAAGGACGGCGACGTTCACATTCGTATTTATGACCTTGATCATCACTTCCTTTTACCGGGACTTCGGCGGAGTCATAGGATTAATCATAACATGGTTTGGCGCGCTGGTAGGCCCGACTGCAATTCCGATGATTCTCGGATTGATGCCCAGGTTTAAACACAGCGGCTCTAAAGCCGCGATTGCTTCAATCGTGGCGGGTGTTCTGACCTTCATAATAATGAAAGTGGTCGGATACGAGGGGAGCCAGGCGCTAATACTAGCTTCGCCGACACTCACATCCATAATTGTGTACTTAGGGATGGGATTCATCAACAGAAACGGCAATGTCCCGGAGGAGGTTGAACGCCTGCTTAGTGGATTGTCGCTCTCAAATGTCAACGGTAAAAAAGTTGATTGATCAGGCGCCTGAGAGTCCCGCTTACAAGCGTCACCTAAGAAGCACGGCGCGTGGAGTTTTTATTTGGAGGTAAGCAACATGCACGATAAAGGAAAAGACAACGCTGAACTTGTACGGTTTTACAAAGATCAAATCCAAAACAACTTCTTCAGATTCTGGAATAATGCCGTAGACAGGAAAAACGGAGGGATATTCAACTGCTTCAACAATGCGGGGACCACACTCGTAAGCAGGAACAAATATACCTGGTCCCAGGGAAGGTTCGTGTGGGTCTGGAGTAAACTTTATGAGCTCTCTGAAGGCCGTGTATTATCTCTTGATATGAATAAACTCAAGGAGGATCTGGAGAGAACGGTCCGCTTTCTTGAGAAACATGTTTTCATGCAGAATGGCAATTGCGTTTTCCTGACGGATGAAACGGGCAATTGGATAGAAAGTAACCCGGGGAAGGGATTTGACACCAGTTTCTATGCGGACTGTTTCATCGCACTCGGCTTCTCGGCATACGCAAAGGTGTTTGAAGACAGACATTATGCAGAGCTGGCCCTACGGACGTACAGGCAAATCGATAAAAGGGTTAAGCAGAATAGCCTGCGGAGCGAGCCGTATCCCATCCCGAAGGGATATAAGTTTCACTCTGTCCCTATGATAATGTTGAATGTCACCGAAGAACTGGCGCTGACGCTTGAGAAGCTGGGCGACGAGAGGGGTGAGGAAGTCGACAGGGATAGCTGTTATTACATGAAAGAAATAATGGAGGTGTTTTATAATGATAAGGAAGGTAGAGTAATTGAGACCATAGGTCCTGAAGGTGTGATTCTCAACAACGTTTTGTGCAGGCATGTTAACCCCGGCCACGCAATTGAAGATATGTGGTTTGTAATGGATCTTGCCGGAAGGAAGAACAGAGTCGATTACATCGACAAGGCGGCGAGGGGAGTAAAGTCGGCGATTAGAATGGGTTGGGACAATGAATTCGGAGGTCTGCTGAGATTTGCGGATGTTGATGGAGGAAAACCTAAAGGCGAAAGAACCGGGGATTTGTACGAGACGCTGATATTGGATACATGGGACACAAAGCTCTGGTGGCCGCATTCCGAAATGTTGTATACGACACTCCTTTCGTACAGTCTTACAAGGGACGAGGAGTTTATTGCGCTTTACAACATGGCACACGAATATGCGTTCAACACTTTTCCCGACGATGACAATAAGACCGGAGAATGGGTACAGATCAGAGATAGAGGAGGAAACCCGATAAACAAAGTGGTTGCACTCCCGGTAAAAGACCCCTATCATATTCTGAGAAATATGATTCTGATTTTGGAGTTGTTAAAGCAAAAGCAGCTAATATAATTTCAATTGGATATAGAGATGTGTGAGAAGATAGTGATAAAGGATGGTTCGGCCCTTCTTCCGGATGGGCTAACGGTGACAGATATTGAATTGAGTAACGGAGTAATTGCACGCATAGGTCGTCGGATTCCTGCCGGTGAATCCTCTGCCGTAATTGACGCCGAAGGAAAATATGTGCTTCCCGGGTTTATTGACATTCACACAAACGGGATCGGAGGGTTTGATCTGACCAAGGGGGTCTATGATGCTGAAAGCGGTAATTTCTTATCAAGCGAAGAGACCTACCTGAACGGCCTCGACAACGCGCTGAAGAAATATGCCGGTACGGGCGTCACGCGTGCGGTTCTGACCAGCCTGGCTTCACCGGTTTCCGACCTCCTTAGAGTCTTTCGTTATGTAAATACATATAGAAATGATACCCGCAGACAGGCGTGGAGCGAGATACTTGCCGGGATCTATGTCGAAGGTACCTTCATGAAACAGGTCGAGTATCGTGGTGCGCATAACCCCGATTATTTCAATGAGCCTTCGAGGGAATTATTCGATGAACTTCAAAGAGCAGCGGGCGGCCTCATCAGGATAGTCAACGTCGTTCCCGAATGGGGAACGCCGGCACTCGACCTGATAAAATATCTGACTTCAAAAGGTATCGTGTGTGCTGCGGGCCATTCGGGCGCTACGGGAGTTCAATACTCTCAGGCGGTGGCAAACGGGACGCGGCTTGCCACCCATTTCCTCAACGGGCCGACCGGATCGTCGACAAAACCATTTGACGGCGGCGGAGCGGTGGAGAGCGTGCTGCGGGCTGACGACGTGTGCACTGAAATAATTGCCGACGGTTACCACGTGGACAAATCTTATGTGATGGACACTATAAAGCGAAAAGGTTTTGACGACGTCGTTGTGATTACTGACAGCATGTTTCCCACATTGCTTGACGGGCTTCAGACGTTTTCCATACTGGGCGTTGAAGGAAGGGTCAGCTCAAACGGTCAGTATCTACAGATTGCAGACAGGGGGAATGCACTCTTCGGAAGCACGCTGACGATGGATACGGCTTTTTCAAACATCCTGAACTGGCTGACCGAACCTATTGAAGGAATCTGGTACAGGCTGCATGCGCCGCTAAGTTTCGAAGAAGCATTGTTGAAGTCGTCCGACGTGTGCAGCAAGAACCCGGCTAAAGTTATCGGAATATTCGAACCGAAAGCAACAAGCGGCGCGAATAACCTGAGAGACTGTACCGGAAGTATCGAAACAGGCAAAAGTGCCGATTTAGTGATTGCCGATATCGGGGAAACCAGGGGCGAGCGACGGGTGAAAATCGACAGAGTATTCGTCAAGGGACGCTCCATCTGAACAACCGCGGGAATAACAAATCAATCCAAAAACTGGAGAGAAGAAAATTGAGTTCAAGCGACGCTATATCGACTCTTAGAATTGACAAGTTAAATGTGGAGGTTTACAGAAACCGCAAAGAGATGGGTGCGCGAGCTGCATCGGTAGTCGTCGAACGCCTGAAGAAGCTTCTATCCGACCAGGAAAACGTCAGGATGATATTCGCCGCCGCGCCATCTCAAAACGAATTGTTGGAGGAGCTTGCATCGGCCAAGGGGATAGACTGGTCGAGAGTCACGGCCTTCCATATGGACGAATATGTCGGCCTCAAGAAAGGCGCCGAACAATCGTTCGGAACCTTCCTGAATCGAAAGATCTTCTCGAAGGTGAATTTCGGGAGGGTTCATTATATAAATCCCAACCCCAACAGTCCAAGTGAAGAGTGCGAAAGATATTCTGCTCTCCTCGGGGAAGCCGCGATCGACATAGTCTGCCTCGGGATAGGCGAGAACGGTCATATCGCATTCAACGATCCGGACGCAGCCGACTTCAACGACCCGCAAAGGGTAAAGGTTGTCAACCTCGACAACAGGTCCAGACAACAGCAGGTAAACGACGGCTGCTTTTCTTCGGTAACGGAAGTGCCAAAACAGGCCATAACTTTGACGATTCCCAGCCTCTTCTCGGCGCGTTTCATGTGCACTGTCGTCCCGGCGGCAACCAAGGCGGAAGCGGTCCGTCGTACCATAAAGGGCGAGATAAGCACGAGATGTCCCGCCTCTATCCTGAGGCGGCATGAAAATGCTGCGCTGTTCCTTGACGCCGATTCCGCAGCTGAAATTTTGTAAGCCTCGCAGAGCGCCGGGCACTCAACGTATCATAGCACTAATCCGTATTTCCCTTTAGTGAAGTTACATGTCCGGTCATTTATTGCATGAAGCGCGGGACTGCGGCTGATGCAGCTCCTATAAAAAGCGCCTCCGTCTACCTCGTGCTCAAATCACATTCCGAAACCCTTCTCTCTATGCTGACATGTATCCAAGGCCGTTCGGAAGCGCAAATGACACTTTGCAGCCGGAGCAATGACTCAAGGAGCGAAAGTTCATGGAGCGTGACTTCAATCTGCCTACTTCCCCGTTTCCAGGAACACTTCGTACTTCTCCCTGTATTTCCTTTCGTAATTCTTGACGGCATTTTCATAGCTCAGCGCTGGTCTGCCGGACTTCCATGCCCAGGCAATCTGAACGTTCCTGGAGTCGACAGGCAAATATACCTCTGAATGGCTGACCTTCAGCTCCTTCCCGTCAGCCATTACCGATTTCACTTCCATGAACCACGGCAGGTGGAGAACCAAATGCTTCGGATCGGTCGTGAAATGGTTGCTCAGTGTCAGAGTCGCGCCGCCTTTCTTGAAAGCCAGGACGAAATTCACCTCGCCGAAATATGTCGGGGCCCGGCGCACGGATATTTCCTTGCCATCACGCACCCAATCAGGAGAGATACACGAAAGCAAATGGAGGTCTCCCTGTCCAGACGTCAGTCGGGATCCTGCGGACTGTTCGCGTACCATCATGTTTCTTATGAGTGTACGGATCTCGGCTGCATACCATCCGTGCGGCGCCAAATTGCCGTCATATTCCCTCGTCCCCCACGGATGGATCGCGAACTCGAATCCGGCGTTGGTGGAGCTCGTATGGAGGAGCAATGCGTAGAATTCCTTCAAAGCCGTCTCCTGTTCGTTGCGAACCAGTTCATCCTGGGTATTCCGTATTGTGAGATAATCGTGAAGGAACTTGCCATTGCCATACGTCATGATCCCTTCCCTGTACTTGGCGCGGGTCGAATCGAGAGTCGCAGTTACCATCCGGTTAAACGGAGGGAACAGCATTTCAGGATACAGCGTAAGCATGTTTCCCCAATCCTGTCCGGGATACCTCGCTTCGTCAAGCCCCGGTGGAATGTAACCACCTGTTTTCGCCGTTACGACTTTCAGACGCTTCATGAGGGTCCCATAGAAATCGGTGTACTCTCGTTGAAACTTTTCAGCATCATTCGTCTCGCCGAGCCCTTCGGCAACCGCAATCATATTTTTCAACCCGTCGAGCGCCCAGAAGTTGTGTCCCGTAATGTGTCCCTCGATGTTTTCATTGTCGCCGGGAGATGTCTCCGGCATAAGATGAAGCGGGTCCGATGCGCGAGCCTTAACCAGCCAATCGAAGGCTTTCAATATCGACGGATAAACTTTCTCTGCAAATTCATTGTCGTGCGTGAACCTGTAGTATTGTCCATATATCCACATCGTCTGCCCCCATCCATCAAACTGCCCGCCCTGCGAAACGAAATTTCCGTCGGGCTGCTGCCAGCGCGGGAAGAAATCGAGACACTGGTGTGCGATGTTGAAGTACCCCGAGAGTATGTACATCCGCGTAATGAAAGAAGCGTCGCGCAGCCAGAATGCATGATACTGGAAGTCGTTCACCTTTTGAATGTAGTAGCCGTCTTCCTTGTTGCGGGCGATCAGATCATAGACAAGGCTTGTCTTAAATGTATTGACCACCTTTGGCTCCGGCACACCAATGTCGATTCCCTGCGAGAGAATATCCTGCCAGAAAGTCACAGTCCTGTTCAAATAGTCGTCGAACCTCGCGTCGCGTAACTCCTTTACAAGCGGGCTCCCGGCCGGTATAGGAGTGTACGGCATCTTGAAGTCAAGGATCCGTTCCTGTCCGGGTTTCAAGATTACCATATAGTTAACAATCCCGACCGGGGTTGTCGGGAGCACCAGCATCCTACGTGGTTTGAGGTTTTGCGGATAGTTGTACAGGGTTTCCAGAGTCATCATCCGATTCGGCGATGGATGATCCGGGAAGACATACATTACGCTGTCCTCACGCAGGAACGTGTCGCCCGCAAATCCATATTTCCAATCGGGATTAAATACAACACCAGCTTGCTCACGGCCTCCTAAATAAGCCCTTTTGATCGGGCGAATGAAACAATGATCTGCCGTTCCCCCTTCCATGTTGGAATTCCCCTGATATCTGATTCCTACTCCGAAAAACGCGGCGCGCTGATGCTCTACCACATCCTTCATTTTTACGCGGATAAAATTCATTAACGGGCTTTCGGGGTTGCCGTCGAGTGTCGCCGCAAATGCAGTCACTGTATACTCCACACCCCTTCTCTGAAAACGGTACGATATTACCGGCAAATAGCCGTCGAGAAGCGTCTTCACTCTGTGATTGACAGGTTCGGGCGGATCTCCGGTGAAAAACATGAGTTCGCCATAGCCCGTATACAGGTAGCCTTTCGGCGTCACCTCCGTCCCCCACTTGCCGTCCATCACTCCAATTACATCGGTCGGCTTACTGAAGTATGAAAACGGCTCGTTGGGGTTGTCTATTGATGGGTTAACCATCTGGGCGTCAGCGATTCCGGCACAGACGATAATCGCAACCACGACGTATTTCAGTACAGACGCGTGTAGTCTTCTTGTCAAAGGGCATCTCCTTTCAGAACGACAAATGGGTGTGAGGACATTCATGTATACGTTATTACGCGGCCAATCTCTCAACGGCATAACGCCTGGATTGCCAGGAAGCACCTTCTTGATCTCTTCTATTACTGCCTACCCCAAGGCACATGAACTGCCATCTGGGATTATCAGGCGAAAAGACTCGTTTAAATTATGACTATCGTTGTTCACTCTGCATCTCTTAAGACAACGCACCTGTTTGTTGTGTCTTCCGTCAAGATTTTACGAGTTCAACCGTTGAAAAGCAAACTGCGCATCAACAACCTTACTACCATGGTTAGGCTCAGAAGCTAAGCTCCCCGGGCTTTTTATTCTCGATCAGGAAGTTCCAGGAGCGGAAGCATGAGTCATGGATGCTGGACAACTTCAGAGGCTGCTCAAGAATCTTGAGGACAAGTCACGAGAGAGAGTTACTCTAAGGCCTCATAAGGGATTCCCATCCTAAGAATCCGCCGGACGCCGAGGATGCGCTGGAGACAATTGCTGCACGATGCGAACAACTTATCGTCGATCTCAACGAGCAGTCGTGTCGTTGGGTGATAAATATCCCTTCGCAGGTTCTTGGTTCACGGTCCGGTGTTCTGTGCTTCAACAGACTCATGGTAGTCTTGTAGTACTTAGGTCCTTTGTCGTGAATCCTGTTTTCATTCTTCTTGTATCCAGCCTCTTGCATCCTCCTTCTGGCTTCTGATCTCTCGCTTTCCGCCTCTGACATCCGACTTCTTGCTTCTTGTCTCATCCTCTCTTATCCTCGCTCTTTATCGCTTCCTGCCCCCGCCTCCCGTCTCCTGTTTCCGATTTGGAGTTAGAAACGAGAAAGTTGTTTTGATTAAATTAGGAATGAAAGGAGAATTATTTCGATGAGGCAAATCGAAAAACCGATAGCCGGGGAATTCCCTCCCTACGATGACATGTATATCACCCCTCTACCGAATGACGGTCTTCTTCTGAAACATCTGCTGGAGAACTTCGAGTCCGTCAGAAGCCTGATCCTCTCTCTGCCGACGGACAAACTGCTTTACAGATACGCTCAGGGGAAATGGACAATTAAGGAAATACTCGTGCATATCGTAGATGATGAGCGGATATACGCCTATCGTGCATTGTGTATTGCCAGAAATGAGAAGAAAGAGCTCCCCGGTTTTGAGCAGGACGACTATACAAAATTCTCGGGCGCAAACGAGAGGGACATTTCGAATATCTTTGACGAGTATGAAGCTGTCCGCAATTCGACGATTGCGATGCTGAACGGCTTTCCAGATGACGCATTCCTTAGAGGAGGGATCGCTAACAGGAACAGGTTTACGGTCAGGGCTCTGGCGTATCACATCGCCGGTCACGAGGTGCACCATATGGGGGTGATAAGAGAGAAGTATTTACGATAGAGAACAAATTGAAATGACCAGCCACTGTTGGCTACCGACGCAAGGTCAGGATTCCGTTACGGAGCGAGCAGGTGTGGGCATATCGTCGTTCCACTTCCCGGCATCTGCGAGTGCTTCAATCCGAAATGCTTCACTTCCCATTCCCCAGCTCTTCCCTCACACTCCTGAACTGCTCCAGCGCCGCCTCAAGATTCTCTGCAATGTCCTGCGCAATGATATCCAAATCGGGAAGATTGGCTGAGTCTTCCAGACTGTCGTCCTTCAGCCAGAAAATATCGAGGCTCGCCGGGTCGCAAATCGTCATCACCGGTTCCGAGCGGATCACCTTGACCATCGCCTTTATCAGAGGCCGCGGAGTGAAATACTGTCCCGCCCCGCTCTTCACATCCTCGGCGTTCTTCTGAAGCAGACCTTCGTAAATCTCGCCTTTGATATCGACGTCCAATCCCATCCACGTCTCGTCGTTGATAAGCTCGACGAGCCTTTCAAGTTTGGCGGGGTCCTGAATCCTGTTCTGTGACTTCCTGAAAATGACTCCCAACATGCCCGATCCCTTTTTCGATTTCCAAAGTCTAGACATCGCCTGCCGAACGCGGCTGTACCCACGATACCTTTTTCGGCCAGCGCTCCAGAATGTCGGGTGCAAAGAAATCGTGCTTCCTCTCTACCCCGAAGTATTTGATCAGCATCGGCAGCAGAGATTCGGAACCCTTCTTCACGTTGAACCCTGCCACCTTGTCATGAAGCTCAAGAAGGCATTCGCAGCCCGCTGCTATGAACATCCCCTCCAGTTCCTTGCTGGTCCTGATATCGGCATTCATGAAAGTGCTCAACTTATCGATTGCAAGATATTGCTTGTCGAGTTTTCTCAAAGCGGAGACTTGCTGGAGTTTCTCACCCTCCGGAGTCCCGCTATTGGTAATGAAGAGAAACGTCCTGATGATGATCTTGTCGTCCACGATTTCCGCTACCAGATAACCCGCTTTGGTGTCCCGAATCCTGTACTCGATTTTAAAGCTTCCATCCTTCGCCCTGTGCGAATGCATCTCAAGAATGGATAAAGAAAGATACATCTGAAGTATGTACGTACTTATGCAGTCCAGCCGCTCGGTTAGTCTTCGCAGTGCATGCGACTGGATATAGAGAGGAAGACGGCGATCCGACCCGTCGCCGGAAAGTCCAAGTTCCCCAAGCGGTACGAGGATAGGGTAAATTCCCTCATAAAAGGCCGAGGGCACGCACACACGTATGGCAGGACGGGAAACACCGTCGAAGGTCACATATGTCTTCTCAGGGACCCTGGAGTGAACCAGGAGCACGTTTTCAATACCGTTGGAAGCACCCTTCCTCAAGCTGGGACGGTACTCGAGCTGATAAAGGCAGGAATTCAGGTCGCTGACATAGTACCCGAGGAAATCCATGAAAGTGTACATCCTGTCATTCGCCGTTTCCTGTGCTTCGCGAAACGAAGTGAATGGCTCAAGGGCTTTCTTAAGCTCTCCGGCTCTTTCATATTCCCGAGGATCAAGCCTGTCGGTGTAGATGAGGAGTTCAATCCCTGTGGTGATGTAATCCGCGAGCGGAAGCTTAGGGCCGTCTCTCGTTACGGATATCGTCTCGTTCTTTATTAGTGCCGGATAGAACGTTCTTAACTGCTTCAAAACGGCATCGGGGACCTGTTCATCGGGAGCCGCCTCAAATCTGTAAGGCAGATACCGCATGAGGAAAAGGTACTCCAGCTGCCGCCGCGGTATCATTTCGAATATACCCGGACCTCCCGCAGCAGAACAGAAATCCTTAAGCTTGCCGAAGTAATGGTTCTTCTGCTCCGAAATACCGTACTTCACGTGATGCGCGCTGATATGCTTCTTTTTCACCTTCGACATACAAATCTCCCCCTCTATTTGTTATGCCACATGGTACCGCCGGACGGCATCATGGTAAATCTGAAGATTATTCGGGTTACACGATCAAACGCCCATTGCCTGACCTCAAAAGGTAGCGGTACAATTTCAGAATAGCAAGAAGGTGGCATACCTGCAGAGTAATGCCTCACTGAAAGGGTTATTTCTCTCGCAAAGGCGCCAAGAACGCAAAGAAATGTTGACGAGCGGTTCGCTTTGCGGCTTGGCGAGAAACCATAAGTGAGGGGTTACCCTGCAGATTCTGGGTTTGTCCGGATGCAGACGATCCATATCCATCCATATGGCGCTAAATCCGTTTCGCGGTTTGGTTCTTCTTAGCAGACGTCGGTTTCCCGACAGAGTCGGTGCTCGACTCCTTTCTGTAAAGTAGCCGGTGACCGATGCCGTGGTTTCACAACGGCCTGATTGCAGCAAGTATTGCTTCCGTTACGTCCGGCGGCTCCATCTCACCAGGATACCCCGATAACCCGCCAATCGGCGTTACCTGGCAGCCGAAAAATTTGTTGCTTTAGGAACAGCTGTTCCCTTTCAAAAGAAATAATTTGAAATTACTTTCTAATGACAACTAATTTTACGGAAACAAGAAATGAGGTTCGTGACTTGGACATCACTGCACTGAACGAGAAGATCAAACAAGAAAGCGCGTTCGTCGATCTTCTTATGAACGAAATTGGCAAGGTCATCGTCGGCCAGAAAGCCATGGTCGAAAGACTTGTCATCGGTCTGCTCAGCAACGGCCACGTTTTGTTGGAAGGCGTTCCGGGTCTTGCAAAGACTCTGGCTATAAAGACTCTGTCATCTGCGATGAAGGCGAAGTTTCAGAGGATTCAGTTCACGCCCGATCTTCTTCCCGCCGATCTGGTCGGGACTCAGATATACAATCAGAAAGAAGGAAACTTTCTCATCAGGAAGGGACCGATCTTCTCAAACTTCATACTGGCCGACGAAATAAACCGCGCACCCGCAAAGGTACAGAGTGCGTTGCTGGAAGCAATGCAGGAGAGACAGGTTACGATCGGCGAGCAGACGTTCAAACTGGCGGAGCCTTTTCTCGTGCTCGCGACCCAGAACCCGATCGAGCAGGAAGGGACCTATCCTCTTCCGGAGGCTCAGGTAGACCGCTTCATGTTGAAGGTAAAGATATCTTATCCTTCAAGAGACGAAGAGCTGAAGATAATGCGCCAGAACGTGAACATGCTCGACGGGACGGTTCAGCAGGTCATTACCCCCGATGACATCCTCAAAGCGAGAGAACTCGTCCACCAGGTCTATATAGATGAAAAGGTCGAGAAATATATCCTCGATATAGTTTTCGCCACACGGTCTCCGAAGGATTTCGGCCTCGACAGGCTGACCGACCTCATCAGTTACGGCGCATCACCGAGGGCATCCATCAACCTGGCACTCGGCGCTAAAGCTATGGCGTTCATCAGACGGAGAGGATACGTCATTCCCGAAGATGTGCGGGGAGTCTGTTTCGACGTCCTCCGTCACCGTATCGCCGTGACCTACGAGGCGGAAGCCGAGGAAATCACGAGCGAGAATGTGATCCGCGATATCCTTGACAAGGTGGAAGTACCCTAATAGCTTTCAGCGATCGGCAAACAGCATTCAGCCGCTGAGAGCCGGATTCCTGTATAACCCATGCTTACAAAAGAACTCTTAAAGCAAGTCAGACAGATAGAAATCCGCACAAAGGGCCTGGTCAACCAGGTCTTTTCGGGCGAGTACCACTCCGTCTTCAAGGGAAGAGGAATGGAATTCTCGGAAGTCAGAGAATATCAGTTCGGCGACGACATCCGGAACATCGACTGGAACGTAACGGCACGCTTCGGGCACCCGTTCGTAAAGATATTCGAAGAGGAACGCGAACTGACCGTCATGCTGATGGTAGACATGAGCGGGTCGCTGATATTCGGCTCAGTCGACAAGACCAAACAGCAGATCGCCGCCGAAATAAGCGCAATCCTTGCTTTTTCTGCCTTGAAGAACAACGACAAAGCGGGCCTCATACTCTTCACGGACAAGATTGAGAAGTTCGTTCCCCCGCGAAAAGGAAGGTCACATGTCCTAAGAATCATTCGCGAGGTGTTATCGTTTGAACCGGAGGGAAAATCAACGGACATGAAAGCCGCCCTCAAGTACCTGAACAACGCCGTCAAGAAACGGAGCATCGTGTTCCTCCTCTCCGACTTTATGGATTCGGGCTATGAAAAGATCCTCCGCATAGTGGGCAAGAGACACGATCTGATCGGAATAGTCCTCAACGATAAACGAGAGGACGAAATCCCCGACATGGGTCTGGTAAAATTTGTAGACGCCGAGACTGGGACGGAAAGATGGATTGACACGGGGGACAGAAAAATGAGATTTTCATTCCAGCAGATGAGAAAGAAGAACAAAGCCGACCGAAAAGCGCTGTTCCTTTCGAGCCGTTTGGACAGCATCGAGATCCAAACCGGGGAGGACTACATAAAACCCATCGTCAGGTTTTTCAGACTCAGAGAGGGCAGATGGTAAGAAGAATTTGTCTCGCGGTTCTCCTTGTTTCCGCGCTCGTTTCAACCGCCTTCTCTCAGTGGATAACTGCGAAGGCATTCACCGACAAAACCGAATATCAGGTCGGCGATTACATCCACTACTCGATTCAGGTCGATTGCAACAAGGGCACGGCAGTCCATCCGCCGTTTATCACAGACAGCGTGAAAAGCGTCTCGATTATACAGACTGAAAAGCCCGTCATGGTGGAAAAGAACGGGAAAGCTACCATTACTTACAATTTCATCCTCGCCGGCTACGATTCCGCCGGCGTCACGATACCTTCCATCCCTGTCTTCTATCAAATTCTCGGGAAAAAGGCGCCCGACTCCGTCGTGACCAACGCTGTAAGTTTCACTGTGAGCACACTCAAGGTAAATCTCCAGGGAAATATTAAAGATGTCAAGAGGCCGCTCAAGATCCCGCTCAACTGGTTGTGGATCGCGCTTTGGGTTTTCCTCGCTCTTCTCATCGCCGGACTCATATTCTACCTCTATCGGAGACACAAGCTGGGAGCAACCGGGACGAAACCCGTTTCAAAAGTGCCTGCGCTCCCTCCGGATGCCGTTGCTCTCAACGCGCTGCAAGAACTCGAGAAGAAACAGTTGTGGCAGAACGGACAAATCAAAGAATATCATTCGGCCATTACCGAAATCATCAGAAGATATTTCGAAGGGAGATTCAGCATGCCGGCGATGGAGCTCCCCACTTCGGAAGCTGTCGATCTCTTGAGAAAGCAACGAGGGAGCGAACCGGTCGTAGAGACGACATACAATTTTTTATCGAACGCGGACTTGGTGAAGTTCGCAAAGTATACTCCGCTCGGACCGGTAAACGAAGAAATGATGCAACAGGCTTACCAGATCGTGAACAAGTCCCGGCAAAACCGGGACACAGAAGAGGAAAAGCAGGCGGCGACGAGCGATGTTCAATAACGTAACGTTCGGATATCCATGGATGCTCTCTCTCCTCGCTATCATACCGGCTATGATCATCTGGCACTGGAAGGTCGGCAAAACGAGACAGCCCTCGATAACATATTCCTCGCTGAAGATGTTCAGCGGGATCCGGGCGTCATGGAGAGAGAAGTTTCACAACGCTCCTATCGTGCTGCGCTCCATAGCCATTGCGGTTCTTATTGTAGCGCTCGCGAGGCCCCAGAGCTTTTCCTCCGGTCAAAATGTCACGACCGAAGGGATCGACATCGTGATCGCGCTTGATATCTCGTCGAGCATGTTATCGCAAGACTTCCACCCGAACCGTGTCGAAGCGGCAAAGAGCGTAGCAGAGAAATTCATCGAGTCGCGACCCAACGACAGAATCGGGCTGGTCGTCTTCGCAAGAGTAGCTTTCACTCAGTGCCCCATCACAATCGATCACAGTGTATTGATAAACCTCCTGAAAAAGGTAGGACCGGGAATGGTGCCGGACGGAACCGCAATCGGGAACGGGATCGCCGATGCGGTAGGGAGGCTCAAAGACGGCAAGGCAAAAAGCAAGGTGATTATCCTCCTCACGGACGGCGTTAACAACTCAGGGGAAATCGACCCTTTGACGGCGGCTGAGATCGCAAAAACCTACGGCGTGAGAGTCTACACCATCGGCGTCGGCACGATCGGCCAGGCTCCCTATCCCGTCCAGACGCCGCTCGGAATTCAGTATCAAATGCTGCCCGTCCAAATTGATGAGAACTTGCTGAGAAATATTGCCGGGATAACCGGCGGAGAGTACTTCAGAGCCACAGACAACCGAACTCTGAATGAGATCTACAAGAAGATCGACAAGCTGGAGAAATCAAAGATCAAGGTAACCTCTTACCGCAGCGCGGCGGAGTTGTTCTCCGGTTGGCTGGATGCGGGACTTATCCTGCTGCTTCTGGAACTCGGTCTATCCAGAACTCTACTGAGAAGAATCCCATAAATGATAAGAAGTAGGTGTTTCATTTTTGAATTTTTACTTTTGACTTTGAAGCATGTTTAGATTCGCACATCCCGAATATCTTTACGGTTTATATTTCGTCCCGGTGCTCATCGTGGCGTTCTGGCTTTCTATTAGGAGGCGAAGCAGACTTATAGACAAATTTGCCGGGAAGACTCTGCAACCGGTCCTGATGCCGACATTCAGCAAGCCGAAGGCCGCTCTCAGATCGGGACTTATCGTCATGTCTGTCATTCTCCTGCTCGTTGCCGCCTCGGATCCGCAAATCGGGACAAAGATTGAAAATGTCAAGGAGAGCGGGATCGACATTTATGTTCTGCTGGACGTCTCATTAAGCATGCAGGCACAGGATATCAAGCCGAGCAGGCTGGAGAAGGCGAAGCTGGAATTATCCGGCCTCCTTCCGAAATTGAGGGGGGACAAAATCGGCCTGATCGTCTTTGCAGGCGAACCATTCGTCCAGTTCCCGCTGACAAGCGACTACTCGGCAGCCGACCTCTTCCTTTCTGCGGCTAATGTCAACTCCGTGCCCGAACAGGGAACTGCAATCGCTCCTGCAATAAATCTCGCCGTGAAGTCATTCGACATCTCGTCCAGAAACGATCCGTCGGACAAGGCGGAACGGGTTATAGTGATATTCTCGGACGGCGGCGATCACGAGGGAAAGATTCAGGACGCCATCGACAATGCGAAGAAGAACGATATCAAGATTTATACGGTAGGGTTCGGTTCGGTCGAAGGAGCTCCCATCCCGATTTATAACGACCAGGGACAGCAGATCGGATTCAAGAAAGACGACAAAGGCAACATTGTCCTGGCTAAACTCCACCAGACGGAACTTAAAGACATTGCGTCGGGCACCGGAGGACGGTATTTCAGAGCGGCCAACGGGAGAGACGAACTCGAGATCATATATGGTGACCTGTCAAAGATAAGGAAGAGCGAGCTCGGTGAAAAAAGGGTTACTGACTACGAGGACAGGTTTTACTATTTTCTGGCTCCGGCAATCCTGTTGCTGCTGGTTGAGTTTTTCATGTCGGAACGAAGGTCTCTCTTGTTCGGCATGTTGAATAGAAAATTCGGATTAGAACAGTAGGAACATGAAGAAAGCCTATTCGTCCGCCTTCTTTGCGTTTTTCGGTCTCCTCCTCGTATATGGGGGTGCATCGGCGCAAAGCGTACGGTCCTCGGTAAACAAAGGAGTCAACTTGTATGACGCCGGAAAATACGCCGGGTCCGAAACGGAGTTCAAGAAAGGTCTGGAGAAATCGCCGGATAATTTCCAGGCACACTTCAATCTCGGCGACTCCTACTACAAGCAGGGCAAGTACCAGGATGCTCTCAATTCTTATCTGGCCGCACTGCCGAACGCAAAGAGCAACGCCTTAAAGTCACTGGTTTACCACAACATCGGCAACTCATTGCTGAAGGACAAGAAGATCAAGGAAAGCATCGAAGCATACACGAAGGCTCTCAGACTTAATCCAAATGATCAGGCGACAAAGTATAATTTGTCGTACGCCCTCGATTTGTTGAAGAACCAGAACAAGCAAAACAAAGACAATAAGAACAAGAAGAACAACAAGGACAAGAATAAACAGAACAAGAATAAGAACAACCAACAAAACAACAGGAATAACCAGCAGAACCAGAACAAGAACAATCAGCAAAATCAGCCTCAGCAGAACAAGATCTCAAAAGCACAAGCTCAGGCAATATTCAGTGCTTTGAACAACGATGAAAAGAATTTGCAGAAACAATTGAGGAAAATGACCGGCAAGCCCGTCAAGACGGCGAAAGACTGGTGATGAATCTCCGACAAACGGCTATGGAGCTTAACCACCGAGGCATGACGGTTCCTTTCTATTCTCGGTGTCTCAGTGTCTGTCGTGGTTACATTACCATTCCTCGTTTTCTAAGGCGGGACGGCAAGCGGTGGGCCCGGTGAAATCAGGAAGATACAACTCGGAAATGAATTTCAGATTCGTGAGAAAGATGAGACTTCTCCTCGCATTGATTCTAACAATGCCCGCGGCTCTCTTTTCACAGACGTTCACAGCCTCCGTCAATAACACTACCGTCGGTTTAAATGAACAATTTCAGATTTCGTTTACCTTCTCGGGTCCGAACGTAAACGGGGCAAGCAATTTCAACCAACCTAACTTCAATGGATTCACGGTGGTTTCGGGGCCGAACCAGTCGTCGAGTATGCAGATAGTGAACGGCTCGGTTTCCGGGTCGATGACTTATTCCTACTACCTTCAACCACGAAGCATCGGCAAGTTCACGATTGGCAGCGCGACGATCGATTACAATGGGAGGCCGATGAGTACCGAACCTTTGACGATAACTGTCGTGAAAGGCACGCCGAAACAGACCGGTGCTGCCCAGGGACACGCCGGAGTCACAACACAGGACATCAGCGACAACCTCTTCATCCTTGCGACTGCAGACAAAAGGGATATCTACCTCGGACAACAAGTCGTCGTCACTTACAAACTCTACACGAGGCTGCCTATCGCCTCCCAGCTGCAGGTCTCGAAACTTCCTTCCTACGAGGGTCTTTGGGCCGAAGAAATCAATCTCCCCGGAGTAATTACCTTTTCGACCGAGGTATACAAGGGAAAGCAGTACCGGGTTGGAGTATTGAAGAAGGTTGCCTTGTTCCCATCACAGCTCGGAGAGCTTTCCGTAACCCCAATGGTTCTCGATATCCCCGTCGAAATCCGGCAGAAGAGATCCGGCGGAGATGTATTCAACCAGTTCTTCAACGATCCCTTTTTCAACAGCTACCAGACAATCGACTACAAAGCGACATCGAATACCATAAAGCTTGATGTGCGTCCACTTCCTTCTAAAAATGTTCCCAAGTCGTTTGATGGAGCGGTCGGCAACTACACCCTTTCCTCCCAACTCGACACGGCGGGTGCACAGGCAAATGAGCCGCTGACATGGAAAATCCAGTTGAGCGGCGAGGGCAATATCCAATTGTTGGACATGCCGCCGCTCAACCTGCCATCGGGATTCGACCAGTACCAGCCGAAGACCTCGCAGCAGATCAACAGAGACGGCACAATCTCCGGTTCGAAGACTTTCGACTATCTCGTAGTCCCCAGGGTTGCGGGCAAAAGGGTCCTTACGCCCGTTGAGTTCTCCTATTTCAATCCGGCAAAAAATTCTTATGTAACTCTTTCGACCCCGTCGTACACGGTCGATATCAGGCAGGGAGTCGGCGGCGGCACGGAAGCGGCCGGGTACTCCAAAGAAGGAATAAAGGTCCTCGGCGAAGACATACGCTATATAAAGGCCTCAACCGACGACTTGCACCGTACAGGCACATCGAATGTTTTCGGAGTCGGCTTCTGGACAGCCGCATTTCTTCCTCTGATTGCACTAACAGGACTTGTGACTTACAAGAGAAGACAGGACAAACTCGCGGGAAATATTCAGCTCCTGCGCTACCGACAGGCCGAGAAGATCGCACGTTCCAGATTCAAGAATGCGAAAACTTTGATGGGGGCCGGCAACGAGGCGGGATTCTACGCGGAGATATCCCAGGCCCTGTTTGGATATCTTGAGGATAAACTTCACATTGCAAAATCGGAAATGTCGCTGGAGCGAGCGATTCAGGAACTTCAAGTGAGAAACATTGATGGGGAGTTAATCTTGAACCTGAAGGACTCAATTGAGAAATGCGAGTTCGCCAGATTTGCGCCGCCCAGCAACGGAACTTCGGCGATGAGCGGGATGTACAACGAGCTTTCGCGTGTAATAATTGAACTGGAAAGGTCTCTCTCGGTCAAGAAACATGCTTAACAACGAAGAGCAAATCCATTTGACAATCAGATTCCTGATTCCATTCTCGGCCGTTGTCCTATTCGCCTTCCCTGCGCTCGGGTTCGCCAGCCGCGTGTCCGAAAGGGTTCAGGCAGAAGACCTGATAAAACAGGGAAACCAATATTACCAGGCCAAGCAGTACGAAAACGCCATAGGAAGTTACCAGAAAGCCATCAGAATGGGGTTCGAAGGGACTTCCGTGTATTACAATCTCGGGGATGCATATTACCGTGAAGGCAAGATCGGATACTCCATACTCTACTACGAGAAAGCGCTGAGACTTTCGCCCAACGACCAGGACATTATTCACAATTTGAGAATCGCGAATTCAAAGACGATCGACAAGATCGACGCGCTGCCGAAGTTCTTCCTGTTCCAGTGGTGGGAAAGCCTGCTCGCCCTGTTTTCGACAGACGGTTGGGCCAGGATCTCGTACGTTTTCTATCTGTTGCTTCTCGCATCAATCGGACTCTACTTCTATGCAAAGAGGCCGAATTGGCAGAGATACTCATTCTTCATCGGCTCAATCTCTACAATCTTTCTTGTAATTACCGCTGCGCTCTGGATAATTAACCTGAACAGGGACCTGAATATGAAGGAAGCTATCGTGGTTCAGCCAACCGCGGTGGTGAAACTGTCGCCGGACTCGACCAGCAATGACGCCTTCATAATCCACGAAGGACTGAAAGTGAGGGAGATGAGTTATGTTGGGCACTGGGTCGAGATAAAGCTGCAGGACGGCAAAGAGGGCTGGATCGAACAAAGCGAAATCGGGACAATATGAGACTCCCTTATCGGCTGTAAGAACTGGCCGGCGGCGCATCGGACTCACTGCTTCCCCACCTCTTGTTCGGCTTATTTCCCATTTGAAACACAAGCGTACTACCTGCCATTAGTTCTTTCTGTGTAATGTATGGCCGGTTGAGAGGCTTGCCGTTCAGCTTCGCAGACTGAATATAGCAATTCCGGTTTGAGACGCCCTTGGCTATAACCACGAAGTCTTTTCCATTTCCGACATCAATCCTCACTTCGTCAAACATCGGACTCCCAATTGCATAAATTCCGCTTGCGGGGTTTACCGGATAAAATCCTATCGAGCTGAAGACATACCAGGCGGACATTTGCCCGCAATCGTCGTTGCCGCACAGGCCATTCGTCGAATCGGTATAGAGTGTCGAAGCGACTTTTTTGATCATCTCCTGAGTCCGCCACGGTTCACCCGCATAATCATACAAGTATGCGATCTGATGGCTCTGCTCATCTCCCTGTGCATACTGGCCGACCATCCCGGTGATGTCCGATTGGAACCGGCCCGCGAGGGTACTCGACGCGCTGAAGAGTGAATCCAATTTCCGATCGAACGTCTTGCTGCCGCCGTAAAGTTTTATTAACCCCTTTACATTCTGGGGGACGAAGAAACTGTAAGGCCACGCGTTCGACTCCGTGTATTCATGCGTCACCGCAAAGGGATCGAACGGTTTAACCCATTTCCCGTCCGTCAGTTTTCCCTGCATGAAACCCGTTGCCGGGTTGAACAAGTTCTTGTAGTTCTCCGATCTCTTCATGAAATACTGATAGTCGGCTTTCTTGTCAAGAAATTTTGCGACCTGAGCGATGCACCAGTCATCGTAAGCGTATTCCAACGTGCGCGAGACGGATTCGCTCTCTTTGTCGGCAGGTACGTATCCGTGAACAGCGGATGCTCTGCCCTGAAGGTATCCCAGAGCGAAAACACCGTATACTGTTTGTACCCAACCGCCCTGTGTATTTTACCGTCCGCACCTTTGAAATATCCGTCGACATCGCTGAATATGTTGGGTGCCATCATCGTGTGGTACAAAGCCGTATAGAACGTTGCTTTCAAACTGCTGTCCGGTGTTTCAACTCTTATCTTGCTCAGTTCTTTCCGCCACATTCCCAAGGCGGCTTCCCTTACCTTACTGAAGTTCCATCCGGGAATTTCGGTGTCCAGGTCCTTCATTGCACCATCTATGCTTGCAGAAGAAATACCGGTCTTCACATAAATGGTTTCGTCGGCATTTGTTCTGAACTTGAAGGCACCGATAACATAACGTCCCCTCACATCTTTCCTGCTTCTGACTAACGAGCTGTCCACGTAAAACAACGAGCTCCCGAACGGTCTGGAGAACCTGGCTGCAAAATACACCCTCTGGTCTTTCGCCCATCCGGTAGAGAACCTGTAGCCCACGATGGTGCTGTCATTAACAATTTTCAGGTATGCCTCAGTTGTTCTGTCCCAGTTGAGCGCGTGTCCGAGATTCAGCACGACTACCGCGTTGTCACTCTGCGGAAATATATATTTCTGGAACCCGGCACGCTCGGTCGCCGTCAATTCAACTTTTATGTTGAAGGACTTCAGCATAACAGAATAATACCCCGGCTCGGCTCTCTCTTCGTTATGTGAAATCACGGAATGAAGGTCCAGCAGCTTCGTGGTATCAGTTTCCGAGTTGAGCGTCAGAATGGCGGGCATAAACCGGATGTCACACAAGTCGCCGATGCCCGTGCCGCTCAAATGAGTATGACTGAAACCGATTATCGTGGTGTCGGCATAATTATATCCCGAACACCAATCCCAGCCATCAGTCCCGTTGTCGGGACTAAGCTGAACCATGCCAAATGGAATGGTTGCACCGGGGAAGGTATGACCGTGAGCCGCAGTACCGATGAACGGATTCACGTAGGCGGTTGGGTTAAAACCCTTGTCCATCGGTTTGCAGAATCCGGTCGAAGCGACGATAGAAATGAGGAGGATGGGAATTAATGGTCTGAATGTTTTTCTGAATTTATGATTCACGGCTCGCACCTCCAATTGTTTTGGCTTTTTCCGCCAAGTCCTGCAGGCATTTACCAGAGAAGAAGTATACATGGAGAAACCGATGGGCTTGAACACTGGACCCAGCAGTTCCAATCTTAGATCCTTAGTGGTGTGACGGCAGTTCCTTCCATATTCCCGGGTCCTCTGATCCCAGCACCCACGAGCAGAAGCCTTCGAGTCCACGATTCTTCACAAGGTTCAACCGCGCTTCGAAGGTCCGTGTATCAGTGTAGAATACCCACTCACGCGTGTCCGACCTGTAGAAATAGAACCACGCAGTGCGGTCGAACGGGTCCCACTCAATCTGCGCGCCGTAGGTCTTGGCCAGGCGTGCCGCGTCTGGTTCGCTTATAGACTCGGTTTCGATCTTCGGCTTGCCCTCGCCGCTGTACGACATCCCGGCAAACCAGTGATAGCCGTACAAAGGGATCCCGAGCATGAGCTTGTCCTTCGGAACATATTTCAGTGCGTAATCCAGGTTCTCGACCGTCCACGGATATCCTGCAACCGGTCCGGGCGGAGTAAGGCCTGTGTGCTGATCATAAGTCATCAGGCAAATCATGTCGACCGACTTTGCAAGTGCTGCAAGGTCATACGCGTTCCGCCAGTCCCGGAATATCCAGTAGCTGAATCCGGTCTGCCCAGGATAACCGGGGGCATTAGGAACCGTGGCAATGGACAGCTTGAGTCCCTCTCTATGCAAGGCATCAGCAGTTTCCTTTACGAGATTCGAGAGGGCATCCCGGTCTGTCCAGCTAATATTCTCGAAATCGATCTGGATGCCGGCATATCCGTTGATCTTGCACTCCCGGATGAGCGATTGAATGAACGGCAGGTGCGCCGCCGAATTATTCAGGAACTGGTGGAATGTTTCCGGACCGAAGCCCGCTCCCGTAACGATCGGCATAACTTCAACATGGTGCTCCTTTGCCGTTTCGAGTACGAGTGGATCCGGGCCGCCCCATAACATGCCTTCCTTATCAACATGGTACCATGTCGGCACAATGATGTCAATCTTGTTGTAATGTTCCAGGAAAGAATTCACCGATGCGGAAGATTCCGTCATATAGAAAAGGGACTTGGGCTGCGCCGCAGCTATCGAAGCGCCCAATATAAGAAATGTCAAGACACGTATCGTTTTTCCCATGGTATCAATATTCTCCTTCTGACTTCCCTGTTTTGTTCTGCACTCTCCGGGTTTCTCAAAATCTTACGCATGCCGTCGTTCGACCCTTTATAAAATTATAACCGAATTCCAACGCAAATCCAACGCTGCCAGGTAACCGGTTGCAGTACGCATTTGACCAAGGCTATCGTGTGGATGGAATCGGAATGTCTTCTTAAATTGTCATCGATGACAAACGAAACTCCATGGGGCCTATATTTGTCCGAGTTTATCGGCACCGCTTTGCTCCTGCTTGTTGGGTTATCATTCGTGATACTCGACTTCGGCAGGGGAAGCTTCATCGTGAACGCAATCCCCGACGCTGGACTCCGTAGGTTGATAACCGGTTTCCTGTTCGGCTCAACAGGTGCGGCTATCGCCTACTCGCGCGTCGGCAAGGTCAGCGGAGCGCACATCAATCCCGTCGTGACGCTAGCTTTTCATATCAAGGGGAAACTTTCCGCCCGCAATGCCGCCGGCTATATCGCGGCACAGTTCGCGGGCGCTGTGGTCGGCTCGATCCCACTGCTTATCTGGGGACGGGCAGGAAGAAGTGTCGGCTATGGCGCAACAACGCCCGGATCTGGATTCACTGTCTGGCAGGCATTTCTGGGGGAAGTCGTGACTACGATTTGCCTGGTCGTCGGCCTCTTCACTTTTCTGGGCCACAAGAAACTGCGAAATTACACGCCCCTCCTCTTCCCATTCCTTTATGCGGTTATGGTTTACCTCGAAGCGCCGATTTCAGGGACGAGCACGAACCCGGCGAGAAGCCTCGGTCCTTCCGTTGTATCGGGGATATGGTTCGGGTGGTGGGTCTACTTTCTTGGGCCCCTGACTGGTATGCTGATCGGGGTCGCCATCCACCGTTTCAGCTGGCTGAAGAGATTCGAAGTCGAAGTCGCAAAAATATATCACTTCGAACACGACTTCTACGGTATCTTCAGAGAGAGCTCAACACGCCAAGTTCCAAGCTTCAAATAGGCTTCAAATTACAAAAGGTAATTCGCAAACCGCTCGCTAGACTCCGTTTGAGCATTGTGCGTTAATTGTTGTTTGTTCGAACGACTCCTTCGGAGGTGCTTGTTTCTCGTAGCTTGGACTTTGAGTGATATGTCTAACCCCACTTCTTCACTATTACGAGCGACAGGTCGTCGCTGCGCGGTGCCTCGCCGACAAAAGTGTCGACTTCTGTAAGTATCTTCTCTCCGACCCTGTCAGGCGAAATGCCGGCCAATTTTGCGATCACTGTCTTCAAACGCTGATCGCCGTAGAACTCGTCCCTCTCATTGCGCGCCTCGGTAACACCGTCCGAATACGCCACGAACAGATCGCCCGGCCCCAGCTCAATTTCCAGTTCCTCAAATTTCGATGTCTTCAGCAGACCGAGCGCCGGCGCCCCGTGCGGGAGCTCTTCCACTTGTCCGTTGCGAAGCACCAGAGGCGGCAGATGACCTGCATTCAACAGCCTGACTTTTCCGGAGTCCTGTGTCAGCTCAAGGTAGACTAGCGTGGCGAATTTACTCGGCAGGCTGTCCCGGCAGAAAATCAGGTTGATACGGTTTCCCAACTCTGAAAGCGATTCGTACTCGGGTGCGATGGCACGGAGAGTCGACTGAAGTTTCGACATCAGTAGCGCAGCCCCCAGCCCCTTCCCTGCAACGTCGCCGAGTGCGAGTCCCAGCCGGTTATTCTCAAGATTGATGTAGTCGACCAGATCTCCACCGACGTCGTTGGCTGGACGCGTGAACAGCCATACAGACCAACCCGATATCGTAGGGTTGTCTTCAGGCAGAAGTGCCTTCTGAACCGTCCGCCCGATTCGCAGCTCATCATGTGCAAGAAGCTTATCCTTCAGCTCGAGCATCAGCACCAGAAGCAGAAGAAGATAGCTCAACGGACTTGCGTCTATCGTAACGTTGTAATTACCGGCATTCCAAGAGGTGCTCCCCCAGAAGAAGAAAATAATGCTGAGCAATAAGAGAAAACGCCGGGCAGGGTTAAGCCTAAGGATAAGGCTTCTCAACAGGTACCACGATATATATATAAAGCGTTTCACGCGAGGATAGGTTTCAAGGCGGTGCTGAGTTTCGGCATCGATGTAAAAGCGATACAACTCTTTGAAGTCTCTTCTCAGCGACTCGCCAATCTCGCCTCTCCTGAAATCGTTGACTATTGTTTCTCTCAGGACGTGGTCCCTCTTCCGTGGACCTGCTCTTGCCGCTCTGTCCTCGATCATGATCAATTCGCCTTCAAATGACTACGTTTGATAATTTCACAGAAGACAACGGTTAGTTGCCTCACTTGTTTCAATGGGTGGCCCAAATACGGCTATTGCGAAGCAAAAGTCCGCAATATTTAAGTGTGCGATCCCTTTCCGGTAGCATCCAGATGACGATGGTATCATAAAGAGAAAGGGAGCCCTTCTCTCTGGCAAGCCTCATTCAGGACCACTCGCAAGTTTCCGGATGAAGAGCTCCGCCACTTCTATTCCTCCGCCGATTCCGAGACCGATTAGGAATCCTTGTGAAAGGTCATAATAGATCATCTGCGACAGACTTACCTGTGGCATCGATGGGATGGACTGATATACGAGATATATAATGACCGTCACAACCACGTAGCTCATTGCAAGGAGGGAACTCAGGACAAGAAGACGGTTCAGCACGGCATCCGTGAGCTTTGGAAAATAATAGTCCGAAAAGACACCCAAGGCCCCGCAAAGTCCGGCGTAGTAAAGGACGTCCTGCCATAGCAATGCCCGGCCGGCAGACATCAACAGTATCTCGCTAAGGATTACGAGAAGGAGAACGATCAGGATGGCAACCCACCTCTTCAGAAACCTGAAGCCTGAGAAGACAGCGCTGCCAATAATTCCGAAGGAGAGGAATTGAAACACCCCCCTGCCTATGTCGAATATCCGCTGATGGAATAGGAGAAGACCGATGATAATGGAACCGACGGCAGCCAGAAGAGCCGTAATGAAAAAGGGTTTAAGCTTCTCTCCGCTCATTTCATCTGCTCCTTTCGGTTTGCCGATGTCTGGTAAGACTTGACGGTTTGCCTTATACCTTCGGTGTATGAAGTCGCGGTGATGCCGAAAGCGTTTGTGAATTTCGAGGAATCGAAAATGTAGTCGTGCTCATTTTGGTAGAGCATCTCCACAATTTCATATATGGTTCTGTCGAACAGCCCCGCTGCCTTCAGCATCCACCTCGACAGGACCGTGTATCCCTGAACGCCTCCAAACTCCTTCGCAGCCAATTCGACAAACTCTCTCCCTGTAAGAGGTCCTGGCGAAGTCGGCAAATGCCACACCTGGTCGCAGGCTGCTTCGGAATTGGCAAGGGTGAATAGAGCTTGTGCAATATCGAGTGTGTAAGTGTAAGAATGTTTCGTGTGCCCGTTCACGAGTATGTTCGGTTTCTTCCCTCCGGCGAGTCGATTGAAAACGAGCATGTTTGGAATCGCTACTTTATCGGCAAATGGTCCATAAAAATCGGCCGCCCTTGCGATCAGCGCGTGAATGTTTCCGGCTTTCGCCTCATCCATCAACCGCGTTGCGATTGCTGCACGGATCTCGCCTTTCTTGCTGCAAGGGTCATACGGTGTCGATTCTGTCATTGCACCTTCGACTTTTCCGTATGCATATACATTTGAATCCTTCACCGCCTCAGCGGTTTGATCCGCCGATGAAACATCGGCTTTCAACGAAGTAGCCCCATTTACGCCGTGACCGCCCCTCGAAACCAGCCTGACAATTTCCCCTTCGGACACGAGTAGTCTCGCCAGCTCATCGGCTACGACTCCGCCGGCTCCGAGTATGGTGTGATTGCTCATTTATGGATTACCGTTCGGAGACAACTTAGCACGTCGGACGCACGTTTCCAATCATGACTTCCGATCGACCGGCAGAAGCTCCGGCGTGCATCAAAGCACGAAGAAGAGACCGATTGCCGCGATGATCCCCATGCCGCCGCCGAAATAGAACGCCGCGGACGGGCCGATTTGCTGCCAGAGCTCGCCGGCCAGGAACGAGGCAGGGAAGAGGCCGATGCCGAGTATCGTCGCGTGAAGTCCGATCGCTGTCGCTCTCACCTCGGAAGGCGCAAGGTCTGCGACGAGAGCTTTCTCTACTCCTTCGGTGAAACCGCTGTACAGTCCGTACACGCCGAAGAGCACCCAGAGGAGCCACGCGTGTTGCGGACCGGAGACGAATGCGAAGCCGAGATAAACGAGCCCATAGAAGACGTAACCGGCGACGAGGAGTTGTTTGCGCCCGATCCTGTCGGAAAGTTTCCCGGCCGGGTAAGATACGAGACCATAGATAATATTGTAGACAAGATAGAGAAGAATTGCCGTGGCAGGTGTGAAACCGATGTCCTTGGAGCGGAGAAGAAGAAATGTGTTGGATGAATTTCCGAGCGTGAAGATGAACGCCACGATCAGGAAAAGCTGAAGCTTTCTGGGAAGAATTCTCCATTTGAGAGACGGCGGCTTCCTGGAGGCGGTCTCGGCCTTCTTCTCCCTGACCATGAAGAGGAGGATTATCCCGATCAATGCGGGGACAAGCGACCAGAGAAAAACTCTCGAATACTCGCCTGAGTAGCTTGTCAGGAAAAAATATGCGAGTACGACGCCGATGGCCGCGCCGGTGGTATCCATAGCGCGATGCAAGCCGAATGCCGTCCCCTTTTTCGCCGGGTCAATACTGTCGGCGATGAGTGCATCACGAGGTGCGGTGCGAATTCCTTTCCCGAGCCGGTCGACGATCCGCCCGGCAAATACAAACCCCCAGCTGTTAGCGATGTACAGGAGGAGCTTCCCGACCGCCGAAGAAGAGTACCCCACGATCGCCGGGACTTTCCTGTTCCGGAATTTGTCGGAGATGTAGCCCGAAAATACTTTCAGCAGACTCGCGGTGCTTTCGGCGACTCCCTCGATAAGGCCGAGCACGGCCGGACTTGCGCCGAGCACGGAGGTGAGGAAGAACGGGATGAGCGGGTAGACCATCTCGCTCGCGATGTCGGTGAAGAAGGATGTCAGTCCGAGTATGATTACGTTAAACATGAATAAAGTTAAGGTAACATCACGAAATTAACCCAATTCCAACGGAGCAAAGGCAAGAGCGATTTTCCTTCTGCCAATTCTGATAAAAGTTGGGAGAAGCTCGAAACCATATGATCCCCGATGATGCGAACTCAGAAATTCCGAAGGATTCTGTTGATTTTCTTTTTGAGGATAGGAATATCGTTTTGCAAGGATGGCGTCACGAATGTGTTTCAGGTAAACGGAATCATCACGCTGCATAAACCGGGCGGGACTCTTTCAAAATACGATTCTTGAGATCGGGCTGATGGATTCAGGTGTCTGGAGGTCAACCTTCCGTCCCATCACAGCGGACAGTTCCCGCTCAAGCCCGATGAACTCAAGGAGCGATATCGGTTCTGAAAATGTAGCAAGAAGATCGATGTCGCTGTCCGTTCCGGACTCTCCACGGGCTACCGATCCGAATACCTGCAAGGTCTTGACATGATACTTCTTGCAGATCTTCTGAATTCCGGTATTATTGAAATCGATGTCATTCATTTTATTGCCAATAAAGATAAGCCATTTGGGAAAAAAATCCCTAGAAACCGGCAAGGAGACTCGACCTTCCATACCTCAAAGATGCACAGATCTCGAACCTTGAAGGCAACTCGGTGTAACGATCAAAAGAAAGATTGAAGGTTCATTTCCGGGGAACGGAACATCATCCCTCACATCTTGTTGAAATCCATGTGTGAATTTAGTTGGCGGAGTCATACGAAACAATTTCAGGAACCAAGTATGACAGTATCGATCCTAACAGAGGCTCAAAGGAAGGGAAGCCCCACTAGTTATTGGGAATCATTTATCTCACCGACTATCCTAGGCCTCCAGTACTCGCCGAACAGCCCGAACTTTTCCGATATGTTGACCTTTTGCATGGGAAGCATTTCGTCCTCTCCTCTTGAACCTGTGTGAAGCTACCGGCCTCCGCTCAAAAATCCAAACTCCGTAGATACCTTGTTTATCGCAACCGAGAATGATAATTTCAATCTGCTGGGTCCCCATGACGCACTAGTTGCAGACAGGCTAAGATTTTTTATGATGTCAACAGAGAGAAGAGATGCAGAAACTATTCGAATCAAAATGCGACGTATTACACGACCTTGAGGGCCCGGTGCGGGAGATGATTTCCCGCCACCTCTCCAAGCGCGAACTCTGGTACCCATCGGATTTTCTGCCGGCCGACCAGAGGGTTTGCGACGACAAGCAGATTTCCGAGCTTCGAAGCCGGGCACAAGGTATAAGCGACAACGCTAGAATTGCGCTGACGCTAAACGTCCTTACCGAGGAAGGACTGCCTCACTTTCACCGGCTGATCGCTCATGCGCTGGGTGAAGATACAGCCTGGCGGGAATGGAACGGTCTTTGGACGGCCGAAGAGGACCGTCATGGTAACGTCCTGCGTGATTATATCCGGGATGCGAGGCTGCTGAATTTCTCTACCCTTGAAAAGCTCCAGTTCGACTATATCAGGTCCGGATTCCATCCGCAATGGAACGGCGACCCTTACAAGATTTTCGTTTATACGAGCGCACAGGAAAAGGCGACGTTCATTTCGCACCTCAATACCGGGAAACTCGTCGCCGAGCAGGAGCCGCTCCTCTATTCGATCACGCAGAAGATCGCCCAGGACGAATCAAGGCATTACGCGTTTTACCTGAATGTCTTTAAAGAAATCCTGGCCCGCGACCCGAATACCGCACTCGAATCGGCCGCAGAAATAATGCCGAGCATAGACATGCCGGGTATTTCCATGGCGAATTTCAACGAGTACGCAGACGTGGTGCGTCGTTCCGGAATCTACGGGCCGAGAGATTACCAGAAAATCGTGGAGCAGCTGATCGGATCATGGAACATCGCCGTGCTTACTCAGCTAAACGAGATTGGAAGGAAGGCGCAGGAGAAAATTATGTCGATTCCGCCGCGTCTTCAGAAAGTTGCGGACTTCATCGAGTCCCGCATCAAGGCTAAGAGCTTCACGTTCGACGTGATCTTCGGCCGAATACTCGAGATGGCCTGAGCGGGCGCTTGTGCGTTTCACCTGAAAGACTCTCCTCTCATCACGGCACTCGTGTGCCAGTCATGCTGGTACATCACATCAGATTCCACCCGTCGATCCCGGCCGAAGGTGCACAAACTCGAAACGCGGCGGGCATCTATCACCTCCCGACATCCCTAAGGCTCTCGTGAGAGTGAAACCGCGGCTGACAAGCGCGGATCTTGCGAGTGACGGGCCAATGAATCCGCACTCACCGTCAACGCATCAAATCTTTGAGAAGACGAAGCACGTCCATGAGAGCGTGTTTTGTGACCCGGTTAAAATGAGCTCAGCCCGAATATTCCGCGAACGCATCATCCCCGATCCGTATCGGAGGCGTTCGGAGCCGGGTATATAGATTCAATGATCTCAATCGACTAATAATTACGAGCAGAACAGAAATGGAAAAATATAGAGTGGTCTTTCATCTCGATGAGGGGGCAAAGGGCCGTGTTGACATGACCCTGAATAATATAGAGAACCTTATCACGGACCTCGGCGAAGAAAACGTGGACGTAGAGCTGGTATCCAATTCCGAAGGCGTGACCGCTTTCCTCAAGGTTCCGGCTCTCCACGAAGCGAAGGTGAAGCGGCTTGCCGCGAAAGGGGTCCGCTTTGCCGTCTGCGCCAACTCGCTCCGCCAGTTTGGACTGACAAAGGACGCGTTGCTGGAACAGGCAGAGGTTGTTCCATCTGGAGTCGGAGAACTTGTGAGAAAACAGACTGAGGGATGGGCGTACATCCGTCCTTAGTATCATGGAGCACACACCTTTACGTTTCTAAGGACAGCCTTCCTTATCTTGTAGGAAATTAATATGACACCATTAACAGCAGTAATATATTCGCTCTTGTTCGGGCTGCTGCACGGTATTCTGCCCGATGAGCACACATGGCCAATCACGTTCAGCTATGCTATAGGCGGTGCGAGCGGATGGGAAGGGATGAAAGCCGGTCTTTTCTTCTCCGCTGCCTTTACCGTACAGCGGATGATCCTTGCTGAAATTGCCTACCTCGCGCTTGCGCCTTTCCTCCTGTCGCCTACCATAAATGGAATTGTCTACATGATAGTTGGCGTTGCGATGTCCGCTGCCGGTGCGATTGTCCTTCGGCAGAATCGCTACCCCCACCTCCATGTCTTCGGCCACCACCATGAGAAGGCACGTGACATGGGTGCGTCGATGTCGGTCCTTTCCAAACACCACAAAGAGTCTGCCCTCCCGGCATCGGAGCCTCTGCCTGCTAAGTGGACTATTGTTCACGGGTTCATCGCTGGTTTCGGCTTCGGCGGTTTCTCGCTCTTCGTGAACACGGTCGCAGCGCCCGCGATGCGGAGCCCGTGGCTGGGCTTCGTACCCGGTCTCGCCTTTGGCGTAGGGACCGCGATAACACTTGTAGTAGTCGGGTACCTGTTCGGGGCTTCAATGCGATGGACACACCTTTTAAGCGAGCAGGAGGTCAAGCAGATCGGGGCACAAACCGGCGGCAGGACGCTGTTCTTTGGCGGTCTGCTGTTCGCAATTTTCGGAATCGGAACGCTTCTGGGTCTGGACCGCAATCTTCCCATGGACGAAGGCTACGTACTGATCGGACTGTTCATGATTATCATCGCGATCCCGGCTTTCATCTACACGCTTAAGGAAGTCCTTTCGCTGAGACAGGAATGAGGCTGGGGAGTCTTACATCCTTCCCCAAATGTCCCAGTCCCTTTTCTTCGCTCTCTTCACTCATGTTCTTCGGCTGGATCTTTAGCTGATGACCGGGGCAACCTCCCCAGGTGTCTTCTCACAGCCGCCGTTGAGACTCGATCCGTGCATTATAGCAAGCGTCTTCGGTTTCAATCCGGCAAGCACGTTCAGCTGATTCTCCGTGTTTGCAGTATAAGACAGGTAATAATTGAAAGGGCCGGCCTGCGCCATCGATAGGTTCTTCCTTGCAGTGCCGATGACGTCTGATAAAATGAGAGCCGCGACGTCTCCGTTCTGGTGAAGCGCAACAGAAAAAAGTGTGTGGGTACTCTCTTCGAAGAACAGTCCTCCACCCTAACTGCGAGGAAGATGTGGAGCCGATTGGAATCCTGACCGACATCTATCAGACTCGCCGCCGCCTGCCAAGCTTCCGTAAACAGACCCCTCTGTCCAGTGTGTCATGACAGCGGTCCCTCATCCTTTACAATCACCCGAGTCAACCGGAGATTGTCTTAGGAAGTGGATGTTGACAATTGATCCATGCCTGGAGCGATTTCATGAATCGTCTTTATCTGAGCACACCTTTCAGAATCATCGGTGCTATCGACTGAATCCCCTCAACCGGTTGAGATGTCGGCGTATAAGTCTTCTGCTTTCCACTGATCAGGTTGCCATCTATAATCGGAGCTCCCGGCATTTCTTTGCTAAGGGTCACTCCCCATCCCAGATCGTTTACTACTCCATAAGCCATCTGGATAGTATAGCCCGTGTAGTCTTGTCGTATGATATCAGACGGCCCCTTTGCGTACCAATACGTCGTCGCGGACTGCGTGACTCCGTTTATAGCACCCGTCGACTGAAGCACCCGGCAGTTGGTAAACGTTCCAAATGGAACCGCTACGGTAGTCGTATCGACGAGAGTCTCCAGATCTGTCAGGACATTGCTCGATCCCTGATAAGAAAACGTCGTCTGAAAAGTGTACGTCTGGCCTCCGATCATGGTATCGGGAAGCGCAGCCATTGCGGAGTCAAACATTATGAGAGATCCGCCGTAAGGCAAAAAACCGGCATATCCACCCGGCCCGTAGAAGTACTCATAACCGGTGTTGTCAAGGAGAACCGTATATTTTGTTCCGCTTATAGTCGTATCCATATAATATTCTTCCCACGAACTGTCAGACCAGACCTTATAATACGTTGAATCGAGATTTATACCATACCCAGCAAGGCTGAATGGCTGCCCTGAGATTCCCTGTGGGATCGAAGGCGCAGTGGGAGACGTGCTCTGAGTACACGAGGCTAAGAGAATAGTCAGGGAGATCAGGCTGAACGCAGTGGTTGATTTCATATCGCTAATCCAACATTCGTTTAGTTATGCTTGTTCCTACCGTTTAGACTAATGCCGGAAGGCTGCAAATATCTGACGCTATATGTTGCACGGCAATGAAAAGCTATATGTTGATAATTGCAGTATCAAGGGCAAGAAAGAGGCGTCAGCGGTATCCCACGGATGCTGGACAGACATAACTATCGAAAGGGGCCAGCCGACTTCTGGCCCCGGCCATTTCGACAGTCGAACAATCTGCCGCTTTCGTTGAGTTGTAAAGATCCTTTTCAACGACGACGTCCGCTCGCCCATTCTGATCCAAGTCTCCAACCCCCAAGAAATCATGACTAAGGGAGGGGTCGTCGGCAAGCTCGGAGAATATTACGAAAGTATTTTCCAGGTTGAAGTCAGGAGGATCCCCGGCCGGGTTGTCCACGGAGTATACAAATCCCACGGGACCATCTGCGAAAACCAAATCATCATAACCATCACCGTTCAAATCTCCCGTCGCAATAGAGAAATAGGGCCCAATTCGGACAGTTCCGGGATACAAATACTCATCGTTGATTGAGGCGATCAGATGAGCTACTAAACTATCGTCCACGTCATGCACGTCAAGATGAATCCAATTGTCCGAACCCACATAAGCGAGCACAAACTGGTCCAGTGCGTTACCGATGAAATCGCCGGTCCTAACGAATATATTCGGGTATTCGGAAGTATTCACGGGACCTGGAACGGTCAGCTCGCTCGAAGTGGACCACATGTTTGAGGTCGAATTGAAATGAGGAATCATGATTTGAATCGTTTGGTTCGGCCCTTCCCATGCGGGTACCACGTTTTCGGAAACACTGTTGGTTAAATATCCAGCAGCGATATCCATTTGCTGGTTGCCGCTTACCGTGGCCATTGAATCCACGTGATCCTGAGTACCCAGCAGTTGCTGTGACGGAAACAAGCTGCTATTTCCGAGTAAGTAATTGACCGCGCGGCGAATCTCGCATAATTCTGCTGCACCGGTTAGCGCCCTTCTATGCCTTTACCCGCTTCAGAGTGTTTCTGTCCCTGTGTTCGAACAAGCCCTCTTTGCCTTTGATTTGAATCACGGTCACTTCGTCGTATGTGAAACTGTCATCGTCGTTGAAAGTCATTTCAAAATCGAATCTCACGGTTTTGAATTCCCTGTCGAGAAACGGATTAGAACAGATTCCGAAATCGGCGTCTCCCAGCTTCGCCGTCAGCTTGAAGTGTGTTGAACCAGGTTCCGCGCTCCCGCCGGCAATCAGTGATACCCCCCTCGGAATCGTCACGCATTTCATTACCTGTTTTTCTTTCGCATCCCACAACCAGTACCCCGTCTCATCATGGAATGGTTCGAACTCGCCGATTCGCCAGGCCTGCATGTGGTATCTCAGGCCGTAAAGTGATTGTTCATGGTTTTGCGTCAGGCCGGTCGGCTCCAGGACCATGTGCTCCCTGTATTTGTTCTCTTCACTACCACGATCATCGGATGGCGCCGTATCGTCTCCGGTAACACCTTCCCAGGTCCCGACCAATAAGCTCAATGGGCCGAGATTTTTCAGATCTTCTTCGCTCATGATACCCTTTCCGTTTTTTCCCGGATTGTACATCCGAAGGAATCCGTCAGGAAACCCGATGGTGAACCGGAAACAGCCGGTCTGACATCAGCTGTTTTTCTGCTCCAACTCCTTCAGCTTGGATTTCAATTCCGCGGAAGTAAACTGTTTCTTTATCTTTTCAATCTCTGCATTGGCAAGCTGGTCACACCGCTCGTTGCCTGTGTGACCGTTGTGGCCTTTGAGCCAGTGCCAGTTTATCTGGTGCTCCGAAGCCAGCGAATCGAGCTTGCGCCAGAGGTCCTCATTCTTCACATGTGTCTTCGACTTTGTCTTCCAACCGTTGAGCTTCCACTTTGCCAACCAGCTGGACATTCCATTCTTCAGATATTCCGAGTCGGTATAGAACTCCACTTCGCATGATTCTTTGAGTGTACTCAAGGCTTCGATCGCGGCCTGCAGTTCCATGCGGTTGTTTGTCGTGGCTGGAACGCCGCCGCTGATCTCAAGGTGGTGAGCACCGTATTCAAGTGTTGCAGCCCAGCCGCCCGGTCCGGGGTTTCCATGGCAGCCGCCGTCAGTATGTATTATTACCTTCTTCATTGTATAAATTAGTCCTAGTCCCTTTGGCAATAGCAAATTTAACAAAGACAGACGTATAATCCCCGCGCAATATTCAATAAAATAGCCGTTTAGCCGATGACTGCATTTGAAGACTCCTGAACGTCACGGTCCGACTTTCCCCACGCAACTGTTGGCCTCAGCTCTCGCGACTCTGCAACCGAGTGAATTAACGAGTAGATAGACTCGCGCAGGATTCTTGGGTTGGCACGGTTTAATGGCGCCGAAGTGATGGTATCCTAAGTACGGCTTTCCTTGGACCCTGAAATGGCCTTCCTCACCCCGCTGTTCGACCGACCGGTTTACTTCCTCTCCACGACAACAACTGTCATATCATTCGCCTGTGAAACTTTCCCAGCGTGTGCATTCACTGCATGTATTATCTCATCTATTGCAGACTGCCCGGAAAGACTCGTTGCATTTCGGACAGTATCGATCAGCTTTTCGTCACCGAATTGTTCTCTTTTTTCGTTCATCGCTTCAGTCACTCCATCAGAAAACAGGAGAAGGAAATCTCCTGCATTAATGCCGATCTCTTCCTCCTCGTATGCCGAGTCTTCCCTGACGCCAAGTACCAGTCCGTGTCTCAGAAGCATATGCGGCACCCTCGCCGAAGAAAAAACGATGGGCCAGTTCTGCCCCGCGTTCGCATATGTAAGCGAATGTCTCTTGGTGTCAAGTATCCCATAGAATAGGGACACGAAGGTATGCGAGTCGGTGCTGCGATAGAGGAGCCTGTTTGCTCTTTCGAGGCACCTGGCGGGATCGGGATCGAAAGAGGCCTGGCTTCTGATCGTCACCTGCAAATTCACCATGACAAGGGCTGAGGAGAGTCCGTGTCCGCTGACATCTCCAAGTCCGACCGCAATCCGGTGTTCGTCGAGGCGGATGAAATCATAGTAATCCCCGCCTACATTCATGCCGGAATACTCCTCCCCGCGATCGCGTAACCTGGTATAACCGGGTCCGAGTCGGGCAGGAAATTTACCTGTATATTTCTCGCGGTCCGGGCCTCCGTCTCGGCGCGCACTCGCGCCTCTTCGGCTCTCTTCCGTTCCGTTATGTCACGGTAGATCGCGTAATCACCGATTTGTTTGTTGCTGTAAATGATCGGTGCACAGAGTATCGAGACGTCCATGACCGTTCCGTCTTTCTTGTTGCGTTTCGATTCAAGCTCCACCCACTCGCCTCTTCTGATCCTGCCGGAAATATCTGCAGCCTCTTTGCGAAAGTCGCTTGACGTGACCAGGTCGTTTATCTGTTTCCCGACTGCCTCCTCGCGCGAATACCCGAACATCTTGGTGAACTCGTCGTTTACGTTGACGACGACATCGTCGTTGTTGTGCCATACGATTCCTTCCGGCGCACTGTTGAAGAGTTTTTCCAGATAAGTCTTCTGTACGAGAATCTCTTCTTCTGCCTTCTTCCGCTCGGTTATGTCACGGTAAATTGCGTAGTCTCCGATCTGCTTTCCGCCGCGCGCGATCGGAGAGCCTATAACCCACACGTCGACCAGACTCCCGTCCTTCCGTTTGCGCTTCGTATCAGCATCTATTCTCTCACCGCCGATTACTCTCTTTGAAAAGTCGATGCCCTCCGCCTTAAGCCATTCGGGTACAAGCAGGTCGTTGATAGGCCTTCCGACCGCTTCCTCACGCGAATATCCGAACATCCTGGTGAATTCATCGTTGACGTTGACTATGCGGTCCAGGTTGTCGTGCCAGACTATCGCCTCGGGAGCGCTGTTAAATAACCTCTCCAGGTACGTCTTCTGAATCGAAAAATGTCTCCGCGTGTTCACGGTACTCTTCCGGTGCAACCAGATCGTTTATCCGTCTGCCGATTGCCTCTTCTTTAGTATAGCCAAACATTTTTGTGAACTCCTCATTCACGTTCACAACATTGTCGTTGTTGTCATGCCAGATAATTCCCTCTGGTGCACTGTTAAAAAGCCTCTCGAGATAAACAGCCTGGATGCGGAGCTGGGTTTTCTCTTCCTCGAGCTCTGCCAGACGTTTCTCCAATTCCTCATAGATCAGCTTATCCATTTGACAACCCTCCTGCGGACAGACGCATGTTTCGCACCTGCCCGGCGCTCCGGAATAATGTCGGGAAACGAAGGTGAAAAGTGGTTACTGCGACCGCAAGACCCACGGTAAACCCGTTCATCTCCTAGCCTCCGACACCGAAAGCTATTTCGCACAGCAAAGAAAATCAATCATACCGGGCGGAATACTTACACTGCCGAATTTACTTCGTGTCTAACCTCACTGTTACGAGGGTCTCGATATCGCCGATTTCACCCGTTGAATCTACCTGCAGATAGACCCATCTACCCTCATTGAACTAGGAGTCTGTCGGGGAAGAAAGATTTTCGTGTACAAAGTTGGTTGAGCCGTAATCATGATATTTCGTTAGTTTAGACTTGGCGCATTTTTTATCTCGCTAACATCCGAAGAGATGATTTCTCCGTAGTCTCACCTCATCCATATCGGAACAGTTTAAGCAAATTGTGTAAGACAGATTAAACGCCATTCCGCCCTCACTTTTTCCAGCCCCTTAACAGAAATTGCCGAAATCCTCTTACTTGTTTTATCTGCCCAAACACTGGCTCAACCGTTTCCTTGCGCTTCGAGTAAATCTTCTTCCCTTTCTTTGTCCTCAGTTTACGCCTCATCAATTCCTTGACACCCATTCCTTTCGGCTTCCTCCCCCGAACAACACCGATTCTGTACCATTCCCCATGATCGAGCCTCTCCGGCGCTATATATGTCTCAATCCCTTTGCCCTCTGCATACTTCACATTCTCCTCACTGTAGTAACCGGCATCCGCTGAAACCTCCTTCGGATATTCATCCGCGTTCTCCTTTACCTCTTCCAGCATTGGCTTAAGCTGTTCTTTGTCAACACCCACCTGCATTACATCCGCCGCCACTATTATCTGTGACTTCCAATCCACCGCTGCCTGAGAATTGTATCCCTGAATAAACGACTTCGATGCACTGTCCTTACCATCATTAGCGGATGGTACGCCGGCTGACCTCCTTCGCTGCTGTCATACGCTTCGTATATCTCTCCTAAATCCAATTCCTCTGCAACATCGCTGATGAAATATGCCAGGTGATCCTCCGGCAGCCATTCTCGTATATCCGGTGGCATTAACAGCAACTGATCCATGCCTGCACTGGAACGTTGCAGTCCAGGGTTGTATTCTTTGAACTTTCTCATCTCACTCTCTCTTCTTCACCTATCTTCCCGCAATATTTATGCCACCCATACCCCCGTCCCCGACAATTATTATCATCGAATGATTCGATTCATCCGAACATGATGACTATATATTCTTTGCAAAAGGGAGAATGCCTGTTAGACTTCAGAGCCTGCCGGACAGAAAGAGGCGGGAAAATAGGAGATGGATCTGAGTAGATTGGGAAGGAAAGGAAAATGGTCATGGGAGGGAAAGAAGACGCCGGAAGTGTGGTACTGGACATCAAGAGTAAGACCCGGAAAAAGCACTAAAGTGAAGAAAAGATCAGGATAGTTCCGGAAGGGCTGAGGGGAGAAGTCGGGATAGCTGAACTTTGCAGAAAGGAAGGGATAAACCCGAATGTGTATCACAAATGGAGCAGGGACTTCCTTGAGGCAGGAAAGAAGAGGCTGCAGGGTGACACAGAGCAAGGAGCGATGATCGCCGACGAGTTTTACCACGGAGTGATCCCCCGCTTTCCGATCTGCATTGGCTACCTGCGATTGCGAATATATGAAAATCCGAGAAATCCACCACCGGATAATATCATGACAATTCCCCAGATTAGATTCACATTTATTCCGAAGGACATAGCGTAAATGGCATGTGATCCGAAAATCCCGTAAAGCAAGAGGACCGATCCGTAGAACGTAAGGAGACCACCGAGTGGAATTTTTAG
>JAMCXB010000019.1 GCA_023480735.1 Bacteroidota bacterium | reverse complement strand
GAATTTCTTCGTCCCTTCAACTAAACTAATTGCTAAACAACGAGCTGGTTCACTCATCGTTAAGAAGTACGATCTCCCAAAGACCCCGTTCCAACGCGTCCTCGATTCTCCGCTTATCTCCGATGGTTGCGGCGTAGCCAATGATGGTTCCCTCGTAATCAAATCTGGCTCAAAAATGAAACTTTCTCGTTGGGGAGGCACTGACGCCTCCCCAACGGCTAATTTCCCCCATTTTAGGCGATTCTGCGAATTGTTCGGATTCCGCCTATTTCTGAGGGGTCTGGGCCGATTCTGCAGACTTGCTCGATTTGTGTGCAAAGCGCTTTCCGAACTCGTCCATCAGATCTTCCAGACCTTCGACTCCGACCTCGTTGTCCCTTCCAAGGTGGTAAACGACAAGAGCCGCGGAGTATGCATCGACTGCCACTGCCGCAACCGTATCTTCAACAAGCTGCTTCAGTGAAGTCAATGCCTGGTCGATCTTGATCATTTGACTCCAAAGTTCTACGTCCTTGCGCATCTCCGCTACGTCGAACCTTGCCGTCCAGGGCTGAGCACTCTCATCGATGCGGACGAGTTTCCTTCGCTCCTCTTTCTTGAGCTCGATGAGAAAAGGGAGCTTTCCCCTGGTGGTACCCATTCCGGAAAGAGCGGTTCCAAGGTCTTCTTCTGTGAGAACCGCGCTTACACGATTAGGTAGTGCCATTTTGCACTCCTCTCTCTTTTGTTTGAAGCACCGCAGGCACTGCACGACAGCGCTGCGCTTATCTTTGTAAATGTCCACTTTCGGGCTCCAAAGGGGGCACGTGCCATCCGGCAAACCGGCCTCTCTGACGCGCCGATTACGGACAGAAAACCTGAATCACGCAATGTGCTTCCTGGATTCTTCGGGGATCTCGTGGATGAAACTGGCGCCGGCGAATTCGGCAGCCGATTTTCGTTTGTAGAACTCTAAATCCGTTGTGCTTCCCCCGTTTGTCCCGGCTCCGCCACCGCATCACGGGGATGTGGAAAATATAACCCGTGCCATGGAGCCCGTTGCAGAACACTACATGTGTCATTTCGATCCCGACCTTGTCGGGAGAGAAATCTTATATGGAAGCTCTCTAATGCCGATTACAGGTGAACCGCAGAAGATTCCTCCGCTCCCCCGACTCAATTCACTTGAGTCGGGGTCGGTCGGAATGACACTTTTCACTTGTGCAACATGCACCATGGCGCATGTCAACAAGAATCTGCGATCAACCTTCGCAAGGTTCCTTCGTGTCTCCCGTGGTTTAATAAACATCCTCGCGGCAAGCCGCGAGGTATTTGTCATGCCAGCGTACGCTGGCATCCATTCTCTGGATTCCGGCTGGAGTTCACCCCGCCCAAAGCGGGGCCGGAATGACGCCGCAAGCGGCGGGGAATTCAACCCGCAGCCTCGGCATCGGTTTGAAACCGACGCCTGGAAATGAGTTTCTCTTTCTTATTCTACAATCATATCAGCCCTTCGGGCTTTCACGTCTATCCCAGCTGATCATCCTGGAAACCCGACTCACCCCTTCATTCCCAATTTACGTTCCCCCCTTTCCGATGACTTTTGCCCGTGCAATAGGAGAGGGACAGGGTGAGGTCGAATCTTTACCTACGATCAACCACCGAAAGGTTCCTGCGGTCAGCCCAATGCTACCTTGCGAAGGTGTCCGGGTCTAAGAGGGGGGCCATTACATGGCTTGCAAGCAACGCTAAAATTTAGTATCAGTGAAGTTAGGAGAATGGAAATTAACTACCACAGGCTCGCAGTCAGGGTTATCCATCTCAGAAGACGCGTTTCTATCCCGGCGATTTTCCGTGGAAGACCGGCTAAGCGTGCCGTCGATCAAAATCCCTATTCGATCCACCGACAATGAAATCGAATCCAACCGCAAATGAAAAGTCTCGTGACCCGGTCGAGAAAATGGTGAGGTTCTCATACGGACTCGCGGTCATGCTGTCTCTCATCGTTGTATCTCTCGGACTAATGAAAGGCCCGGTCCCCCAGAAGGAGAGTTACTTTTCGTTTTATGCCGATTCTTTCTTTAACGAATTTCACGGCTGGATAGCGTACGTTGCGGCTTTTCTAAGCCTTGGAGCCGCGGCTTATTCAATCACCAGATGGATCATGAATTCTTCCGGCGAAGAAGGTTTCGAAGAGAAACGACTCATTCATCATCTTAAACGCCAGGCCGACCGCTGGCTCAGGAAGGCTTACGAAATGTTGAGGATGGTATTCCCGATATTTCTCAATCTTTTCCTTCTGTCGTACATCGTTGGGTACGTAAACTCTGCAAACCAACATCGATGGATCGACTCGAAGCTCGCCGCTGCGGATTTCTGGCTGACAGGTACATATCCTTTCTTAACTTTGGAGACAATCAAGTTCCCCGTATGGTTGATCGAAGCAGTCGAGCTCTCTTTTCTCAATTTACCATTCCTGCTTGTGATTGCGGCATTGTATGTATTCTTCAAGAACAAAAGAAGCTTCTCAAAGTATGTCATGGCGTTCTTTTTGAGTTTTGCGATAATGACCCCCATCTGGCTTCTTGTGCCGGCTATGAGTCCCCAGGATAGATTCATCGATGACGTGTACCAACTCAGGGATCCTCACGGGATCAGCTCGGCCCTGCAGGAATACCCACCGGTTCCGCAGGTTAAAAGGTTCCTGACGCACATGAGGCAATCCAAGAAGGGACTCGAGATGATGCCTACCACCACCTTCCCAAGTTCACACGCTGCATGGGCGACACTTGCCGCGATCTGTCTTCTCGAAGCGAGTCCTGTTGCCGCAGCCGTTCTCGGTCCGTTTCTACTGCTTTCAACTCTTGGGACTTTCTATTTAGCACAGCATTATTTTGTCGACACGCTCGCCGGAGTAACTATCGGAGTCATTTCTACGCTTCTCGCTTCCGTCTTCTTCCGCCGACTTAACGATGAACCCTCAACGGCAAAGAAAAACAAAAAGGAGAGGTCAGTTCCGGCAATTTCCGCTGCAAGCAACCGTGTGAAGGTATAACGCCCTATACTCCGCTGTGCTTTTCTCGGACATTTGCGCTATCTGGTACCCTGGAAAAACAAAAGGGCGCATCGCGGCGCCCCGTTTTGTAGCTGAAGAGAAGCTATACAAGCAACTTGTATCTGTTCAGAGCCTTGACGTAGTTTGCACGTTCGAAAGCGGCGGGGTCGGCAACCGATTTCTGGCTCATGCTTCCTTTCATCTGTTCGATAGACTGATATTCATGGTCTTCCATCCATTTGGTCAGATCGGCAAGAACTTTCTTGATATGCTCCGGACCGTGCTTCAGCAAGGCCGAGCACATCATCGTTACGTCTGCGCCTGCCATGACCAGTTTCAGGACGTCTTCAGCTGTATGGATGCCGCTCGACGCCGCAAGGCTCGCCTTCAGTCTGCCGTAAAATATCGCTACCCATCTCATCGACAGGCGGCTGGCATTCGAATCGCTCAGCATCACACCCGGATTGATCTCGAGTTTCTCAAGGTTGATATCGGGCTGGTAAAAGCGATTAAACATGACCAGGCCGTCCGCCCCTGCATTGATGATCCTTTCGGCTACGTTGGAGAAGGAGCTGAAGTAGGGACTGAGCTTGGCCGCAATCGGGATCTTCACGGCCTCTCTGACGGCTGTCAGCACGTCGACATACCTTTGTTCGACATCGGCAGAAGGCAGGCGGGCGTCCGTCGGTATGTAATAGACATTCAGCTCGATGGCATCTGCGCCGGCATCCTCGAAGTACTTAGCATACTTTGTCCAGCCGCCCGGGGTTATTCCATTCAGACTGGGTATCACCGGTATTCCAAGAGACGACTTCGCCTTTCTCAGCAGTTCTATGTAAGCGTCCGGCTCAAGGTTGTATTCATCCGCCCTGGGAAGATAAGTAAGCGCTTCGGCGTAGCCTTCCGTGCCGTAATGCAGGTAGTGATCCAGCTCGGCACTTTCATGCGCGATTTCTTCCTCGAACAGCGAATATATGACAATCGCAGAAGCGCCGGAATCCTCCAGTCTCTTCATGTTATCGATGTCCCTGGAAAGCGGGCTCGCCGACGGGACGATCGGATTCTTCAGTTCTATTCCGAGATACCTCGTTTTCATTTCCATAAGCAGCGGGCCTAGTTCGCCTGCGTCGGCACAGCCGAGGGTGCGCTCTTCTTGCCGTCGGCACCGTCACCGGACTTTTGCGGGTCGTATTCTTTGGAAAGCTGCTCATACATCTTCCATCTCTGGTTCACGTCGTCCTGAGCAAGCTCCATAAGGAATTTCACTCTGTCAGGATGAGTCTTTTTCAACATATTGAACCGTGTCTCGAGAGACGTAAATTCGCTCACCGATCCCTTGGGGGCTTTCGAATCGAGCCTGAAAGGATTCTTAGCCTCATGTTCCAGCCTCGGATCGAAACGGAAGAGCGGCCAGTATCCGGTATCGACAGCCACCTTCTGGTGCTGAGCGCCGAGTGACATATCGATGCCGTGTTCGATGCAGTGGGAGTAGGCTATGATAATGGAGGGCCCGTCGTACGATTCCGCCTCGAGGAACGCGCGTACAGTCTGTGCATCGTTGGCGCCCATCGCAACCCGCGCAACATAAACGTTCCCGTACATCAGCGCCATCAGCGACAGATCCTTTTTGCGCATCGGCTTCCCGGCAGCCGCAAACTTCGCAACAGCCGCGCGGGACGTCGCCTTTGACATCTGTCCGCCGGTATTCGAATAGACTTCGGTATCAAGAACAAGTATGTTCACGTTCTTGCCTGAGGCGATTACGTGGTCGAGTCCGCCGTATCCTATGTCGTACGCCCAGCCATCTCCGCCTACAATCCAGACGCTCCGCTTCACGAGATTGTCGGCAACGGTTAGCAGGCTCCGCGCCTCAGACGATTTTATCGCGGCGAGTTTGTCCTTCAACGCCTTTATTCTCTGCCGCTGTTCATAAATGCCTGCTTCGCCCGATTGGTCGGCTTCCAGAAGCTCTTTTGCGAGCTGGTCACCAATCTGGTCCGAAAGCTTCTGGACGAGCTCACGCGCAATTTCCGTCTGCTTGTCGATTGCGAGCCTCATTCCGAATCCGAACTCGGCGTTATCCTCAAAGAGCGAGTTCGACCATGCAGGTCCCCTCCCGTCATTGTTTTTTGTGTAAGGCACCGTCGGAAGATTACCGCCGTAGATCGAGGAGCATCCCGTCGCGTTCGCTATCAGTGAGCGATCACCGAAAAGCTGCGTCAGCAGCTTCACATAAGGCGTTTCTCCGCAGCCCGAGCAGGCGCCCGAGTACTCGAAGAGAGGCTGCAGGAACTGAGAATCTTTTACGTTGTCCAGCTTGATCGTTCTGCGGTCCACCTCGGGTATGTTCAGGAAGAAGTCGTAGTTGACTTTCTCGTCCTCCCGCAACGGCGGCTGGGGCTTCATGTTTATCGCTTTGACCTTCGCCTCCTTCTTGCTCTTTGCCGGACAGAACTCGACGCAGAGACCGCACCCCGTGCAGTCTTCTGGCGCAACCTGCAGAGTGTACTTCATTCCCTTGTGCTCTGCACTCTTGAAGTCCATCGCCTTGAACGTCGGCGGCGCGTCGGTTAACCCTTTCGGATCATATACTTTCACACGAATGCTCGCGTGCGGGCAGATGATAACGCACTTGTTGCATTGTATGCATATCTCCTCTTCCCAGACGGGGATCTCGAGTGCTATATTCCGCTTTTCCCACTGCGAGGTTGACGTAGGGAACGTACCGTCGATCGGCATCGCGCTGACGGGCAGAGTATCTCCCTTCCCTTCAATCATCCGCGCGGTGACTTTCTTTACATATTCGGGTGCACGTTCCGAGACGATCGGCGGCATCTCTATCGAGCTCGAGACCTTGTCGGGGACCTTTACTTCGAAGAGGTTCGCAAGCGTCTGGTCGACGGCCTGGAAATTCTGCTGAACTACCTGGTCACCCTTTTTGCCGTAAGTCTTCTTGATCGACTTCTTTATCTGCTCTATAGCCTGTTCACGCGGAAGCACGCCTGAGATTGCGAAGAAGCAGGTCTGCATTATCGTGTTGATCCTGCTTCCCATGTTTGTCTGGCGCGCCACCTTGTATGCGTCGATGACGTAGAACTTCAGATGCTTATCGATGATCTGCTTCTGAATCAGCATCGGAAGCTTGTCCCAAACCTTGTCGGGTCCATAAATGCTGTTCAGCAGGAACACTCCACCCGGCGCCGCCTTCTCGAGTATGTCGAACTTCTCGACGAAGAACCACTGATGGCAGCCGATGAAATTGGCACGGTTGATAAGATAAGTGGAGTGGATAGGCTTCGGACCGAACCTGAGATGCGACACGGTCTGCGATCCGGATTTCTTCGAATCGTACACGAAGTATCCCTGCGCATAAAAATCTGTTTCTCCCCCGATGATCTTTATCGAGTTCTTATTGGCTCCGACAGTGCCGTCCGCACCGAGTCCGTAGAACATCGCCCTTATTACTTCCGGCGGCTCGATGTCGAACGACGGGTCATACTCAAGGCTCGTGTTAGTCACGTCGTCGACGATGCCGACTGTGAAATGATTCTTCGGTTTATCTTTTTTCATCTCGTCAAACACTGCCTTGACCATCGCGGGAGTGAACTCTTTGGATGAAAGCCCGTACCTTCCTCCGATGACTCTCGGTTCGGATGTAAATGTGCCCGATGCTTTCGCTTCGGCCAGCGCCGTGATTACATCGGAATACAGCGGTTCACCAGTCGCCCCCGGCTCTTTTGTCCTGTCCAGGACCGCTATGTTCTTGACTGTTTTCGGAAGCGAAGCCGCCATTGCCTCTACCGAGAAGGGTCTAAATAATCTGACCTTAATTACTCCGACCTTCTGTCCTCTGGACGAAAGGTACTCGACGGTTTCATGCACGGTCTCGGCTCCGGAGCCCATGAGAATTATCACGCTCTCGGCGTCCGGCGCCCCTACATACTCGAACAACTTATATTGACGGCCAGTGGCTTTTGCAAACTTGTTCATCACCGACTGGACGATCCCCGGGCATGCATCATAAAACTTATTGACCGTCTCGCGTCCCTGGAAGTACACATCGGGGTTCTGCGCGGAGCCGCGGAGGACAGGATGATCCGGAGACAAGGCACGCTGGCGGTGCTGGCTGATGAGCTCTTCGTTAATTACCGCGCGCATCTGTCCGTCGGAGAGCTGCTGAATTTTCAGCACCTCGTGCGATGTCCTGAACCCGTCGAAGAAGTGCAGGAATGGAACGCGCGCTTCCAAAGTCGCAGCCTGCGCCATAAGCGCGAAATCATTCACCTCCTGAACCGAGTTGGAAGCAAGCATGGCAAAACCGGTCGACCTCGTAGCCATCACGTCGCTGTGATCGCCGAAGATTGACAAGGCCTGGGCTGCTATTGATCGGGCGGCAATATGAAATACCGTCGATGTCAGCTCGCCTGCAATCTTGAACATGTTCGGTATCATTAGGAGCAGTCCCTGCGACGCCGTAAATGTGGTCGTGAGTGCCCCCGCTTGAAGTGCTCCGTGCACTGCGCCCGATGCGCCCCCTTCGCTCTGCAGTTCCGCCACTTGAGGAATCGTCCCCCACAAATTCGGCCTCGACTGAGCCGACCATTCGTCTGACCACTCGCCCATGGGAGACGACGGAGTGATCGGGTAGATAGCAATTACTTCGTTGAGTTTATGCGCGACATAGGCGGCAGCTTCGTTTCCGTCTATCGTCACGACGTTTACAGAGGAGTCTGACTGTTTGTCATCCTTCTCAGATATATTCTCTTCAGCCATTTCTATTCCTTTTTTTCAAAATGAAAACTTGATTGAAACCGGACACTGTTCACTGTGCAATTTGAATGCCAGAAACAAACCTACGATATCCTTTGTTTTCAACGAGTTATGATGTTTCTAAGTATGGAATTTCTTCGCCGGTGGTAATCTGCCCCAGGCAAACAAGAACGCTGAAGCCGTCTCGCTTATTCAACACAAGAAAGGGTAGTCTTCACGGATGCACGATGTAGGCTTCAAGAGTCGGCACATTAAGTGGGACAACGTCGATTAGAATGAATCGGCAGCAAGCAAGAGCATGAATTGCTGATTCTGACTATGCTTCACTTGCATTCCCGAAAAAAAACGGCAGCCGAAGCTGCCGTCTTTTTCACAATGTTGTTAATCTGCATCAGAAGTTGTAACGCACGCCAAGCTGCATCTGCCAGCGTGAATAGAACTGGTCTGGTGACCAGGGATGACCGCTGTTTGGCAAAGCCAGGCTGAATGTGGGCTGATGAGCCGAATTCATTCCATCGTAGTTCAACATCGTGTATGTACCATACGGAACCGTCTCGACCCAGCCCCAGCTATGGTTCAGGAGATTCAGAACGTTTAGAATGTCGAGTGTGAATTCAAAGTTCTGTCCCGCAATCGAGGGAATATCCTGGGCGAGCCTCAGGTTCAACTGTCCATCCCACGGAGACCTTCCGCCGTTTCTGGGAAAGATCTGGCCTTTATACTTGCTCAGGTATGGATCGCCGTTGATGTAGGCGGCGAGTTGGGCATAAGCCGATGCGGAAGCCGGAACCCAGGAACCGTTCTGCTTCGTGACCAGATTGATGTCTCCACCCCGCACGGGATTCTTGGGAACGTAGACGAGATCGTTCTGGTTCTGTCCGTCGCCGTTTACATCGCCGTAATAGATGTAAGAGAACGGAGGTCCGGACTGCCCCGTGTAGAACAGCGAGAGAGTCGTCGCAAATCCATGCGCATAGTCCACTCTCTCGGAAATAGAAGCGACGACCCTGTCAGGCACGGAGAAGTCGGAGACTGCGAGAGGCGGATCGTTGGGATTTCCCGGGACGGGGTTGTAACGCCACTGGGAAACAGCCTGGCTCGAAGTGACCGCGTTCTGGTCGTAGGACTGGCTGTACGTGTATGAAAGATCTGCGAACATCTGATCGTGGAGCGACCGATTTCCCAGCAATCCGAAGATACCTTCCCCGAATTGTCGCTGCAAAGACAGGGTGATATCGTACTCATAAGGTTTGCTGGTATTCGCCATATAAATGACGTTAGTGTAAGTCGGGTTTATCTTGTTGACATTCCAGTAAGGCGTACTTCCGATCGGAGTGCCGTAAAGAGGCCTTCCGTCGAATGCAAGCGTCTGTCCGGTCGGCAGGATATTGATATCCTGGTAAAGCACGTCGTTGATCGACTGGCTGTAGATGCCCTCGAGGGTGCCGACGATACCAAACGCCAGTTCGTGATCCACGGCAAGATCAACCCTGATAACCTGAGGCATCTTGAAGTTGTTAGCCGTCAGGTCGATCTCAGTCGTCTTAACAGGCGAAAGGAGAGTATCGACAGGCAACCCGCCGCCCGGTCTGGGCTGTTCCAAAGGATTCGGCGTGAAGAAGCCTGCCGGCAGTCCGTTCTGATAAATACGGTTGACGTCGACGCCAGTGTTGCTGTACTGGTTGGATATCCAGACATAAGGAACACGGCCGGTGAACACTCCGGCTCCTCCACGCAAGACCCACAGTCTGTCACCGTTTATGTCCCAGTTGATTCCAAGACGGGGCGAGAACATGAATTCCGCCTTCGGCACCTGGCTCGTCTTCAAGCCCATGAATGCAAACGTCGAATCGAAGGTCGGGTTGTCGTATGGATGATCCGGAAAGGTCGGTACATCGAGCCTCAATCCATAAGTCAACTTCAGGTTCGGCACAACACTCCATTCATCCTGAGCATAAACTCCGTATTGGACGGCGTTCCACTGAGCCTTTGGCTCCGTAACACCCGGTATATTTGAATAACTGTACTGATAATTGCTCGGTTTGCCGGCGGCCAGATTTGCAAGGCTGCTGAACTCATAGAAACCATAATTATCTCTCAAGAACAGGTTGCTGAATCCAAATGATTCATCGTGTGTTCCGAAGGTAAAGAGATGATTTCCGGCAACGAGGGACAGATTGTCGGTAAACTCCCAGATATCCTGGTTCAGGGCGTTCGCACCTGAAAACTGCTCGGTCCCGGCATAGAGATAACCATAGCTGAACGACGGATCGTGAACGACCTCGATCATCGGGAATACCGGGTTTGGAACGACGCGTGTGTCGCGAATCGAGGTGTAGCTCAGAATTGCCTCATTCGAAAGACTTGAACTGAACGTGCTGTTCAATTGAGCCAATATCGAATTCGTCTTGTCGTTGAACGTGTATTCCGAAGACGAGAGGTAGAGAGTCGTAGCGGTACGCGTCAGGTTGTCTTCGTTTGCATCGACATAGTTGTCTCTGACTGTGAGCTTCTCAGTCTCCGAGATATTGTAGTCTATTCTCGCAAACAACTTGTTGGACGGAGTCAGAAGCGTATAGGTGTTTGCGTTGCCCGGGTCCTGAATGCCGTACTGGTTCTTGAGAATGTTGACGAAAGACTGAATCGTTGAATCGGGCGCGCCCGAAACGTTGCTGAGAGGCTGTCTGCGCCTCGTGATTTCTCCGTTGACGAAGAAGAACAACTTGTCCTTTACAATCGGACCACCCAGTCGAAAGCCGGTCTGGACATTGCTGAAGTTCGGATACGGAGTTTTGAAGGCATCGGGGCTCGTGCCGACGAAGGACTGATTTTGTCCGAAGAAATAAAGCGATCCCCTAAACTGGTTTGTTCCGCTCCTTGTAATTGCGTTGACCTCGCCGCCGGTGAAACCGCCCTGGCGAACATCGAAAGGCGCAACGGAGACCTGAAATTCCTGGATAGCGTCCAGACTGATTGGCGTCGTGCCTGCCTGTCCGCCGGGTGTTCCATTTGAAGGCAGACCAAAGAGGTCGTTGTAGTTCGCTCCGTCAATCTGAATGTTGTTGTACTTGTTGTTCCTTCCCAACGCGGAATTTCCGACAAACTGAGGTGAGAGGGATTCAAAATCCTGGAAGCTCCTGGTGATTGTCGGAAAACTCTCGATGAATCTCTTTGACACGGTCGTCGCGGCGCCTGTACGATTGGTGTTCATCAAACCGTGTCTCTCGGCGATGACTTCCACTCCCCCGACATTGACCGCCTGCTGAGTGAGTTTAAAATTCAACTCGAGATTTTGACCGATTTCCAGGTTTACGTTCCTGACTTCCTGCGTCTTGTAGCCGACGTTCGAAACGGTTATGAGATATGGACCACCAACTCTTAAACCTCTTACAAAATAGCGGCCATCAAGCTGTGTGCTGGTGCCATATTTCGTTCCGGATGGGACGTGAAGGACAATTACTGTTGCTCCAGGAACTGGCTGACCTTGTGTGTCTGTGACCGTTCCACTAATTGACGCGGTAGTAACACCCTGTGCTAGAATTACGCGCGGAACAGCCAAGAGTAAGATCAGTAAAAGGAAACCTCGTATCCTTTGCATGCCTTGCTCCTTTTGATTTGGTAGTAGATTACTTCGTGAGGAATTAACTCTGTTGATATGAGCAGAAAGGGGATAACACCCGAAAGGTATAGGCTTTTCCTCTGCATCACTTCAACCACTGTTAAAAAAATACTTTTCCTGTTTCTCAAAAGCAAGTTAAGAAAGGATTAACAGGAATACGCATCATCCGTTTAGTGTAAGTCAATAAGACTGCCGGATATCCGGTCGAAAACTCGTGACCCCGTGGCCAATGAGAAAGACCACGGGGGACATGAGTTCCGAGATTGAAGGAATACTCCGCTTACTGACCGCCTCCGGAAACCCGCCAGACATTGTTGCCTCGTTGGACATCGGGCAAAACGTGATCCGGGTCTATGACAACTTCTTTAACTTTTCTTTGATCGTACACAGGAAGAGCATAGTTCTTTCCGTCGAACCATATCTGGACAGGAAGTTTGTAATCCCTGGTCTGGTTGTCTTCGAAAGTGACCCGAACTACGGTGGGCATAACCAGTCCTCGTTCGTTGGTCATGTAAACCATAGTCACTCCGGAATCTGCAACCACCGAGTCAATAGCCTGGTCAAGCCTATGAGTTGAGTAGAACCACCCTCGCCAGAACCAGCTCAAGTCCCGGCCGGTATAATCTTCTATCGTCCTAAAGAAATCCGACGGCTGCGGATGCTTGAACGCCCATCGCTTGATATATGCTTTGAACGCGGGATCAAAAAGCTTCGGTCCGACGATAAATTCTCTCAGTAGACGCAATCCAAAGGCAGGCTTGTAGTATTCAAGGAATCCAAGGTTTCTCGGCTTTACCTGATCAGCACGAGTATCGATCGGTTGATCATTCGCGGAGCTCAGCATCCGTTTCGCAATGCTGTCCGCCCGCAGACCAATATTCTGTCTGGCACTGTCGCCGTAGAAATCATGGTTCGAGTAGTAGTTTATGAATGTGTTGAATCCTTCATCCATCCAGGCGTGACGGCGTTCATCGCTTCCAACAGTCATCGGGAACCAGCTGTGTCCAAACTCATGGTCGGTCACGTTGTACAGAAATTGCCCGCGGGCCCGTACCGAACAAAAGACGATCTCCGGATATTCCATACCCCCGACGATGCCGGCGACGTTCGTAGCAACGGTATATGGGTAGTGATAATAGTTTGTCGAATAGTACATGAACGTGTGCCTCATCATCTGCACATCGGTTTCCCATCCTGGTCCCCTGCTGGAGTCTTTGGCTATTCCTTCTTTCGGATAGACTGCCATCAACAGAATATTGTCCCAGTGGGACGCGTCCCAAATGAAGGCTTTCGATGCCGCCCATGAGAAGTCGCGAACGTTGGCGGCATGAAACTTCCATGTAAGATCTCCATTCCCCGTTGGCCGCGTGCTCGGTTGCCCGATTTCATTGTCGGATATAACGTGGACAGTCTTGTCGGTCTTTCGAGCCTCGGCAAGCCTCTCCCGTTCCGTCTTCGTCAGAACCTGATCGGGATTTTGCAGTTCACCTGTCGCCACGACGACATAGTCTCTCGGCGCAGTTATTTGCACATCGAAGTTGCCGTACTCCAGATAAAACTCTCCCTCGCCCAGATAAGGCAGCGGGTTCCATCCACGGACGTCATCGTATACATACATTCTCGGGTACCATTGCGCTATTTCGTAAATCGTACCGTCCTTCGATTCAAATTTTCCCATCCTGTCGGATCCATAATGCGGGACGACGAATGACCAGCCGATTTCCAGTTGGACCCTGCCGCCGTGAGCGGGCACAGGCTTGCTCAGATAAATCAACATCCTGGTATCGCTGACAATGAAGTGCGCCTCTTCCTTCTTCCCGTTTTGAACAACCACGATGCTGCTCAGTTCATCGCCACCGTTCTTGAAGGCGCCTCTCCACCTGACCCGCGGATTATCATATTCGTAATTGCCCCAACTTCCCTCTTTGAAGAGATTCTGGTCGAGTTGGAGCCAGAGATGGCTGAGCGGCTCAGGCGAGTTGTTAGTATAGGTAATGGTTTCGCTCCCCGTGATTTTGCTGTCGACAGTGTCGAGCGACGCCTTGATCTCGTAGTCTGCGCGCTGCTGCCAGTAGTAGGGGCCGGGTCTGCCGTCGGCTGCACGATAGCCGTTTGGCGTAGGCCAATTCATGGGTGCAAAGATATTATGGCTGCTCTGCGCCATAACGACCGGCACGATGAAAAGGACAGAAAGAAAGCCAAGTCTCAATTTCATGAGAGAGTCTCCTTTGATTGTTTGGGTTATAACATTGGTAGAGGAATTTGAATCAAATCGCCTTGCGCTGCTCCTCAGAGTCGTGAGAATCTGACGGCAAACAAATTCGACTCAATCTCCTTACCGTTCGTTTGGCCGTCCGTAGAATGCTGGAATAGACGCAGCGTTTGAAGAAAAGTTTCTCTTTCCGCATATTAAATTCATCCGGCCGCTTAAAAGTCGGTTGTTCCGGGTTTTTCCTCGTTTACAGCGGCCCGAGTCTGAAAAGCGTTGCTCCTGCGGTCCCGCAGACGAGCAGCGCCGTTTGGACCTTCGTGTAAGGGGTCAGCCGAATCGGCCGGTAATGTAGTCTTCCGTTTGCTTTTTCTGCGGCCTGGTAAACATGCTGCGAGTGCCGTTGAACTCGATAAGTTCCCCCAAATAGAAGAACGCGGTGAAATCGCTTACTCGCGCAGCCTGCTGCATATTGTGCGTGACGATAACTATCGTATAACTGTCTTTCAGCTGAAAAATCAGCTCCTCGATCTTGGCGGTAGAAATAGGATCAAGAGCACTAGCCGGTTCGTCCATCAGGATTACTTCCGGATCCACAGCCAGCGTTCTCGCGATACAAAGTCTCTGCTGCTGTCCACCCGAAAGACTGGCCCCTGACTTGCGCAGGGAATCCTTCACCTCATCCCACAAAGCGGCTTGTACCAGAGTCTTCTCGACGACTTCATCAAGATGTTTTCTCGAGTGTCTGCCCGTCAACTTCAGTCCGGCCACAACATTATCGTAGATGCTCATCGTCGGAAACGGGTTCGGCTTCTGAAACACCATGCCGATTTTTTTCCTCACGAGGACGGGATCAATACTGGAAGAATAAATGTCGGCGCCATCGACGATCACTTTTCCCTTTATCGAAGCATTGCGCGCCAGTTCATGCATACGGTTCAAAGTCCGAAGGAAAGTGGTCTTTCCGCATCCCGAGGGGCCAATTAGAGCCGTCACCTTGTTCTTCTGCATCGACATATTTATCCCCTTGAGGACTTCGATGCTTCCGAAGTACGCTTTCAAATCCTGGGCAATGATACCGGTATTTGTATTAGCCGAATTAGTCATAGTGTCTGTTCGAATTTCTGTCTTGAAAATGTTCTCACGGCGAGATTGACAACAAGGATTGCCAGCACAAGGACGAGAGCTCCTGCCCATGCCTGTCTGTGCCAATCGCGGTAAGGCGAAATCGCGTAGTTGAAGATTTGCACCGGCAAAGTGGAAATCGGCTGGGTTACGCTGTAACTGTAGAAGGCATTATTAAAGCTTGTAAACAACAGAGGAGCCGTTTCACCTAAGACCCTTGCGCCGGCGAGAAGTATGCCTGTTATGATACCGCTCTTCGCGCTTCTGAGGACGACCGACAGGACGGTCCTCCAGTAAGGAACGCCAAGAGCAAGCGACGCTTCCCTGATCGAAGTGGGCACAGTCTGAAGAATCTCATCGGTAGTCCGAAGAATGGTAGGAATCATCATGACTCCAAGAGCAAATCCGCCCGCGAGCGCCGAGAAGCTCTTCATGGGAAGAACGACGACCGTGTACGCAAAAACGCCCATTACTATTGAAGGTGTACCATTTAGCACGTCGGCCACGAAACGTACGACAGTGGAGAATTTGCTGTGCGGAAATTCTCCGACAAACATACCACCCAGGAGACCTACCGGGATTCCTATTAACGAGGCTATCCCTACTACGTACAAGGACCCAATAATGGCGTTCCCCATCCCTCCGCCGTGCTCGCCGACAGGCGCCGGCCTATGAAGGAAGAAATCCAAATTTACCGAGGCCGCACCCTTGTAGAACAGGTATCCTATGATCAAAAGAAGCGGAAGAAGGACAATTAGAATGCTCGATGAAAAGAGGAGGCTGAAAAAGACATTCGAGGTCTTGCGCCTCCAGTAAGAGAAACCACGACCGTCTAAAATTGTCCGCTTCAATTCGCCCGTGTCGTTCGCCAAATTAGCCACCTTGCTACTGCGTTAACAATCAGTGTTACCAGCAAAAGGATGAATGCGATTGCTATAAGCGCCGAAAGATAATGTGCGTCTGCCGCTTCGGTAAACTCGTTCGCTATTACAGCCGACATCGTATAACCCGGATCAAGCAGGGACTTGCTGATTTGCGGCGTATTTCCGATTACCATCGTTACGGCCATCGTTTCACCAAGCGCTCTGGCAAGGGCGAGGACGATCGAGCCGAATATTCCGCTCTTTGCATAAGGAAGTGCTATCTTTTTGACTGTTTCCCACCTCGTCGCACCAAGCGCATACATTCCTTCTTTCAACGGAACGGGTACTGTACTAAGGACTTCCGTGGAGACTGACGTTATGAAAGGCACGATCATTATCGCGAGTATAATCGCTGCCGTCAGAAAGCCGATCCCCAGAGGATATCCTTTGAAAAACGGAAGAAAACCGAAATGGTCCATCAAGAAGGGTTCGACTGAGTTCGCCATCAACGGAGACAACACAAAAATCCCCCACAGGCCGTAAATCACGCTCGGAATTCCTGCCAGAAGCTCGACGAGAGGTTGCAGCATACGCCTGAGCCATTTCGGACTAAGCTCCGCAAGGAATACAGCAGTCCCGACGCCAAGAGGCGTCGCGATCAACAGCGAAAGAAACGAGGTCAGAAGTGTCCCGTAAATGAACGGCAGAGCCCCAAAGACTCCGGTAACCGGGTCCCAAGTAGAACCTTCTATGAATTTCCAAATGCCGACCGAACTGAAGGCAAGCTTGGAAGAAGAGTAAAGCTGGAGCCCCAGCCAGACCAGGAGGACAATTACCAGAAATGCAAAAAAGCCAATGACAGCCTTGAAAACTTTGTCCGCTTGAACAAAAGATTTTCGTTCGACATCCCTGCTCTGCTCAGGCATAACTATGTCATCTATTTCAACGGCCACTGTCACAAAGTACCCAGGACCATTTACTTATAGATTAAGTTAATGTTAAGAAACTGTTAAGCGAACTTTTCGCCGAAATGTTTACGGCAATCCCCAAATCTTTCGCATAATCCACTCGATGGATAGGAGCAAAATGACAACGCCCAGTATCGGAAGCAGGGACAACAACTCGAACCTCTTGGTATCCGTCAGAGTGACAGGTTTTCTCCACTCCGGACTTATTTGCAGACCTCCCGTCATAAACGCGTGGGGCGTCAGGAATTTCCCTCCAGTCACGGATGCAAGCTGTCTCAGGAGCTGCACGTTCATAGCAGTCTGAACAAACTCGGTATTCAACGGTTCTACAACAATCGTCCCACTGTCTGCGCCGAAGAAACTGGCAGTAGACCTTGCCTGTGCTACATAAGTATATTTGCCCTCGCCCAGCCCGCCCAAACTCCCGGTGTATGCCCCGTTGCTTTCCCCCGCTAAACGAATATCCGCAACGCTCCGGGAGGTTGTCTCTCTCTTTATGTTTACGTCGACTGTCGCGCCGTCAACGGGTGAGCCGGTTTGATCTACGAGCAGCGCATTGAAATTGACAGTCTCTGACGGATCGTATACCCTTTTGTCGGTGTGTACCGTCAGCAGTTTCTGCTTCCCCGAGCCGATCAAGGTCCTCAGCAGAGTCGTGAAGAAGTTCTGTAGAAAATCTCCGGAGAGACCGCTAAGTGAACTCATCAACTGCAGCCTCCAGATACCGTACGCGAGAAATGCCGCACTTCGTGTAACCTGATCGACCAGAAAGACAGGAGAATCCAAACGGACACCGTTTAAAACCGGAACTGCCAGAGAAGCAGCTCCAAAGACGGGCTTGCATCCGATCCGTTGATAATACAACGGGGGAAACAAACTGAAGTTCGCGTTGAGCAGTGTCTGCAACGATTGAAGACCGACGGAAGAGGAAGGGAGAGGAGATATGCCGATTTGAAACTCGCCTGGTTGAATTCCACCTGGAACAAAGGGCAATCTGGGCAGCTTTGCAACCTGCTCGGCTGAAAAGTCCTTTCCGGCAAAATAGGCAAAAGGAACCCTGGTTGAATTTAGTAATGCAGAAATATCTGAAAGCGTCGTCCGAGACTGGGAGTTGGGAAAGTCATACAACACAACCGCATCGTACTTCTGAGAAAGTATGCGATTAACGTCCGTCTGATCCGGTGGATTGTGAGTATAGAATTTATCTCCGTCTCTTTGAATCAGGACATTCAAATCAAAGTCTCCGCTCGTCTCGGCACTCCTTCTTAAGAAGGCAACATCCGACGACGGCTCGCCCGCAACCAGAAGAATGGAATATTTGCCCTTCAAAACGTCCGCGGTTACGGAAGAAGAATTGTTTTTCCTGTTGAACTCCCCCATCTGCGGCGGGACATACACCGTGAGAACATGGGTACCGACGGTGGCTGGAGTATAATTGAAAGATGCCTCGACATCTCCCTCATTTGGTAATGTCATTTCTTTCGAATCGATTTCCTTCCCGTCTTCCATCAGGTAAGCGGTTACGCTCTTCCCGCCGAACCCGGTGGATCTCACAATTGCCCTGACTACGCTTTTCTTCCCGGCGTAGATAGATGGTGCCGCTATGACCTGCCTGACGATTACATCGCTCGGACGCGTTGAGTCGCCGATACCGATAGTAAAGACCGGGAAAGCAAGCCCCCTTGCCACATCGAGCGGATCGCCTCCGGTATTGTAATTACCGTCTGACAGAAGAACTGCAAATGCGGCATCCCCGTCACTCCCCAGATTCGATGCATCAATCAATGCCGATTCGATATTCGTCGAAGGCTGATTAAACTTCAGCGAATCCAGGCTCGAGATCTTCAACACACTGCTGCCAAACGCCACAGGAGTCACTTTGAAGTCCGAGGACAACTTCCCAAACAGGGGACTTTCAAGAATATTGTTTACCACCCGGGGCCGGGGCGTCCCGCCGTCTGACAGGGACATGCTCTTTGAATCATCGACCAGCAAAATGACACTGTGTTTCTCTTCCCGAAACCGGACGAAGTCTGTGACGAGGTTTGTCACGGATAGAAGCAGGAGAAAAAAAGAAAGTGCACGAAGCACGGCAAGGAAAACCTGTCGCGGCCTCGATATCCCCTCGATCTTCCTGTACATCAGGTAGGCGAGGCCCGCTGATGCAATGGCGAGCAATAAGATTACATATATTGGAATATCGAAATAGATTCGGAAATTCATTTAAGGTAAAGCACCTTCAGGGTTTTCACCGACCCATCGACGTCAACTTTGATGAAGTATACGCCGCTGCCGGCCATTCGCTGGTGTTCAGTCGAGCCGTCCCACACAAACGCCTGATATCCCGAAGCAAGCCTCCCATCGAAAATCGCCTTGACCTTCCTGCCCAGGACATCGAAGACATCTATTCTCACATTTGCCTCATTCTTCAGCATGAGACTGATATGTGTCTCCTTGCTGAATGGATTCGGATAACTATCCAGCAGGAGAAAATTCCCGGTAATCGACTGCGGCGTCACCATCCATCCGGCAAGATCGAAGGGAGCTTGTGAGCCGTCATAAGGAACGTCAAGACTCTTTCCGCTCGAATCGACGATGTCGAAATAGAAATAGACATGACCGGCTACCGAGGTCGGAGGTGCTACCGAAAACGCTATTTGTGAAAGCGTATCCGTCTGGAATACGGGCGTGGAATAGTAATGCACGTTGTCGGTAGAATAGTATGCCTTACTGAGTCCGATATCCACGCCTGAGGTGCTGTATGCCCTGGCCGCAATGTAAATTAGTTTCCCCTTCTGCCAGAAAGAGAAACTGTTTGATCCGACGAAGCCGATGCTCTTTATCGCGTTCCATGCATTCACGATTCCCCATCCGTAAAAGTTATTCGGATAGGCGGTCATCATCGAATCGCTTGTGGCAATTGGGTTTTGGACAGCCGTGCGTTTCAAAAGATCTATCACCTCCATAGGAGTGTAGTCCGGACGAACGGACAGAATCAACGCTGCGATTCCTGCGGTGATGGGGGTGGCGAACGAAGTGCCGCTTTCATAAGCATAAGTATCCGGCCCCGGGACCACTGCCACGTAATCGTTCGTACCGTCGGCTACAAGGTCCGGCTTGATCCTGCCGTCGTTTGTCGGACCGGTAGAACTGAACCCGGCAAGATTGCCATTCACATCGACTGCTCCTACTGAAATAATACTGTCTGCGTCAGCAGGAACATCCATAGTTCCCACGAGTCCGTTGCCGTTGCCTTCGTTGCCCATCGCCTGAACGACGATGACTCCGAGCTGCGCGGCTCTTGACGCGGCGATGCTGGAGATTGCCGTCTTCCCGTTGAAGTCACCGCGCGACCAGAAATAAGATTGTGCTGAATCGACCGCGCCGGAGGAATCCACGAAGATGTCGTAGGCCACTGAAGAAGAGACTACATCTACCCCGCGTGCCTCCATCCATTCCAGCCCTTCTACCCAGTTGTCTTCCTCCCACTTGTAATCGGTAACGGGGACGTACTCGGTCTTCGCGAGCATGAAATCCGATCCGTAGGCGACTCCTATCAAATTGCCGGGTGAATATCCGCCCAACACGGAAAGAGTAGATGTACCATGATTATCCTGAACCGGAGCATCCCCGGGTTGATTTGCGGTTATAGAATCATTCTGGATGAAGTCGTGCTCTCCCACAATCTTCACATTCTGCAGCGCTTCGTGCGCCTCGTATCGAAAACCTGTGTCTAGCATTCCTATGAGGACGCCTTTCCCATCGATGCCTAGAGCCTGGACACGCGGAATCCCGCTCAACGCCAGCTGAGCATAAGAAGGGCCGTAAAATCCAGAGTCCGCCGGCGGCGGTGATGACGAAACGGACATGAGACGGCCAAAGGAATCTCGCCAAGGCATGTGTGGAAACATCTCCACACTGAAGGACATCACTTTCTTAATCGCCACGACGAACGGGAATTTCTCCGCCCTCGCCACCACGGACGAATCGGCGGCGACTACCGCAGCATTCAACCAGCGGCTAGCTCCCACTACCTGGAGACCAGCCGACCTAAGGCTGTCGACGTACGGTGCGTAAACTGGGAAATCAGACTCAGACACTACTTTCGAAGGAGGGAGCACCTTCAGTCTCCGTTCTATCGCTCGCCGAGTGAGGATATCGCTCTTAAGCAGGCACTCCTCCGCTCTCTCACCCTGCCCGAAGCGTTTAAAAGCATCTGCGTTTGGCTTGTCTCTAAAGAAAACCCAGTATTTTTCCCCGCAGAAGGATGATTCCGTCAGGGCAAACATGGTAAGAAGAAATGCGAGTGTAATTTTCACTTCTCAAGAAGGCGGCTTACAATCTCTGGTGTAGTCGTGTTCTCCGCTTCAGCGTTGAAATTGGTGATGATTCTGTGTCGCAAAACAGGAAGTGCCGTGCTCTTTACGTCGTTGATGTCGGGACTCAGCCTATTGTCCAGTGCCGCATTTGCCTTAGCGGCAAGGATGAGATACTGTGATGCACGCGGGCCGGCGCCGTAGTTGACAAATTGCTTCACAAAATCGGGCGCGCTCGGGTTCTGCGGACGCGTCTTGTTAGCGAGCTCGACGGCGTATTTCACGACCGAGTCCGAGACAGGGACCCGCCTGATAAGCTCCTGAAAATAGACGATGTCGGCGCCGTCAACTACCTTATTCACCAAAGGCGTATAATCCCCCGTGGTCGACTGAACGATTTTCACTTCCTCGTCAAAGGACGGATAGTCGAGCCACAGGTTGTACATGAACCTGTCGAGCTGCGCCTCGGGAAGAGGATAGGTCCCTTCCTGCTCGATAGGGTTTTGAGTCGCCAGAACGAAGAATGGTTCTTCGAGCTGAAACGTCTGACCCGCAGCCGTCACCCTGTATTCCTGCATAGCTTCCAGCAGCGCGCTCTGGGTTTTGGGGGGAGTACGGTTGATTTCATCGGCAAGAATAATGTTGCCAAAGATGGGACCTTTGACGAACCGGAAGGACCTTTCACCCGTCGTGACGTTCTCTTCTATTATCTCTGTGCCCGTGATATCGCTTGGCATCAGATCCGGTGTAAACTGGATGCGGCTGAATTTCAGATTCAGTGCGTCCGCGAGAGTCCTTACCAGAAGCGTCTTTGCCAGACCCGGGACCCCGATAAGCAGGCAATGTCCCCTGGACAATACGGTCACGAAAATTTGCTTCACTATCTCCTCTTGCCCGACGATTACCTTCGCGACTTCGTCGCGCAGCTCCTTGTAGTTTTTGCTGAGACGCGCCATTCCATCCACATCAGAAGGCTTCTCCGAGCTCTTCAAGTGTCCTCCGGATTTCTCTCTAACGGTAGTCTGACTCAATTCAAAACCCTCGCATTATGATTCACTGATTTTGTTTCCTTCGGCATCGAATACCGCAACCTCGCCGAACTTTTTCAGCTTGCCCGCTATCTCCCGTGAGCTCCCGCTGAGCACGATTGACAGTCTATCCGGACGAACATATTTCTTCGCTACTGCCTGGATATCCATAGCCGTCACTTTCAATATGTTGTCGCGGTAATTCCTGTAATAATTCCTGGGAAGATTATACAACTCAATGACGATCACTCTCCCGGCAACCTGTTGAGGGGTCTCGAGCTGAATAGGGAAAAGCCCGGCAAGATAATTCTTTACCATGGTCATCTCATCCTTAGACGGCAACGTGTCTCTGATTTTATTCAACTCGATGAGTATTTCGTCCACAGTCTGACTGGTGACTTCGTTTCTGACATCGGCGGATACTTCGAAGACTCCCGGCAGGAGCCGGGCGTCGAAGGATGTCTTCCCTCCGTAAGTGTAACCGTGCACCTCGCGCAGATTCATATTTATCCTCGAGCTGAAATAACCGCCGAGCAGAGTATTCATCACAAACACTTTTAGAAAATCCCGGCTGTTTCTAGCTATTCCGATGTGGCCTACCCTCAATGCCGACTGGACGGCCCCCGGCTTGTCAATGACGCAAACTGTGCCTTTATCCTTTTCAGAAGCTGCGCGGAGAGTCTTCGACGCTCTCTTCTTCCCTCTCCACTTTGCGAATCGCTTCGAGACATATTTCTCGGCTTCTTGAGGATTTACGTCTCCCGCGAATACGAGGAATGAATTATCGGGGGTATAGTGAGTCTTATGGAAATTCACAAAATCTCTTCTCGTCATTTTCCCGACAGACTTTTCAGTGCCGCTTGACGGCTGCCCGTACGGATGATCTCCGAATACAGAAGACAGAAATCGTACGTCAGCCAGATAACCCGGATCCGCTTTCAACTGCTGAATTGATGCGAGGCGCTGCGCTTTCACACGATTGATCTCATCCTCCGGAAAGACAGGATTCAAAACGACGTCCTGCAATATTCCGAATCCAGTCGCAAGATGATGCTTCAAAACAGAGACAAATGCCTGGCTAGAGTCCCAGGAGACATTGCTGGAGAGTGACCCTCCGACAAAATCAATCTCTTCGGCAATCTGCGTAGCCGTCCGCTTCCTTGTGCCTTTTGTCAGCAGCTCACTCGTGACGCTACCTAGCCCGGGAAGGTCTCCGTCAAACAAAGCTCCACTTTTCGCAACAAATCCTATCGTCACGATTGGAAGAGTGTGATTTTCCACGACGAAGTATTTAAAACCATTATCACACTTCCCCTCGAAATATTTAGGGAACATCACTTTGCTGGATACCCCGGGTTTCGGGGGTTTACTTCTGTCCAATGTGGCCATGGTGCTGTATGTCATAATTAACTCACAAAATTTTCATTTTCCATGCGATTGCTAAATGGGAAGCCGCCTTGCCGGTATTCTTCGGTTTATCCCTTCCCTTCAGGATGATAGAACAGAACTACTCTCTTTTCATTTCCCAGGAAATTCCGCACGACTTCTCTCATCTCCCTACGCGTAACGGAGAGTTCTCGTTCGACTTCCGAATTTATCATCCCGGGCTCCTCAAAGAAAGTGTGGTAATGAGCCAGGGCGTCTGCTACTCCGCTGTTTGTAGACAACCTGCCCACATAAGATGAAACCGTCGCGTTTCTCCCCTTTTCGAACTCGTACTCAGAAACCAGCGAATCGTGAAGCCTGGCGATTTCAGTGTCAAACATTTTCAGGACATCCTTCTCTGAACGCCCGGGAGATACAAAGGCAGAAAACATGAAAACGCCAGATTTTTCCATTCCCTCAATAGATACATCAAAATCGGAAACAGCCTGCGCGTCGTACAGCAGACGTTTGTAAAGTCTTGAGCTGTTCCCGTCCGAAAGGACCTTCGCCACCTGGTTGAGTACATAGTACTCGTCAGACCCATCAGGTGGAATCTTGTACGCGACAAAAATCGCCGATGAAGGGACCTGACCCCGAAGCTCTTCGACAACTTCTCTATTCAATTCTTTGTCTTCAAACACCATATCGGGAATCGGCATCTTGCCCGGAGGTATATCCGAAAAATACTTCCGAATCAGACGCTCCGTCTGGTCGATATCCAGATCGCCGCTGATAACCAGCACTGCATTGTTGGGACGATAGTATCGCTCATAGAAATTCCGGACGTCGTCCATGCTTGCAGAATCCAGATCCTCCATCGAACCTATTACCGGCCAATGGTATTGACCGACAGGAAAGATCAGTCCCTGCATCTTCTCCGAAGCATCGCCATACGGACGATTGTCGATTCTCCACCTTTTCTCCTCTTTTACAACCTCGCGCTGAGTAGACAGGGCCTCTTTTGTCACGCTGAATTTTAACATCCGATCGCTTTCCAACCAGAGCGCAAGCGGCAATTGATTCGACGGCAGGACATCGTAATAATTGGTAACGTCTTCGGTAGTGTACGCGTTGTTGTATCCGCCCGCAAGAGAGATGTACCTGTCAAATTCCCCCTTCGTCACATGCTCTGAACCCTCGAACATCAGATGCTCGAACAGATGCGCAAAACCCGTCTTGTCTCTTTTCTCATTCTTGGATCCGACATGATAACAAATATCGACGGCAACGACCGGGACGGAATTGTCCTGACGCAGGATCACCGCAAGCCCGTTTTCCAGCCTGAACTGTTTGAAATCCACATTAACTTTCATATCACCTGATAATCCTGTGCTCCGCGAGAGCGATGTACCACGATTGCCGGAAGGCATGTCAACTCCAATATTCTAATTCGTTCAAGTTTGTCACTTCAGTGATCCTTCTGTTCACCCGATGGGCTCATAATCCTTCGGCAGGTAATGGATGACGACGCAGTTCACAGGCGATAGATATTTCTTGACAGCCGCACTCACTTGCTCCGCCGTCACCGACAAGACTCTTCCCATGTACTTGTTAATCTCTCCGGTATCGCCATAGAGTGTGTAGGACTGGGCAAGATTGTCGGCCCGCCCCAATGCCCTTCCCAGCTGCCCAATCCATTGGGACGAGAGCTGGTTCTTCACCTTCTGAAGCTCGTGCCGGCCCGGGGCGTGATCCGCCAGATAGTCCAGTTGTGCGGCTATTTCGCCCTCGACTTCCTCGGGCTTGTGCTTCGGTGAGACAACGGCATTTATCACGAACACACCGGGATCTTCCATATCTACCGCGAAAGCGTCGACGGACTGTGCCATGCTCTTTCGATAAACGATATCGTGATATAATCTCGAGCTGTCGCCGTGAGCGAAGACGTTCGCAGCGAGAGCCAGCGATTCCGCATCTTCCGATTTCATTGATGGAATACGGAACACCATATAAATCGCAGGAAGGGCGACATTGTCGTACACTGTCTCGCGCACCTGTCCAGACAGAGCCGGTTCGGTAACGTGATTCCTGTTTATCTCCCGACCGCGGGGAATCCCGGAGAAATACTTTTCTACTGAAGCTTTCGCGCGGTCCGGATCGAATTTCCCCGCAATAGCAAGGACGGCATTGTTTGGCCTATAATACGTGTCGAAAAAAGCACGGACGTCTTGAACGGATGCCGCGTTCAGATGCTCCATATACCCGACCACCGGCCAGCGGTAGGGGTGGCTCTTATAAGCGAGAGAGAACATTTTCTCCCATGCAGTACCATAAGGCCGATTGTCCACTCTCCAACGCCGCTCTTCCTTCACGACCTCTCTTTGATTATCAAGGTTCTCTTGAGTTATGTTGAGGCTCAGCATCCTGTCTGATTCAAGCCACAATCCCAGGTCAAGCTGGTTCGATGGAAGTGTTTCAAAGTAGTTTGTGCGGTCCCAGGTTGTCGATCCGTTAAAGGCCCCTCCCGCCTGCTCAACATACTTCATATGATCCGTTTTGCCGACATGTGCCGAACCCTGGAACATCATATGCTCGAACAAATGGGCGAAACCTGTACGCGCAGTCTCTTCATCCTTGCTTCCGACATGGTACCAAACATCGACTGCAACGACAGCCGCCGACTCATCCGGGCTCAATATCACATGTAAGCCGTTTTGCAAATCATACTCAACAAACTTGATATCGATCAAGCTTTTCTCCGCAGCACTCGAGCGCTTATTCGAACAATTTCCCCATGGGCATCAGTGGATGTGGGTGAGGAACGTGGAGCAGCACGATCCGCTGCTCAGTTCTCCCTCCGACCACGTCTCAGCTCATGACCTTCCAATAGATTTCCTTTTTCAGCTTGGCAATCCACTTGAGATAGTCGTTATTCTGTTTCATGGCAAGAGCCATTTTCTCCAGACGGTTGTAATCCTCGCTGAGGTTAATCTTGTGTGCGGGGATCCGGTTTCGAAGGTATACTATGTGGTAACCGTAAGAGGTTCCGAAAGTAACCTTAACGGGCTTGCTGATTTCGCCGACCTTCAATTCCTTGACCGTATTCAGGAAGGATGGTTCAAGCTGATCGACCGATACTGTACCGAGGTCGCCGCCGAGATCGCGGGTGTCTTTGTCCTGGGAGTACTCCCGGGCGAGTTTTGCAAAGCTCTCACCATGAAGGGCCCGTTCACGAAGCGAATCGAGAAGTGTTATGACCGAATCGTCATCGGATTTTAGGACAGGAATTCTTATAAGGATTTGCCTGGCGTGCACCATGTCGCCCCGTCTGGCCAGGAGCTGAATAATGTGAAAGCCGAACTGCGTCTCCACTACGCCGGAAATTTCTCCCGGTTTGAGAGCGTAGACGGCATGCTCGAATTCGGGTATAAACTGGCCGCGGGCCGCCCATCCGAGATCGCCTCCAGCAGACGCACTTCCGGGATCCTGTGAATATTTCTTTGCAAGTTCGGCAAAGTCTGCGCCGTGTTTGAGTGAATCGAGAAGTGCCTCCGCCTTGTCGTAAGCTTCCTTCTTCGCCTGCTCGCTTGGCTTGGGGACTATGAAAATGTGGCTGATGGAAACCTGCTCCGGGACCTCCGGAAGACTGTCTTTATAAGTATCGTAAAAGTTTCTGACCTCAACAGCAGAGACGCTTAAGTTTCCGAATTTCTGTTGTTTCAGCTTCTCCACAATAAGCTGTTTTCTCATGTCTTCCCTGAACTCGTTGCGGATCTTGCTTAATGACATCCCGTAAATTTCTTCAAGCTTCTTTTCACCGCCGACCTGTTTTTCCAGGGCCTCGATCCGCGAATCCAGCTGCCGGTTCACCTCGTCTTCAGGAACGGTTACGCTGTCCAGGACGGCTTGCTGAAGGATAAGCTTCTCGTCGATCAAAGACTCGAGCACCTTCTGCCGCAGGCTGGGATCATCGGGGTTCATTTTGTTCTGGTATGCTACCATCTGTACCTGGTAGTCCAGCTCAGATTTCAATATGATCTCGTTTCCCACGACAGCAACTACTTTATCCAATACCGGTTTGTCCTGCGCCCGTGCCATCCCGACAAAGAGCGTGAACAGGACTAAAAACTCACATATTCTTTTCACACTAATTACTCCTGAACGCTTGTGTCTCTAATTGCAACACTCGGATCAATCTGAAAATTTCCGACAGCCCGAAGTGAATCCATGAGAGCCTCATACAGTTTTCGCCTCTTCTCTATAGTCAGTCTCTCCCTGATCAGAGGCGCTGCATAGCTGAGAGGCAATGGCTCGCCCGCTCCAATCTTATTGATTACCTCAACTACGTAGCTCAGACTGTCGATTTGAATCGGAAAGGACACGCTTCCCACATTAATGGACTGAACGACGTTCCAGATCGCCGGGTTTGTGCCCGACACCTTCAAATATACCGAATCTTTAATGTCCAAGATTGCATATGTTGGAATATCGCCGAGGGTTTCGGTCCAACTCGAACCCGAAACCAGGGCGTTCCTGAATTTGACCGCAATACTGCGCTTGTCGAAAGCCGCAAGGTTCACAAAGGCAATCTCATCCGCAGCACGAAATTCATCTCGATGTGAATTATAGAAACCCTGCACCTCGCCCGGTCCGAGGCTGACGGGTGCATCATATACTCTATGGTTCAATAACATAGTTATGGCAAGTTGCCGCGAAAACTCGTCAACCCTTTTCTGAAAGCCCGGGGAGTTATCTATTCCGAGCTTCTTCGCCTCATCGTAAAGAAGCTGCTCGTTTACCCAGTTCGAAACATAATTCCTGACTGCGTAAGCGGAAGAAGTGTCAGCATGACTCGAGACCTCATTCAAGTATAGTTTTGCACTGCCTGCGGTCGCAAGGAGGCGACCCGACTCCGGCTGCCGCGCACAACCGAACAACACAAGTGCAAGTGCAAGCGGCAGCCAATTGCCGATACTCTTATTCACCGGCCAGCAGCGCATGGAATTTGTTCTCGTAAATCTTCACGCCGAATTCTTTCCTCAGCTTTTCAAGCCACTCGCTCTGGATCCTCTTTGATTCCACATCCTGATAATCTGAAGAGACTTCGCCCCGCGCCTCGTCAAACGTTTTCGGTTCAGATGGCACAAATTTGTTCACTCTAATTATCGAGAAGCCGTAGGCGTAAACAATTGGTTTGCTGAACTCGCCCTCTTTCATTCTGAAGGCCTGGATGGCAAGCGCGTTTGAAGAATCGGCAAACAAACCGGCATGTCCATCCTTTTCAGCCAGAGCGGGAGACTGGTTATACTTTGCGGCAAGGGTATCGAAGCTGTCGCCGTTCTTAAGCATGTCATAAATAGTGTTTGCGGCGCTGTCGGTACTTACGTGGATCTCGCTTATATCTACCCTTTCCGGCCAATAGTATCTGTCGATATGAGCAAAGTAGTACGGCTTCAATAAGCTGTCGGTTGCCTGAATTTTATTCCACACCTTATCTCGTTCGATATTGTAGATAAGTATCCCATTTTCATATTTCGTCATAAGAGAATCGAAGTCGGGGTAAGTCGGCGCCTTCTCGTCTGCATAATGGGCAAACACCATTTTCTTGGCCGCTTCGTCGAGTATGTAGTGTAAACCCTGCCAGTTGAGGTAAAGAGGCTCCAGGTTTCTGTCGTCTCTTGCCAGCGCAAAGACCGTATCGATCGTCCCTGACGATTTATCGAATGTAAACAACGATTCGCGGCGTTCCGCCGGAGTAAGCAGACTGTCTAAATTAGACTGCACCAGCCGCTTCGTTGAATCCACTTTACCGTACAAGAAATCGAAAATCTGCCCGTTCATCTTGAAGTCGTACTTCTGTTTTAGTACGTCCACGAAATTAGCCAGGTCAGTTTTGTACACGCTGTTCACGTAGTACTGGCGTAGCTGATCTTTCTCGGTAGAGAAAGGAGGCACCGGCGTTAAGTCCGTAAGCTTGATGATATGATAACCAAACTGGGTTCTTACCGGACCGACCACTTGTCCGACCTTCATGTTGAAAACAGCCTGATCAAACGGCCTTACCATCTCACCACGTTTGAAATATCCGAGGTCACCACCCCTCTTGGCCGACGCCTTATCGGCGGAATTATCCTCGGCAAGCTTGGCAAAACTCACGCCTTGTTTGACTGAATCGAGTATAGCCAGGGCTCTGTCATAGGCCTCAAGCGTATCCTTTGGAGTATTACCTTTTATTGCGATCAGTATGTGGCTTGCTCGAGCGCTCTCGACGCGAGGACGCCTCTCTTCGAGTTTGACGACAAGATACCCAAACGAAGTCCTTATGGGTGTCGACCCAACCTCGCCCGGCTTCAAGGTATACAGCATATTCTCGAATTCTTCGCCGCCGACATACTGCAGAAAAGTGCCGGCCGTAATGTAATAAGTATCCTCGCCCGAATAGAGGTGCATGAGTGAGTCGATCGGGGCACCGGCTTTCAAATCCTTGATTGCCGCGACCGATTCGTCGTAGGCTTTGAGCGTGTCACCATGAGGGTGAAGAGAATCGATCGGGAAACGGACAAATATGTACTTCGCCCTCACTTCGTATTTCTGGCGTTCGTAAATCGTTTTGATCATCGGATCTACAAGTTCGTGCTCCGTTATATAGCTGACGGCGAGCTGGGTTTCATAATTCTTCATCTCGTCCCTTATGGCGGGATCATCCATAAGGCGCTCTTTCTTAGCATCCTGCAGCTTGAGATTATAATCGATTAGCAGATCAAGAAACTTGCTCTTGGCGTCAAGCGACATCATTGAGTCGGTTTGTGGGACATAATTTTGGGCAAGCTGTCGCTGAAAGTCCCCGTAGGTAATCTTGTGATTCCCGACGACGGCTATGACGTTGTTATCCAGACTCAAATCCGCGGCGCAGCCAGCGGCGAGTACACTCAGGACCAGAACGTAGAAGAAATGTTTGATCGACATTTAGGAATTCTCCATTTAGGTTAACACGCAGATAAAATCATAAATAAAGAGTCACTGAAAATCAAGGTAACCATCGGTGCGCAAATGAGATAACCATGCATGCCAATGGTTCGATACTCTCATAGGTCCCCGGCGGGCGATTCGGCTGCAGCCTGCCGGAAGCCAAAATTGCAATTTGTTTTCATCTTCTTTATTTTAGACGGTTGAATGTCCGGGGTGTTGAGAGTGAGAATTTTGCAAATTTATTAACAGACAATATATAGAATGGTTTCTCTTTTTGTCGGCTTGATTGTCGGAATGGTTATTTCTATCCCGTTGGGTCCCATAAACGTTACAGTCATCTCCAAAGGCTTCAAACAAGGTTTCAGAAGTGCGTTTGGTGTCGGGCTTGGGGCATCTGCAATGGACTTTCTGTATTGCAGTGCAACTATGCTCGGCCTCTCCGCAATAGTTCACAGGATCGAAGTAAATATTATCTTTCAGATCATTGGCTTCCTTTTGTTGGCCTATCTTGGAATCAGAGATGTCACCACGAAAGTAGAGAGTTTCCAGTACGAGAACTTTGTGCCGCGGGGCGGAAAATTTCACAGCGCATTCCTCGTTGGAGTCTTCATGTACGTGTCTAATCCGACACTGGTTGCGTTTTGGATTATGCTAAGCGGAATTATCCAGTCGTCCGGCATGCTTGCCAACGGCATAGACGGTGTTGCACTTTTTGCATTTGGCGTCGGCTCCGGCACGGCACTTTGGTACTATTTGCTCCTGAAAGCGATATCCCGGAAGAAGGGAACGTTCAGAGCTGAGACACTCACCGTTTTTTCCAGGATTTCCGGTTATATAATGTTATCGTTCTGTGCTTATATTGGGTACGAATTGCTTGTTCATTTTCTGCAACATGGCGCCTTGTGAATCTCCGCTATGACCAAAGATTGTGCTTGAAGATTCATTACACGGCAAAAGAATCTTTTGCCTCAACAGCTTCTGCTTCTCATAAAATGACGAGGGCATTCAAGTGTCGCAGATAAATGTAAAAATCTCACCGTTATGGATGAGAAATGCCGAGAGGCTTAGGAGGGCCGGTGCAATCCAAAGCCTCCTGAATTTTCGACGTGATCTCGAAAAGACTTCCACACACAAGGTCTTCTGCGCCTCATTTGAAGCGCCGATTGGAGTCATCTATGTCGCGTCCACGGAAAAAGGGGTGTGCAAGATCGCCCTTCCCAAAGATGGCAAGTCGAGTTTCCTTAACTGGATCGGTGAAAACTTCTCTCAAGAAGAAATTGTCGATGATAAAGGAAAAAACTCAGCCGTGATTAGACAATTGAACGAGTACTTCATCGGAAAGAGAACGAAGTTCGAGCTTGACGTCGACCTGGCCGGAACTCCATTCCAGCAGAAGATCTGGACAGAGGTGGCAAAAACGCCTTACGGTACGATTGTGACTTACAAGCAGATTGCCCGGCGGGTTCACACACATGGATTCCGTGCTGTCGGCGTGGCGGTAAGCAAGAACCCCCTCCCGATTGTGATACCGTGCCACAGAGTCATAGGCTCGAACAGCAAACTTGTGGGCTACGCGGGCGGAATAAGACTAAAGGAATATCTCCTCAGACTCGAAGGAATTATACTAATCTAAGGAACAGTGGAAAGATGGAGTATGTGAGCTACCTATAGGCATAGCAGGCATTATTCCTTTGCTCCATTTTTCCATAATTCCCATCTCTCCTGTTATTCGTACCTTAGAGCCTCTATCGGGTTCAAATTCGCGGCTTTTCGGGCGGGATACCAACCAAAGAATATTCCGATTACAGCGGCGAATAGGAACGCGAGACCGACTGACTGAGGGGCAATGACGACCGGCCATTTCTGAATATTTGACACGAATCTTGAAGTCAGGACACCGAGGATTACGCCGATGAGACCGCCGACGAGACTCAGCGTCAGCGCTTCAATCAGGAATTGTGTCAACACGTCGCCCCCTCTCGCTCCAACTGCCATTCTGATTCCGATTTCACGAGTCCTCTCAGTTACCGACACCAGCATGATGTTCATTATTCCAATTCCACCGACTATGAGAGATATAGCTGCCACGCTTGCAAGCAGAAGAGTCATCGTCTGTGTTGTTGCATCTGCGGTACTGGCAATTTCAGTTTGAGTACGAACGGTAAAATCGTTCGCCTGCCACGACCTTAGGTTATGTTTGATTCGAAGAAACTGGGTTATCTCATCCACTGCAGTGTTCACTGCCTGAGGGGAGATGGCAGACGCAAAAAGCATGTTGGCATAGATCGTCCCAGCAAGTTTCTGCTGAACGGTGGAGAATGGGGCTATTACAATATCATCATTGTCCTGGCCCATGGCACTTTGACCTTTTGACGCTAGGATCCCAACCACCCTGAACGGCAGGTTCCTGATCTGCACGGTTGCGCCGAGCGGAATCGAACCGGTGCCAAACAAGTTGTCGGCAACGGTTTGACCCAGAATGCAAACCTTGGCGGCAGTGCGTTCATCGGATTGAGTGAAATAGCTGCCGCTCTGAACGGGCCAGTTTCGTATTTGCTCAAAGTCCGGATAAGCGCCCATCACAGAGGTTCTCCAATTCTGCGTGCCGGCAATTATCTGGGTAACGACCCTGACGACCGGCGTAACGTACTTGACCGCCGGACACTGAGCCGCGATTGCCACGGCATCGCTCTCGGTCAACCTGGATGTTTCGCCCGCCTGGAAGCGTACGTTCCCCTGCGTCGACGCAAATGGAAAAACTATCACTACGTTAGTGCCTAACCCTGCAATCTGCTGCTTCACTGCATTGCTCGCACCCTGTCCGATGGCAAGCATCGCGATAACTGCCGCAACGCCGATTATTATTCCAAGCATCGTCAGGAAAGACCGAAGTTTATTCCTTCCTAGCGAACGATAAGAAACTCTAAACACATTCAGGATATTCATGACTCTAGCTCATCCATTGGCAGCGGTATCTTTGGAAGTTCTTCGGCTGCGATTTTTCTATTCTCTACTTCAATGATCTTGCTGACTTTCCCGTCTCTGAACACAATGTTTCGGCCCGAAAACTGGGCGATGTCCGGTTCGTGAGTCACGAGAACAACGGTGATCCCCTTCTCGTTAAGCTTCTGAAATATCTCTATGACTTCCACGCTGGTCCGTGTATCGAGGTTCCCCGTCGGCTCGTCGGCCAGGATTACAACCGGGTCGTTTACGAGCGACCGTGCAATTGCCACTCGCTGCTGCTGCCCGCCCGAAAGTTGATTCGAGTAATGGCCCGCACGCTCCGCAAGTCCGACAGCTTCCAACGCTGCCATTGCCCTCTCGCGCCTCTGTGAAGAAGAATGATTGTTGGAGTACAAGAGAGGCAGTTCCACGTTCTCCAACGCCGTCGTCCTCGGTAATAGATTGAAAGCCTGGAAAACAAAACCGAGTTTCTTGTTCCTCAGCTTCGCGAGTTCATCGCGGTCCAGTTTTGCGACCTCGACTCCATCGAGCAGGTATTCGCCGCTTGTCGGAGTGTCAAGGCAGCCTATGATATTCATGAAGGTCGACTTGCCGGAGCCGCTTGCTCCCATTATGGCGGCGAACTCGCCCCGGTTTATATCGAGGTTAATTCCGCGAAGCGCGTGGACCTCAACGTCTCCCATCCTGTAAATCTTAACAAGATGCTTGACTGATATAATAGGATCTGCCACCGGCTTAGAACCTCCTCCTCGCCATAAACGGATTTGACTGAGCCTGGTTACCGGCCCCGCTCGAAAGCATACCAACTATCACGGGCTCTCCGGGTTTTAGATTGCCTTCGACTTGAGTATTCGTACCGTCAGAGAGTCCTATTTGGACACGAACAGGTTTTATCTGTTTTCCATCGAGCACCCAGACTATGAAGTAGCTCCCGGGAGTAAGGTCCCTGTCCTGATAATTCATTCCACCGCCGGGCTGTCCGGGACCTCGATTCCCTGCTCCGGCAAAGTCGCCTCCTCCGTTTTGACCGTGAAATTTCTGAAATCTCTGTCGAAATCTTTCTCTCACCGAGTCCGGAATTGCCTTTGCTAATTGAGCCATATACTGACTTGGAGGCATAAACCTCAGCGCGGTAGTCGGGACTTTCAGAACATCCTTTGCCTGCGCCACTTCTATCGTCAGATTCGCGGTCATTCCTGGCAAAAGCTTCAAGTCAGGATTGGGAACATCGATTATGACCGTATACTCCACGACATTTTGAACGGTTGACGGCTGCAACCTGATCTGAGTTACCTTGCCCTTAAAAACATCATTCGGATAGGCATCGACTGTAAATGTGACTTTCTCACCAACCTTCACGTTTCCTATGTCGCCTTCGTCAACGGAAGCCTGTACTTGCATATCGGAAAGATTGTTTGCAATAGTAAACAGTGTCGGGGTACTGAAACTTGAAGCAACCGTCTGGCCGATATCCACGTTCCTCGATATAACAACACCGGTGATTGGAGATTTAATAGTTGCGTATCCCAGGTTAATCTTTGCCTGGTCAAGTGCAGTCTGTGCGATGCCGACACTGGCCTGTGCAGTCTGGTAATTCGACAATGCCGTGTCATAATCCGATTGCGAATCAAGATTTTTTGCGTATAACTTCTTGACACGGTCGAGAGTAGTCTTTGCCAGGTCGGCTGCAACCTCCGCCTTCCGCAAATTAGCGTCGGCTTGCTGCACGGCTGCCCACAGAAATGTGGTATCCAGCATAGCGATGGTCTGACCCTGTCTCACGTGGGAATTCCAGTCAGCGAAGAGTCTTGAAATAGTTCCTGAGACTTGTGTCCCGATCTGAACTGTCGTGTCGGCCGCCAGTGTGCCGGTTGCAGTAACCACCACATCAACATTACCGCGGGTGACGTTAAGGGTCAGCCACTGTGCGTCCTGAGTCTTCGCACTTCTCGTGAAGAAAACAACTGCTCCGCTGATTACGAGCAGAAGGATTACGGCTGTAACAAGTCTTTTCTTTTTCATATCGCCTTTTCTTCCAATTTTACTTTATCACTCCCATTGCTCTCTCAAGTTGTGCATAGGAGACATTGTAATCGTAGAGTGACTGGATGTGGGTAATCCGGGCATTCGCCAGAGAGACCTGTGCGTCTGTGGTCTCGAGAGCGCTTCCGGTCCCTGAGTTGTATTCCCCCACGGCCAGCCGCAATGCCTCGGTAGCCTGCTGAACGAGTTTTTTCGCCGCCTGGATTCTCTGGCTGGCTTCCTCCAACGCGAATTCGTCCTGCTGAACTTCTAAGTATAATGATTGCATAACTAAATCATTAGACGCTCGCGCACTCTTAAGGTTTGCTTTTGCCTGATCTATGCCGGCATCGAGCGCGAACCCTTCGAATATCGGGAGCGAAAGAGTGACTCCTACATTCCAACCGCTGTACAGCGGAGTAGGCGCCAGCCCTCTCCAGTTGTATCCACCGGCAGCATCGATTGTAGGCATGTCGCTTGTCCACGCAGAGGTCAACAGCGCTTTGCTTGCCTCGACCTGCGCCTGACTTTGAAGAAGTTCCGGACGGTTCTTAATTGCGGTCTCAATTGCTGTCTGCAGGTTGATCTCAACATGGGACACGCCGAGAACATCTTTAAGAGCAAAATTCTCGGGGAGCTTCTCTCCTATCACATTCTCAAGCTGGATGCGGGCGACCTTCACGTTATTGTCCGCTTGGATTAAGCTTACTCTCGAGTTCGCAACGGTCACCTCGGCATTTACGACGTCGTATTGTGGCACGGTCCCCGCTTTGTAAAAAGCCTGCGCCTGGCGGAGATGATCCTCTGCTTGCGAAACGGTCTCAGTGTCCACCTCCCTGACACGGAGCGCGGCTAGATAATTAAAATAGGCGACATAGGTATTCACTATGACGTTCTGCCTCGTAGCCCTCAAACTCTGATCGGAGGCATCTACCAAATCCGATGACGCAGCAATCCTCGAGTAGGTCTTGCCAAAGTCAAATATCAGCTGTTGTCCCTGGAAACCGGCGGTGTAACTGTTGAACTGACCGCTGCGGACAATGTTGCCCAACAGGAAAGTACCCCCGTTCCTCGAGACTCCGACACTTCCCGAGATTTGCGGAAACAGGGTTGACCTGGCCAGTTTCAGATCCGACTTAGACGACTCCATGCCCCCTTCGGCCACCGTTATCTGCGGATTGTGTTTCAGTGCAATCTGCACGCACTGTTCAAGAGTCAATGTATCGGCTTGTCCAAAAGCAACCGCAGGCGCAATCAGGCATAAAAGTATATACTTCTTCATAGTCTCCAACATTGATTTTGATTATAGACGGCGAATTTGAAGAGAAGTTCGATTAAAGCTTGTATCCGATCTTTCTCAGGAAATCGTGACGGGCAAGTTTATCCGACTCCGTTTCAATTCCCTTTGGTTTGACTCCATCGATAACCCCCAGAATTCCGCACCCTTGGTCGGTCTCTGCTACAATTATTTCGGCGGGGTTCCCTGTGGCACAGTATATTCCCGCCACCTCGGGAATATTCTTCACAGCGTTGAGTATGTTTAATGGAAATCCATCCCGCATGAAGATCACAAATGAATGTCCCGCAGAAATATTCACCGCATTTCTCTTTGCGATTTCCACCAGCTCATCATCGTTACCCGAGAAACGTACGAGCGCCGGCCCTGAAGACTCACAAAAGGCTATCCCAAATCTCATTTGAGGAACGGTCTGGACTATTGCTTCATGCAAATCTTCTATGGTCTTGATAAAGTGTGACTGCCCGAGGATGAAGTTGACGTCTTCGGGTTTTTCGATTTTAACTGTCTTAATATCCATGAAATCCTCCCTTACTTTTCACACACATTCAATGAAGCGGAAAACGCCAGGCTCAACTATTCCCTACTTCATCTGTAATTCCACCGATATTTTTTCAATTCAGACACGACCGCGTCCGAAAGTTTCTTTCCGTCGGATACCGCACAGTTGCCTTCAACGTGACGGACTCTCCTCATTCCCGGAATGACCGTGGAGACTGCCGGATGATGCAGGACATACCTTAATGCCAGTTCCGTAATAGAGACCGCCTCGTGATCGAGCAGTCCTTTGAGTTGGTCAACACGTTTTACGACTTCTCTTTTGCGTTCGGGAGTAAAATACCTGCTTCTGAAATCACCTTCCTGAAAAGTAGTATCGGGTCTTATCGTTCCCGTCAGAGAGCCCTCATCGAATGGCACGCGCGCTATGATGCCTACGTCGCTCTTCCGGCAAAATGAAAAGAGTTCGTCTTCCGGGGATTGGTCAAAAATATTGTATATCACCTGGAAAGCATCTATCAGTCCCGTTCGTGCCGCTTCAATTCCGTTTTCAGGCTGATGATCGTTTATCGATATCCCCCAGAACTTCACCTTGCCTTCGTCTTTCAATCTCAGAACGGCATCCTTCCACTCGTTCTCATGCACCCACTCATCATTCCACACGTGAAATTGCTGAATGTCGAGACAATCGACTTTCAAATTCCTTAAGCTGGACTCCGTGGATTTGATGATGTGGTCGTAAGTGAATGTTTCACGAAGTGGAACACCGTCGGGCGCTGGCCACCTGTTGTTCAAGGGCGGGATCTTCGTGGCGACATAGATTCGCTCTTTCCTCTCCCTGAGAACTCCTGCAATCAGTTCTTCGCTATGACCTTTACCGTAAGCGAGTGCGGTGTCTACAAAATTTACACCGAGATCGAATGCATGATGAAGGGACTTGATGGCTTCTTCATCGGTTCCGTCGAGCCACATATTCCCGCCCATTCCCCAGGTTCCATATCCGATTTCGCTTACTTCGAAATTAGTTTTGCCAAGCCTTCGGTATTTCATCTTATTCTCCAATTGGCCGCAGACGTGTCGACGTAGACAAACTTACCTCCTACGATTGTTCCCAATATCGTATCGTACGGAATCTTGTCGACAGGTCCGTCTACAAAGTCCTTCTCAAAAATCGTGAAGTCGGCATACTTTCCGACAGATATTGTCCCTTTTTCCTTCTCCTGGAACGCGCCGTATGCCGGCCAGATTGTGAACGACTTGATGGCTTCGTTTATTGTCATTCTTTGCTCCGGAACGAAACCGCCGTTGAAATCCGAACTATCTTCTGCCGCATCCGGTGTCAACGAGAAATATTTTTCCGCCTCTCCAAAAGTTTGTGGTACGCCGTCAATGTCTTGTCTCGTAACAGCCGTGTAGATTCCCATCCTCGGATCGGGACTATCGTCGGGAAAATCCGATCCGCCGACTATGATGCTCCCGGTTTTCAGGAGTGACTGCCATGCATAGGTCCTCCTGACGCGGCTTCGGCCGACACGTGATTCTACCCAGTACATATTGGACACGCACTGCACGGGCTGCATAGATGGAATGATTCCAAGCTCCTTAAATCGCCGAATGTCCCCCGGCAACAGGACATCTACTCCTTCAACCCTTAATCTTGGGTCGGAAATGCCGGCGGCTTTCAACGCCTTCTGATAGGCATCCAGCACAACGTCGATCCCCCGGTCACCGTGCGCCTCCGTGCAAACCTGAAATCCTGAGGCAAGAGAAGCCACGGTTAGATTCTCCAGGTCCTTCTCGCCAAGATACGTTTCCCCGTAGTTCCCGGGATCGTCAGAATATGCCGATACCAGCGCGGCCGAACGATTACTCAGCGGACCGTCCATGTCCACTCTCACGGCTCGCATCGTGAAGTAACCCTTCTCTCCCAATATAGGACCCTGCTTCAATATTGCCGGAAGCGTCGTATCATTCCCGTTATACATCGCGTAGATGCGGATCTTGAGGCCGCCTTTGCTCGCGAGCCCCTGGTAAGCGTGCAGGACACCTGTATCTATTCCCGCGTCTTGAACTTCGGTTATCCCGTACCGTGCACACGTATCCGCGGCGAGGGTGATAGCATTCTGCAATTCCAATTCCGATGGCGGAGGAATCTGCGACGCCACCAGGTTGATCGCGGCACCGACAAAGATTCCCGACGGCTCTCGATTCTTCCCCCTGATGATCAGTCCGCCTGCTGGACTGATTGTGGAGGCTGTAACACCCGCCAGCTCCATCACCTTCGTGTTGACCCATACCGCCTGACCGCCCGAACTCACGAGGAAAACGTAAAAGCCTGGGACGGCTTTGTCCAGAACGGCGGCCGGAGAAGAATTGATTTGCCTCAACAAACGTTCATTCCACCCGGTCCCCCTTATCCATCCGCCGGGGACTATCTTTGATGCAGCGCTTTGCACAAGCTTGACAACGTCGTCCACTGTCCTCGCCGATGTCAAATTCACGGTCGTGAAACTCATTCCGAGACCTACCATGTGCGCATGACCGTCTATCAGACCGGGCAGGACGAAGGCGTTGCGCAAATCGAGTGTCTTTTTCCCTTCGTAACGGGAGGTGATCCAACGACTCATCCCTACGGCAACGATCTTTCCGCCGCTGACCGCGACCGCCTCCGCATCCGGTATTCGCGGGTCCATAGTATAGAAATGTCCATTCGTGAGGAGAAGGTCTACTTTCGTCTTCGGAAGAGAGCACGACGCAAGACTAAATGCCAGAATGACGGCAGCGAAGATTCTTATGTTGTTCATATCATTTTCACGCTAGTTACAATGAATTTACAAAATGGAACAGCAATTCACCATAACAAAGATTCCGATGGGTGTGCGACAAATTTGTGAGACCATCGCCATTCATTAAAATGAACGGCTCAAAAAAAACTGAAACCCCCTACCGGGGTTTCACGATATGTCCTAGAAGCCGGGCCGAAAACCCATGTTCGTGAAGTCGAGGGGGCGGTGGTGGGTTCTGCCGGCGGGAGTCGATAGGTTCAAGTACCATTGACTCGCTATGGAGCTCAGGAGCGTTGTGGCGGCAACAAGAACGGATACATATATAAGCGCAGAGAAAAAGGGAGACAGATTGGCGGCCCTGGCAGCCACCAGCGCAAAATTGGCAACAGCTGCCGTCATTGCAAGTTGAAACAATACTTTTTTAGTGCCGAAGTAACGTGCCTTACGAAGTCCCAACTGCAGTGAACTACCACCGGCAAAGCCGGTGGCTTCTGCGAGGCATCGATTGAAATCGACGCCTTCCAAAAGCACGAAACCCGAAAGGGGTTTGTGCGTCATCTAGCCGTCCAATTCATTGGATGGCTGCCT
>JAMCXB010000050.1 GCA_023480735.1 Bacteroidota bacterium | reverse complement strand
CCGGCAAGAATATCCGCACCGTCAACAAGAAACGTGAAGGACGGATAAATCACGAAGTTTAGTCCGGGAGAAGTGTTATTTACACCGAAGGAGTCTGTCATTACCCACGTGGCACCGTTGTCAGTCGAGCGAAAGAAATAACCGTATGACGTGTTCATTGGATAACCACCCACGATGATAACATTGCCAGTGGCACATACACCTCGAACCTGCAAACTCTGCAGTTGTTCCTGAGTCCAGATAGGAGGTTTTCCCGGACCCACCAGGTTGCTGTCCTTGTTGCAGGAAGTGAACAGGTTCGTAAATAAGAACACCGCAAGCCAAATCCCTTGTGAATTCAAATGCTTCTTCATTGTCGCCTACATAGATTTATCCTTACAAAATTCACCTTCTCTCCTCCCGCAATAAAAACTAAGAATGTGTTTTCATGTCATCCATGAGAAAGCGGCGACACCACCGCGAGTTAGGTGGGTTTCTACAATGCTTTCGCAATTTAGATTTGCTGGGAAACCCCGATCACAATACGTCAAGAATTTTGAATTACGAGAACTTCTCTGACGATTGCGAACTGTAAACCACCGCAAAGCACGGTGGAAGATACTCCACTCCGCTTTTTCCGCAGTACCATCCCTGATTAAGGTCACGATCAGTTCGTTCTCCTCCGTCTTCAATTCCGGTTCATCTGTGCGCTGTTTACGCTACGACCGGCGAATGGTAATCCTCCTCATTTCTTCCCGGATCTTTTCAATTTCCCCTCGAACGTCAGAAGCCCGGAAAGTAGTCGTAGCGGAAGTATAGCGGGTCGTCAGGACTTTGTCAAGTCGCACCGCCGATACGCATTGCAAGCATGCAGTAAGAGAGGTCATCTTCAATGAATGGGGAAAAGGTTGAGGTAAAAGTTGAGAAACAATGGCGGTGAGTATGAAGTAGAAAAATGCAGAGGACTGAATGCCGGTTTACGCTTCAACATCCATTAAAGAAAAGAATTGGCGACCCTGCACAGCCATTGCGGTTGATCCGGAACCGGGCGACCGCGCCGCCGATAGTGTTGGAGGATTTCTCAAGCAGATGGGACAACAGCGTCTCGCATGTCGTCCGGGATTTTCTGTACGGATTTCGGCCAGGATATAGATGCAACTCGTTCGTTTTGAGGCATATTGGGGCATACCGCCAGTCGATTTTCGGATGGTTTGTTTATTCCTCTATGCAGAATTAAATTGTTGACGAAATTTTACATATGAGTGACAAATTGGCGCAAATAGATCCCAACAGTAGATTGAAGGTTTATGTGGAGACGTATGGCTGCCAGATGAATCTTGCCGATACCGAGATTGTCCTGGGAATAATGAGCAAGTCCGGCTATTCACCCACAAATACCATGAACGATGCGGATGTAGTCCTTCTGAACACTTGCAGTGTTCGAGAGCACGCGGAGGAGAAAATACGGCAGAGGCTTGGTACTATAAGGAATCAGAGACTGGACAAGCCGAACCTTGTCGTGGGAGTGCTGGGATGCATGGCGGAACGACTTCGGTCCAATCTGCTTGATGACCGGAAGGTCGATATCGTGGTGGGCCCGGACGAATACCGCAAACTGCCTCAGCTTCTTGAGGGCGCGCTGGCTGGAACGCAAGGAATGGGCGTGAGACTTTCACGTACAGAGACCTACGATGACATCACACCGTTCAGGGCCGAAGGTATCTCCGCATGGATCTCCGTAATGCGCGGCTGCGACAAGTTTTGTACTTTCTGCATCGTGCCGTTTACGAGAGGACGTGAACGAAGCAGGACGCTTGCAGGCGTCGTAAACGAAGTGGAGCAGTTGGTGAGACAGGGAATCCGGGAAGTGACGCTCCTTGGTCAGAACGTGAATTCGTATCGCGATGGAGTCAACGATTTTGCAGACCTTCTGGCCGCGGTTGCGAAGGTTGAGCCAGCGCTCCGCGTAAGGTTTACGACTTCTCACCCCCAGGATTTGTCGGACAAGCTTATAGATACAATTGCCGGGCACGACAACCTCTGCAAGTACATTCACTTGCCTGTCCAGTCGGGATCGAGCCGCGTCCTGGAAACGATGAACAGGACATATACCAGGGGACACTATCTGGAGTTGGTAAGGAGAATCAGAGCCAGAATTCCTGATGTGGCGCTTTCTACGGATATTATTGCTGGTTTCCCAACGGAAACAGAGGACGAACACATGGAGACTCTTAGTCTGATGGAAGAGGTCCGGTATGATGGGGCATACATGTTTAAGTACTCCCCGCGTGAGGGAACTCCGGCTTACAAGATGGGCGATGATGTGCCTGATGACGTCAAGACCAGGAGATTGAGTGAGATTATTTCTCTTCAGCAGAAGCTCTCTTACGAAATAAACAGTTCATTGATTGGCAGAACCTTTGATGTGATGGTGGACGGCACAAGCAGGAAATCTGATGAGCAGCTAAGCGGCAGAACGGATACTAACAAGACCGTAGTTTTTCCGAAAGGCTCACTGAAGCCTGGAGATGTCGTAAGAGTAAAGATCGACAGAGCCTCGATGGCAACGTTATTCGGAGAAGTGGTCGGCTACCTCAACTGAAATGAATCGTGTAATAGCCTTCTTTATTGTTTGTCTTGTCATGACGTTTGTATTCCGGCCCGGAGCCGCGCTCGCACAGCGATTTTCCAGCGAAGACGAATCGCAGAAGACGCAGGGCACGGTCATAACCGGGGACCAGAACGCCCAGCAAGCCTATCTGTCCCTCAAAGCCGGGGAACTCAACGATGCGAGAAGGTATCTCACCGAGGCTGATCCCTCGGATCCCTTTGCTATTTTCGTTCGTGCCGCGTTGACGCCGGACGCAGTGGAGGCGGCGGATACATACAAAGAGATTATTGCCGAGTATCCGGGCAAGCCGATTGCACAAGAAGCACTGCTTCAACTCTATAAATATCATTTTGCCGCAGGGGATTACGGCGACGCACACACCGATTATCTGGAACTTCGCAAGTACTCACCTATGATGACTCAACTGGTGGATCCCCTTGGGTTTGAAGATACGCTTCATCTTCCACCGACAGTGCCCGCGCCGCCGGTTTCAAACGAACCACCTAAAGCTGTCGGCCCGGTCAGACCGTCCATTCTGTTTGCCGTTCAGTTCGGCGCGTTTTCGACTCCGCAGAACGCACGGAGCTTTGCTGCAACCCTGAAGGATAGGGGAATATCAGCGACGGTTTTCACAAAAGTAGACGGCAACAGGACTTTGTATGCCGTCGGCGCGGGGGGCTTCTCGACCCGGGCAGCTGCGGAAGCCTATGCGCAGGACCTGAAAAGACGTTCTATAGACTGCATTGTGGTGCAAAAATGAAGATAACGGTACTTGGATCTGGTTCCGCTTATTCGGACTCTCATCGCTTCAACAGCTGCTATCTGGTCGAAGCCTCGGATGACCGGTTCTTGCTAGACTGCGGCTCCGACGCCCTGCGTGCACTGCAGAATGCCGATGTGGACCCCTCCTCAATACAGAAAATATTCATTACACACATGCATGCCGATCATTGCGGAGGGCTTCCGGCAGTGTTAACGGCGATGCATGTGCTCGGAAGGAAGGAGCCGATTGAGGTCTACATTCCGTTTACACAGTTGGACTTCGTCTCTCTCTGGCTGGATAACTTCTTCATTTTCAACGACAGAATGTCGTTTAAGATCTCGTTGTTGCCGCTGGCAGGCGGAGAGATTAAGCTGTCGGACTGTGTGAGGCTGGAATTCGTACAGACCAATCATCTCGTAAAGTATATGGAATTGTCAAAGGCAGCCGGAATAAATCCCGTCAGCTTTTCAGTCGTCGTCCGCGAAGAAGGCAAGAAGTTCTTCTTCAGCAGCGACCTGGATTCGCTAGATGAAGTCAAGAGTCACATTCGTGATTCGGTGTCTCTCATAGAAGCCACGCACCCCTCACTCGATGAGATTGCTGCGCTGGCGGGGGAGAGAAGCGGCGTTCTTTATTTTACTCACATTCCGATGGAGCTGGAGAATGACGGCGAATGGAGAAAGAAGCTTAGTTTGGAATTCGGAATCCAAAAGTTGAACCTCGTTCAGGACGGACAAGTCCTGACATTATAGAATGGAAATGACAGCGGAAGAATTTCAGGAAAAATTCGGAATCGTCGGCACTTCGTCCGCGATGAAGGACGTCATTGCGACGATAATGAAAGTCGCCCCTACCGACGTAACTGTGCTGATAAACGGCGAGAGCGGGGTAGGAAAGGAAATCGCGGCTCGGGCCATTCACGGTGCGAGCGGGCGTTCCGATAAGTCTATCGTTGCGGTAAACTGCGGCGCGATTCCGGAAGGGATACTTGAGTCTGAGTTGTTCGGCCATCAGCGAGGTGCGTTCACCGGCGCAGTGGAATCGCGCAAGGGCTATTTTGAGATTGCCGACGGCGGTACCCTGTTTCTCGACGAGATCGGCGATATGCCTCTTCCGATACAGGTAAAGCTCCTCCGCGTAATAGAAACCGGAGAGTTTATGCGTGTTGGATCCTCGACGACGCAGAGATCGGACGTCAGGGTGATTGCCGCGTCGAACAAGTTTCTGGAAGACGAAGTTTCCAAGGGATATTTCCGCCAAGATCTCTACTTCCGCCTGAGGTCGGTGAACCTGTACATACCGCCTTTAAGGGACCGCCGCGAGGACATACCTATCTTCATCGAGAAGTTTTCGCGGGAATTCTGTGAGCGCAACAGAATAGAGTTCGGCGGTTTCTCCCGTGAGGCAATCGATATCCTCAGCGGACTCGAATGGCCCGGGAATGTGCGCGAGTTAAGAAACCTGGTAGAGAGTGTGATAGTTCTTGAGCGCGGGAACCAGGTGGATGCGGCAGCGATCGAAAAGTACTTGCCTAAAGCGGGAATGTTCTATTCCGGCGAGACGACGAGCAGGCTGTTACCCGTTCGCGTTGACAAGACGCCCGAAGAATCCGAGCGCGAACTGATTCTAAGGGCCCTCTGGGAGATCAAGAACGACATAGTCGATTTGAAATCATTCTTTCAGGCAGACAGACCTGAAAGGAAACTTGCGTTGCCGGTTCCGCAATATGTCCCGGGACAGCATGACGACATGGAGGATTCTTCGGATGGGAAAGAGCTGAACCTGGAGGAAATGGAAAAACACCTTATTCAGAATGCGATAAAGAAGTACCACGGGAACAAACGTATGGCAGCGCAGGCGCTTGGCATAAGCATGCGTTCTTTGTATCGCAAGCTCCAACAATATAAATTAAAGGATGTTTGATGAAATACTGCGCGATTCTGGCACTTGCAGCGACACTTTTCGGCTGTACTTATTCCTTCCGCGGGGCCTCGCTCCCGCCGGGCGTGCATTCCGTTGCCGTGCAGGTTTTCGATGACAGAAGTGGCTATGGTGATCCTAACCTGAGAACCAATCTGACAAACATGTTGACACAGAAACTGGTTGCCGACAATACTTATCAGGTTACAAATATGTCGAATGCAAATGCTGCAGTGATCGGAGTGGTAAACAGTGTGACGACACAACCCACGTCCGTTCAGGGAAACCAGCAGGTTGGCAAATGGCGAATCACCATAAACGTGTCTGTCAAGTTCCAGAACTTGAAGACGCAGAAGATTATCTGGACAAAAGACTTTTCCGACTGGGGCGAGTACGATCCCAGTCAGGGTCCGTCAAACAGAGATGCTGGATTAACACAAGCCGAAGATAAATTAACAGATGATATTCTTCTGGCTCTAGTAACAAACTGGTAAATACTGAAGGAGTTATTCGAAATGTCAACGGGCGTTGAAAACGCGTTGTTGGTAATGTACATAGTCGTTCTGAGTTTTCCGTTTATTTTCGGCTCGAACGGTTTCTTGATGATCTTCTATTACTTCAAATACCGGAACAGACAGGTGGCCAAGGTGGGGGAGCTGAAAGACTTTCCCGCAGTAACGGTGCAACTCCCGGTTTACAATGAGCTGTATGTCGTGAACCGGGCGATCGATGCAATTTGTTCGTTGGACTATCCCAAAGACAAACTTGAAGTTCAGGTGCTGGACGACTCAACCGACGAAACGACGGCAATTATAGCCCGGAAGATTATCGAAAAGTCGGCTGAAGGGTTCGATATCAAACATGTGAGACGTGGAAACCGCCAGGGCTACAAGGCAGGCGCTCTTAAACATGCGCTTCCGCAGGCGAGGGGCGAATTCGTCGCTATATTCGATGCCGACTTTATACCGCGGGCAGATTTTCTTAAGAGGACTCTTCCTTATTTCTACGATGACAAGATCGGATTAGTCCAGACCAGGTGGGAACACATAAACAGCGATTACTCAATTCTCACTCGAGCGCAGGCAATCGCACTCGACGGACACTTTGTAATTGAGCAGCAGGTGCGGAACAAGGCCGGATTCTTCATAAACTTCAACGGTACCGCAGGTATTTGGCGACGGCGCTGCATCGAGGACTCGGGCAACTGGGAAGCCGATACACTGGCTGAGGACCTGGACCTGAGTTATCGGGCGCAGCTTAGAGGCTGGCAGTTTGTTTTCATGAAGGAGTACACGTCTCCGGCCGAGCTCCCGGCGGATGTGAACGGTCTTCGTTCGCAGCAATTCAGGTGGACCAAAGGCTCGATTGAAGCGTCCAAAAAATTGCTGCCGCGGGTTTGGAAATCGAAATTACCCCTTAGGGTCAAGATTCATTCCACGATTCATCTCTCGGCAAGCATGGTCTATCCGTTCGTTCTTCTCATAGGAATACTTCAGGTCCCCATCGTCTTCATTAAGCACTCCGGACAATTTGATGCGACGTTCATGCTGATGAGCGGTTTTGTGTTCGCATTCTTCGGGTCTTTCGTCTTCTATCTTTACAGTCAGAAGGATGTTTATAGTGATTGGAGAAGAAGGATATACCTGTTCCCTGTTTTCATGGCGGGGAGCATGGGGTTATCGGTCAACAACACTAAGGCTGTCATAGAGGGATTGATAAACAAGAAGACCGAGTTCGTCAGGACTCCGAAGTACGGCGTGACGGGAAAGCAGGGATCGTGGGCGGACAAGAAATACACGCAGAGGAAAATCAACTGGGTTTCCATTGCCGAGGTTGTATTGGCGGTCTATTGCCTTGCGGGGATCGTAATGTCAATCGTGGATCTTGAGATCGCGGCAGTTCCGTTTCAATTACTTTATTTCGTTGGTTTCAGCACTATCTCGTATCTTTCAATAAAACAGGCAGTTATGGCAAGGAAGGCAGCCGTCAGAGTTGTGCCCAGCGCTCAGCCCGCTGCGGATCGAATCGTTGAATAGCCGATGCTTCTTGTCGGATGTGTGCGTCATGAATCAGACCGGCTGCTGTTCCGTTTTTACCAATAGCTAATATGAATTATCAATACGGCGGCAAGGATGTGAGGCTTCTTCAGTTTCTCGAGGAGAGAGTACGGAAGAACTCCGCGTCATCATTCTTTGCCATGCTTTCATATTTCTATCTGGACATTGACAGAGTCGGGGAAGCGCTGTCTGTGGCCCAGCGAGGGGTGATAGCCCACCCCAATTATTCGACCGGTCACGCAGTCCTTGCAATGGCCATGATGCGCGCAGGACTCTACATCGACGCAAGGAAGGAACTTCAAAAAGCAGATCAGCTCCATCCGGGGTCACAAATAATCGAGAGGTTGAAGGGAGAACTTGAAAGCCAGGAACAGGCGGATTCAATCGGCAGAAAACTGGCAGAGCAATATCGAAAGAGTGCGTCCTCCGGCAGCGACATTATGAAAACCGTCGAGCAGACTCTTAAGGCGAGACCGGCGCCCGGCTCGCAGGAAGACTATCTGATACCCGGGCTGGATGCGATAATCGGTGAGGAACTGTCGCCTGTTCAGGCAAGCCTCACCAAGCCGCCGGCTCCGGCAGGGAAGCCGAAGGACGTTGTCAAAGAGCGAAGCAAGGAACGCCCTGAAGAAGAAAAGGGAATCAACACTGCACGGGCGATTATCGACAAGGTCGCGCGAGAATTCTCGGACGAATCTTCTAAGGAAAGAAATGCACCCGATCAGAAAGGGCCTGAAAAATCTGAGGACCAGGAGTTCGAATTCGATGTCGAGATTCTTGCCAGGAAACTGGAATCTGCCGCTCCGATCAAACCTGCTGAGAATCGTCCGGCGAACCGCGAAGAGGACGGCGGAATTGAACTGACGCCGGAAATCGTCACAGAGACTCTCGCAATCATCTTTGAACAGCAGGGACAAATGGAAACGGCCATTGAAGCATATACAATTCTGATGAAGAAGAAACCGGAGAAGGAAGAGCTCTACCGCAAGAAAATCGATGAGCTTAAGTCGAGAACGGATGAGCAACGCTGAGATACACGATAAGGATCCGGAAGGGGTTGGATTGGCCGACCATTCGCTAGACCCGACGGAAAAGAGCAGATACGTGCGCCGGATGTTTAACGGTATTTCCGGCCATTACGACTTCCTCAATCACTTCCTGAGCGCAGGCATAGACCGTTACTGGCGGAAGCGCGCGATCAGGATATCAGGCCTTCGGCCGGCAAATTCGTTTCTCGATATCGCGTGTGGAACAGGCGACCTTTCGATTGAGGCTGCGAAGTCTGATCCTTCGAGGGTAGTCTCCGTTGATTTTGCGGAGAATATGATCCGGACTTTCAACGCCAAGAAGAGCAGGATGCAGCTGGACGGTAAGGTTGAGATTGTCCAGGCAAATGCCGAGGAGCTCCCTTTTTCAGACAACACTTTTGACGTTACTGCGGTGGCTTTCGGCGTGAGGAACTTCGGGAGTCTTGAGAAGGGGCTGGCCGAAATGCAAAGAGTGCTTAAAACCGGCGGAAGGCTGGTCGTACTGGAGTTTTCCAAACCGAAGGTTTTTCCGGTGAAGCAGTTGTACTTCTTTTATTTCAGGAGGATTCTGCCGCTGCTCGGAAAGATGATTTCAAAAGACCCCGCCGCGTACTCCTACCTTCCCGATTCTGTGTCGGCCTTCCCGGACGGACGTGATTTCGAGACCGTCATGAAAAATGCAAAATTCAAGGATGTGAAATCAGTACCACTTACTTACGGAATTGCTACGGCATACTTCGGAGTCAAGAGTTGATTCGTTGAGGTTTATTATTGATACCGCCGATGAACCGATATGTGAAATTGTGGCGTTCGGTTTCATGCGGCAGAATAGAATGGTATGGACGAGCTAGTACAGATAGTAACGAATAATTTCGATGCCATAACCGAAAAATGGGTCTCATCGATAGAGTCTATCCCGAAGTATTCCGGCAGTACGCAGATTCCGTTCTACCGTAGTCAGATCACGGAACTCCTTCATTGCATTCTCGATCTGTTGAATAATCTCGGCGGCTCGCGCCTGATGAAATTTACCGAGCGGATTGCAAAGCCGCCTTATAACGGCCTCCTGACTCTTACTTCGGTGCATGAGACGTTCTTACTAGGTGAAGACGCAATCGTTTCCGTCGTGCGGCGGAAGATGCAGAACGAACGGGACATCTTCAGCTATTCCAGGAGGGTCGACGGGTGCTTCCATGAGATTATATATCAGTATGCGAACGCTTATCAGGCTCACCAGAGTGAAGTCAATATTTCAAGACGCAGGGTAATCGAGCGCCAGCGCGAAACACTCCTTCGGTTTACGGATGCTATCGGCTCGGCCAGTACATACGGCGAGGCGTTGAAGGCGGCAATCGTAATAATAAAAGAAGAGTCTCATGCGAACGCAGTCGAGTTCTTTGCGTTCGACCAGAATATTCAACGGCTGGTCTTCGAATCGGCAGTCCCGGAAGGAGCACCGAGCCCCGCTCCGCTGAATCGTGACAGGGACGGGAGCTTTATCGACGAGTTGGCAGATCAGTTTGCCGGCGAATCAAGCGCCCGAAGAAGTTACGCCATAACGCAGGAGGTGTTCGGGCATCGCAGAATTGTCCTGATGCTTCCCGTCTCGGCGGGCGACTCGCTGATCGGTCTCCTCCTGCTGGCCTATCCCTCGGCTCCACTCCGCGAAGGCACGATACCCGAGCTCCAGGACGAGAACCTCAATATATTCCTTGCCATGGCCGATCAGCTCGGATACGGTCTGAAACGGTTCTTGCTCGAAGAGGAAGTGACTTCGAAGGAACATTACATTTCAATATTGACCGAGAATTCGGCCGACGCGATTGTCGGATTGGATGAGCGCGGGATGATTGTCTCGTGGAACAAGGGGGCGGCTCTCCTTTTTGAATTCCAGCCTGACGAGGCAAACGGGCAGCCCTTCTCGATACTCCTGCCGCCGGAGAAGAGGTTGATTGGCGATGATGAGGTGATCCTGGACCGAATCCGCAATGAGGGAGTCGTCAAGAACTATGAGCTCGACTGTGTTACAAAATCCGGACGGAGGGTTATCGTAAGCCTCACAGGCAGCGTTCTCAAAGACGAGGAAGGAACATTTATAGGTACTGCCCTGATCATGCGGGATGTGACACAGCTCAAGCAATATGAGATGGAGCTTCGCCAGACTGAGAAGCTTTCATTCATCGGACAGATATCTGCCGGTATTGCACATGAGATCGGCACGCCCCTGAACATTATCCTCGGCAACGCCGAGTATCTGATGATGGACATGAAATCGGGAGAGAGAAACTACGACGAGCTGAAGGCGATTGTCGGCGAGACGAACAGAATCGCAAAGCTTATCCAGCAGCTTCTCGATTTTGCAAGGCCGAAAAGACTGCGCTCGAAACCGGTCCAGCTCAATGCGGAAATTGAGAGCGTTCTCCAGTTGCTGAAGAACCAGCTCGACAAATCGTCGATCGGGCTCCACCTGCATCTTGAAAACGATCTTCCTTATGTTTTCGGAGATGCTGCCCAACTACAGGAAGTTTTCCTAAATTTAATAGTGAACGCGGTCCATTCCATGGAAAGTGGCGGAAGGCTGACGATCTCGTCCGGCAGGCAGAGCGGACGGGACGAGGATTTCGTAGAAGTTCTAATCTCCGATACGGGATGCGGAATACCGGAGGAAAACCTGGAGAAAATATTCAATCCGTTCTTCACGACGAAAGAGGTGGGAAAGGGAACGGGGCTGGGACTGGCGATAACGCAAAGAATCGTGCAGGATCATAAAGGGACTATCTTGGTCGAAAGCTCGGTTGAGAAAGGGACAACATTTAAATTGAGCTTTCCAGTTTATAACAACACGGTTTTGGAAGGATCCATTCGGAAACAGGTATGAGAGCAGACATTTCAATTCTAGCGGTTGATGACGATGTAAACATGCTGGCAATGCTGGAGAAGTTTCTCAAGCGTGCCGGTTACACCGTGGAGACAACATCGGACAGCACGAAGGCGTTGTCCCTCGTCGACGACAAGAACTACGACATAGTGATAACGGATATCCAGATGCCGCGCGCTTCCGGAATGGATATCCTGAAGAGGATAAAGGATCTGGAAAAGGACACGATGGTCATCATGATCACCGCCTTCGGTTCTGTGGATTCTGCAGTCAACGCGATGAAGGCGGGGGCTTACGACTATGTAAGCAAGCCGTTCAATATAGATGAGATTCTTTCACTGCTGGAACGAGCGACGCAGCAACGCAGGCTTCAGAGGGAAGTCGAATTCCTCCGCCAGGAAGTGGAGCGAAAATATTCGTTCTCCAATATCATCGGCAAGAGCAAGGCGATGCAGGATATATTTTCGCTCATACAGCGGATATCGCATGCTCGAAGTAACGTGCTCGTAATCGGCAGGAGCGGCACCGGAAAGGAGCTGATCGCAAAGGCAATTCATTATAACAGTGACAGGAAGGCCATGCCTCTCGTTACGGTGAACTGCAGCGCGATACCTGAATCCCTGCTGGAGAGCGAACTGTTCGGACATGAAAAGGGGGCTTACACCGGTGCTGTTACTTCTAGGCGAGGACTTTTCGAGACGGCAAACGGAGGAACGCTCTTCCTCGACGAGATCGGAGACATGCCGCTCGGCTCGCAGGCAAAATTGTTGAGGGTGGTGGAAACTGGCGAAGTGCGGCCGGTCGGAAGCGACGAGGTCAAGAAGGTCGACGTCAGAGTCATCGCCGCGACTCACCGGGATCTGAAAGAGCTCATCAAGCACGATCAATTCAGGGAAGACCTTTTCTACAGGCTCAACGTTATCTCTATACTGGTGCCCGATCTGAAAGACAGGACGGAAGACATTCAGATTCTGACCGAACATTTCATGAAGAAATACGGTGAGCAATTCGGAAAGCCGAACATTCAAATGACCCACGAGGCTTCGTCCTGTCTGATGCGCTATACATGGCCGGGAAACGTCCGCGAGCTGGAAAACGTCATCGAACGAAGTATTGCGCTCTCAGGAAGCGACGTGATAGACTGCAAAGATCTTCCGGACCATCTCTTCCAGATGAAATCGTCGGATCTTATCGATGATCTGGCTGCCGACAACATGCCGCTTTCGGAGGTCGAGAAGCGGTACATCGTCAAAATTCTCCAGCGAACCAACTGGCACCAATCGAAGGCAGCGCAAATACTCGGCATTGACCGGAAGACCCTTTACAGGAAGATAAAGGAATATAACCTGATTCAGGGGTGACGCCGGATCTGAACTGCGCCGAAGGCTGCTTACCACGCCATCAGAGCGTAGCCTCGCAGTTGATAAGTCGGTACGACCGTCAGCGCAGACAACGCTATAGTTATCCCCTTGTTCACCCATTTATGCTCGTAACTATTGTCAGCCAGAGCCTGACCACACACATAAAACACCACGCCGCTCTTCTTCAAGTCATTGATCAGTTTGATATCGGGGTTATCGATGCCGAATTTCGATTTGAACTCTTCGTTGTTCAACACGACGGGCGTCGCTGGTCCGTGAATGATCGCCACGAGTTTCATCTTGTCCGGCATCATGCCAGCTGACGCAAAAACGTTGATCAGCCGTGCCAGGTGGTCCAGCGCAGGATTGACTTTACCTTTCTCCTTGGCTGCTTGCGTGATATCGAAGAGTATCTTGTAGTTCAGAGACTTATCCGGCTGGATGGCAGCATCCGGCAGCGGGTGTACGGGGCCGTATCCTTTTATGACGGGATATTCCCATTTGGCCTGCGCATGTGCAAGATTCGACCAGCTTGCGATTAGTACAATCGCAAAAAAGAAAGCTGTGACGCTTTTCATAACGATCCTCCTCTTAATTCTCAAGTTGTGAAATGAATTTACTCTTACTGATCAGCCGATCATCAAGTCTGCCCGAAGATTATCAATTCATAACGACTGTTCGGGAAACCGGTCCTTCTCAACCGAAATTCATTTTGCTGTAAAATGTGGTCTCGGTTGACTGGTGACGAATGCCGCTACATCCAGGGCTTCGTTTCCCGTGAGATTGGAAACGAGATAAGGCATATTATCATGGGCAAAAGCTACGAGATTCGCCAAACCTGCCATCCCTGCACCGTCATTGAAAGATTCTTTTCCCCAAAGCGGCGGCGCTATCTTTGTTCCGAGGCCGTCGGCGCCGTGGCACGACGCACAAGCAGAGGAGAATATCTTTTTACCTTCCACCTGATTTGGCTTATGGTTGCTCTTGATATGCTTTAGACCCAACCAGGGAATCTTTTCGTATATGGGGAGTCCTTTTGATATCCATTGGAAATAGGTGATTAAACCAACCATCTCCCTGCTGTTCGGGGGCAACGGTTTTCCGTCCATGCTTCTTTCGAAACAACTGTTTGTTCGGGAAACAATGTCGACAACACCGTCGGCTATGGATCGGTATTCAGGATACTTTGTTGTCACTCCAACCAAAGAGAGTCCGCCATTTTTGCCGCCTTCGGTAGAACCTTCTTTGAAATGGCAGTTGGAACAATTAAGTGTGTTCCCGACGTATTTGCCGGCATAGGTTCTGGTGTGGTTCATAATATCATAACCGAGCATTACCGCGTCTCTAATGCTTATTGGCGCATCTTTCGGCAATGGCGGATTGTATTTTACATTTGTCGATGACATGCCGGCCTCCGTCTTCTGAATGGGTACACTCGGCCCTTCGGCGAAAACATGATCTCTCGATCCGGACATGGCAAAAGCTGCAACCAACATAGTCAGTGCCGCTATTAAAACGAGCGCTTTCTGTCTCATGTTGTTTCTCCTCCTGTGATGCAGTTAGAATTTCTATCACATACCAAGAGTTCATTCTACAGGCATGAAGCCGTACTTCTGATAAATGCCGGAGCTCGTCTTACTCTTTAGAAATTTCATGAAGTCCTTTGCGGCCTGGGAGTGCGGCGCATTCTTCAGGGCGGCTGCTGTGTAGATGACCTCCGTATTTACCTCTGCGGGAATTTCCACGAGGTCGATCGGGTTGCCAATCATCATCTGAAATTTCGCCTCGGTATACCAGACCGGGCCTGCGTCCGATTTCTTCTCCATAATACGAATCGGAGTCTGTCTGTGGTGTATGTGCGTTAGGAATGTCGTTCCCGCTTTCACTTTGTTGTCCATGATCTCAGTGACTAGTTTATCACCTCCTGCCTTCTTGAAGGTGGCCATGATAGTTCGAGCAACGCCTTCCCATTGCGGGTTAGGCATGCTCACTCTTATACCCGGTTTCCCAAGGTCTCTCAAGGAAGTTATCTGGTCTGGATTACCCTTATACACCATGATTGCCAACCGGTTTCGAGCATAATCCACAGTTTCGCCGAACCAGTTTTTGTCCTTCTGGACTCCTTCAAGGCGCACTTTGCCCGCCGTGAAGATATCCGGCAGCAGGGAGATTCTCATGTTTCCGATGACTATTGCACCCTGTTCAATCTGATCCAGAAGTATTCCAGGTGGCAGCGTCTCAACAAAAATGCGCTTGTATTGGGGGTACTCTGTCTTGAATGCCTTGATCAGGTCAGGGACGACCATGAACTGGTTGCCGGCAAAAAAGACAACCAGATCGGGATCGTTAACATCGCCGTGCAGATCAGGGACGTTGTCGATGCCTGGGATGGTGAACTCCTTTCCGCTTTGCGGAAAAGTCGACCATGGAGGCTCAATCTTCTGTGCATTGGATTCCGACAAGAATGCAAGCAGAAAGATCAACGTTGAGTATGTGGCCGATACTATGAAACTAAGGCTCCGTTTCATTTATTCCTCCTTTCAGTTTGTTTTCGCTTTTTCCGGATATTGCTGACGGCAAAGGTTAATCAGGCTGACGAAATGTTAGAATCGCGAGTCTTTTGCCCGTCGGATTAAGGTCGACACCTTGCCGCGATCAAAGTGACTTGCTTGCAAACAGCGTGGTCTCTCTTGAGACTGGATATTTCTGGATGTGCGAATTGTGGGAAGTGAGATGTGTACGAGCCGGCAACCCACCATGGAGAACGCTTAAGTTTACTCGGTACGGAAATAAATGTCAACAATTCTTCGTGCTTGAATGTATCGGCTCACTGAAAGGGTCATTGTTCTCGCAAAGCCGCGAAGGGCGCAAAGAGAAAACAACAAACGATTCGCTTTGCGACTCGGCGAGAGACCGTAAATGAGAAGGTGTGAAAAAAATCCTAGGCAGCCGATTCCCCATCGAATTCTCTTCGGATTTTGAGGGCTTCACGTACCAGAAAACCAAATATTCACACCTTCTGAAGGATTACGCTTGAATAATGAACGATTGAAAAATAATTTGAAGTATTGATTTAGAATGAACAAAGGGAGCTGTTTATGGATCGACGAACTTTTGTGAAGCAGAGCCTGGGGGCCTCAATCGCATTCGGTGCATTCATGAAGACGGGAAGAATGTTTGAAGTGCTGGGAGGAGCGCCGTTGCCTTACGACCTGGTCGCAGTGAAAGGCGGGGAACCGGATACGATGTTTGACTGGGGAATCAAGGCTCTTGGCGGAATGAGGACGTTTGTCAAGAAGGGGGACAAGGTCGTTGTCAAACCGAACATCGGCTGGGATGTCTCTCCCGAGCGCGGCGGCAATACGAATCCGAAGCTGGTTTCGAGAATCATTCAGCATTGCTTTGAGGCGGGAGCAAGGGAAGTAAGTGTTGTCGACCACCCGTGCGATGAATGGCAGCGCTGCTACGCTCACAGCGGCATCGAGAAGGCCGTCAAGGACACGGGCGGCAAGATGGTCCCCGGAGGAAGCCCAAGCTATTACGACAAGGTATCGATCAATAAAGGGAAGGCGCTCACTTCAACCCGGGAACACGAGGTGATTCTTGATTCGGATGTGTTCATCAACGTGCCCATCCTCAAATGTCACAGCGGCTCGAAACTGACTGCCGGGTTGAAGAACATGATGGGAAACGTATGGGACAGAGAGTACTGGCACCGGACAGATCTTCACCAATGCATCGCCGACTTTGCGACGTACAGGAAACCAGCTCTAAATGTTCTCGACGCGTACTATGTCATGAAACAAAACGGGCCGCGCGGAGTGTCGGTTAATGATGTGGTGACTATGAAGGCCCAGCTGATTTCCGCAGACATAGTGACACTGGACGCGGCGGGTGCGAAACTCTACGGGATGCAGCCCGACGATGTGCGCCATATCCGTATCGCAGCGGAAATGAAGATCGGACGCGTAGACCTGGAGAACCTTAAGATAAAGCGGATAACGATTTGACAAAATTCGGATGGAAGACTGTCAGGAAAATTCGTGTCGTCGTTTCCCTGACCTTCCTTGTCATGACGACCGCGTTATTCCTTGATCCATGGCATCTGATTCCCTCAAAGTTCGTGACGTACGTGACGTCATTACAGATCGTGCCGGTTCTTCTCAAGACCATCATGTCCGGCGGGGCAGTAGCAGTTGGCGGACTGATATTTGTCGTTGCAATGACACTTCTGTTTGGCCGGGTCTATTGTTCCACAATTTGTCCGTTTGGAACGCTGCAGGACATCCTTGTCAGAGTCTCCAGGAAGATAAACCACCGCAAGCGGTTCAAGCACTACAAAGCGCCGCAATGGCTGCAATATCCAATTCTTGCCGTCGGCGCCGTCATGGCCGTGCTCAGCGGGAGTATGATTGTCGGCGATTTGCTCGACCCTTTCAGCAACTATGGACGACTAATTGCCGGCTTTGCACTCCCCGTAATCCTCCTGGTTAATAATGTCCTGGCGGGTTTGTTGGGTCACTTTGGGATTTATCTCTTCTACGATATCCCGGTCCGCATCCATGAGGTCGGCATGCTCTTTTTCGCTCTCTTGTTTTTTGCCACCGTGGTTTACTTGAGTATGACCGAGGGGCGGTTGTTCTGTAACTCGTTCTGTCCCGCAGGTGCAATCCTTAGTCTTATGTCGCGCATCTCGGCAGTCCGGCTCGTTATCAGGGGTGACCTTTGCAACGATTGCGGCGCGTGCGACAGGGTCTGTAAGGCGCAATGTATCGACAGCGAAGCAAGACGCATTGACTTCAGCGCCTGTGTCGGCTGCTTCAATTGCCTCCCTGCCTGTCCCACAAATGCTATAGAATACGCGAACAGGCTTGGAAGAGAAGGAAGACCTGAACCGGTTGTATTTGACTCGGGTAGGAGGGAATTCTTCAAGAATGTCGGGGTGCCGGCAGCCGCATTGCTTATTGCGCCGGGCGTTGTGGAGAGCGGGATAGTAGTGTCGAGCAGCCGGCAGCCGATATCTCCGCCCGGATCGATCAGCATCGGGCGCTTTACGAGTCTGTGCACTGCGTGCCACCTGTGTGTGGTATCATGCCCTACAAATGTCCTGAAACCATCCTTTCTGGAATATGGGCTGGCGGGGATGTCTCAGCCGATGATGAAATACGAGTTTGGTTACTGTAATTACGATTGCACCGTGTGCGGTGAAGTCTGTCCCACCGGCGCCATTCTTAAGACGGATGTTGCGGCGAAGAAGCTGACACAGATCGGCAGCGCGAAGTTCAACAAGGACGATTGCATCGTCGTGGCAAAGAAAAAGGACTGCTCGGCATGTTCGGAGCATTGCCCGACCAAGGCGGTCCTGCATTCTCCTGGAGCACGGTCCCTTACGAGGGCACACTTCTTCTGCCGGAAGTCGACGACAAACTCTGCATCGGATGCGGCGCTTGTGAAAATGCCTGTCCCGTAATGCCGAAGAAAGCAATCGTTGTGAGCGCTAAACCTGTTCACGGCACGGCTAAGAAGCCTGCGGTCACACAGCCGAAAGCGGCGGCAGGCATTAACGAGTTTCCGTTCTGAAACTGCCAGAAACGAGAGAGAAGCCGGTGCCACAGACAAGCGCTGATCCTGAAATCTAGAAAGGCAAACGAATCCTGGTTAGAAGCATTGGACCCGAATTGACTTTCAATGCGAAGAGTTCTTCGTTATTATATCGAGCATGAAACGGAAAGCCTCTGACACGACCGTGCTCCAGGAGAATGCATGACATGAGCCAAAAAGATCCGCCAGAGTTCTTTGTAGGAACATCGGGATGGAGCTACACCGACTGGGTTGGACCGTTCTATCCCGAGAAGACACCTAAGGGGTTTTCCCGGCTAGGGTTCTACGCCGGCTTCTTTGATTGTGTCGAAGTGAACAGTACGTTCTATCGCCATTTTACACCGGACGTGGGGGAAAAATGGCTTGCCGAGGTCGACAGTAACCCGGACTTCGTCTTCACAATCAAACTCTTCCGTGAATTTACTCATGGCAGCGGAGACCGGGGAAGCGATTTTGAGATGAACAGGAGGATAGTCCTGTCGTTTCTGAAACCCTTCCTTGGGAAGGGAAAACTAGGAGGCGTCTTGGTCCAGTTCTCGGAGTTTTTCAGAGACAATGAAGCATCAAGGGGGCGAATCGCTCAACTGCTCGACAGCTTTCCGGATTCACGACTGTTCTTTGAGCTGAGGCACAAATCGTGGTTCACCAACGAGGGAAGAGATTTCATCGGAAGGACAAATCTGAACGTGATCGCCACAGATCAACCGGAACTCGATGACATGACCGGGTTCGACACAAGCATTTTGGGGCAGACCGGGTACGTACGCCTCCACGGCAGGAACACAAGCATGTGGAAGGAGAGCAGGAGGTCGCTGGCGAAAGAGAGGGAGGCCGCCAGACCCGGTGCGCGGGACGACGCGGACAGGAACGCGCGGTACGACTATCTCTATAACAGTGCTGAACTTGACGGGATAGAAAAGGAAATCCTGAGGGTGAAGGAGAAATGCAGCCGGATTTATGTAGTGGCTAACAACCACCCGATGGGAAAAGCCGTTGCGAACGCGCTGGAGCTTGTAAAGAGAGTTCGCAACCAGGAGAGAGTTCGGATGCCCGATACGGTGTTGAAATATTTTCCTGAGCTGGCGAGAATTGCTCTGAAGGTTGACGTGAGTCCAGTCGGCGACTTATTTTCGTGAGGGAGAGAGAGATGAGTGGACGGATAAGCAGAGCCCACATCCTGGAGTGTCAACTGCATTTGTGATGTGGGCTGTTTCGTTACGAGTTTTCAGGGTGTCCCCTTTACCGATTTCACAAGATCGACCATGAGAACAAGTAGTGCGAGGGAGCCAAGGATTGCGGGAATGATATATACCGCATGGTAATTAAGCCCTGGGAACCAGTAACCAAATACTGGCGAACCCAACCAGGCTCCTATCCATCCCCAGACAATCTTCCCGAATAGAGACTCTAAGCCTCCCCTGACACTAGTCTTGAGGAAGAAGTGGAGAACGAGGGACACGACGACACTGATTACCAGTAAGATCAGAAAGCTGATGAAATCCATTCCAATCATATACACCCTCCTTTTTTATTTTCGGTGATAATTCGAATGAATCACCCTCTGCCCGGCAAAGGCCGGGAGCTGCGGCCGCGTCAACAGGCACGCATCGATAGATTAGCGAGAGAATAAATCAAAGTCAACTAAAGCTGAGACGTTTAGAGAACACTCCGATGCATCTGTATGCAGATCTATCTTCGCCAGGATTCAGCTGAACGAACATCGATATGCCATGAAAGCACGTCGTCTCCTGCGTATGTGCGGCACAGACAAGAGATGCAAATGCGCTTCGACGTCTCAGAGCTTTCCGAGCAATCTCACGAAGAAGCGATGGACGGCGTGAAAAGAGTCTACCGGCTCTGCATACATCAGGATGCACTTTCCCGTAACCAGGCTGAGGTTCAAGCCTCTTGCAAACTCAAGGACGCCAGGATTTTCCGCACCTTGCTGCAGCCAAACGTGACGAATGCCGAGGCTTGCTGCTTCGCGCAGGATCTGCTCGACTGAATTTGGTGCCACGCATAGAATTGCGCCGTCCACTTTGCCCATGAGCTCTGACAACCCGGAATAACATTTGTCGCCACCGATTTCGGATAGGGCCGGGTTCACGCCATAGACCTTGTAACCTCGTTCCTTAAGCTCCCGATGGATAGTATTGCCGAACTTGTTTTTGCTGCGGGAGACTCCGACAACCGCGAAGCGTTTCAATTGAACAAAGTCTTTGATCGCCTGTTCCATCTTCTGCTCCCTGATTTGTCTGTCTTTGAGTATATCTCTTGGGCCGTCTTATTTCACTATAGCATCGACATACCATGCGCGGATAAAGCCGGCCCGATGCGCAATTAGCACAACAATAGTCAAGCTTAAGCTCAAAAGCAAGTTCAGGATAGGGTAGGTAGGTAACCCCACACTTATGGTTTCTCGCCAAGCCGCAAAGCAAAGCGAACCGCTCGTCAACATTTCTTTGCGTTCTTGGCGCCTTTGCGAGAGAAATAACCCTTTCAGTGAGGCATTACGGTAGGTAGCGAGCTGCTTTGATTCTAAAGGGACTCAAACCCTGCGAAGATTTTCGTCTCACAGGTCATATTCGTTGGAGACTTAGGTAAGCTTAGCAAGGTTCAGACCTCTCTCACTGCACTTTTCTAATTGGCCCGCCGCCGTCGCGTGTTGTCGCGGTCGTAAGTTACCGTAATTGACATTCACAACGAAAATCACGACATTCAATTGGTAAGAGTAGTCGCCGGAATAACGAGCCGAAAGTTTAATGCCTTAGATTGTTACCCCGCTGATTCCAGCGTCATGAAATATCTGCAAGACATTTCAGAGAGCGAGTCCTCATCGGGAGGACGAAGTGCGTTGAACGGCGGGTTGATGTTTCTGGTACCGATGTCAAAGCTGTTGCGGGCGTGGTTCTTAGGAATGGAGGGCATGAGAATGGACGAGAAGAATTTGGCGGTGTTGAAGAGCGAAATATTCTCGCGGGTTCGTTCGATTCTATCCGAGAGGTACGGGGAATTTGTGCCAGCTTCGCTAGTTGAGAATGAATTGCAATCAGAGTCGGTAGTAACGGAAATCAGACGATTTGAGTCCTTCAGAGCCGATGAGGATTTGCTTGATCTGTTTGACGCTCTTCAGAGGCTTTTCACAGGGAACTATGGGTACTGCCTACTTTGCAGAAATGAAATAGAATTCCCCAAACTTCGGAGAAATCCGCTCTCAAAATTCTGTGACGGGTGTGAGAGAATGTTGGCCCCGTCTTTCCATTCAAGATTGAAAGAAGACGGGGCACAGTGATCAATTACCTGGTATAGCCCGCCATTCTATAATTTAGATGGATCGATCTGCTTGGAACTGAAGGAAGTGGTGCCCGTGGAAACCGCATTGGAGATTGCGGATGCAATCTCTTCCAGCGGAAGAACCGCATCTGCGAGTTCGGCATCGACGATCGCCTTAGGCATTCCGTAAACGACGCATGTCTCCTCGTCTTGAGCGATTATCTTACCTCCGGCGGACTTTATAAGCTTTGCACCCTCCAGCCCGTCCTTTCCCATCCCTGTCATCACCGTGGCAAGAACCCTTCCGCCGAATATTTCAAATGCCGAACTGAACATGACATCCACTGACGGACGGTGAAGTGTATCGGAAGGATCTTTCGATATGTTAATCAGTACCTTGACTCCGCTTCGCTTGAATTTCAAGTGAAGTCCGCCAGGGGCAATGTATACTGTCCCTTTTTTCAACTCCATCCCGTCTTCTGCTTCAAACACTTCTACTCGGCTGATTGAGTCAAGCCTCTCCGCAAGCGATTTGGTGAAATGCGGCGGCATGTGCTGGACTATTGCAATGGGGAGAGGGAAATCCTCTGGAAGGAAGGGAATGACCTTCTGGAGAGAAAAAGGTCCGCCTGTGGAAATTCCTATAGTAGCAATCTGTGCACTCAGGAATTTTAGCGGAGATGCTTTCTTCGGGGCGAAGGTCTTGGAAGACACTACTCTAGAAAAGGCCCTGGAGCGGTTGCGCCCTATGGACTTAATCTTGAAAATTAGATCGTCTTTGATCTTCGTAATGTCCAGGGAGACGTAAGATAACTGTTTGGGGATGAAATCTACTGCACCAGCCGCCATCGCGTCAACCGTTGCACGCGCGCCCTCTACTGTAAGCGAGCTGACCATCAGAATAGGAAGAGGGTTCTCTTTCATGATCTTTTTTACTGCGGTTATCCCGTCCATCCGGGGCATTTCTACGTCCATCGTCATCAAGTCGGGCTTCAGATCCTTTACCTTCTCCGTCGCCTCGATTCCATCCCTGGCAGTCCCCACCACTTCGATTTCAGGATCGCTTTCTAGCATCATTGAGATCGCCTTTCGCATGAAGGCTGAGTCGTCTACAACCAATACTCTGATCGACATTCTACAGCTCTGCCTCACTGCCTACCGCGGCCTTGGAAAGTGTTCCTTTCTGTGCGAGCCTCAGGAGTTCACCGGCATCCAGTATCATTATTACACGGCCGTCGCCGAGAATTGTAGAACCCGCTATTCCCTCTATGTTCTTCAGATAAGCTCCGAGAGGTTTGATCACGATTTCTTTCTGCCCGATCAGCCGATTCACGACTATCCCGAACTTGTGATTTGCGACTCCAACTACTACTGTGTAGAAGCCGCGCAGCTCTTCACCCTGTAAGGGGACGTCGAGGATATCGGATATGTTCACCAGCGGCAGGACTGTCTCCCGCAGCCTGATTACCTCGCGGCCGTTAACGGTTGAGACATCCGACTTCGATGTATGCACGACTTCGAGAACTGAGTTGAGTGGAATTGCAAAAGTCTCGGTTCCAACTGCCACAAGGAGACCCTGGATGATTGCGAGTGTGAGGGGTAGCTTCAGAACGAATCTTGTACCCTTTCCGACCTCGGATTCTACGGCTATTATCCCGTTAAGCTTTGTGATGTTGGTCTTGACCACATCCATGCCGACGCCTCTCCCCGAAACACTGCTTACCTTCTGTGCAGTGCTGAACCCCGGGATGAATATCAGGTTGTATGCATCTTCGGTCTTCATCTCGTGGGCTTCTTCGGCGGTAATGACTCCTTTTTCGATGGCCTTCCGTTTCAATATTTCGGGATCCATGCCCGCGCCGTCATCCTGGATTTCTATGATTATATGGTTCCCTTCGTGACCTGCTGTGAGGCGGATTGTGCCGCGTCTGGCCTTACCGGCTTTTTCTCTTCTTTCCGGTTCCTCGACTCCATGGTCCGCCGCATTCCTGATCAAATGAACCAGCGGGTCGCTTATCTCCTCTATGATGGACTTATCGAGTTCCGTCTCTTCACCCTCAATGACAAGATCGATGTCCTTGTCGAATTCCCTGGCTATGTCGCGGACGAGCCGGGGGAACCTGTTGAACACTCTCCCGATTTGGACCATTCTCGTCTTCATCACTGCAGTCTGCAGCTCGGTGGTAATGAAATCTATTTGCGCACTCGTTTCTGCCAATTGGTGGGAGAAATCTTCGCCCCCTTCATCGTCTTTGGATGAGGATACAATCTGTGAAAGCCGATTCCTTCCGAGGACGAGTTCTCCGACAAGGTTCATCAGATGATCGAGCCTTCCGACATCGACTCGGATTGTTGTATCGGCAATCTTGTCGGGCTTTTGAGATTGAGATGCCTGCGGGTGGGTCTGTGATGCGTCCTGGGGCACCGATTCTCTCGCCGGGGAAGCCTGTCCCTCGTCCATTGTGTGCTGCTCGGTTTCGACTGGACCGACACTCTTGGCGATCACAGGTTCTGATACCGGAGCCGCCTCAGGCTGTTCATTTGACGCATCTTTCGCCTTTTCCGGCAGGATTCCCTTGGAAAGTGATTCGAGTCTTCTAATTGTGTCCGAAAAGTCGATGTCATGAATATCATGATCGACGACCTGCCGCAGCAGGGCTTTCATTTGGTCAAACGACTCAAACATGACGTCAAGCATTGCCGGTTGGAATCTCAATTCCTCGCGTCGAAGTTTATTCAAGACATCTTCGAACCTGTGCGCGATGACGCTCATCTGCTCGAAACTTAGAAACCCTGAGGTTCCTTTTACGGTATGTACGGCGCGAAAAATAGAATTAATTAGATCCTTGTCTTCCGGTCTCTTTTCCAGCTCAAGTATCTCGTTATCGAGTTTCTCGAATATGTCGTTCGTCTCAACAATGAAGCTGTCAACGATTTCTTTCAGCTCTTCCGAAAACATCGGATGTTCTGCCATGTGTCCTAAGCCCCCTTTCCGAAAAGTTTGTCGATCTCTTCCTGAGATGTTGGATTGACAGGATTTTTTCCCGGCCCGTCGGAATTACCCTGTGCTGAAGCCGACTTGCTTACGATCACGTCTGCGGATTTCTGTCTTTCATCGGACCTGTCGTAAGACGCGTTGGGATCAAATGTGCGGTGATCGGTTCTCTCTATTTCGTTGATGAGTTCCGCGCCGCTGATCTTGAATCTGTCTATGAGATTAGACAGCCTTTCCTGCACCGAGCCGATGAGGTGATTTACCGAGGCGATCTGCTGCGACGTGATGTCCTGAACCTGCAGGGAGATCATGATATCGTTGGACTTTGCGCGGATCTCCTTAAGGCTCTGTTCAAGGCCCGTTGCATTCAACTTAACTGCCTTGAGATGAGAACGCTTCCGCTCTTGCAGACCGGATATTTCCCGGAGCGCTTCCTGATGACTGCCGTCAAGTGAAGACTTAATGACATCGAGTAAGCTGTCGTCCAGCTTGTCAATTGCGGCAAGATCTTCGGTAGCCGTCTGGAAGTGCGAATCGATCGTGTTTAATCTGGAAATGACGCCGTCCAGGTTATCGAGTATTTCTGTCGTCGCGAGTTCGGTTGCCTGAGTAACCTTGTTCAACTGAGAAGACGCTCGCGGCATCTTGCTGGCACTTTCATAGATAGAAGCGTTGATTTCTTCAAGAACAGGTACGATGTCGTGTACGAAGTAAAATAACTCCTCCAAGAATGGGATTACCCGCTGACCAAATATGAACAGAGCACGCAACTCATTTATTTTGTCTAAGATTCCCCCGAGGTTCTTTGAATCCATATTGCCCTCTCTTATAGTGTTTTGAGTATTAGATCGATTTTTTCCTTCAGGACCTGCGGAGTAAAGGGCTTCACGACATAATTGTTCACCTTTGCCTGCAGCGCTTCCATTACATCTTCCTTCATTCCGCGGGTGGTAACCATGAGAATGGGCAGGTTGCTGTATTGCTCCTCGCTTCCGCGCACTGCCTTCGTGAACTCCAGCCCGTTCATGTTCGGCATATTCCAGTCCGTTATTATGAAGTCGATCTTCTCGATATAGAGCTTTGCGAAGGCATCCTTGCCGTCCTCCGCTTCGATGATGTCGTCATAACCTATACCCTTGAGGGCGTTGGTTACAATCCTGCGCATTGTTTGTGAATCGTCAACCACAAGAAATTTCATTTATCGTTATCTCCTCAGTTTATATACTTTGCTACTTCATATTGAATCCGCTTTTGATCAAACGGTTTCACGAGATATGAATTCGCTCCCAGCTTGAGCCCCGCCTCGACATCCTGCTCGCCGCTAAGTGATGATAATATGATTACAGGGACTTGAAAATATTCGCGGTCTTCACGCAATGCCTTGAGAAATTCGAACCCGTCCATATTTGGCATGTTGAGGTCCGTGATTATTAGATCCACCCTGTTCAGCGACAGCTTTTCGAGTGCATCCATTCCATCCCGCGCGGCAACGACAGAAACGCCCTGGGCTCGAAGCGCGTACACGAGAAATTTCCTGATGGATTCAGAGTCGTCAACGACCATTACTGCTTTTGCCAAAGTTCCTCACTCCTTTCGGTACGCAATTGCTTTTTCGAAATGCACGGGCTTGAATGCCTGTGTCAAACCATAGAGAGTCTCCGAATAGCCCACAAAGAAGTATCCCCCTTTGTTCAGGCTGTCGTAAATTGACGACACTACGACTTGCTTCGAATTGAAGTCGAAATAAATCAGGACATTTGCGGCGAACACAACATCGAAATTACGCATGGTTCGCATCATGCCCCTGTCGAACAGGTTCATTTGATTCAACCTGACCATTCTCTTTATTTCGTCTTTCAGAAGGAATTGATCTCCATGAATTTCGAAATATTTATCCATATAGACTTTGGGAATATTCCTGATCGAATATTCCTTGTAGGCAGCCCTCCTTGCTACGTCGAGGACCTGTGTGTTAATGTCGGTCCCGACGATTTCAAATTTTATGGAAGGATATCTTGCCTGAATCTTTTCTCTGATAAGAAGAGCAATGGTATACGGCTCTTCGCCCGTTGAACTGGCGGCGCTCCAAATCTTTATGTTGTATATGCCTTGTTCAATTCGCTTTTTGATGAGTTCGGGAAGAATGAGCGTTTCAAGAGCGATGAACTGCGGATCGTTCCTGAAGAAGAAAGTCTCGTTTATTGTGACGGAGTTTATCAGGTGCGGCAGCTCGCTGGTGCCGATGCCGTTCATCAGCGCGTTGTAGTACTCAGGAAAGCTATCCAGCCTTAACGCTGAAAGTCGCCGCCCCACTCTGCTCTCAAGGAGATACTTCTTGTTGTCTGCGAAGAAAATTCCGGTTCTTTCGTAGATATATTTTCTCAGAAGTTGAAAGGTCTCTTCGGACAGTTTTGTGCTTTGCGGGTAAAGAGTGTTAGGTGTTTGTGTGTAACCCATTTCGTTAGTCCTGCTCCTTGTAGCTCTGCTTCATCGTCCTCAAAATTGCCGCAGCTGCATCACAAACCTCCTGATCAGAGTCGTCAGTGAGCCTTTCGAGTTGTTTAAGGAAAAATTGGGGTCCGAGTTTTGTCGTCAGATCAATAGCGTAATTCTTAACCGACGGTTCCGGGTCATCCAATGCCGCCTTCATAATCTGCATTGAAAGATGGGTCCCAAGGTTGCTGTAGGTGTTCATTGATGCTGTCTTTGTCTCGACGTCCAGTTCATAGAAGTCCTTCGAAACCCGGTTCGCAACCTCCTCCAAAATATCTGAATGTGCCTCCGCGCTGCCCCTGGCGACAAGGTTGTCAATCATCGTTATGAGTATTTTCACCAGTGGAATCTTGTTCGGCTGCCCGGAGGTGCGCTTCAATAGCAGCGGGACGGCCACTTGCGGACGCTCTTCCATCACTGAGACGATTGCGCGGTCGATCGTGTCCGCCTTTCCTGCGTGGTCAATGAGGGCGCAAAGGACTTTCTCGTCTATAAAATGTCTCAGTCCTCGAACGGCGGTACGGACGTAAACGGGGTCGATGTCGTCGAGCATTTCAATGAGATAATCCTTCAAGCGGTTAGACAATTTCCCGCTGTAGTCTCCCGATTCGAGCAGGATAACGATCGAGTGAAGGACGACCGGCCTCGCGAGTTCTGATACCGAGTCCAGCTTCTGTAATAATGCATCCAGAACTGCCGGGTCCTTCCGGGCGGCGAGGGCTTCGGCCGCGGCCAGCTGCACGACGGGATCTTCATCCGTCAGTGCCTTCAGGAAGAAATCCGATTCTCCGTTGTGGGTTAGTTTTGCCACTGCATTGACGATGTTCGGTCTGGCGTAAGCCGCACTGTCAAACATATCTAGAATTCGACCGAGGTATGCTCTTGCATGAAGCGCTCCCAATGCATCTATCGATGCGCAGACCACATTCGTGTCGGAATCGGAGAGGCGGGCCGCTATTCGGTTGATCGCATCGAGGGTAGCGGGCAGCTGAGCGAGGAGATCGATCGCGAATTTCCGTGTATCTTTGTCCGCAGAGTCGACATACGGGAGAAGCGAGTTGACGGCCGCCACGTTCATTCGGACGAGAGAATCGCCGGCAAGATTCCGCACTGCGATATTCGTGTTCGATATGTGCGGGGCTGTGAGCGATGCGGCTTTGTCGCTTGAAGCAAGGACCAGCACGCGGGAAGCAGCCTCGCGAACTCCGCGATCATCATCGGCCAACAATTGAGCCGCTTCCTCCAGCACCATGTCGCTGTTGTAATGATCGTAGAGTGCTTCAAGAATTATTCTTTTCTCCGACGGGTCGGAAGTATGCAGCTGTTCGATTAGTCTATCTGTCATTTCTCATCACAAATTATTGGTGCGAATGATCTCGCCCTTCGATTCTTGAAAGGTGACGTTGTTGTAACTCTGCTTAAGCGCGAACCGCACGCCGTTTATTTCCACAACTACGCTTTGATGGAGATTGCCGAGGACCGTGAGTGTGCAGTTTCTTTTCCGGCTAATGACGGCCGAAGCGTCCTGCTTCCTTTCGGTCAATTGCTTAATCGACTCGTTCTGTTCTTGAAGCCTCGTTTGCAGGAGCTTCAGGAGATTTGCCTTCTCGTTGGTGAAGTTGTTATTGTCTATCCTGTCCCGAACGAGCAAGTATATCTCGTTTTTGAGCTGTTCGGAGGCTTTTTTCTGAAGGTCGATCTCCTTGTTAATGGCGAAGATATCTTCCGTAAGCAATTCGAGAGTGCCGAGCTTCACTTTGGTTGTGGAATATAACTCACCGCCGAGAGTTCGTATCTCGATTCTATTCCCTGCGGTGACCACGCCTCCCATTACTGTTGCATTGTGTCCGACTATGTCTTCAGTTGCTATAAGGTGCGCATTGACGCATTCCTTAATGACTGTAATGGAGGAGCCGGATTCAATCATTTGATTGAGGACTACGTTGAGCTCGACGTCGCCCGCAGCCCGTATCAGGCCATCGCCTCGTCCAACGAAACTTCCCTTTATCTTCACTGTTCCGCCGGCGATTATTCTCGCATCCTCGACGGAGCCCTGAACGTAAACGTCGTGCTTGACCTTCAGGCTGCCGCTTCCTTTGACGTCTCCGAGGATCTTTAACGACCCGGCAAACTCTATTTCACCATCTGAATAATCGATGTCTCCTCTTATGACGTATTCCGTAATTATTTCTGCACTCGCACTTCCCATCTTGAGATTGCCGTCTACCATTGCTTCGAGACTAATCAGGTCCTCTGATTCGACTCGCTTGATATTCGGACCCGTGAAGATGTTTATGCTCTTGCCTGATTTTGGCTGAATTTTTTTGCCGTACACATCCACCCCGACGCTGCCGGGTGAGGGCTTATGGATAATCCCGAATGTTTCTCCGGCATAGACGTTCGAGATTCCGAATTTCGCTTCCCCATCGGTCTCTTCGCGTTTCTTGATCCGTTCGAACCAGCCGTCGTTCCCGTCTGTGTGTCGAGAACCGGATGCCACGAGAACCTGTTTGCCTAAATTGTTCAGCGCCTCAAACGCGGAGTTGCTATCCAGCCCATATACGACTCCACTTGTCTCCAGCGCTGCCTGGATGTCTGATGGTTGAAGGTCTGATTCGTCTACGACTATGTATGCCTCGTAACCGTCTTGTGATATTTCGACTCTTATGCCCTTCGCAATTACGTCTGTCATTTAAAGCCTCCTGTCTTCTCGGACTCTTTCAGACCGGAACGCCGAAGAACTGCCGGATACCGCAGCTTGAGAACCGAAGGGAAGCATTGGCTCTGCCGGTTCCCGGTCAAGCTTGAAGCGGTGAACGAGATTCCGAAGGCTTTCTGTGAGCCCGCTGAGATCATCGGCCGCCTTTGCAATTTGTGATATGCCCGCTGCTGATTGAATTGATACTGTCGAGATGGATTCGACGTTCTTCGAGATCTCTTCGCTTGTTGATGATTGTTCCTCGCTTGCAGCAGCGATTTGTGTAATCATATCTACCGAGCATTCTGTGTTTTCTACTATGGCCTTGAGCGACTCTCCTGCCTTGTCGGCGAGTTTAATCCCTTCGGTCACTACTTCGCTGCCGAGCCTCATGGATTTTACCGCTTCAGTGGCTTCAGCCTGCAGGCTTCTGATCATCGACGCGATTTGTTTTGTGGCCTGAGTCGTTCTTTCCGCAAGGTTTCTCACTTCATCGGCTACTACTGCGAAACCTCTCCCTTCCTCTCCCGCACGAGCGGCTTCGATCGCCGCGTTCAAGGCGAGGAGATTCGTTTGGTTTGCTATATCGTCGATGACGGAAACGATTTCTCCGATCTGATCGGTGGAGCTGCCTAGCTGCTCGACCGTCGAGGCGGAGTTTTGTATGACGTCTGCAATCTCGCGTATCTTCTTGACCGTTTGTTCGACAACTGCGCCTCCCTCTTTTGCCGCCCGCCCGCTGGTTCTGGCAACTTCCGCTGCATTTGCAGCATTCCCGGAGCTTTCAATCACAGTTTTCGTCATCTCTTCCACGGCCGCAGCCACTTCGCTCCCATGTGCCGACTGTTCCTGCGAACCGGCCGCCAGTTCCTCAGTCGAACTGCTGATTTGTGAGGCGGCGCTTGTAACGGAATTTGAAGCTTCGAATACCTGACCGAGTGTAGAACTTAAGCCGGTAATCATTTTCTGAACCTGCATGCCGAGTTCGTAAAGTTGATTGTCTTCGCTGATATGCACCGAAGCGGTGAGATCTCCTCCTGCGACTGCGAGCACGGCCTGCTCAATGGGCTTTACCTGCTGCTCGAGGTATTCTCGCTGCTTGGTGATACTCTGCCGCAAATCTATGAAGGTAAGAAACGACCCGACGATTTCTCCGTTGGACTTCCTGAGAGGACCCGAGCTGGCTATCACAGGAATTGATTCGCCCCTGCGGTTTCTTATGTTGACCTCATAGGCGGACATAGAATGTCCTGCCAGCGCGCTCCGCGTGGCCTTGTCCGAGCCGAAGAGTTCCTTTGTGGTCTTCTTTCCAACTACTTCTTCCGGAACCACGTCCATCAGCTCACATGCGGATTTGTTTAGAAAGGTTAAGACTGTGTCTTTGTCGGCAGTGAACAGAGGGCTCTCTATACTTGTCTGGATGCTGTGCGACACGGCAGAATCGTCCCTGAAGTGATTGGCCATCCTGCTCATCGACGCTGATAGCCTGCCGATCTCTGTAATTGAGGATTCGTCGAACGGTATGTCGTAATTCCCGTCCGAGATGATCTCGGCATTTTTCCTTAATGCGTTGATTTCTTTTCTTATACCCGCAGCCGTGAGCGACGCAATCGTAAGACAAAGAAATGTTGAAACCGCCATCAAGAAATAATTCCCGACTAAAGCTGAAGCGAGTGAAAGCGCCGTAGATAACACTACCGCCCATATAATCTTTGTTGTGATATTAAGACGTGAAAGTTTTTCCATTGATGTTCTTCGCTATATATATTTGTAAAATGTTCATTATTTGGGAGAGCTGAATGCAAGGTTCCTGTCTGGTTCAACTATGAGCTTGCTTGTGATCCTCTGCAGATCAACTGTCAATTTGCTGAGGCCGTCTGCCGCTTTTGCGATCTGCGATATTCCTTTTGCCGAATCGGAAGATACCGATGAAATGGCCTCGACGTTTCTGGATATCTGCTCGCTTGCCGACGACTGTTCCTCGCTGGCGGCGGCAATTTGATTGATCATGTCAATGATGCTCCGCGCGTTGCTGACGACATTTTTCAATGACTCGTCAGCCTGGTCCGCCAGCATGATGCCCTCTGTGACCTGCTCATTTCCGCGGCGCATTGTCTCCACAGCTTCTGTGGTGCCGGCCTGGATATTCTTTATCATCGATGAAATCTGTTTCGTCGCCTGAGATGTACGCTCAGCGAGTTTCCTGACTTCGTCAGCGACAACCGCGAACCCTCTTCCTTCTTCGCCGGCGCGAGCTGCCTCTATTGCGGCATTTAGCGCGAGGAGGTTTGTCTGGTCGGCAATGTCGTCGATTACCGAGACGATCTCGCCGATTTCGCCGCTGAGCTGGCCGAGTTGATTGACGGTGTCTGTTGACTTCTTGACAACTTCTGCGATCTCCTTAATCTTGAGTACCGCCCTCTGGACCACCTCGCCACCGTCCTGCGCTACCTTACCGTTTTCCGTAACTGCCTCGACTGCGCCGGCTGCGTTTCTCGCATTGTCTATCACGGTTCTCGTCATCTCTTCGACCGCCGCCGCCACCTCGCCGGCCTGGGTGGATTGCTCGTGTGCGCCGGCAGTAAGTATCTCCGCTGAATTGCTGATCTCTGACGAAGCTCCCGCTGTCGATCGAACCGATTGGATTACCTGCTCGACAATTGTTCTGAAATTCGAAACGGCCCTGTTGAAGCCGTCAAAAAGTCTCCCTATCTCATCGTTTTCCTTGACATCCATGGCAACGGTTAGATCGCCCTCGGCCAACCGGCTCATCTCCTTGAGAAGACTGTTCACGCTCTTTGAGAGATACAACCGCTGAGTTTCGAGCTTGTTGGCGAATGCCTTCATTTCACTGATATCGGTCAGTACTTCGACTCCTCTTATCGCATTTCCTTCCAGATCAAGAACGGACGCGGCCTGATATAGGACGGGGATTTCTTTATCGTTCTGCACCGCGTTCGATTCGCCTGTGATCATCCTTCTCTCGTCCCATGCCCTTGAAACCGGACAGCTGGCACTCTTGCAGAACGGGAGTCCGAAAACATCATGGCATTTCTTTTTTCCGACCACGTCGTCATATTCCTTGCCCGCAAGCCGGAGGGCCGCGGAGTTTGCAAACTGGACCGTAAACTGTCTGTCGACTGCATAGACGGGATTTCCCACTGCGTTCAAATAGGAGGCAAGCTTTGCTATGTCCATAGACATGCCATTGAACGAATCGGCAAGTTCTCCGAACTCGTCTTTTGTCTTCAAGTCGACGAGGGAACCGAACTTCCCGTCGGATATTTTACACGTCACTTCCTTAAAGAGTCGCAGCGGGACAATCAGAGATCGGTAGCAAGCGAAGGCGGCGCCGAATATTGCTATGACCAGGAAACCCGTAAGATACCACATTACCCGGTCGAGTTGCGCGGCACTGTTTACTTCTTGCAGCCCGGCAAGAGAAATCCGTTCGGCTCCGGATTCGGACAATGGAGAGATCTTTGCCCGAAGGTTTGAGTATTGTTCCTTCAAATCGCCGGAAGAAGCGAGTCTGCTCCTGGCGTATCGCGACGGCGCTGAACTCTGCAGCTGCGCCTGTCTTTGTCGTATGGCGCTCCAGATTTGCGATATTTCCGTCAATGTGTCTGTGTCCGATGCATCGTGCTTATTCAGCAATGCGTCCATCTCCTGTGTGAATCCGTCGGCAGCGCTCTGGTATTTTGCTGCGGCTGAAGAGTCGTCCAGGAGGGCGTCTTCTCCTGCCGACTCAGCTTTCAGCGAATACGCATATAGTTCGTCGTAAGCCTGTAGCCCGGTTAGATTTCTTGGCAGTGTTTTGCTGCCCGTTGCAGCGTATTTGTCAATTGTGCTTGTAAGGAACAAAGTGCAAAGCACCAGCACCACAGCAGCAGTGCCAAAAGAGATAATGGTGCGTGTCGAAAGTCGGATATTATTTATCCAGTGCATAGGTTTGCCCACCTCGTTTACGGATTTGTCGGAAAGGGATCTAAACGGTAAATGCGGTGTAACTATACAACTCCGCCTGCCTCAACCTCGGATAGGTGTTCCTGTTCTTCTCCGGACAAGACCTTGTCCAGATCGAGCAGAATCAGCAGCCTGTCCTGAAGTTTTGCAACACCGGTGATGTAGTTTGAACTGATGCTGGTGGTTAGTTCGGGCGGAGGTTCGATAATGCTTTTTTCGACCCGGATGACCTCCTTGACTTTGTCAACGAGGAAGCCGACCACCTTGTCGGTAAGTTCGACGACAATTATTCTCGTCTCATTGTCGCGTTCGCGCTTCTCTATTCCGAATCGTCTCCTGAGATCGATTACCGGGACGATCTTTCCGCGAAGGTTGATTACGCCCTCGACGAATTCCGGTGATTTGGGAACTCGAGTTATTTCGACGGTCCGGATAATTTCCTGTACCTTCAGGATGTCGACTCCGAACTCTTCGTCCTCTACGACGAAGCTGACCAGCTGGTAGATTGTCTCGTTCGATTGGTTGTTTGCAGTCACTTCTTAGCTCCTTTTTGTCCCGTTGGAATGGCCGTTGTGCGTCGGCACAATCTTACCGTTCTCCCTGACAGCGTACGAACTCTTCTGTTCCGTCCTTGAGTCAAGGTGAAAACGTTCGATCAATTCACTTAAGTGCTCGGTGAGAGTGTTAAGGTTCTCTGCCGTGCGTGCAAGATCAACTGTCGCGGTGGAGACATGGCCTGCGACTGAAGATATGCTTTCGACATTGTGTGAAATTTGTTCGCTTGTAGAAGACTGCTCCTCGCTGGCAGCAGCAATTTGGTTTATCATACCTACGACGCTGTTTACCGAAGCGATAATCTGAGAAAGGGAATTGGCCGCTTTGTCGGCGAGTTTTGTCCCGTTTTCTGCCTCGGTGTTGCCTTCCCTCATCGCCAGGACGACCTGTGTGGTTTCCTGCTGTATTCTTTTGATCATGCCGGCTATTTCTTTCGTGGCCGAGGTCGTTCGTTCCGCGAGCTTGCGGACCTCGTCGGCGACGACGGCGAACCCGCGTCCTTGCTCTCCGGCTCTTGCCGCTTCGATAGCTGCGTTAAGGGCAAGAAGATTTGTCTGGTCCGCTATGTCATCTATAACCTGGATAATCTCTCCGATCTGCGCGCTCGATTTGCCGAGGGTATCTACGATTTCCGCCGACTTTTTCACGAGCTGAGCGATTCTCCCCATCCCGCTGATGGTCTCTTGAAATACCTTCTCGCCGACGTTCGCAAGCTCGGAGGCTTTCTTTGCCATCTCGGCTGCTTCATTGGCGTTCTTCGAAGACTCTATTACGGTTTTTGACATCTGCTCCACGGCCGTGGCGACTTCATGAGTCTGGCTCGCCTGTTCACCTGCACCCGTCGACATTTCCTCGGCTGCCGAGGAAATCTGTGCCGAGGCTTGAGCCAAAGAGTTGCCCGCAGTATGTACTTCTCCAATGAGTGAGTTGAGGTCGTGTATCATCTGGTTGATCTTCAGCATCAGCGTCGCAACTTCATCGTCCTTTTCTACAGCCAACTCTTTTGTGAGGTCGCCTTTAGTGACGGCTTCGATCACCGCTGATATTTTCCCGAATTGCATCTTGAGATATTCCTGCTGCTCCTCGGAATCCTTCTGCATCTTTTCGGCGAACTTTCTCGCTTCGTTGGCCTGCTCAGTCTTCCGGTTAATTTCATCCATAGACTTCTTGCTGTTTTCAATCATTATATTGAATGCAGCGGCAAGCTCGCCGATTTCATCACCCTGATTAAGCTCGACCCTTACCTGAAAATCGCCGGATGCCACCTTCTGGGCGGATTGTTTCAGAATGTTCACCGGGCTTGTAATTGCTTTGCTCAACAGGACCAGGGCAAGCCAGCCGAACATGGCGAAGATGACGAATGTAACTACAGAAAGGAGCAACCCGCTGTCCTTTTCGGCCTCCAGTGTCTGAGAGGATGTGGCGACCGCAACATATCCAAGCGTCTGATGCGTCGATTTATTTACAATCCTCTCTGCCGCGATAATTACAGGAACACCGCCGTTCGTTTTCGACGACTGCATGGATTCTGTCAGGGAAGCAAACTGAGGGGGCGTCCATTCGACGGAGTTGAAGTTTACTTGCGCCAGCAACTTCCCGTTTTGGTCGTAAAATGCACCGGCAAGGGCGTCTCCCGCCGAAATCACGTTGTTCAGTGACTCCGATAACCCGGTAGCATCGCCCATCATCAAACTGTACTGAGATTGAGCGCCCATAGTCTCAGCCAAGAGAATGGCTCTTTGGTTGAACTGCTGTTCCGTGACGTTCAATGAGTATCTCGAATAGGCAAACAGGAGAACCCATGCGAAGAGCATTATCCCGGCGAGTAGGATCGAAAACTTTTTGCGTAGCTTTGCGTTGGCTAAAAATTGGTTCGTATTCATTAGTATCTCTTATTTCGTGGCTAGGAATTGAGTCGTCTGCGCGTACTGCTGAGGGACCGTCAGCCCGAGCGCGTTGAGGGTTTTCTGGTTAACAAAGAGCTTTGCATTTCCGCCTACGGACATCAACGCCGCACATGCCCCGGCAGACACCCAATCGGTGCCCGGCGCAAAAAGTGCAACACCGCTCAAAGTCGAATTCTTGATGAGATATCCCTTAACAATCGAACTCCCGTAGAGATCGTCATCCTGCAATATCCAAAGAACCTGGATATGATAGTTCTGTACGAGATCCCTGAACTTTGCCGATACGTCCTGTATCTGTTCCACATCCTCGACAACGACTTTAACGCCTACCGACAGCGAAGCGCGGTTTATTTCCGGCAATAGGCTGGAGGTGTTAATTGTCGATTGATTCCAAATTATTCCGACTGTGGTGACTTTGGGCACAAGCTGCTTCATCATATACAATGACTGGAGCGGAGTAGCACTCGTTCCGGCCGCCCGAGGTGTTCCCAGCATCGCCATAAAAGCCACGATTGCTGAAACAGTCAAAACGGAAGTCTTCTTAAGCAAGAGCATTTTGCATCGCCTTTGGTTTTAGATTGGCACCTCTCACTACGTCCTCGAGTGTGCCAAATGTGAATGGGGATTCCAGCCTGACGAAGTTTTCAGTCTCGAGAAGCAGCTGCAGCGCTGAAGAATGCATCTGCGAAATCGCCACGACGTTTACCGGCATTTTTCTGCCCTTCAGGACTCCCGCAATGAGAAGAAAAGTGGCTGGATCGTTGGAAGAGATAACTACCGAATCCACTTTGACCATGGATACAATCTCTGCCGCTTCAAGTGCATCGGCCGAAGTGAACACCGCCAGATCATCTTGAGACAGATAACTTGCCCACGCTGAGAGGAGCTCGGCATCTTTTTCATGTATTAATATGGTTTTCATAGGCATTCGCTTTTGCTAATCACAATTGGTGTGCCACACCATTTCCTCGGAATTCCTTGTGTTTTCTGAAGTTTGTATCCCGACGGACCCCGATCATGCAGAATATTAGCCGGGAGTTTGAACAATAGTAGCCTGCGGTTCCTCCTTGTGTGCAGCAAATTTGTGACGAGTATTTGAGTTGCAACATCCGGTTGTAGTCTCAATGAGCGAGCGGAATCCTGATGAAGCAGTGTAAGCCAGGCAGGGCGAAGAGCGGTCTGGTGAATAGTGCACAGTGATGGAGAATATTAATCAAGCAGCGGAAGAGCAGCCCCAAATTCGACTAGAATATTTGTTTTCCCATTGGCACAAACGTTGAAGATAGTGCGTGGAGTAAAGGAGCGTCGGAATGAAAAGTGTCTTGATTCTATTAGCTGTGATTGCTGCCGCGTCTGCGGTGGCGGTTATTATAACGGGTGATGAGGAAGCCGATACTATTGTTGAAGGCGCAGAAGATGATTCGTTGACAAATTATCTGGGAGTTTGAGAATGAAGATAAATCTTTTTGACAGGAGCAGAGTTCCCTTACTCGAGAAAGAGATGGATGCGTTTGCCATCCAGAACAAGGCAATCGCAAGCAATATAGCTAACATTGGGACTCCTAATTACAGGCGCGTATATGTCAGTTTCCAGAACGAACTCTCCAGCGCAATTGCAGACTCGAACAACGACGTCTCACTCAGCAGGAACGTTGAGCAGGTGCAGCCCGAGCTGAAAGTCGACCCGAACAGTTTTCTTGCGAGCGGTGCCAATAATGTCAGTATCGAGCAGGAGATGGCAGACCTTGCGAAGAACCAGCTGAAGTTCAAATTGGCCGCAAGGCTTATGTCGGATACACTGAACCTTATAGACAAAAGCATAAATGGGCAATAGTGATGAAAATAGGAGACATGTTTTCGGCAATCGATATCAGCGCTTCAGGTCTTGCGTTACAGCGCAAGAGGATGGATGCTATAGCGAGCAACCTTGCTAATGCCGACACGGTGGGCGCAAACGGACAGCCGTACGAGAAGCAGGTCGTGCAGGCTGTGCCTGGAAAAGCGATCTCGTTCGGCGACCAACTCAGCAGCCAGCTTATTCCTCTGGAGACATCGAGTCCGGGTCACATGCAGCTAACCGACCCCAGCATAGCCGTACCCGACTACACCGTAAGGGAAGTCACCGGGAGGGTCGTCCAGGATCCTACTGCAACGAAGATGGTTTATGATCCTTCTAATCCTAATGCCGATGCAAACGGGTATGTTAATGAGCCCAAGATAAATGTAGTGACTGAAATGGTGGACATGATTACGACCAGCCGGTCTTATGAGGCGAATGTCACCGCTATCAATGCTTCCAAGAATATCATCAAAGACTCGATTGACATTTGAGGTGAAAGATGAAAGTTGGTTCAATATCTAGCAACATTTCATATGTGTCCGCGGTCTCCGGGAAGGGATCTGCGGCAGGTGCGAAAGAAGCGTCGGCACCACAGAAATCACAGGGGCAAAGTGCGGGGGTTTCTCCTCATACCGGATTGACAAGTGCCGAGAGGGCCTTTTTTGCCAAACTTTTCCCCGACTCCATATCTCAAATCAATTCACATAAGACTTATTCTCCCAACGGTATCAAGGCCTCCATTGAACCGGGGCAAATAATAAACCGAAAGGCGTAAGATGCGAGTAGGCGATGTTCAGTCGATGCTAAGCCAGATGTCACCGGATATTTCGGCGAGCAAGAGCGCGCAGGATGTCACAAGCAGTTTTGAGCAGACCCTTGACGGATTTGTAAATAACGTTAATGATCTGCAGAACAAGGCTAATGATGCCATGGACAAAATGGCGTCGGGACAGGCGGCGGACGTTCATGAAGTGATGATCGCAATGGAGAAAGCAAAAGTCAGCTTCGATCTCTTGTTGCAGGTACGGAACAAGATGCTTGATGCGTACAAGCAGATAATGCAAATGCAGGTGTGAATTAGTAGAACATGGCAAACTCCCTTTCAGGTTTTTCTTCGCAGTTCAGCTCTGTACTGAAGAAGCTGACTCTCAAGCAAAAGGTCGGAATAGGACTTTCCGTAATTGTATCGATAATTGCATTGGTTCTGCTCGTAAGGTGGGCAAACCAACCGACGTACGGGGTGCTTTTTTCCAACCTGGAGGCCAAGGACGCCTCGAAGATAATGGAGAAGCTGAAGCAGCAGTCTATTCCATACGAGATAAGCGAGGGCGGCAAAGCGATACTGGTTCCAAAGGACAAGGTGTACGAACTGCGTTTGCAGATGGCAGGTGCAGGGCTTCCCCAATCAAGCACGGTCGGTTATGAGATCTTCGACAAACCCACGTTTGGGATGACGGATTTTACCGAAAAAGTCGATTACAAAAGGGCCCTTGAAGGGGAACTGGAGAGGACCATCCTCCAACTCGAGGAAGTGCAGGGCGCGAGCGTTCACATTGTCATACCGGAGAAGGCTCTCTTCGAGAGCCAGCAGCAGAAAACCACCGCCTCGGTTTTCCTGAAACTGAGGGATGGCGCACATCTGAGTGCTGGAGAAATCAGCGGCGTACAACACCTCGTCGCGGCAAGCGTCGAAGGGCTGGATGCAAACAATGTAACGATAGTCGACTCTCGCGGGAACATGTTGTCAAGAAAGAGCGATGGCGTTGACGCGATGACATCGGCGCAATACGATGTGCAGGATAAAGTCGACTCGTACCTGGCCAACAAGGCTCAGACGATGCTCGATGCGGTTCTGGGGCCGGGCAATGCGATAGTGCGTGTGACGGCGGATCTTGATTTCAATCAGGTCGAGAAGACAACCGAGCAGTACGACCCGAACAGCGTTGTGCTCAGCGAACAGACGATGCAAAACCGCGCAACCGTTCCGGGAGATACGTCTTCAACCGGCCAATCACAGGCTAATTCGGTTACCAATTACGACGTCGGCAAGACGGTAGAGAGGATAGTAGGCAGCACGGGCGGCGTGAAGAGGCTTTCGGTAGCTGTTCTCGTGAACGGTAAATATACGGCGATCGACAAGGGGAAGGAAAGGACGGTCGAGTACACTCCGAGAAACCAGCAAGAGCTTACACAGTTGACTAACATCGTCAAGAGCGCGATCGGCTTCGACGCTACGCGAGGTGACGATATCTCTCTGGTCAACGTTCCCTTCGAAAACAGCGATCAGGAGTTTCTGCTCAAGCAGAACCAGGGATTCCGGATACAGGACTATTCGGACAAGCTTGTAATACTTGTGGCAATGATAGGCGCAGTCATCGTCTTCCTGTCAATTTTCAAGAGATTAAAGAAGAATGAAAGCGCGCCGACCGAACCGATGGCAATACTGACCCAGGGTAAAACGTCGATGTCGACTGCCGCCTCCTCAGCGGAGCATCACGGAGAGCGCCTGGAAGGGATTCAAGCGATCGAGTACAGCGAGGAAATACTAAGAGCGACTCGGATAAAAGAAGACGTGAGCAGTTATATCCAGACAAAACCCCTGGATGCTGCTAAGCTTCTTAAAGTCTGGCTTACTGAAGGCGGGGAGTGATGGGTAAAGAAGTTTCAAGATCCTCCATTACATTCGAACAGCTGACCGGCAGGCAAAAGGCTGCAGTTCTCATGATAGCGCTCGATGTGGAGAGCGCCGCACATATTTTCAAGCACCTCGACCAGGGCGAAGTCGAGAAGCTGACCGTAGAGATTACCAACATGCAGGGTGTCCACTCCGGTGTTATCAACCGCGTGATAGAGGAGTTCCAGCAACTCAGCCTTGCACAGGAATATATTGTCAAGGGAGGGCTGGAGTATGCCCATTCCGTCCTCGAGAAGGCTCTCGGGGCGCTAAAAGCCGGCGAAGTCATAGAGAAGGTAAAAGAGCTGACGATGGTAAAGGGCTTTTCGATCCTGAAGAAAGCCGAGCCGAAACAGCTGGCGAATTTCCTGCAAAAGGAGCATCCCCAGACGATTGCGCTGATAATGAGCCACCTTGCGTCCGAGCTGGCCGCCGATGTGCTGGAGGAATTCCCGGAAGAACTCCGTTCGGACGTCGCGTTCAGAATTAC
>JAMCXB010000052.1 GCA_023480735.1 Bacteroidota bacterium | reverse complement strand
GTTGTCCTCTGATCTCGCCGGATGGATGTGCCGTAGTGTGGATATTCGCGTATACGTCTCCGTTCAGCAGATCGGTAACCGCGCTGTCCGGTAGTGAGGTCCAGACCCCGGATGCGGTGCTGTCGGCGTAACCGAATGGGGTCAATACGGAACCGTTGACTCCGGCTGCACCTAAATGAAAGTGCGCCGCAATTGTGCCGGAGGACAGGCTGGCATGCGTTATCTCGTAGGTGAGATTAGAGCCTGTGGTATCGAGGATTGCCCAGCCTGTTCCGGTCCCGTAAGTCTTGATTGGAGGCGAGTCCTGGGAGCCGGAGAGACTGATGGAGAACGGTATGCCCGTCGCCATAAGAAGCTGTCCGCGAAGCTCGCCGGCAGGATACTTCAATGAATGTATGTTTATATAAATGTCTCCAGCCAGTATGTCGTCGACGATAGAATCAGGAATTCCCGACCATGTTCCCTGTGCCGTATTGCCGCTGAAAGTCGTGATCGGTTCCACGACGCCTCCGCTGACTCCGGGCGCTCCGAGATGAAAATGAGCTGCAAGGAATGTGCTGTCGAGATTTGCGTAGGTTATCCGGTAAGTAAGTTGCGGTGATGGAGAAGTGGAAGATCCGTATGAACTGCTGCCGGAAGGGGGGACATCGAGTATCGACCATGCGGTCGCGCTCCCGCTTGTCACCGCCGGTGGAGTCGCCTGGCTGCCGTTCATGGAGGAGGTCAGGAAGATCGTGTCCGACGGCTCGAGCATGAATTGTCCTCTTATTTCCCCACCGGTGTTCTGTTGCGTGTGGACGTTTACATACAAGGAATTTGTCACCAGCGGCATCCACATCGTATCGGGGAACACCCAGATCCCTGAGGTGGTACTGTCGGTCATTGTAAATGGAAATACGACCGGGCCATTCGTGCCGGCTGCGCCCAGGTGAAAATGAGACCCGACTATCGGGGATGTCAAACCGGATACGGTGACCTCATACATGAGCGTGTCCGAACCCGGTTTGAAGAGAGCCCAACCGGTTCCCGTGCCGTTGACGCTCAACGCCGGCACATCTTGTGCTCCATCCAGCGTCATTGCTACGCCGATACCCGGCGCCGGCTCCAGTTGTCCTCGAATCTCTCCGCCAGGATGCAAAGAGGAATGGATGTTGATGTAGATGTCGCCTTTCATCATATCCGCGATTATCGAATCGGGAATATTGGTCCATTCCCCCTGTGCGGTGTTTCCTGCAAATGTATTTATGGGCATTACCACCCCGCCGTTGACACCTGGAGCGCCGAGATGGAAGTGAGCTGCGAGAAAACTGCTGGAGAGGTTCGCATAAGTTATGCGGTATGTGAGTCTGTTGGTGTTAGCGTTCAACACTGCCCAGGCCGTGGCGGTGGCTGGTGTGCTGACCGCAGGTACCGACTGGCTTCCGTCTAACTCAGCCGTGAAAAAGACTTGCGCGCCTGCCGTGCTGTACAGCAGACCGAACAAGAGAACAGACAGTGCAACCTTTAACCCTTTCATGTTCTTCTCCTCCTTTTTCTGATCCCGTCCTCATAATCAATTCCTCAGCCATAGTAGTCTTATGTAGTCGAGCTGCTCCGTCCCATCATGGCAAACATTGCCTGGATACCTTGGGTTCCCGCAACTCGCGAAATTTATGCGGGAAGTCGAACCCATATTGAAGTTCCACTTGACTGCAAATTTCAGGTTGATTTAATTGTTTGAAGTCAGGGCGGTTTTGTGAAGCATTTACCGGCGTTCAGGGCGGCGATCGCTGCAGCCATCGGCATAGCTATCGGAAAGGAGTATGCGCCGTATCAGCTCATCTTCCTTTCGGTAGCGATTGTGTTATTTATCGTTTCGTCGGGTTGGCTTACAATCGGAAGAAAGGCGGTCTCTGGTCTGCCCGCGGCGGGAATCTACGCGGCACTGTCACTCGCTTTCGCATTCTACATGAGTACCAATCTGGCCGCAGTGAATCCAACGAATCTGTCACACTTCCGCTATTTTACGGGAACGGTGGAAGAGGCGCCGCGTGACACCTCGGCAGCGTCGGCAAAACTCACCGATTGTTTCGGTTATGATAACGGCTGGAAAAAGATAGATGGGCATCTTGTTCTCACTCCCAAGTTCAGGATGGACCTGAAGACGAAGGATAGAATCGTCTTTGCAGGTAAGGCGGGGAATGTCTCGGAAGCGAGGAACCCCGGTGAATTTAATCTGAAGTCCTATTATGAGCTGAACGGAATCGTCGGCAGACTGTATGTCGTGAAAAGGAAGGACATCCTTTCTCTGTGCCATGATGATGGAGTGAATGTTCGGCGGAACTTGATTGAGCCGATAAGGAACTTCTTTCGCTCAAAGATAAAGATGTTTATGAGCGGCGATGAGGCTGAGCTCGCAAGGGCAATGCTCATCGGCGAACGAATGGGCATTAACGAAAGTATCAGTGAGCAATTCGTTAACTCGGGTACTGTTCACATACTTTCTGTGTCCGGCCTTCATATCGGTTTCTTCACCGCCATTTTGATGATGATAGCCTCGCTGGTTAGGATCCCACGCAGGTTTCGTTTCTTCGTGATAGCACCCTGTTTGCTGCTTTACGCCGTTGTGGTCGGGACCGTACCCAGCGTTACACGAGCAGTGTTGATGGCTATCGTGGTCCTCTTTGGACTTTTTCTTCAAAGGAGGAGTAATGTCCTCAATTCGCTTGGGTTTGCCGCGCTTGTGATTCTTACGGCCAGCCCCTCTCAACTCTTTTCCCCCGGTTTTCAGCTCTCTTTTGCCGCAGTGCTGTCGATTGCCTTTTTTTACGAAAGAATACTTGGGATGGTCCACAAACGCTATCCGACTCTGACGGAAAGGCCTTTGGCAAATTCCATTACCTCTCTTTCCATCTTGACGGCAGCGGCGACGCTCGGCACCATTCCGTTGACGGTTTACTACTTCAGCAGAGTGTCGCTGGTGAGTATCCTGGCAAACCTGCTCATAGTACCGATGTCTGGTCTTTTTACGACGATGTCATTCGCGTTCGTTTTCTTCAGCCTTATCTCCACCCCTCTTGCATCGATTTACGGAGCAGCAGCTCAACTGCTGGGATTCTCCATACTGCAGATCAATTCGGTACTCGGATCTCTCGGAGTAAGCAGTGCAAGGATTGGCGAGCCGGGGTTAGGATTTGTTTTGCTCTATCTGTTTTGGCTGGTTGCTGTGGCGGGCTTCGGGAAGGACATCCTCTGGAAAAAGGCCGTACTTGCAATCCTCCTGGGTTCAAATATTCTTCTTTATTCGAATTTGATGCACGGGAAGCCCGAGGCAAGAGTTTTTGTGCTTGATGTCGGTCAGGGAGATGCAATTTACGTTGAACTCCCAAATGGCAGGAACATGCTTGTGGATGCAGGAATGAAGTTTGGCGGCTACGACAGCGGAGAGCGCGTGATTCTCCCGTTTCTCGAGAAGCGAGGAGTGAAGGAGCTGAACTACTTTGTAATAACGCATCTGCACAGCGATCATATCGGAGGCGCCGTATCGATCCTCCGAAAATTGAAAGTGAGGAGATTTATTTACTCGGATCAGCATTCCCTTTCGAAGACTTGGACAAACACAATGTCTTCTGTCAGAGCTCTGGGAGTTCCTACGGAAACCGCAATGGCAGGTCTTGTTCTGGATTCGGGGGCGGTTCATAGGGTTTACGTCCTTCATCCGAACCGCAGGTATGTAGGCACGGGCGGTTCATCATATAGAACCCGTCTAAATAACGGCTCAATTGTCCTAAAAGTGTGTGTCGGGGATGAAAGCATAATTCTTACCGGAGACGTCGAAAGCCATGTCGAAAGTGAGATTGTCCGTCACTACGGCCGCTTCCTTGCGGCTTCCGTCTATAAGGCGGGCCATCATGGCGCCAGGACGAGTTCGTCGGAAGAATTTGTAGATGCAATTCACCCTTCCTATGCGGTAATATCGGTAGGATCGGGAAACAGGTTCGGCCATCCATCTTCGGAAGTTCTTGACAGGCTTTCTCGACACAATATCAGCCTGCTCAGGACTGATTCTACCGGTGCGGCCTGTTTTTGTCTCAATACGGACACAACTGAGGTTATTCAGTGGAGATAGAATTGCGCCGTGCCATGCTTGTAACTCACGGCAGAATTGCATGTTAAGCCCCCCGGAAGACGTTGGAATCCTTGATTTTTACTACATGCGGGTTTAAATTGCACAGCAAAAAATGAGGCGAAAAGTTTGATCGCTCTAAGCTCTGATGATAGAAGTCTGCAGGACGAACTGAAAGCCGGAGGAAGCATCCCCGGACACATTGCCATTATCATGGATGGGAATGGGAGGTGGGCGAAGCAGCGTGCTCTCCCCCGTGTTGCAGGCCACCGTGAGGGCGTCAGCTCGGTGCGCGACATCGTCGAAGCTTCCGGACAACTTGGTGTCAAATGTCTCACGCTTTATGCATTCTCGACGGAAAACTGGAAGCGTCCTCAAAAGGAGGTCTCGACATTGATGAGACTCCTCGTCAAGGCGCTTCGGGATGAGACGGACAAACTCTACAAGAACAACGTTCGGCTGACGGCGATTGGCGATCTTGATTCACTTCCGGCAGGAGTACAACGGGAGCTCAGTGACTCTTTTGAACGCACAAAGGGCAACAGCGGACTGAACTTGAATCTTGCATTGAGTTACTCGGGAAGATGGGAAATCACCGAGGCAGTCAAGAAAATCGTTGCTGATTCTGCAAACGGCAAAATATCGATCGAGGATATAAATGAAAGCCTCTTTTCGAATTATTTGGTGACCGCCTCGCTTCCGGATCCCGATTTGCTCATAAGAACCGGTGGTGAGTTTCGCATCAGCAATTTTCTGCTGTATCAGATCGCGTATACAGAGATTTTTATTTCAAAAGTTTATTGGCCTGATTTTCGTAGGAGGCACTTGTACGAAGCAATAAGCGATTTTCAGAAACGAGAGCGCAGATTCGGGCTTGTAAGTGAGCAGGTTAAACACCTCCAAACGTTTTGATGATTCAATCACCTCGTGCCATGAAAGTAACCGCCGGATATTTCCTGCGTCTAACGAGTTAATGTCATGCGGTTTCTGAGAGGCGCATTGTTCGCATATATTATAAAATGAATTCACTGGAAAGAATCGGAGTAGGATGAAGTATCTTTTTGTGTTCCTGACCTTTGCCTCATTGACAGCTGCCGTGTACGCCCAAACCCCACAAAAGCCTCAGCCGCTGAAAATTTTGGGAATATCCGTCGAGGGCAATAAGCTCACGGATGCCGCGGCTATTATCAGATATTCGGGTCTGCAGGTGGGAAGTGAGTTTACTCCTGGCGGGGACAAGGTTCGCCAGGCGATTAAGCAACTTTGGTCGCTGGGAATTTTCTCGGATGTCGAAATCCTCATCGACAACAAGATCGGGGACGGAGTTTTCCTGCTCATCAGAGTCAAAGAATATCCCAGGCTGAACGATATCATTATTAAAGGGAGTCATGAGCTTAGCGAGAAGGATATCAAGGACGAAATAAACCTTGTAAGGGGGCAAATAGTCAACCCGCAGGACTTGAGTACCTTCGTGTATAATCTCAAGAAGAAATATGCCGACAAGGGATACCTCCTGGCAGAGATTCAGCCTAAGCTTGTGCCGGTCACCGATACCGCCGGTGCACGCGTTAATCTTGATATAAATATCGACGAGGGCAAAGAAGTAAAGATAAAATCCATAACGTTTAGCGGAAACAAAGACTTCTCTGCCGGCGAGCTGCGGGGAGCGATGAAGGACACTCACCAGGATGTATGGTGGATGTTCTGGCAGGGTTCGAAGTTCGACGCGAAAAAGTTTCAGGATGACAAACAGAACCTGCTCGACCTTTACAGGAAGAACGGATACATCGATGCCTCTATTCTTTCGGATTCAATATGGTACGGCCAGAATAAGAAGTGGATGTACATTCATATCGATCTCTACGAGGGCAAGAAATACTATATAAGGCATATCGTCTGGGAAGGAAATACGAAATTCCCGTCGAGCGTCTTGAACGAGCGTCTTGGCCTCAAGCCGGGCGAGGTCTATGACAAGGTGAAGTTTGACGAAAATCTGCGCGGCAACAAGGCTCAGACCGATGTTGCTTCACTGTATCTCGACAGCGGCTATCTGACATTCAACGTTGAGCCGGAAGAAGTCCGCATTCCGCCCGATTCTATAGACCTGAAGATAAGGGTTTATGAACGGAATCAATTTCGCATCGGACAGGTCCTTATCAGCGGGAATAGTAAGACCGAGGATAGGGTCATCCGGCGGGAACTCTTCACGGTACCCGGCGACTATTTCTCCCGTGCAATGATAATCAGAAGTGTCAGGCAGCTCTCGCAGATGAACTACTTCGATCCCGAGAAGATCAAGCCAGACTATTACATCGTGAACGACTCTACCGTAGACGTGACATATGCGGTCAAGGAGAAGTCGAGCGACACATTTAACATGTCCGTGGGATACAGCCAGGCGTATGGTTTTACCGGTGCGGTTGGCATAAGCTTCAACAATTTTGACATAAGACACCCGCTTCAGGGCGGTGCGGGAGAGAGCCTGAACTTTAACTGGCAGTTCGGCGTGAGCACCTACTACAGAACCTTCCAGCTCGGATTCACGGAGCCGTGGTTCATGAACACACCGACGTCACTGGGAGTCAACGTGTTCGACACCCGCCAGACATATTACTACGACCTGCGAATGACCGGAGGTTCGGTGAGCGTGGGACGAAGGTTGAGATGGCCGGATAACTGGTTCCGAACCGACTGGATCTTCACCGTGCAAAACAACAACATTGCCAACGGAGGCGGGATATACAAAGTAGGTTCATACGACGAGATAAGCCTCACGCAAGTCATCTCAAGGAACAGCACAGACAGCCCGATATTCCCGTCCGTGGGCTCCAGTGTTTCGTTGACAGATGAAATAGCCGGCGGTCCGATTCTGCCCGGCACGATAAACTTTCACAAGCACGTATTTTCCGCGGATTTCTATACGCCGATTCTCGGCAGCGACCGGGTCGTTCTTTACAGCGGGACAATCTTCGGCGTAATAGGCTCTATGACAAACCACGGAAATATCAATCCGATAGACCTCTTCTTCATGGGCGGCACCGGACTCGGTTATATTTCAACGACTCCGTTGCGCGGTTACCCCGATCAGATGGTCGGTCCTAAGTCTCCCAACACCGCCAGCGGGACGCCGATCGGAGGAAAGGTAATGTTCAAGCAGACATTAGAGCTGCGGTTCTCTCTTCTTCAGGATCCTATTCCGCTCTATACGCTTCTGTTTGCCGAGGGTGGAAATGTATACACCGATCTGAACCATACAGACATTTTTCAGCTTGACCGGGCCGCCGGTTTTGGGGCGCGAGTTATGATCAACCCAATAGGATTGATCGGATTTGACTACGGATACGGTTTTGATCCCGTCGCCCCGGGTGGGCCGCCATCGGGCTGGCATTTTGAATTTCAGTTCGGCAAGAGTTTTTGAGTTCAGCGTTAGTTAATTTGATTATAAACAAAAAAAGAGGTCACAAGTGAAAGAAAAATTCGTCGTTTTGCTCTCTTCCGCGGTAATTTTATCGGCTCTCGGATTCATGTTTGCCGTATCGCCGAAGGATGCTCCAATGAAGATAGGCTATGTCAATTCCGCTACCATTCTGAATCAGCTGCCGGAGGCCCAGGCTGCCCAGCGGAAGCTTGATGCATTGATGAAGGCATGGAGCGATACCGTCAACCAGATGTCTACGGAATACCAAAGCAAGGTTGATGCATATACGAAGCAGCAAGGAATGATGACCGACCAGGCAAAGCAGCAGGCGCAGCAGGAAATCAACGGTCTTCAGCAGCAGATTCTCAATTACCGTCAGGAGAAAGTCGGTCAGGGTGGAGAACTCGATCAGACGCGTGAAAAGTTGCTTAAACCTATTCGCGATAAGGTCTACAATGTGATTGCCAAGGTTGCTAAACAGGAGAAGATGCAATACGTCCTGGATAAACGTGAAGACCTGGCGGTAGTCCTGTACGCTGATCCTGCCTACGACTTGACCTACAAGGTGCTGGATATCTTAAGTCGATCAGGTAACTAAAAAAATGAGGTTCATATGAAAGCAGGCGGTTTGAAAATATGGTTGCTCGTCGGCGCTTGGCTGCTGACATCGAGTGCTGTCGGATTTGCCCAGCAGAAGATAGGCTGGGTGGACACGCAGGAGATAATGAAGGAACTGCCCGCGGCGGTTGAGGCCCAGAGTAAATTGGATGCTCTGGTCTCGCAATGGGAAGCTGAGATCAACAAAATGCAGAACCAGTTGCAGCAGGAGTCCAACGATTATCAGAAGAGACGGCTCATCCTTCCGGAGCAGGCCCGCGTTCAGGAAGAACAGAAGCTGGGCGATATGCAGAAGAAGATCGTCGACCTCAGAAACCAGCGGTTCGGTCAGAACGGCGATTTGTACCAGCAGCAGAAGGCGATCATGCAGCCCGTCCAGGAAAAGATTATGCAGGCGATCCAGGATGTTGCGAAAGAAGGCAACTACGATTACATATTCGATAAGAGCGGCCAGATCCTTATGATGTATGCCAACGAGAAGTATGACGTTACTCAGCTGGTCCTCGACAAGCTGAAAGTTCCTACGACTACTCAGCCTGGGACTACACTGCCCGGGGCAACCCAGCCTGCTCCTGCACCGCCGGGCATTCACTGATGAAGGTGTCCGATATCGCCCGGATTATCGGAGCAACAGTCGACGGGAATGGCGATGCAGAGATAACCGGGATCGGAAAAATAGAAGAGGCTAAATCCGGGGAACTTACTTTTCTTGCTAATCCTAAATACGAGAAGTATGTTTCGACCACGCGAGCGTCTGCCGTTGTCGTCTCGGAGAGTTTTAAGACGGATCGGTCAGACCTCGTTCTTTTGCGCGCAAAAGATCCATACGTAGCCTTCGTCTTCGCGATGAAGGAGATTCTGCCCCCGCGCGAGCCTCTTCCGCCCGGAATACATCCGCTTGCTTTCGTTTCTCCCAACGCTGTCCTCGGCGACGGCGTGCGAATAGGTGCGTTTGCCAGCGTGCATGACGGAGCGAGGGTAGGCGACAGAGCCAGGATTTCCCACGGCGTAGTGCTAAGCGAGCAAACCGAAGTGGGTGAAGACTCCCTGATTTATCCGAACGTGACGCTCTATCAGGGCTGCCGAATCGGGAAAAGGGTTATCGTGCATAGTGGTACGGTCATCGGGAGTGATGGCTTCGGGTTTGCACCTAAAGAAGACGGGACCTACGAGAAAATTCCTCAGATGGGAATTGTTGTCGTTGAGGACGATGTCGAGATAGGCTCCAACTGCTCGATTGACCGTGCAACTATCGGAGAGACAAGGATTTGCAACGGAGCAAAGCTGGATAACCTGATCCAGGTCGCTCATAATGTCGTCATCGGGGCGAACACCGTGATTGCGGCGCAGACCGGAATTTCGGGGAGCACCAGGATCGGCAAGAACTGCGTGATAGGAGGTCAAGTCGGATTTGCCGGTCATCTGGAAATAGCCGACCGGACGTCAATTGGCGCGCAGTCGGGTATTCCCAAATCCATAAGAGAGCCGGGAAAGCTATATTTCGGTTCTCCTGCCAAGGATCTCCGTGAGTCAAAGCGGATCGAGGGGGCGTTGAGGATGCTGCCGAAGATCATCGAAGAGTTTACAGCATTGCAGCACAAGATTGAGAAACTGACAGATAAGGAGTAACCATATAGATGCTTGTCCAACAGCGTACTATTGCAAATAGAGTTTCCATATCGGGTGTCGGGCTTCACACCGGATGTGAATCCACCATTACTTTTCTTCCCGCACCCGAAAACCACGGTATCGTCTTTCGTCGCACAGACGTCGGGGGGAAACCGGAGATTCCCGCGCTTGCAGATTTTGTGGTCGATGTTTCGCGGGGAACCACTCTCGGTATCGGCGACGTCAAGGTTCACACGGTCGAGCATGTCCTGGCCGCGGTCGCAGGTTTGGAGATCGACAATATAACCATAGAGCTTGATGCCGCAGAACCGCCCGTCGGCGACGGAAGCGCGCAGCCGTTTGTCGAAGCACTTCTAAGTGCGGGCTTCACCGTACAAGACGCCCCAAAAGATTACCTGATAATCGATCAGACGGTGGAATATCTTGATGAGAAAAAGGAAGTACAGATGGTCGCTCTTCCTCTTGATGATTTTCGGGCTACCATCATGATCGACTACAGGAACCCGGCACTCGGGAGCCAGCACACCGGACTGTTTTCTCTGGAAGAGGAATTTGTCAAAGAGTTTTCTTCTGCCAGGACATTCTGTTTTCTGAAAGAAGTCGAAATGCTCAGGGAGAACGGTCTTATCAAGGGCGGCAACCTCGACAATGCCATAGTAATAGTCGACGACGAGATGGAACCCGAAGAGCTCAAGAAACTCGCGCAGAAGCTTAAGATCAATGGCTCCGTGATACTCGGATCGAGCGGGATCCTAAACGATAAGCTTCTCCGATTCAAGAATGAACCTGCGCGTCATAAACTTCTGGACCTGCTGGGCGATCTCGCGTTGGTCGGTGCCCCGATGAAGGCTCAGATACTTGCTGCCAGACCCGGTCATCTGCACAACGTGGAATTTGCGAGAAAAATCCGGAAGCTGTATCAACAGAAGAAGATTGTAAAAAAATACCAGTTCACGAAGACGGCCGGTGTAATATTCGACATCGATGCCATAAAAAGAATCCTCCCGCATCGGTATCCTTTTTTGCTGGTTGACAAGATCGTCGACTTCAAGCTCGAGGAGAAGGTCGTCGGAATAAAGAACGTCTCATCAAACGAGCCTTTCTTCGAGGGACATTTCCCCTCAAAGCCCGTAATGCCGGGAGTCCTGATTGTCGAGGCAATGGCTCAGACTGGAGGAATACTGCTGTTGAATGGAATGGAAAACGCCGACGGGAAGCTGGTATACTTCATGTCTCTGAATAACGTGAAGTTCAGAAAGACCGTGGTTCCCGGAGACCAGTTGGTGATGCAGGTCGAAATGATCTCTAGAAGGAGCAAAATAGCGACGATGATAGGCAAGGCTTTTGTGGATGGGACATTGGTAGCCGAGGCAGAGATGACGGCGGCGATTGTCGATGCAAACAGCGAACCCTCCGGCGGAAAGTGATTTAGTGAATGTCCACTTCGATTGATCCGAGAGCAGCAGTCGGTGCAAAGGCACAACTGGGCAACGATGTCACCGTGGGTCCCTTCGCCGTTATCGAAGACGATGTCGTCATAGGTGATGGCACCAAGATAGCTTCGTCTGCGTATGTCGCCAACGGCGCCCGCATTGGGAAAAACTGCACGATACATCACGGGGCGGTCGTCTCAAATGCCCCTCAGGATTTAAAGTACAGGAATGAGAAGACTATTCTGGAACTCGGCGATAATACGGTGGTCAGAGAATACTGCACACTGCACCGCGGGACCGCAGAAACCGGAAAGACGGTAATCGGATCCGACTGCCTTTTAATGGCTTATGTTCATGTCGCCCATGATTGCAGAGTCGGCAGCCGATGCATCCTTGCAAATGCGGTGACTCTTGCGGGGCACGTCCATATCGGCGAATGGGTTACTATCGGCGGGCTGACGCCGATACATCAGTTCGTAAACATCGGGGCGCATTCGATGATCGGCGGAGGGCTTAGAGTCACTAAAGACGTCCCGCCGTACATTCTTGCGGGGCGTGAACCGATAAGGTACGAAGGCGTGAATATTATCGGCTTGCGCAGAAGAGGCTTTACGCCGGAACAGATTGAGAAGATTGAAAACATATACCGGGTTTTATATTCATCGGGCATGATGGTGAGCGAGGCAGTTAAGAAAATTGAGAGCGGATTTCACGACTCAATCGAAGCCTCTGACATTTTGGGCTTTGTTAAGGCTTCTTCCCGCGGAATCATCAGAGGGTAGGGTGGGCACCGGTTTGAGCTCCGATGAATCTGTGGCAGGCCGCGGCTGGCGTTGCATTGATTCAGGCAGGCACAGCGGGACGTTCAACATGAATTTTGACCTGGAATTGATCGGGCAATTCGGCAGAACCGGAATTCCAGTCCTGAGATTCTACGGCTGGGATCCGTTCTGTATCTCTCTCGGGAGGAATCAGGATTCCTCTGATATAAATGTGTCACTCGCGGAAGATGACGGAGTTGAGGTCGTGAAGCGGCCTACCGGAGGGAAAGCGGTTTTGCACGCAGATGAATTAACATACTCGGTGGTAATGCGAACTGCCTGCCAGTCGATCGGCGAGAGCTACAACCTGATCAGCAATGCCTTAGTACAAGGCCTCCGTTTGCTGGGTGCCGACCTGCGGCTGTCTCAGAGCTCTGCCGACTTCAGGAAACTGTTTCGCGATCCGTCCACTATCCCGTGTTTTTCAACCTCCGCATTCTATGAAGTAGAATACCGGGGCAGGAAACTCGTCGGGAGCGCACAGCACAGGTTCGGCGATATTCTCCTGCAGCATGGTTCGATTTTGATCGGAGACTTTCACAAGCAAATTGTGAAGTATCTTTGCCTCAGCGATGAGCTCAAAGAGAAGACGAGAAAAGGTCTGGACGAACATACGGTGACGCTGAGAGAGATTCTTGGAAGTGATGTGGATGAGAAGGGAGTGAAGGCCGCGGTTGCAAGAGGATTCGAAGATGTCCTCGGTGCCGAATTCACTCACGAAAGTGGAAGTGTTTCCGCCGAAGGGCAATTCTCCGGAGCCCCGGCACAATTCGAGAATCGATGAACAACCGATTGCAGACGGCTAATCAGAAAGAGAGGTCGAACATGCCGGACAAAACTGAGGCAGCTTTAGATAAGGTGAAAGCCGTAACGACTCGTACCATAATCCAATCGAAAGGGAAGGGCGAGAAGATCGCCGCACTCACCGCGTACGATGCAATTACGGCACGTTTACTGGATGAGGCGGGGATAGATATTATTCTGGTCGGCGATTCTCTTTCTAACGTCTTTCAGGGGAACAGCACGACGATTCCTGTTACACTCGACGAGATGATTTATCATGCCAAGACTGTGGTGCGTGCCGTGAAGCGTTCGCTGGTCATAGTAGACATGCCGTTTATGAGCTATCAGGTGGAAACCAAAGAGGCGCTCAGAAACGCGGGCAGGATCCTGAAGGAGACCGGCGCCAGTGGAGTGAAATTAGAGGGGGGAAAGGCAATCGCGGAATCTATCAGGCGCATGACGGAAATCGGGATTCCGGTGATGGGACACTTGGGGCTGACGCCGCAATCCATAAATAAGTTCGGCGGATATAAGCCACGGGGAGAGGATAAGGATGAAGCGGCGCAGATACTGGCCGACGCGAAGCTGCTTGAAACCGCAGGTGTGTTTTCTGTGGTTCTCGAGAAGATCCCTGCCGGGCTTGCCGCCAGAGTCACGAAAGCAGTGAAAGTCCCTACGATAGGAATCGGAGCCGGTCCGTCCTGTGACGGCCAGATACTCGTGTATGCAGACATGGTAGGGTTGACGCAGGAGTTTAAACCTCGCTTTGTCCGTCATTACGCAAATGTTGCGGAAGAAATGCACGGTGCATTTCTCCGGTATATAGATGACGTGAAAAAGGGAAAATTCCCGTCGCAGGATGAGAGTTACTGACATAGAAGCCGAATGTCAGATGAGAGATGAATTAACGTGGCGGCATGGGCGGGATTCGGTGGGTATTGCCTGCCGTTTGATTGGCTGGGATTTCTTTTCCACTTAAAGAGTGAAGGGTAGACAAGATGGAAAGCTGTGCGAATCATCCGGACAAAAAAGCGCTGTCAGTCTGTCACAGTTGCGGAAGATGGTATTGCGAGTCGTGCCTGGACGAGGGAAAAGAATACTATTATTGCAAGAACCCAGATTGCCAGATGCTCATGAAGAAAGAGGCATCTGAAGTAGTACTCCCGCCCCGCGTTGACTGCCCAAATTGTTCGAGCGAACTACAGCTTTCGGAGGAAGAGCGGAAATCTAGACAATTCCACTGTCCGGATTGCGAGGCGTTTCTCGACTATTCGGTTGATCCGCCAAGAATTCTGGAAAGCAAGAGGTATACAAAGGTGTTTTCAACCCGGAACGTGGGTGATATCGCGCTTCTTAAGTCCTTACTGGATGATTCGGAAATCGATTACTATGTCGCGGGGGAATATTTTTTGGCGACATATCCCATGGTTGAGCCGGCCAGGTTTTATGTCCTCGATGATCAGATAACAAGAGCGCAAGAAGTTCTCAAGGAATTCAACGCGAGCGTCCGTGGTACCGACACAGAGAGGAATATCCCGGAATGATCGCTAGAAGCTTGACATTCATTTTGTGCCGGGCTAAATTTATTCGAAATTTGCGGAAAACAAGCACTCACATATCGTTAAGGAACGTGGAAGAAGCGATGCTGATTTCGGATTGGTTTTATGATTTCCATGGGAGAACACAGGCATTCGGGGGGCGGAGTTGCAGATCAGGAATTCTTTTTGAGCATTATAGGTTATGTGTCAGACGGACTCTGAGCGGCAAAGGCGACCGACAGTCGAATTTTTTATCAGGTCCGTTTGAAGTTCCGCACGCTGGACCTTTTCAGGGTGCCGGTTCACGGTCGCCGGAGCTGCTGTCTTACTAGGAGGAGGTGTACCCAATGCCCAACGGTAAAGTAAAGTGGTTTGACGGTAAGAAAGGCTTCGGATTCATCGAGCAGGACAACGGTGAAGACGTCTTTGTTCACTACAGCGACATAAAAACAGACAAGCAATACAAGACTCTCGACAAAGGAGTCCAGGTCGAGTTTGAAATTGTAGAAGGTGCCAGAGGACTAAAAGCCGTTAATGTTACTGTAAAATAGACTGAGGCCAGAGCTATTTGAAAAACCGGTGTCGTTATTCCTTTGCGGCATCGGTTTTTTTTATGTATTATATCTAAGGAATTCATAATGAGCTTTGAATTTAAGGCGAAAGATATCGAGAATGTCGGCAAAGTCCTGAAGGTAGATCCTGTCAAGACAGACGATTTCTACCGCCTTGAATTGTACGATAAGAAATCAAAACGTAAACTTGCAGTCGAAATCTATCCTTCCATAAAAACGGGCAAACGGAAGGGAAACCTGGTTTCCGTCTACACTATTAACTCCCATCTTCAGTTGCATGAGTGCACGGGCTATCTTGCCTCAGAATTACTTGGTGAGGTCACATTCTACTCGGAAGCGGAAGGCAAGATAAGCGGACTGATAATCGAACGTGAAGCCGGATGCTCCCTGTATGCGAACGTCGACAAGAGCGTCTTATCGGGCGATTTCACGCGATTCGGACCGGAAGTCATGTTGAGCAGTATAGCCCTTTCCCTCGCGGAGACAAGCTTTAAGTGAAAATCCAGCTGTTCGCTGATCCGGGCCGCTCTTTGAAGATTCAGCGGAAGCGGATAGCTGTACTGGTACGTCAGATCGTCCGGGAGGAGAGGAAAAAGGCCGATGGTATCAGCCTCGTTCTTGTCGATGATGATTACCTCCTCAATCTTAACGTGAAATTCTTGAACCACCAGTACAGGACGGATGTTATATCCTTTGACTTAAGCGGATCTGACACGATAGAAGGGGAGGTTTACGTAAGTGTTGACCGTGCAGCTGTTCAAGCGAAGCGATACAAAGTCCCTCTCGAGAGAGAGGTACTCAGGTTGTTGATCCACGGTGTATTGCATTTGACAGGTTGGGAGGACAAGACTCGCTCGGAAAAGCTCCGCATGAGAAAGCGTGAAAACGAGCTAATTGAGCGGTTTTATGATAAGCGCATGATGGCGTAACTTGACTTTGGAATTTTTCAACCTATATTAGTTTTGAGGATAAAAAATAGATGCAGGAAAAGATCATAGAATTGATAGTTTTTCTGATGAGGGAGCTGCGGCAGGCGCGAGATATCTCCAAAGTTGACGTGTCGAAACTAACGGAAAGCGGTTATAGCCAGACCGAGATTTCCACGGCACTCAGCTGGATCTATGACAAGATGAACGTCCGCGAACCACTTAAGCGTGTCAAGAGTCCACATGTAAGGTCGTACAGAATTTTCCACGATGCAGAGCGCCAGATAATGACAAAGGAAGCCCGTGGCTTCCTGGTGGAAATGTACGAACTCGGGTTGATAGACCAGCTTGATTTGGAGAATATAATTGAACGCTCTCTGATGTCCGGATTGAATACCGTGGACAGGGATGAAGTAAAGTCGATCGTAGCAAGCGTGTTATTCGAATATAACACACCCAGCAAACCTGGGAGCCGGATAATGCTGAACAGTTCCGACACAATCAACTGAAAGCACAAAGAATTCTCTTACAGTTAGAACATTCTTTTAAAGATTGGTAGACCTCTGAAATGGCAAAAAAGCTTGTAATTGTTGAATCGCCGGCGAAAGCTAAGACGATCAATAGATATCTCGGAAGCGATTTTGTGGTCGAAGCGTCGGTAGGGCACATAAAGGACCTGCCGAAGAGCAAATTGGGCGTCGATGTCGAGAAAGGATTCGAACCCGAGTACAAGACCATCCGGGGAAAGAGTGAAATCATAAAGAAGCTGAAGGATCTTTCACAAAAGGCTCAGCAAGTCTACATAGCTACCGACCCTGACCGGGAAGGAGAGGCAATTGCGCAGCACATCCAGGAGGAGCTCAAACAGGATTCGAACAAGATCTACCGAGTTCTTTTTACAGAGATAACTCAATCCGGTGTATCCAAGGCGATGGAAAAGCCGCTCAAGATCGATTCTCATCTCGTGTATGCGCAGCAAGCCCGCCGGGTGATGGACCGGCTTGTCGGCTACCGTGTAAGTCCGTTGATATGGAAGGCCGTTTATCCAGGTCTCTCTGCGGGCAGGGTGCAGTCAGTCGCACTTAAGCTTGTCTGCGAAAGGGAAACCGAGATAGGCGGATTCTCCCCAATCGAATATTGGTCCGTCCTCGGCAAATTCCAGACGGAAAAGAACGAGGAGTTCGAGGCGAAGCTCTATTCCATCGACGGGAAAGAGTTGAAGGACCCTCAAGGGAGCGCAAACGGCAAAGAACAAAACGGAAAATCGTTCTACATCGAAAGCCAGGATCGTGCCGCTAGTATTTCCGACGAGATCAAGTCCTCCGAATATGTTGTAGCGTCCATATCGCGGAAGGAGCAGAAGAGAAACCCTGCACCTCCTTTTATCACCAGCACACTTCAGCAGGCCGCCTCGACACGGCTCGGTTTTTCACCGAAGCGGACGATGATACTGGCTCAACAGCTGTATGAAGGCGTGGAACTCGGTCCGGAGGGAAGGGTCGGGTTGATTACATACATGCGAACGGATTCTACCCGTATCAGCGACGAAGCCATTGGCGCCGCACGCAATTATATAAAGAGTGAATTTGGCGAGGAGTTCTTGCCTAAGGAAGCGCGGCACTTCAAGAAGTCGAAGGCGTCTCAGGACGCACACGAAGCAATTCGTCCGACTCATATGGAGTATTTGCCGCAGGAAGTGAAGAAGCACCTTCCGCGTGAAATGTTTTTGCTCTATGACCTGATCTGGAAGAGGTTCATCGCGTCTCAAATGAACCCGGCCGTCTATGACCAGATCACCATATCCATAGAAAGCCAGACGGTTTCAAAAGGAGCCGCCGAAGATTCGAATGCCAGGTTCGTGTTCCGGGCTACTGATTCCCGGGTCAAATTCGCCGGTTTCCTGCAAGTTTATGACATTACGACAGAGGACGCCGATCTATCGAAGCCGGATGAAGACGGTGAAGAACTCCAGAGATTCAAACTTCCAGCAAGCCTGAAAGAGGGCCAGAATGTGGATCTGGAGGAAATCCTCCCGCGGCAGCATTTCACCAAACCGCCTGCTCGATATACCGAAAGCAGCCTCGTGAAGGAACTTGAGTCGCTGGGAATCGGGAGGCCGAGCACATACTCTTCCATTGTCTCGACTATTGAAGACAGAGGTTATGTGGAGCTGAAAGAGCGCAGGCTCTTTGCCACCGATCTCGGTATGAACGTGAATAAGATCCTGTCTTCCCACCTTCCCGAGTTTTTTGACGTTAAGTTTACCGCGGAGATGGAGTCGGATCTGGATGAGATTGCAAACGGTGACAAGAAATACCTGGACGTGATGAACGAGTTTTACGTGCCGTTTGACACCGCGGTGAAAGGCGTCGAAGGAAGAATCGACGAGATAAAATCGAATGTCGACGGCCAGCAGGTGACGTGTGATGTCTGCGGTGCCCAGATGGTAATAAAGTGGAGCAGGCGCGGCAGATTCCTTGCCTGCAGCAGATATCCGGAGTGCAAGAACACCAAGCCGATAGATGCGCACGACGACAACAACCGCCCGACCGGGGACAAGTGTCCGGAATGCGGTGCTGACTTGATCTTCAAGAATAGCAGATTCGGAAAGTTCATCGGCTGCTCAAATTATCCGAACTGCAGATATACCAAGAGTATTACCACCGGCGTCAAGTGTCCCGATTGCGGCAAAGGAGAGCTGGCCCAACGATTCACGCGGAAGAAGAGAATCTTTTATGGCTGCACAAATTATCCGAAGTGCCACTATGCAACATGGGATAAGCCCGTGAGCCTCCCGTGTCCGCTCGGCGATTCTCCGTTCCTTCTGGAAAAGTATACTAAGGCTAAGGGAAACTATTATAAGTGTCCAAAATGCGAGAGCGAGTTCTCGCCCGAGGAAGCAAACGCATCAAACAATTCGGACAAGCCTGACGGAACCAATGAAAAGGTTGAAGTTGCGGCAAAGTGAAAGAAACCATACGTGAGTTTGCGGATTCCTTCCTTGACTACTTAAGGAAGGAAAAAGGGGCATCTGAGAAGACTCTCTTAACGTATGAGCAGTCTCTGCGGGAGTTTAACAATTTTTTATTCGAGTATTCCGGTGGCGTAGAACTAGCCCTTGACGACATTTTCCGGTCAGGTGCCGGAGTCGTCTCACCAGAAGACGCCGTCCGTGCCTTTCTTGTTGAGCTCGACAAGCGGGGAAATGATAGAAGAACCGTCCGGAAAAAACTTTCCAGTATTCGATCATTCGCGAAATACCTTTTGAGGTTCGAGTTTATAGAGCGCGATTTTACAAGTCTCATCAGCACCCCAAAAGCGGCAAAGTCGATTCCAGTTTTCATAGAAGAAGAAGCCATCGAGGATATCCTTAACGTCACGTTGAATGAGCCGATCGACTATCGAAACAAGGCGATACTTGAGCTTCTTTATGGAACCGGCATACGTGTCAGCGAACTTTGCGGCCTCAACGAATCCGATATCGACTACGACAGCAGGCTTGTCACGGTGCTGGGCAAGAGGAGAAAGATGAGGGTAATTCCCGTTATTGATCGTGCAATAGAGGCTGTAAGAGACTACCTTAGGATGAAGGATGAAATCACAAAAACAAAAGGAGGCAAACAGGCTCTTTTCGTTTCGTCAAGCGGGAAAAGGATGATTCCTGCTTCCGTGTACCGTGTCGTTGCCGGGAGAGTTCGCGAGTTGTCGAATTGTGAGCGGAAGGGCCCGCATACGCTCCGACACTCCTTTGCAACTCATCTCTTGAATCACGGCGCGGATCTCGAAGCGGTCCGTCAGTTATTAGGTCATGAGAGTCTCTCGACAACGCAGATTTATACTCATCTGTCAGTCGAGCAGTTGAAGCGGACCTACGCAAAATCTCATCCAAGAGCGAGGTGATTTGGCTTTGAGCCACAACCCGATCCCGAGAACAAATAGAATAAACAAGGAGGAATCTTATGAACATCAGCATCACTTCCCGACACTTCAAGGCTGACCCGGACTTGAGAAGCTACGCTGAAGAGAAGGTCTCCAAGTTAAACAGATTCTTCAACGGAGTCGTCCATTGCGACGTGGTTTTTCTGAATGAACACTCCAAACCAAACGGCACAGACAAAATGGTAGAGATAAAACTATCGGTTCATAACAAGGTGTTGAAGGCCGTCGAAACGACCGACAATTACTTCAAGGCAGTCGATATGGCAATAGACAAGCTGGAAGGTCAGCTCATACGGTTCAAACAGAAGATCAGGCATGAATGAAAGGCTGTAGAGAGTAAGAATGACCTAAGTTCCAACGGCGGTCACGTAGGTTTTCGTGACCGCTTTTTTTATGCGCTCCCGGTTCTACTTAACCGCCACAACAAGCATCTCGAAATCCGCGGGGACTACGAGCGTTGACGCGATAATCGACTGCCGGTGTTTTGAGAAGCCGAGTTTCGGGTCGCGCATCTTCGCAACGAAAGGAAAGAGGATAACCAGATCGACCGCAAGATACGCCATATGTTTTATGCAGGTGATTATTCTCCGTCTCCGTGCGAGAAAATTTGACGAATAGAAGTCTTGATGCTGGCGTACCGGAATTCGAAGCCGGCTTCCACGAGTCGCGACGGGCTTACTCTCTGACTCGTTAGAATTGTCTCCTCCGCCATCTTGCCCAATACCGACTTCAGCAAACTACCGGGTATGTGTATGACGGTTGGTCTTCCGAAAACTTTGCCGATGGCAGAGCATACGTCGCTCATGCGCGCAGGATTCGGGGACACCAGATTGTAGAGTCCCGACGCGGACTTATTTATCAACAGGAAACGTATTGCCTCTAACTCGTCTGAATAATGGATCCATGGGACCCATTGTTTTCCGGAGCCCATCACCGTTCCGAGAAACAATCTGTAGGGCATAGCCAGCTTGGGCAGGGCACCGCTGTTCGAAGCGAAAACTACTCCGCTCCTGATAATGACACGCCTCACGCCTGGAGATTCAACCTCTTTTGTCGAGTCTTCCCATTTCCTGACAACTTCCGCCAGGAAACCCTTGCCTGCAGCGGAAGTCTCATCGAGTATTTCTTCACCGCGTGAGCCGTAGTATCCAACCGCCGATGCCTGCAAAAGCACGACGGGCTTTGTCCTCATGGACGCGATGACATTCGTAAGAAGCTTCCCGGCGGACAGCCGGCTTTCCAGGATCCTGTTTCGTTTGCTCTCCGTCCAAAGAGACGAGCCGATGTTCTCGCCGGCCAGGTTGACGAAAGCTTCGATTCCTTCAAGCTCTTTGACAAGCTCCTGCTCGTTATCCGTTCTCCATTTGAATGCTTTCACTTTGCCGTCGAACACCGCCCGTGCCTTTTCGGCGTCTCTCGATAAGACGGTCACTTCGTGTCCCTCACGGACGAGAATATCCGTAAGTCCTTTTCCAATAAACCCGGTTGCTCCGGTGATCGCCACTTTCATTTTATGCCCCTAGCTTTTCTGTCAGACACTCTTTCGTACAGCAGTTTGATGTCGGAAATATTGTTGGAAAGGAGATCGCACTTCAACCGGCCCGAAAAATCCGAGGGTAGCCTGCCCCCCGACGACGGAGATGGCACCGGCTTTCTTTGTGGCAGGGACTATCTTGTTGTTGATGTCGTAAACAAACCTCCGTTCATCTTCCACAATGTCTGCGCTGATCGCAACCAGATTGGGCTTCTTGGCTTCGATGAAGAGCGCGAGATCATCTGTCAGGATGTCCTGACCGAGATGATACATCCTCCATCCTTGCGAAATGAGATAACTTGCAACGCAGGTGATGGCAATGTCGTGCACTTCGCCCTGATAGCACGCCACAACGGCAGACAGGCCGTTGGGTTCCTTGATATGTATCTCGGATTGATGTATCCGATGTCGGCCCATCTCTTGACGGTGGACTCGTTGACGGAGAGCATATCCGCCAGTTCCCAAGATGAGTAATTGTTTTTCATTATGGTCGTTATTCCTGGTTTGCACGATTAGTATAGCCTGGCAAAACTCCTTTGTCAAGAGAAGGAGAGTAATCTTGAGTCGAGACCCCGTAACCGGAAATCGGGGTCGGAATAGGGCGGGATTAGAACTGGTGGTCTCTATCGGGCACGATTGATTCGGCCTTTGATTTGACTCTGTGACCTGAAAATCAGTGTGCGAAGCCAATAAGGGTGGCAAAAGAAGTAACGAGAAGCACACCCAATGTTTTTGCCGCGCCAAGTTTGGAATAGTATTCTGACGCATTGTTGCCATGCAACAAAAATTTGAAATGACCGGTCATTCTCACATTCGGAAAGGGGTGACCGGGTGAGTGAAACCGACAAGGAACGCCTCGAGAGGCCGCCAAGGACATATTCGTGAACCGTTGGAGCGGCAATTATGGTGAACACAGCCGGATTTGGAAGCGTCTTTCCCGCAATTTGGACCTGATATTCTGGTCTCATCTTTGGACGTAATGCCTCACTGAAAGGGTTATTTCTCTCGCAAAGGCGCCAAGAACGCAAAGGAATGTTGACGAGCGGTTCGCTTTGCGAGCTCGCGGCTTGGCGAGAAACCATAAGTGTGGGGTCGTTACCTTTGGACGCTTCAGGTTAGGTGCATTTGGAGGGTTTTGTTTATATATTTTTAGAGCTATGTCATCACGTGTATGGGATACTAAGGAAATAAGGCGTAAAGACGTCAGTGTAGGCGAACTTTACAAGGTAATGCATGAAAGGACTAAGCTGGAGCCTATCAACGGGACTATCGGTTTCAATAAACTTATAACCGACAAGAATGTCCACCGTCCGGGCCTTGCGCTTGCCGGCTATGTAGAGCTGTTCAGCTATAACAGAGTCCAGATTTTCGGGAACACTGAGGTTCGCTACCTGAGTTCGATGAAACTTGAGGATCGGCGGCGCGCACTCCAGACCATATTTCAGTTTGATATTCCTTGCGTCGTAATCGCAAACAGTAACGAGATCGAACAGGAACTGATAGACATAATAACCTCTCACGGGGTCTCTGTCTTCAGAAGCACGCTTGAGACGACGCGCCTTGTCTACTTCCTCGGAGAATTTCTGGATGAAGTCTTCGCACCGAGCACGGTGATTCACGGCTCACTGGTGGACGTATACGGCATCGGGGTCTTGTTCGTCGGTTTAAGCGGTATCGGGAAGAGCGAGATCGCGCTCGATTTGGTCGAACGCGGGCACAGGCTTGTAGCGGACGATGCCGTAAATGTATATCGGCAGGGCGAAGATATTTTGATAGGAAGAAGCTCGCGGATAGCCGAGCACTTCATGGAAGTACGCGGTTTGGGTGTAATAGACGTGAGAAGTATTTTCGGCATCAGGGCCGTCAGGAAACGGAAAAGAATTGAAGTGGTGGTCGAACTCGAGGAGTGGGATTCGAGTCAGGAATACACGCGTACGGGTCTCGATCATGAACACATCTCGATTCTTAGCGTAGAGATCCCGCTTGTTAAACTCCCGATTCTCCCCGGGAAAAACATTACTGTGATTGCGGAGGTCATAGCATTGAATCACCTTCTCCTTTCGTACGATTACGACGCTGCAGAGGTGTTCAACCAGAAGATTCAGGAAGCGATCAGGAAAAAGAGGAAGCAGAGCGCAGGTGCAAGCCGCTATTTCGAAAGGGACTTTGAGTAAGATGTCTAAAACCAAATCAGCCGAATCGTGGAAAGAGAGTGATCCGTTGACCAGAGCCGACGGAAATTTGAGCGGAAAGGTCGCTGTTGTGACCGGAGGCTCGCGAGGTATAGGCAAGTATATTGCCAGGCGGCTTGCCGATGAGGGGGCTTCCGTGGTTATAGCGGGGAGGAAACTGTCTGACCTGCGGATGACCGCAGAAGAGATAAGTTCGACCGGAGGGCGGGTGATATTCGTTCAGACGGACGTCTCTAACGAAAAGAGTGTACACCGGCTTCTTTCAAAGACTTTGACTGAGTTCGGGACAATCGATATCCTCATCAATAATGCGGGTCAGTATATAGAGAAAGCCGTTACGGACATGTCGGTTGAAGAGTGGAGCAACATAATCGGGACTAACTTGACGGGACCATTTCTCCTTTCACGTGCGGTTCTTCCTGAAATGATGGAGAAGCAGGACGGAACGATTGTCATGATTTCGTCGACTTCGGGAAAGAGGGCGCGGGCGAACTCGGCCGCTTATGCGGCTTCCAAGTTCGGTGTGGAAGGCTTTTCGGAAGCCCTCTTGCAGGAGGTCCGCGATTACAACATCAGGGTAATCGTCGTTACGCCTAGTTCGGTCGATTCAAGCGACCGGGAAACGCGTCAGATACTGAAGGGAGGAAGGGGCGCGAGGCTTCGTGCTGAAGATGTCGCAGACATAGTCGTCGGGGCTATCAAGCTTCCCCCGAGGGCGCTCGTACGGGAAGTGGAATTGTGGGCCACAAATCCGTAAGTGGCATAAAATGATGGGTAATTGGATTATTGGAATGAATGAGACAGAGAGTCGGCTATGTTGACAGAGTATATCCGAGCTGCCATGAAACGGGCAACGTATGAGCTTTTGTCGGATGGGACCTTCTACAGTGAGATACCGAGTCTAAGAGGAGTGTATGCAAACGCTGAGTCACTGGAAGGTTGTCGAGAACAGTTGCAGGAAATACTTGAGGGATGGATTGTTCTAGGACTTCGAATGGGGCATACATTGCCTTATGAGCGATATTGGGAAAGAACTTCTCGGTAAGATTCTGAAGCAAGCGGAGATCGGCAGGGACGAATGGGAGGAAAAGTCGTAAGCGATAATCAATTGACGGAATGAGAGGTTCTGAATGTTTGTACCATCGTATATAGAACTATTTGAGAGCGGGGAATTAAGGAGACGGGCCGAGATTCTTGACGAGATGCTTGCATCGTGCGACATCTGCCCGCTCGATTGCCGTGTAGATCGCAAGGAAGGAGAAATCGCGCGGTGTTACTCGCGCTATCTTCCGATAGTCAGTTCCTATTGTCAGCACTTTGGCGAAGAGCCGCCGTTGATCGGGACAAAAGGTGCGGGAAATATCTTCTTCGGCAACTGCAATCTGCGCTGCGTCTACTGCCAGAACTTCCAGATAAGCCAGAATTACAAGGCGGAGCTGAAGAACGAAGTGAGCTTCGAACGCCTGGCCGAAATAATGCTGGAGCTTCAGGAAAAAGGCTGCCATAACATCGGGCTGGTCTCGCCGACGCATTTTGTCCCGCAAATCGTGAAGGCGCTCTGCATTGCCGCGGAAAAGGGATTGAGGCTCCCTCTGATATACAATACTAATGCATACGATTCCGTCGACGTGCTGAGATTTCTCGACGGGGTCGTCGACATTTATCTTCCCGACCTGAAGTACAGCGAAGAGATGGACGGCTACTCTTTTTCCAAGGTCAAAGAGTATCCCCAATCTGCCAGGCGCGCAATCAAGGAGATGCACAGACAGGTCGGCGGCGAATTGTTGATTGACGACGACGGGCTTCTGAAGCGTGGCTTGCTGATCCGGCATCTTGTTTTGCCGAACGACCTTGCAGGGAGCGAGAGCACGCTGAAATGGATAGCGGAAGAGCTCGGGAGGGATACGGCCCTTTCCATCATGTCCCAGTACTACCCCACGAATAAGGCTGATTCGATCACGCTTCTCAGCCGCCACGTTCGTGAATCGGAATACGACAAGGTCCTTGAACTGCTCGACAAATTCGAACTAGAGAACGGGTGGATGCAGAATTTCGAAAGCCAGGATTATTACAAGCCTGACTTTACAGATAGAGCCGAGCCGTTCAAACGGTAGACGCAGTTCGAATTATTTCGACAGCTTCTCGTCTTCGTCTTCAAAGGGGAAAAATATCTCTCTTGCACTAGGGTTATCCTTCTCCTTGATAGAGATGCCCTTAGGATAAATTTCAAGGTCTATCTTGTCCTTCAAGTAACCTGTGATGATGGCTGAGAATAACTCCTCTTCCTCCTGACGCGTGAGCCTACGGGAGGGTATACCCCCAATTTTGTCATCCATGACTAACTCTCTTCTTGGTTGTTTGTCGTATCGCTCTTCCTGAGCTGCACTTCAAGCAGGCGCATTCTGCGCTATTGTGTGAGATGAAGTGCTCTACCAGATGTTATCGGAATATTGAAATCGAACTTGATTGGGATCATCCGAATCTCAGGAAGAGGGGCAACAAATAGAGGAAATATTTACGGGCGCGGAGGTGGTTTTTTCCTTCTCAAGAAAGGGTTCCCGATAAATCGCTGATTCCGGGAGGGTATGCCGTTTGGTACGGCATTCTCACCTTTTTCGTCCAGGTTTCTGGATCGAAAAATAAAATCGCAGCACGTAAGAACGTACCCGGCAGGGCGTTTTCATGAGGCCGTGCAAGGGCAAATCGGGAGGTTGTCTGGCGATGAAAACGGGATCGATCAGTCTCAATTATTTGCGACGTGTCAGTTTGTGTTTTTGGGCCGACTTGTCAATATGGGCGGGGAAATTTCTGGTATTTTCATTAGTATTCTCTTGTGTCCTATCCATTCCAGTAGTGGCACAGGTACATATAAGGGAGAGCACAGTGATTATACCGGGACGGGAGAGGAAAGTGGTGGAAAGAGGCAATGTCAGCAATCATACTCTTCGATTCGAGTTCTATTGGGATGGATCGCCAAAAGCAAAGGTGGATTGGGCATCCAATTGTCAAAGTGACACTCAATTGGTGCAGTCCAACAGCCCTATCGTTATGACTGTTTCTTCGCCCCCAGCTGGGCAATATTATTTTTCAGCAAACGTATGGGCATGGTACGATTTTTATTTGCGGGTTGACTACTCATGGAAACTCTTTTTTGATGACTCGCTGGTGACCAGCGGTTCTGATTCTGGTCGTTATGTTATCGGCCAGAACTATCCAGGGAGTTGGTATCCTGTTGTTTCTTGGGTGCCTTTTTCAACACCTTATTATTCAACTTTCTCATTTTCTCCAGCGGTGAACCAAGTGCAATGGGGAAGTTGGACCGGAATGATTCAGTACGGTGTCAATGACTGCAGCAGTTCCGCATGGTCGCCCCTAGACCCGCTTACATTAACAATCGTTTCCGGTAGTCAGTATGTGTCCTTTCACAAAGAGGATTGGCTGACCGGAAATGATACGAAGTTAGGATCTGTCGTGGTGACGACCGGAGACAGTATAGGTTATTATCCTTTATACGCTGATGGCGTCATTCCTGATTCTAACAACTGTTGGGTAACGGTTCAAGCGGAGAGTGACGGGATTATAAAAAGAGGCTCGGTGCTTATAGTTCCTCCTGTCGATCATTTTTATGTTCACACTATGCCGGATACGATCGAGCATTCTGGGAGCACTCATATATTTGTTCAAGCGAAAAACAAGAGTGATCAGGATATGAACGCATCTACTCATTACTATAGTGCTGTAATAATCTCTGCTTCACCGCCGGGGTACGGGCATCTCGGTTGGTCGATACCATCCGCCACAGTAAACCCGAAGGATAAGAACATCGGACAAGTGACGACGAGCCTACCAATAAGCAACGGGAATCCGCGCTCAGTAATGCAGAGTGCAACAGAGCGGAAATTTGGCGTAGCAGATAACAACAGTCTTCTGGTTAATTATACGGTAGCTGAATATGGCTACGTTTATTACACGGCCGATGGGACAACGCCTGGCGGCAACACATCAGTTACTTTCAATGTTACCGACTATTACACGCCCAGCGCAACAGGGACGGGAAGTGTGGTAATAAAGGGGAGCGGTCCCAACCTCAACTTCCCGAGGTATTCGCAGAGTGATCCGCGGTGGAAAAACGTTACTTACGATCATACAAATGGAACGATACAACAATGAGGGTGTGCATTGACTGATATGGCTTGGGTTTTAAGTGCTTACGGTTTTCAAGTTAATCCACTGCAGCTGAATGAATGGATGAACACCGAAGGTGGCAACGTTAGACCTTTCTCAGATGGCGGGTTCTGGGGGGCGTCGGTAAACTGGAAAGCTATAGACTTTGTTTCAGGTGAAGATTTACAAACTGATCGACACGGAAATGGACATTTCAAGGAAGGCACAAGTCTAACTGATCCGACTGTTCTTGATGGCTATCTCGCAAACGGTGATCTTGTCGTCGTCCAAGTCAAGGACTCGTACGGATACCAACACTGGGTTACAGTTAAAGCGAAAACAAATGGAGACTATTCAATAATGGATCCTGGGTTCTCCGACACATCTGCATTACTAGCAGATTACCACACATTCTGGACCTACGTTGTAGTGTCAAAGGCAAAGGGAAAATAAAGGTGATAAAATGAAATCGATTTTACTGATATTAATTACGATTGTTTTTATTTCCGTACCTCAGGCCATGGCGCAGACTAACGCAGATGTGGATATCCTTTTTGAGGGCCCAGTTGGATTTGTCGTTACAGATTCGCAGGGCAAAATGTGCGGACATAATCCGGTTACAAAAACATATTATAATGAGATTCCTTACGCAGGATACGGAGTTGAAGGTGAAGACACAATCACAACCTATGAATTTACGTTCAATCATATCTTGAAGGACACCTCGTTCGCCACATCATATACGGTTGAAGTCTTTGGCACGGAACTTGGCTTGTTCAATGGGTATCTTGGAATGAAACAAACGGTGTCAAAGAGCACAAATTTCAGTCTGCAGAGCGTAATAGACTCTGACCAGACTGTGACCTATCTCCTTAATTATTCTACCGACTCTTCGACAACACCGACCATGATGAAGGTAGTAACTCCCCGAATCATCCGTCAGGACTTCAGTGACTGTTTCAAGCTGAATCTCCTTGGCGGCAAAGGCTTTTACGAAGACCTGAGCCATCAATTAGAGAACTTTGACAAGCATCTTGCTCATAAGGATTCAATGGAAGCGAGACGCGAGCTCGAGAAATTCGGAAGGAGACTGACGGAAGCTTATAGTGACACCGCTGATACAAGTGGAATGCAAGCCGGAGAACATGGTAAAGGCATGGGGCTGAAGAAGAGGCATGAGAATTTTGTCACGCAGGAAGCCTATGAAATAATAAGCGAAGATGTAACTCTGATGCTGGGACAATTGCCTGCAAGACATGGCAGAGGGGATGAAGATGAAGGAAGGAAATAAGAGGACAGACTTCAGAGGTGGGAAGTCAGAGATCGGAAGTCGGAAGCAAGAGGGAAGTAGCGTGAATTTGAGAAGATAGGAAGGAGGAATCGCAGAATGTTCACGGTGCGGAATTCAGGAAGAGGGGCAACAGATAGAGGAAATATTTACGGGCGCGGAGGTAGTTTTTTCCTTCTCAAGAAAGGGAGTCCGGTAAATTGCCGATTCCGGGAGGGTATACCGTTTGGTACGGCATTCTCACCTTTTTCGTCCAGGTTTCTGGATCGAAAAATAAAATCGCAGCACGTAAGAACGTACGCGGCAGGGCGTTTTCATGAGGCCGTGCAAGGGCAAATCGGGAGGTTGTCTGGCGATGAAAACGGGATCGATCAGTTTCAGTTATTTGTGACGTGTCAGTTTGTGTTTTTGGGCCGACTTGTCAATATGGGTGGGGAAATTTCTGGTATTTTCATTAGTATTCTCTTGTGTCCTATCCATTCCAGTAGTGGCACAGGTGCACTTGAGAGATACAATATCAATTTCACCGAGGCATGTGTCCCGTGTGGAAACAGACGGCGAGTTTGTGGCTCCGGAAACCGGTGCAATAATGATAGGTCCATACGAACTTGACGAAATAGCTGATTCCCCATTGCCGGATTCAGCATGCGTAAAGATTTCTGTAAATGATACATTGAGATATCGATTTGATCTGATTCCGTTCTTTGGGGCTGATGGAAATGCGGAAGTATTTAGCTCTCAGGTCCCCTTTTATAACCAATGCACCGATCAATATGCTACCTTCATCTGGTCTGGATATGTATACTGGTGGTATAATTTTGACAACCATCCAGATTCCATCTATGTGATCAAGATTAATAAGGGAGACACCTTGAGTTTTGTCTACGAAGCTAGATGGGAAGCCACTGGCACGGGCTGGTTTTACGAGTATCCGAATGGAACGATTATTGGGGGCGTTGATTTACACGGACATCCTTCTGATGACTGCTGGGAAAGCAATACATGGGGAGCCATCCAATATCCTGGGGATTGGCTGATATTGCGTTTAAGGTACCGGCAAGGTTACAACCTGAAGATATTGAGCCATGCTCCATGGTCGATCTGGCCAACTCTTCTGCCGGGCGGCGTAACAACAAGGCCAGGATATAAGAACGAGGCAAATACCCTTGTTGGTTACCGACCCGAACGTGGTTTTACCGTTTTGGTTACGGATGCTCAAGGGAGCCCTGTGAAAAATGCCGCAGTGGAAATAACTCAGGACTATCAAAAAGGCACAGGCGGCCACGCTCACGCTGCGAGCAGTGATGTTACACCTCCTCCATCTTTACAGGGGACTTTTTACGGTCAGGGTGCGAGCGGTCCATCTATTCGACTGACAACGGACCAGGACGGGATGGCTGTTGTGGACAAATATGTAGCATCGCAAATCTCCGGAACATACCTCATAACTGCCTATTTGGTATCCGATCCTTCCGTGAAGGATACGGTGAATTTAAACGTTCAAGTGCCTGCACTGGTTAACTTCAGGGACTTAATATTTCTGCCTAGGGGCGAGGAGCCATATACTCTTGCACAAGCAACACAAGCGGCAGTTAATAATCATCCGGATAACGATTATTGCACACCTGCTATGGGGGACAGTTTATTTTTGGCAGTTTTAGATTTTTATGATTGGTCAGCATCGCCTGCAGGAGGTGGTGTCCCTATTAAAATCAGTTTAAATGATATGAGCTTGCCATGGGGAGGGGTATATGACATTGATGCTGATTGGCGATCTCCCCACCAACTTCATCGTATAGGCCGCAGCGTTGATATTAATAACGGAGGACTATATCAGGAGTATAACTCCAATCATCCAAGTCTTGCCATGATGACTAAATTAGGAAAAGAATTGCAACGGTGGATGAATTTTCATCAGGGATATAGGATACCTGAGGGGAGATCGGTTCATTATGAATTTTACGAGGCACATTAAGGAGGATTTAGATGCGACAGATGACTTTTGCTTTGCTATCATTGGTAGGTTTGTTTCGAGGCGAGCTGTTTGCTCAGAACAACGTGAGAACACTGATCGCTCAAGATAATTTGAGTCTAGATTATCCCTTTCTATATAGTGTATCATTGCCGTGTAGGATATCGTACGACCCATCGCTGCACTTTTACTACTATAACTATACGCTCATAAATCGGAAAAACAATAAAGGAAACGTCTGGATTTTTGAAATTGATATTAGACGTCATTCTGGTTCGATCATTTACGATACCTTGGGACTACAGTTTGCTAACAGCTTTGAAGAAACTTTATTTAAGCGTTACTACCCACCGGCGATCAATGCCGTGGAGTCCGTAGGTTTCCCTCAGTTGCCAAGCTTAAACTGGGATGTCGCGATAGCACACAATTCGGTTGCAAACTTTGGCGTGGATACGCTCTTACCAGGACCAGGCTCGAGTGTGAACGGTTTTACTATGATGAGCAAAGCTCTTCCGGGAATTAGAGCATTTACAGCCTATCCCGATTTCAACGTTTATGAATTCTACCCTGACATTGACCAAGATACAACCGCCACACAAGATTCGATTTACAACGTGATAACCAGCTATGTTGACTCGATGCAAAATGCGGTCAACTATCACGGCTGGACAATCGGACCAACTGCACCTCCTTTGGATTCCTCCGCGTCGTCATGGATAGACACACTTATTTCGTACAAGCACCAGGCTCTTTCTCTCGGCTGGATAGACAATCAGGGTGTTGCCAACAGCCTCGACTCGAAGCTTGACAATGCAGGGAACAGGCTTGTCGCCGGTGACACCGCGGCAGCAAGAAATATTCTTAATGCTTTTGTCAATGAAGTGGAGGCGCAGAACGGGAAACACTTAACGAGTGAGGCGTATGCGCTGCTGAAGTATAACGCGGAGTATCTGATCAGGAAACTACCGTAGTAAACAGGAGAAAGGATGCAGGATGAGTGAGCGAGTGGCCGGAAGTCTGAGGTCACTAGTGAGAACTTAAGAAGTTCAGAAGTTAAGGAGCGTGGAAGGAGAATACTCAGATGAAAAAGATTGGAATTCTGTTCGTGATCCTCTTCGGGAGTGCGATTGCTCAGACTCCAAGTCATGCCTCGAACAATGCAAGCGGTCAAATGATGCAAAGCGTAATGGCGTCAAAGGCGCTCATCTGGCAAATCCCGTTTGCATCGACAGGAAACACGATCTCGCTTGTCATTCAAAACAGTTCGAGCGTTGGAGCAAAGATGGTTTCTGTGGCTTTCACCAATGTCCCGTCATGGCTCGAATTCAAATCAAGCACGGTGCTATTGAAAAATATCCCCCCAGAGAGCTCAGGAGATGCCGAGTTCGTGTTCTCCGTCGATAAGGAAGCTCCCATTGGGAAAGACACAACGTTGACGGCGGTGATAAGCACCTCCGATGGTCAGAAGTGGACAAAAGAAATGACGGTATCGGTTGCCGCACCGAAGGACTATAAACTCTACAACAACTTCCCGAATCCGTTTAATCCATCGACAAAGATCGCTTTTGAGCTTCCGAAGGCATCGCGTGTCAGGATTGTCATTTATGATTTGCTTGGGAGAGAAGTTGCAGGGATCGCGGACGGGAATTATCCGGCGGGATACAACGAGCTGACATGGAACGGTATTAACAGGAACGGCTTGCAGGTCTCATCCGGGGTTTATTTCTATCGAATCAGTACGGATGACTGGTCAGCAGTGAAGAAGATGGTAGTCTTGAAATGAGGTTAAAGGTCAAAAGTGAAAAGTCAAAAATGGGCTAAGGTTTTGTGAATGAGGGGAGTCTGATTTCCAGCATCGTCTCCTTATTTGACTTTTGAATTTTGACTTACCCTAAAAGTCTTCTGGCATTTCTGAATACCGACTCGAACATCGGCCGGGTGAGTTTTCCCGTAAACGTGTTTTGCTGGCTGGGATGATAAGAGGCGATAACCGTCAGTCCTTCGTTCACGCGGACCTTCGCTCCGTGCCCGAATTTCGGTCTCCTGTCGAAATTTGCTATACCGAGCCCGGTTAGCGACGCGAGAGTATTATCGAACGGTATCTTTCCGAGCGATATGATCACTCTTACGTTCCTAAGAAGAGTAATTTCGTCCAGCAGGTACGGTTTGCAGTTTTCGATTTCTCCGGGCAAGGGTTTGTTTGCCGGCGGGGCACACCTTATGACGGCGGTGATGTAGCAATCGGTCAGCTTCAAGCCGTCGTCGGTGGAATCGGAGCTTTCCTGGTTTGAGAAGCCGAATTTGTAGAGAGACCTGTACAGCCATTCTCCGCTCCTGTCGCCGGTGAACATCCGGCCCGTCCTGTTCGCGCCGTGTGCGGCGGGGGCGAGTCCGACTATCAGCACCCGGGCGTCAGGGTCTCCGAAACCAGGGACCGGTTTCCCCCAGTAATCCCGGCTCGAAAACCTTGCAACCTTCTCCCGCGCCACTTTCTCCCGCCACGCTACCAGCCGGGGACATTTGCGGCAGGAAATGATTTCCGAGTTCAGCTGTCCGAGGGCCTGCTTTTCCGGGATCACTTCAGCTTCATTATGACCGCCATCCTTTCGAGCAGCGGTTGTATCTCCATGTCCCAGAATTGCCAGTTATGCACACCCGGCATTTCGTGGTATTCGTATAATTTTCCGTATTTGCGGAGCATGTCTGTAAAGAGCCGATGCGCGGGTAGGAAACCGGTGAATCCGTCCTGGATCCCGACTGCACAAAATATATAGGGAAGTTTCTTGTCGTGCTCTCTTTGCAGGAGAACAAAGACATTGTGATCGTCCCTGAACTGCTTGTTCGAATCTCCGAAAGCCTTCACGATGCTCGGATAGATCGGGCCCTGCCCGCTTGGGATCGGAGCCTTCGGATGTGCAAGGACGGAATCGATGACGCCGGGGATGGTAATTGCTCCGCTCAAGTCTCCTGCGAACATGAACCTGTTCGGGTGTCTGAGTGCCAACATTAGGGCGCCGTATCCTCCCATCGACAAGCCTGCAATAGCCTCGCGGGTTGTGTCGATCGGGTAGATGGAATTTATAAATTTCGGCAGGTCGTGAGTCATATAATCTTCGTAACCGGAATTAGTGTCGGTTTGAGAGTTCACATACCACGAGTTCTTTGCATCCGGCATGACTATAATAGCCGGGATATGCGCACTGTAGGTTACAAGTTTTGTTCTCTCGGTCCAGTCGACCTGGCTGCCGCCGTAGCCGTGAAGAAGAAACAGCACAGGATACGAACGCGAATGGTCATAATGGGTTGGAAGCAGGATCACGACATGCATAGTGTCATGGACGCTCTCGGAGTAGAAGCTGACCGCATGAATTCTCGTTTGACCCAGGAGTGCAGCGGGCAGGATGAGGACCAGAAAGGCTGATAGTCTGAAGAACCTTTTCATAAATTACCTCCCCAAATATTCCTTCGATTTGTTGGAATCGCAGCCGATGCAAGCATTGCTGCAACCGTGTGTACTCAACTTAGGCACTGAATCTAACAACCACTATATCGCCATCCTGGACCGTGTAGTCTTTCCCTTCGACATGAAGAAGGCCTGCCTCTTTCACGCCCTGTTCTGATCCGAGTCGCATGAGGTCGTCATATCTGATGACTTCCATTCGTATGAAGCCCTTTTCGAAATCAGAGTGAATTCTTGCGGAGGCCCTTGGCGCAGGGGTGTTAGATTCTACCGTCCATGCGTGGACCTCCTTCGGGCCCGCGGTGAAAAACGTAACCAGGTTGAGGAGCGAATATCCTTCTCTGATAACCCGCTGCAGTCCGGACTCATTCAAACCAAGATCGGCGAGGAATGCCGTCCGCTCATCGTCTGCAAGCTGGGAAAGCTCCGCCTCTATCTTGCCGGATACCATTACGACTCTTGCCCCCTCACGTGAGGCGATCTCTTTCACGACTTCGACGTATTTGTTGCCGGTCTTGACATTTGCCTCATCCACGTTTGCGATGTACATCACCGGCTTGTCCGTAAGGAGATGCAGCATGCGAACATATTCGCGCTGGAGTTCATCTTCGAAGCTCATATATCTTGCGAGCCTTCCAGAATTCATGTGTTCGGAAAGCCGCATATACACATCGTATTCTTCCTTAATTTTCTTGTCACCTGACCGCGCGCGCCCCTCCGTTTCCTTGATCTTTCGCTCAAGTGTGTCCAGATCCTTGATGATAAGCTCGGTCTCGACAACCTCGATGTCCCTCTTCGGATCTACCGAACCGTCGACATGGACGACGTTTGAATCTTCGAAGCATCTTACCACATGGGCGACAGCATCCACCTCTCTTATGTGACCGAGAAACTGATTCCCGAGGCCTTCACCTTTGCTCGCGCCGCGGACGAGTCCGGCAATGTCCACAAATTCGATTGTTGTCGGGATGATCTTCTGCGTGTTGTACAGGGCGGCGAGTTTGTTCAGGCGTCCATCGGGCACGGGTACGATGCCTACGTTCGGCTCAATCGTGCAAAAAGGATAATTCTCAGCGGCAATGCCCGCTGCAGTCAGCGCGTTAAATATTGTCGACTTCCCGACGTTCGGCAAGCCGATGATTCCACAATTAAAGCCCATTCTCTATGCCACCATATAGATTAGTCTGATAATTAATTTGATTCTTTTGTGCCACAATCACAAAAAGGAAGATGAAGTGAAAAAGGCCGGGGCTATTGGCAGGCGTCGATGCTACGGCCGAAAATCGTCCAGGTCCAGGTCGTCGTCGTCCAGGTTAAGATCATCCAGGTTCTCAATGTCCTCGAGACGGATTGTCTCCCCGTCGACGTCGGATTCTGTAAGAAAGTCTGATTTGAATCCCATCTCCTTCAGCCGCTTAGCAAGAGGGTCCAGATACGCCCGTGAGTCCTTTGCAGATTTCACCTTCTTGACCTGTGTGAGTACCTGCTTGACGGCCTCGCTTAATTCGGTGTCCGTGACGTGGAGACCCAGTTCCTCTATCGCTGTACTGAGTCGATTGACGACATTGATATGCATCATATCTGATTCATCGTCGGATCCCTCTCTTAACCTTTCCGCGTAGGACTCGTATGTCATTTCTTTGATCAGTTTCACAAAACTGTTGAGCGAGTCCAGCACATACTGGTCACCAAGCTTGTCGCCCTGTCCCTCGAAAATCTTGTCGACCTCGTAAATTCCGACTTCAATCTCCGACACAAGCAACTGTGTGTCGGCGGCCTTCTGATTTCTCTTCTGCCGGGGAAGCTTCTGTGACGTACGGGGAGACTCCTTGATGCTGGTCCGTTTCTGCGAACGTTTCTTGTTTTGCTTCATACACAATAAAATTCAAAAAGATAAAACAAAAAGCAATCTACTTCGAAGTTGCGGAATCACCCGCCAGCTCCGGCTGTATTTTTGGCACGCGCAACGCCAGCAATAGGGCGACGAGAAGCATAATCCCTCCCGTGTAGAATGGCCATGAGAGTCCTGCCGAGCCGAGAATGAACCCGCCCCAGAACGGGCCTATTACTCTGGCGAGACTTGAGAAAGACCTTGAAACACCAAGCACGCTTCCGTATTCAGTGGTGCCGGCGTACCTTGAAATAAGGCTTGTCAAGGGTGGTGTAACGAGTGCACTGCCGACTGCTAGCATCGTTACCAGGACAATGAGAGTCGACAATGACCGCGTATGCGGAACGAAAGTCAAGCCGCCGAGAAGGAGGACGATGCCGCTGATGATTAGTCCCCGTTCGCCGAATTTTTTCACGAGCTTTCCGATTGCTCCGCCCTGTATCAGGATGCCGATGAGTCCTATGTATGCGAACAAATAACCGTTTGCCGCCGTGCCATAATTGAAAACGTCCCCCGTGAAAAGAGGGAATGCGACGTAGAGATTTGAAAATGCTACCGTATAGAAGAATGATACCATGATAAGGTTGCCGACGGCGGGCTTGCGGAATGCATCCCTTATCGCAGGCACGTTCAGCAGGCTTATCTTCCTGTCGTGTTTAATCTTTTCTTTAATTGATTCGGGAAGCATGAAATATGCGAGTACAGCATTTGTCAGAGATAGGCCGGCAGCAACGAATCCAGGCGCGCCGTAGCTTATTTTGCTCGTGATTCCGCCGACGAAGGGGCCCAGCATGAAGCCGACTCCAAACGCGGCTCCGATGAGTCCCATATACTTCGCGCGATCCTCTACGTTTGTCGAGTCTGCAATGTATGCATATGCCGTCGAGATATTGGCTCCCATGAATCCGCCCAGGATACGCGATAAGAAGAGCAGCAGGAGTGAGTTGGCGAATCCGAAGGCCATGTACGAGATAAACGAGCCAAGTACGCTCAAAATGATGATGGGCCGGCGTCCTAATCTATCCGAAAGTCGTCCCCAAAAGGGGATGAACAGGAACTGCATGAGAGAGTACGAGGAGCTAAGAAGACCGATGACTGTTGGAGTCGCGCCGAAATGTTCTCCATAGAATGGCAGTAAGGGTATAACTATTCCGAAACCAAGCAGATCTATGAAAACTGTCAGTAGAACAACAAGGGTGGGTTTACGTTTCATCAGAAGTTATTCCAGTATTTCTCCCGGTTTGGGCGCTGCTACTTTTGTCTTCACAGAACGGGGGATTAATTTCCTCAACGATTCCGGGGTTCCGCATCACGAATCCCGATACGGTGCCGCCATCAATGACGCGGTCGCCGTCGGTAATGCCGCTGCTGTGGTCGGCATACACCATGGTCATCCTGATACCGTTTGGAGAAGTGATTCTAAACGCAGCGTGGCCAAGCCACTGCAGTTTAAGCCCATTCTTAAACACAGCTGTGCTTTTAGCAACAGTCTTCGCTTCCATGATTGACTCCTTTCGCGCTTACAGCTTCTCGACTATGGCGTCGGCCATTTGGTCCGTTGTAACAGGACTGGCCGGACTGAGATCTCTTGTGATCTTCTTACCTTCCTTAATTACTCCCGCCACGGCCCCTTCAATTCTGGCAGCAGCTTCACTTTCCCCTAGGTGTTCGAGCATCATTGCAGACGCGAGGATGACTGCGCACGGGTTGGCGATGCCCCTTCCCGCAATGTCGGGTGCGCTCCCGTGAACCGCTTCAAAAACTGAATGTTCGTATCCAATGTTTGCACCCGGAGCCATGCCGAGCCCGCCGACCAATCCGGATGCAAGGTCGGATAGGATGTCACCAAAAAGATTCGTCGTCACAATGACGTCAAATTGGAGCGGGTTCATTACCAGCTGCATGGCCATGTTGTCGATTATCCTGTCGTTTGTCTCGACCTGCGGATACTCCTTCGACAAGTTTCTCCCGATTTCCAGGAAGAGTCCGCTCGTGTACTTCAGAATGTTTGCCTTATGTACTATCGTTACCTTCTTCCTGCCATGCGTGAGGGCATATTCGAACGCAAATCTGAGTATTCTCTCCGAGCCTGTTCGCGTTACTATGCCTATCGTCTCGGCGGCGCTCTTCTTGGCGTCGACATAATGTTCGATACCGCTGTAAAATTCTTCTGTGTTTTCCCGGACAATCACGAGATTGACTTTCTCATACCGTGACTTTATTCCCTCGAAAGATTTCGTCGGTCGGAGGTTCGAGTAAAGCTCAAATTCCTTTCTCAGCGCAACGTTGACGCTCCGGAAGCCCGTACCGACGGGTGTCATCAAGGGGCCTTTGAGAGCGACCTTGTTTCTTGCGATGGAATCTATGACGCTTTGAGGCAGGGGATCTTTGTACTTCTCTATAGCCGTAACGCCAGCGATCTGGATATCCCAGTCGATTTTGACGCCGGTTGCTTCAATAACGCGAGTTGCGGCCCTTGTTATTTCGGGCCCGATTCCGTCTCCGGGAATAAGTGTAATGGTATAGGGCATTGATCACTCTGTAAAGTTGGTCGGAAAAATTAAGGCCGCTATGCCTGAAAATCAAACCGTGAGATCGGCCATGATTGCCAAGTAGCTGACTACCGATGTTATGAAAACAATACGGCCGTGTCGAATTCCAGGCGGACCAGCATCGGCCTTGAATAAACGGGGGACATCCTGGATGCACAATTAACGGATCTCATGGGAAATGTAATCTCGCATAACTGCTCTCATCAGAAACCACCCAATTTCCGCATCTGGTGGGTGGCAATCCGCCTGGCAGCGAGCCGCTTCTTCGTACTTTGCAATTTCTCCCTATACTCGTTAAATTTTGCAGTATTTTTATAGAGGACATCTCCCAATTGGATTACGAGACCTATTATCACATAATGCCTGACGGCACTACGAAGCAGTTGAATCCCTTCACCGGGACCGAGGTTTGGGCCGTGCCGGGGAGAAGCAGTAAGCCCATCTCTACGAGCTACAAAGTCACCCCTCAGATGGTCGAGCTCAAGGAGAAGGAGGACTACTGCAGCTTCTGCGAAACCAGGTTCTTCGAGACTCCGCCTGAGAAGGCACGGCTCGTCAAACAGGGCAGCAATTATAACAAAGTCGAGTTCCTGGCGCCCGACAGGTATACTGAGACGATTGCTGAATTCAGGCGCATTCCGAATCTCTTCGAGATTGTCACTCTGGACTACTGGCGAAAGAACTACGGTTTCAAGATGACGCAGAGGCAGTTGCAGTGGCGGGAGAGTTATCTCGGCAATCCGGTAGGTCTAAGGCATATCATCGACATTATCAATTTCAAGATGAACCGAATGGGGCTGTCGTTCGATGAAATTGAGAAGGCGCCGCTTGAAGAGAAGCTTCATCTCGCCGACTCATTCTTTGGCGGGAGCCATGAGATAATAATCGCCCATAGGCACTTCGCGCCCGATGCAAAATACGATACTCAGCTTTTCTCGTCGGGAGATTTGACGCCTGACCAGCATTACCAATACATGCGTTTCGCGATAGACTCTATGGTCGATATTTTTCGGTCCAATCGATATGCCAGATACATAAGTGTCTTTCAGAACTGGCTGGGTCCCGCGGGAGCGTCTGTGGATCACCTCCATAAGCAGCTTGTTGCGCTCGACGAGTGGGGTGAATCAATCGACGAGCAGACGAAGATGGTGAGGCAAGACCCGAACATTTTCAACGAATACGGCCCTAATTTTGCGGGCCACCGAAATCTCGTATTTGCTGAAAACGAGCAGGCAATTGCTTTTGTCGGGATCGGCCACCGTTTTCCTACGTTAGAGATTTACTCGAAGTCCCAGGCTTCGCGCCCCCAGGAGCACAGTGACGAGGAGATCCGCGGTATGAGCAACCTTGTGCACGCTGTGCATGCGGCAACCGGCGCGCAAATTTCGTGTAACGAGGAATGGTACTACACGCCGATCGACTCGATCTATAAGATGCCGTGGAGAGTCCTTGTGAAGTGGAGGATAAACGTCCCCGCCGGTTTCGAGGGGGGAACGAGCATCTATATTAACCCCATGACTCCGGTCGAGCTCCGCGACAGGCTCGTCCCAATCCTTTACAAGTTGAGAGATGAAAAGAAGATTGAGTTCGCTAGAATTGCAGAGGAATGCAAGCTTCAACCAAATCCACTGAAATATTACCTAAAATGATAGAAAGGAAGATTAATGGCACAGCATAAGTCGGCGGAAAAAAGAGCCCGTCAGAGTGTTAAACGCCACACTGCGAACAGGACGGCCCGGTCGGAAATGAAGACTCTAGTGAAGAGAGTCCGAAGTGAGAAGGACAAGGAAAAGGCGGCGGCGGCATTGAAGGAGGCAGCTTCGGCTCTTGACAAATTGGCATCCAAGCGCGCGATTCATAAGAACAAGGCGGCAAATCAGAAATCCAAGTTGACTAAGTTCGTGAACAAGTTGAGCACAACTCCAAAGCAAGCGGCTTAATCCCCCCTGCGTCTCTTGTGCAGGGGGCCATGACGCCCCCTGGCTTCTATTTTATGCTCCTCTTCCCGGGGTAACGAGAAATGGTTTGTAACTTATCCAGCCGCGGCCTTGTTACAGTCTCTAAGTATCACATGGTCAACGCCGAAAATATCTGGTGCGGTCGCCTTGCCGGGCAGCCCGTCAAGCAACTGGACGAAACGAGTCTCGGAGATGCAAAGGCCTTCCGTACCAAGTGGTTGTGCGGGTAGTGGAGCTGAAGGGGATCGAACCCTCGACCTCGTGAATGCCATTCACGCGCTCTCCCAGCTGAGCTACAGCCCCAGGTTTCAAAAGAACAAAAACGGAATCAAGAAGAAACTTAACTTTGGCTGTCTCAACAAAGGAAGCGTCTGCGGGTCGAATCCTCGACCTTTCCGATTCGACGAAGTCGATTCGGGACGCTCTCCCAGTCCGTCACGTCTTTGACGTGACGCGATCTCGTCCCGACAGTGTCGGGACGGACTGAGCTACAGCCCCGGATTTTCAAAGAATTCGCCTCGTGCGAACCGACATAATATAATAAATTTGCAGGTATTATACACAAGGGACGAATGCAGATAACGTAATGCCTCACTGAAAGGGTTATTTCTCTCGCAAAGGCGCCAAGAACGCAAAGAAATGTTGACGAGCGGTTCGCTTTGCGAGCGGCTTGGCCAGAAACCATAAGTGTGGGGGTACCAGATAACATATTTCTGTTATTCAGCATTCGGTTTGTAACTGACGCAGCCTGTTTTTAACTTAATAACCAGGAACATGCCCCTGAATAATGAGTGTTGACTTAAGAAATAGCGCTCTTATCATTTCCGAAGATTTGATGCGGCTCTTCGAAGGGATTGGAGACGGACTGATTGTCACGAATCGATTCGGGGAGATTGTGGGGATGAATAAGGCATCGGAACTGATTTTTGGTGTCAGCAAAGACCTTAATATCCATAAGAGCTCAGCTGTTTTGCTTCGTGGACTGAGTGACGCGCGGACTAGAATGCCGCTCTCTTCATCGAACCTTCCCTTCAACAAAGTGATTGAGACTGAACGGCCGATTGACTCGGTCGAGTTGCTCTTGAAGCGACAGGACGGCAAGGAGTCTTTTGTCGAGATTTCCGTCGCCCCGGTCTTCGGTGATGATAATATGTTGGTAGGGACGCTCGGGATCGTCATTGACGTCACGAATCGCAGACAACTCGAAGAAGCTCTGACTCAAAGGAATCTTCAGCTGAGCGCCATTAACCGTATAGCTACTCTGCTCAATCGAACGATCGATTTTAGAGAAGTACTGGAATATTCCGTCCGGCAAACGATGGATATATTTACCGGGGATGCCGGTGCGATCTTTCTGCCTGACAAGAGCGGGCGAAGGATTTTTGTGGCAGCCAGTGCCAGCCTCGCTGAGGATTTCCTTTCTGAGGTCCATGGCTCGGAAATCGACTCGACGGTTTTCGGTAGGGTGTTGGAATCGGGTAATGTCGAATCCATCGTCCGCGGTGAGAATTTTAGCGGTGTGCCCCGCTCGTTGAAGAAGTCTCCCTTTGCTTCAGTAGTTATTTTTCCCCTCAAGGCAAAGGGGAAAGCCGTCGGAGTCGGCGCCATGTTCAGCGATACCGAGAGAGTTCTTGAGGATACACAGCGCGAGATAATAGAGGGTATCGGGACGGTCATCGGTGCAGCGATAGAAAACTCCCGGCTCCACGAGGAGACTATACAGAAGACGCGTCTTCTCGAGAGCAAGAATCATGAACTTCAGCAGTTTACTTACGCAATTACGCATGATCTGAAATCTCCTATTTTGGTTATCGAGGGATTCGCCCGTGAGCTCAAGCGAGGCGGTCATCTTGAAACCGAGCAGGAGGTCCTCGTTGAGGCAATACTTGCCTCGTCAAATCGACTTCACTCGCTAGTAAACGATTTGCTTGACCTGGCACGGGTCGGAAGTGTAGAAGCCGTTCTGGAGGAAGTCGACCTCAGCGAAGTCGTCAAGCGAGTGTTGGGAGAATTGTCGATCAGACTTTCCGAAAAGCGTATCAAGGTTTCCCTCGAAGGGAAGTTCCCAAGACTTTTCGTGGTGGCGCGTTACATCGAGAGAGTATTTACCAATCTGATCGACAACGCGATCAAGTACATGGGTGAACAGGAAAACCCGCAACTGGTGGTTGGAGCGCAGGATAAGGATGACCACTTTCTCTTCTTCATTCGCGACAATGGGATAGGTATACCGAAAGAATTTCATGAAAGGATCTTTGCAATTTTCCAGAGGGTCAAAACCTCCGATACTGAGAAGGTCGAAGGAAGCGGGCTGGGCCTCGCGTTCGTAAAAAAGATTGTCGAACTAAGCGGCGGAACTGTATGGGTGGAATCTGCCGGCAAAGGAAAAGGGACGACGCTTTTCTTTACTCTTCCCAAGCAATGAACGAACTACCCGGTTTCGTTTTTCTCCCGATCTTACATTTAATAGTCGTTATCACTTCAGCATAAGGCAAATGGCGAAATTTAGACGGAAAACAACATCGAGCGTTGAAACACGTGAGGCTCAACTGGAGAAATTCAGGGGGAGTTTCCTTAAGACCCTCTCTGAAGTGATCTTCTCAGATGAACTTGAGCAATCGACCTTTTGCATTGCGTCGGGGATCAGGCGGGCGTTTGATTCGGACGTCTTCATCTTCAAGAGGAAAGAAGAAAAAGGGGAGATGGTCGCGTATTCTAATGCGGACGTCGAACAGCTGTCAACACTTCTGCTTAAAGCTGGGCTCAGGCTTGATGTATACAAGATAGAACTGTCCGGTGAGCGTGAAAGAGTCTTCGATGCTGCATACACCGAATTTGATAACCCGTTTCCGCTGATTGGAGACCTGACTACCTCGGCTGCTTGCAAAAAGATTCAGCGTGAGCTCGGGTTCAACAGGCTTGTGTTCTCGTCCGTGGAGACGGATGACGGTGCTTATACGGTTTTGGTCCTTCTGCCCGACAAGGCGCTTGACGTCAAGCAGGGCCTGTCTCAATTTGCACTTCTCATCAAGTACGCCACCTACCTGGCAGCCCTGAAGAAGAAGCTCCGGGAATTTGAAAACCGTTTCGACGAACAGATCGTGCAGTCGAGGCGCGAACTGGCGCAGAAGGAAAGTGCTCACCTTGTTCTGTTCGACGAGATGCCGATTGCGGCGGCGCTTCTCGACGAGCGTGGCGTTATCGCCGAGGCCAACCAGGGAATGAGGCTACTCTTCGCAGACGAAGGGAAAACCGTTGGCCAGCCCCTTTCTTCCTTAGTTAGAGAAGATGACAGACGGAGTTTTATCGAGTTTCTTGTCGGCCTTCCTGCCGGGGAGACTGCCGGAACAGAGTTTCAAACTTCAGGAAAGCACTTCAAAGCCCAGGTTGTGTCGCTGAAGAACGCCGATGGAGAGCGTGCAGGATTCGTAGTCTATCTCGTCGATCATACCTCGGAGATTAACCTGGAACGTGAGCTCGGACGCACGATAGATGCCCTGCGTGCAGAAAATGAAGCTGTGGGAAGACGGTTGTCGGAAGAAAAGAAGTTTTCCGAGGGGATAATCAGCAATGCCGGGACAGCCATCGTAGCAATCTCCGGTCAGGCTATCGCATTTGCCAGCGAAGGTGCAAGGCGGATTTTTGAAGTAACCAATGGCCAGGGCTTCGATGACTTCCTCGTGCAAAACTCAATCCATGTCCTCTCGGGGCAGGATTCCGATTTTAAGGTTACCACTCCTGACCAAAAGACATTTGCCGTAACGACGTGGCACTCCGGAGAATTTCAGTTTTACCTCTTTAACGATATTACTCCGCTCAGGTTGGCTGAAGAGCAACTGGGGAAGTCAAATGTGCAATTAGATAGAGTATTCAACAGCCTGCTCCCAACCGCTCTCGTGAAAGAAGGCAGGCTGTCGGAGTGGAATGAGGCCTTTGGAAACCTGTTCGCGGATTACCTTTCCGCCAGTGCCGATGGCGTGAATAGGGAAAAGTCTCTCGATGGGTTTCTCCTTCATATCGGTGAGTCTCCGGAAGTTTGCAGGTCGGAACTCCAGTACAATAATTTGATAAGGAGAACCTGCCGGACCGTAGACCGCAGATCTTTTAACGTGAGCATCGTAAACGCACAAGAATCCACTTTCATCTTCGTTGAAGATTTTACCGAACAGGAAAATGCGAAACAGCAGTTTCGCAATGTTCAGAGCCTGTTGACAAGCACTCTCGAGTCTTTTTCGGAAGAGCCGATCTTCATCGTTGAAAATAATGTCGTTTCGATCGCCAATCTAGCGGCAAGGAATAAACTCGGCATCAAGCTGGACGAGGCATTCACGGCCGAGGACTTTTCGAAGAAAATCGGCGTGGTCGGTGAGAATCTGCCGTTCAAACTGAGGGAACAATTTTACAGACTTGAGACTGCGGCTCTCGGAAGCTTGAACGTCTATCGTCTCAGGCTTGTAAACGAAGTGATCGCACAGCAATCGGAGATAAACCGGCTGAGAAGGAGGCAGGAGATCTTCAGGGAGCTCTCGACATCGGATCGATACGAGGGCATTCTGGATGTCCTCAACGAAATTGTCAGAGCGGACGGAATTGAGTCTGCGAGATTGGTAAGCTCAGGAATCATGCTGGCCTCGAAAGATACGGCGGAGGTTTATCTCCTTAATGTCGCTTCGGGAAAAGTAGAGCCGTCCTTATCCCTGAGTTTGTCGCCAGGTGATGTCACGGCGGCCGAGAGAGGCGGTTTCTTTTCGAGAGATGCCATGTTGAATACGACATTTTCGAATGTCGTGTCGGCTGGAGAACCGGCGCTTCTTATCGAGAGCACAACGCTCGGCGATACGCGCGGCTTTGCGGCCATCGCGCTTCGTGATGGAAGCCTCTCTTCCCAGATCATCGATGAGTTAGGAAAGGTTTTGAAAGCGGCTTCTTCTTCCGCGGTCGGCATACACGCACGGTTGTCTTCGGAGCGCAAGTTCGAGGAAAGCGGCAGGGTCATAAACGCGCTCGTCGGTCTGTCCGGAATTGGTGACGGTTCTTTTGAAGAAGTCTCTCGCAAGGCAATCGATTCGATGAAGGGGGCATTTGGCGGAGACTCGGCGGGAATTTACTCGGCCGAAGGATCCAGCCTTAGATCGATGGTCGTTAGCGGAGATTTACCCGATACCGTTCCACTGGCTATTGTAAAGTATGATACGTTTGTTCCGGGAGCCCAGTTCGAGTCTCATTTGCAGACGAAGTCCGGCAAAGGCTCTTACTTCGCCGTCAAATCCAGGTCGGGAACACTCGTCTTTCTCATCAGTTTTGTGGGGGCTCTCCCGGCCCATGCGGAATTGAAGGCTATTTTGTCGGCGGCGCTGGAAATTCTCGAGTCCAGGAAACTTGCCGAGAGAGAGTCTGCTGTCGCGGCGCAGCTTAGTCATGATTCCCAGCTTCTGGACGAGTTTATGGAAGGACTTGCAAAGTCCACGAATTCCGGGGAAGTAATCCAAGCGCTCGAGAATTCCTTGTCCCGCAGAGACAAGGATGCCGCAGTCACCGTCTCAACCGAACATGACGCAGGTGCGATGCGGCAGCCGCCGGGAATCATCGAGAAGGGAGACGGCAGGTCTGCAGGTTACGAGGTGAATCTCCTGAGTTTAGGAGTCGGCATTGTAAAGGTAAGGTGTTCGAGAGATAGGTTCTCACGATCGCTGGTCGAACTCGCGGTCGACAGGATAAAGAGTTTTCTCGCTTCGCGTGTGCCTGAGCTTCAGGATGAGGCGACCGATTTGCGCGCCAGGCTTTTGGATGCGAAGGACAACTTCTCCAGCCTGAGAGAGTCCGTGGAGAAAATCCCTTCTTCCCTTAGAAACGCCCGAATCGAAATCGACGGCGCCCTTTCACGGCTGTCTTTCATCCAGGGGGATGAACGCCTCGTGCAGGAGATCAGGCTCCACCTCGCTTCTGCCGCGAAGGAGATATCGATTGATATGGACCGTTCCCTGCGGAATCAGGATGAACTGTTCCAGGCCGTCAGGGCAGCAGTGATGGAGCAGGCAAGTGCGGCTTCACGAATTAGGAATTTCGATGTCTCAGTCCTTGCGGAATTCAGAATTGATCCCGCAACGTTTGACCTCATTAAAGACCTGTTTGTCAATTTTATCACCACATCGAGTGTCCCCGACTGCGAGGTGCTCATGAAGACGACGCAGCCGAGCTTTAGTGAGGCTGCCGAAGGAAAAGGGAAGCACATTAGTGTTACGCTTGCCGGAAGCGGAGGAAGATCTCTCGGCGATGACACTGCCATGGGCGGAGGAAGCATCCGTCATTTCATAGAAAAACTTGAGAAGTTGGGCTATCTCGTCAAGCTAACGGCCGGTGAAATTGAGACGTCGATGGACGTATGTGAAATGAAGCCGGTTGAGACGACCGAACGCCAGCCTCTGAGCGCGATACTTGTCGAGGACGACAGGGAACTGGCGGAGGAAGAGACCCAGAGCCTATTGCAGGTGTTCCCACGCGTGAAAGTCGCGTCCGACGCAGTTGAAGCTTCGGGTATCATCGAGTCGGAGACTTTCGGTCTGGCGTTTGTGGACTTGAGCCTGCCTTCTATTAATGGGAGAGAACTGTGCCAGCAAATAAAGAAAGCACAGCCGGGGTGCGTCACCATTCTGCTTACAAACCGTGAAGGTGAGGATAAGTCGGAAGGCGTCGATCATATTCTCCTTCGCCCGATAAGCCAAGAAGCTATCAAGAGCTATCTTGCTGCGCAAACTGCGTAATAGGATATTCCCTTTCAACCAAATGCGGCCGGAGCCATGAATCATACCAAGATTTCCCTATGCATGATCGTGAAGAACGAGGAGGGGTCCCTCGCAAGCTGCCTTCAGAGTACGCGCGGAGTCGTCGACGAAATCGTCGTCGTGGACACCGGGTCTTCCGACTCCACTGTAGAAATTGCAGAAGGGTTCGGTGCAAAAGTCATCGCCCACGAGTGGCATTACGATTTTGCAGAGGCGAGAAATGTCTCGCTCGACCATGCTTCGGGAGACTGGATCCTCGTACTCGATGCAGACGAAGAGCTTCCGGACGCGACCAGGCGCAGGATTCCGGAAACGGCAGGTACTATGGAAGCGGATGGTTTTGAAGTGACTGTCAGAAGTGAATTGCCTGAAGGGGACGCGGCCAATTATGACGATTCAAGGATAGTCCGGTTATTTCGCAATAGAAAAGAGTACCGGTACACCATGCCGATACACGAACAGGTCCGGCCGTCGATTGAAAGGGCTGGCGGGAAGATATTCAGTTCTGACCTGATAATAGCTCATCATGGGTACTCGAGCATGGTCGTTCAGGGAAAGGAAAGGCGTGCCGACAGAAATCTCAAGATGCTGCGCGAAGCAATTTCGAAATCCCCGGCAGAGCCGTATTTCCATTACCAGCTTGGTGCAACGCTGATGAGCATCGGTAAGCGCAGCGAAGCTCATGTCGAACTGACCGGCGTACTCGGCATGGATTATGGTAAGCTTGGCCCGGCGATACTCGACAAACTTTACATGAAGATTTCTCAACTTGCGCTTGAGAAGAATGACTACGCATCGGCGATCCAAAATGCGGATACCAGCCTGCGGATCAATCCGGACAACGTAATCTCAATGTACGTTGCCGCCGTTTCTTATCTTTCGTTGAACCGGATAGCGGAAGGCCACAGATATCTCGTTAGAATACGAGCGACGCGCAGCGACAGCCTGCGAATAGGCACGCAGCTCGAGGAGCTGATCGACGCCTGTGAGATGGTGTTGAAGGCCTGATTTTCGGGCAAATAGCGCTGATTTGCGTTGAATTTGCGGGGAAAAACGCGTTAAAGTTCAGTAAGACAATTCCGATACTATAGCTAAGGCACGATGGCGAGAGGAGCACCGTCGGAAGCCGGCTTTTGAGACTCCTCTTGCGGCATGGACGCCGCGAAAAAAACAACACGGAGGTAACACACCATGGCGGATTATCAGTATGGGTTCCGCATATCGACCAACATCGGCGCAATGAACGCTTACAATGCGCTGAACAACATCAACCAACAGCTCCAAACAGTCCAGCTTCAACTTGCTACCGGTAATCGTATCAACAGCGTGGGAGACGACCCCGCCGGATATACGATCGGCACGAAACTTTCGGCACGCGCGGCAGGTTTGACCCAGGCTCTTACGAACGTTGGTGATGCTCAGAGCGTTCTTTCTACCGCTGAAGGAGGTCTCCAGGCAATCAACAACATCCTCGTTAACATCAAGACGTTGGTAACGGAGGCGGGTAACGCCGGACTAGGCTCCGACGAGCTCGGAGCGATTGTTACTCAGGCAAATGATTACCTGAACGAGGTTGGTCAAACGATTTCCGAGACCAAGTTCAATGGTCAGGCGTTACTGGACGCATCCTTCACAGGAAAGAGCTTCCAGGTAGGTGCCGACAGCGGTGATACTCTGTCTGTATCTCTTTCGACCGCCGTCGACTCATCGTCTCTTGGCCTGACAGGATTGACCACAGTCAATATCGCATCGGCGCTTACCAGCGTTGACGCTGCGATCAATACTGTCTCTTCTGCGTTACAGTATGTTGGTTCTCTTGAATCTCGTTTGAGCTTTAAACAGCAGGTTTTGCAGACTTCGATTACAAACACGCAGGCTGCATACAGCCAGATAATGAACGCTGATATTGCTCAAGCGCAGGTGACTGCCACCAAGCTCCAGATTCTGGAGCAAACGGCTACTGTGCAGTTGGCACAGGCGAATGCCCAACCAAGCGGCATCCTGAAGTTGTTCCAGTAAACCGTCTGAGGGAAGCACTCCTCCCAAAAGGTGGAGTGCTTCACCTCCCTAATCTTTGAACCGTCATCATTATTGAAGCCGTTACTTAAGGTGAATTCATGGAGACCATGACATACAGACCGAAAAGTGCCTTTGCGGGATATAAGGCAAACGAGATAATGAGCCTTACACCCGTTCAGTTGATTCTTAAAGTGTATGACTATGTTATCGTCAATTGCAGAAAGCGTGACACTGACAAGGTCAATGCGGGCCTGACTCAGCTCATCGCCTCCTTAAATTTTGATTACAAGGAAGTTTCTCTCGGCTTTTTCCGCATTTACAGGTACTGTCAGACTGAGTCGAAGAAGGGGAATTTTGAGGAGATCGAAAAGCATATCAGTGAACTCCGGTCAGCGTGGGCACAAGCCTTCAAATTGTCATAGGAGCAGGAGAAGCATATGTCCATATCTATTCCTTCACTAAATACAAATTCAAATTCGTCCAGCGCAGTCGACCAGCTTGTAGCGATGTATGTGCAATCGATAAGCGGTCCAGTTAACACACTGCAGTCTCAGCAATCACAGATAAATTCGCTGATTACGCTATATCAGAGTCTGAAGAAGAATTTTTCGAGCCTACAGACGCAGGCGGCCAGTCTCGGCTCTGTGGGAACGCTTACGCCTCTTGCAGCAAAGGCTGCAACTTCTTCCAATACGTCGATTATTACGGCAACCGCCCAGGCCACCGCGACCCCCGGCACGCACTCTATCCTCGTGACGCAGCTGGCGAAAAACGATACTCTCGTGTCGAGTCAGCTTACCCAATCCGGCACCGATATCTCCACTGCGACAGGCGCCGGCACTTTCACATTTGGGGTTACTGTTGATGGCACCACGACGAATGTGAATGTCAACGTCACCGCCGGGGATACGAATTCGACTGTGTTCGCGAACATTGCTTCTGCCGTAAATTCAGCGGGCATAGGTGTCACGGCGTCCGTCGTGAACGACACAAGCACAACGGCGAGACTCGTGTTTCAGAGCACCAACAGCGGATCTGCGAACGCCATCAGCGTCGCGGACGTGACGGGCAATTTGGCTGCGAGCGTAGGATGGACGAGCACCGTTATAAGTTCAAGGACCGCCTCTACATCTACAGGCGCAGGGTTTGTCAATAGCTCGGTCAATTCCCTCGACGCGAATTTCACTCTTGACGGAATCCAGATTGTAAGAGGCTCTAACACTGTCAATGATGTTCTGACTGGCGTGACTCTCAGCCTTGCTGCCGTACAACAGCCCACTGACAACCCGGTTACTCTAACGATAGGGGCCGACACCAGTTCGATCCAATCGACGGTCAACAGCTTCATTAGCGCTTACAACTCTGCAATCAGTGCTTTAAACCAGAATATCAACGATACGACAACTACTGCTTCGGACGGGAGTACCAGTGTATCGCGCGCTCCCCTTGCAGGTGATGTGACATTTATGAATCTACAGATGTCGCTCCAGGATATTGTGATGGGGCAGGTCACCTCCGCGCAGAGCGGCAACCCGAACAATCTGAGCTCAATCGGCATAACCCTGGGCAATGACGGGACGCTTTCGATCAGCGATCAGACAAAGTTCACTGACGCCCTCAATTCCAATCCAAACGCAGTGATCGACCTGTTTAATTCCTCCGACGGAGTTGCGGTCCAGCTTGATAATTTGCTCAGCCAGTTTACCCAGCCTGGCGGAGTGATGGATCAGAAGATAAATGGCGCCCAGGATCAGGTGTCCGCAATGAGCAATCAGATCCAATCCATGCAGGCAAATATCAATATTCAGGCGAATGCGATGAGACAGCAGTATTCTGCCTACGAATCCATGCTCATACAACTAAATCAAACCCAGTCTAATCTGAACAATATTTGGAGCGGAATGCAGTCCAGTGGAATGGTGGTTTGAATTTTCATGAGAAGACGCCCTTATTATATCGGTCGCCAATATGAATGATAAGAATGCGGAAAAGCAGGTGATGGAAATCCTCAAAGGATTGTCTGCCAATGCTGCCAGGATAAAGGCGGGTGTGGCTGAGGGCAATCTTGGGGAATCTGTCAGGCTTACAGGTGAACGGGTCGCATTGATAGAGGCCCTCAGGGAGCTTAGGGACGCTAAAGTTTCGTTGGCAAGTTCCGATATAAAGGATGAGATGAACTTGGTAGTGAAGAATATTGAAAATGATACTTTAGAAGCGATAGGCGGCATTAACGCCAAATTATCATCGTTATTGAAAGAATTGGCGAAGGTAAAAGGTGCCAGGGATATTGCCGCTTATAAGATACAAGGAGGGCGCTATGGCTATTAGTCCAATTGATCCGATGCCCAGTCTGGGTAACACGAAGGAAGTCAAGAAAAAAGTGGATTCATCGGAAGAAAATACGTCTCAAAATGTTAGCGATAAGGTGGAGCTTTCATCCGAGGCGAAGAAGCTACATGAAGTCCAAATGCAGAACAGACTTTCCGACATACGGGGAAAGGTTGAGAGTGGGTTCTATAACTCCGATGAAGTTCTTAATTCGGTAGCCAATTCGCTCGTGAAAGTGATTCAATCCAAATAGTTCCATCCTTTAGCCTTTTTTGGACCAACTAATCCTCAGGAGGAGGATGTAGTGAGTTTTAAGCCGGGAGTTAGATCCCGGCTTTTTTCTGTCAAATGCTAATCCATAGGTCATTCTTGACACTCCAAACTCGCTTTATGAAACCTATGCCTTCCGTAATACCGTGTTGTGTCGAGAGCTTTCGAGTATCGATGAAAGCAGAGGCGCGTTCAATCCGATTTCTTGCAGATCTGAATCTTCCGGCAGTTGCAGGCGCTGGAATTTCCTCGGGCCGCAAATCCATGCCGGCCGGATAAGCAGTCATTCCCGGATCCTGCGGTTCTCCCGGTTCTTGCGCGAGCCGCGGGATGAAACGGTCTTTTTCTTACCTGCTCTAACCTTGATTTTGCGCACCTTCATTGATAAACTAAACCTGTAAGAGTAGAAGGAGATGAGGAGAAAGACGCGCCCCCTTTTGATGCTGGTTACACTGTGCCTGATTATTTCCGGATGTGCACCGGATGCTCCGCACGGCAATCCCCTTGACCCAATGTCACCGAATTATAGTCCGACCGGTGTTTTGACGGGAAAAGTATTGTCGTTGAGCCCGCCGTACACGGGAATCCCTCAAGCACTGGTTACGATCGAACAGACCGGTGAAGCCCAGTATACCGCCTCCGACGGAAGTTTTAAGTTTTCAAATGCTCCGTCCGGAAACGCCACTATCATTGTAACCAAGCCCTCATATCTCTCCGACACACTGAATATTGCTCTCCAGACCGGGAAGACGTATGATGAAGAGATTCATATTGATGCGTTACCGCAGGTGGGCAATGCGGGAGTCGTAACGAGTAAAATAGACCAGTGGTGGCCGGGCCCGGTTTATTCCGCGCTGGTTACGGCGAATGTCGTGGACCCTGACGGCATCGGAGATATCGACTCTATCTATGTGCAGGTAGATTCCCTTGCTTTCACGATGAACTACTCCCTGACCGACAAGGATTTTCAGGCAAATATAGACGCCACGCAGCTGCCTAACCAGGATCTGCAGTGGCTTGTCGGGAAAGAACTCATCGTATCAGCCGTGGACAGAGCCGGTGCAGTGGGACAGAGTGCGGGTTTCTATGTCTCGAGAATAATCGAACCGGAAGCGACTCCGACGTTTCCCACCAGTCTTGATACCACCACGGCAACTCCCGCCTTCGATTGGAACCCGCCGAGTATATCGTATAATTACACATATCAGCTGCAGGTGGTCAGCCTTGCAGGAGGTACTCAAACGGTCGTCTGGTCTATGTCCGGTTTGAGCTCTTCGGACGTGTCGTATACATATCCCGGAACACTGCCCAGTGGGACGTACTTTTGGACTGCGGCGGTGGTAGACGATTTCGGCAACAGTTCACGTTCAAAAGAAGCATCCTTCGTGGTGCCTTAAGAGAGAAAGCATGCCAGAACAAGCCAAAGATAATTTTGCGGTTCTTTATGAAATAGCGCAGAAGATCAATTCGATTCTCGACCGGCAGGAGCTTTTGGACAGTGTCATCGAAATTGCGATGTCTCATCTCGACGCGGAGCGGGGATTCATCGTCCTGCTTGACGATTCGGCAGAGAACAACTTCAACGTCGTTGCGGCAAAGAACTTCAGCAGCGAGAAAGACGTGGAGGAATCGGCTGCTTCTTCTTCAGTGATAAACAAGGTCCTGACAACCGGCGAACCCGTATTGACTTTCGATGCCCTGAGCGATGAAAGGTTCGAAGCCTCACGGAGCATCGTTGCTCAGCAATTACTGTCTATAATTTGCGTACCGCTTCGCCTGCAGGATAGGACAACCGGAGCGATCTATCTGGACAGTACGAGGTCGCGCGGAAAGTTCAACGCCGAAACGACTAAGTTTCTCGCGGTTTTCGGCAACCTTGCGGCTGTCGCAGTCGAGAACGCAAAAAGGTATGACAATCTCAAAACTGAGAACGATCGTTTAAAGAACGAAGTGAGCAGCACGAATCTCTTCCCCGGAATGGTCGGAAAGAGCAAGGGATGGAAGACCGTACTGGACCTGGTGCAGCGAGTCGTCGACACGGACGTTTCCGTCCTGATCACAGGAGAAAGCGGGACGGGCAAGGAACTGATCGCTCGCGCAATTCACAGCCAGGGACGACGAAGAGACAAGCCATTCATGGCTATAAACTGTTCTGCGATACCTGAACAGCTCCTCGAAAGCGAATTATTTGGGTACAAGCGGGGCGCTTTCACCGGTGCTAACGCCGATAAGAAGGGCCTTTTGGAGTATGCCGAGGGAGGGACACTGCTTCTTGACGAGGCAGGCGATTTGCCGATGGCTCTTCAGGCTAAGCTTCTTCGCGTCCTGCAGGAAAGGGAGATCAGGAGACTCGGCGACGTCGAGACGAGGAAAGTCGACATAAGGGTCATTGCAGCCACGAACAAAAATTTGCTCGACGAGATTAAGAACGGAAACTTCCGCGAGGATTTGTATTTCAGGCTCAATATCGTGGAGATACACATCCCGCCTTTGCGCGACAGGCTGGAAGACATAGCTCCATTGATCAACTACTTCATGAAAAAAGCCTGTGAAACTCACGGACGAAAAGTAAGGAGTATTCATCCCTCTGCGATGTCTAGGCTGCTGGAGCATCCCTGGTATGGAAACGTGCGCGAACTTCAGAATGTGATTGAGAGGGCGGTTGTTCTCTCGCTTGACGAGGAGCTGAAGGAAGGGGACCTGAGGCTCCAGCAATATTCGGAAGAAGAGCTGCTGAGGAGCGGTCTCACGCTTGAGGAGTTTGAGCGAAAGCTTGTCGAAAAGACTCTCGCAGAGACGGGCGGCAATCGCACCAGAAGCGCCGAGAAACTTGGCGTCTCTCTTCGATGGCTTCAATATCGTCTGAAGGAATGGGGCATTGGCGGAAGATAGCTTTACAGTACTAGAGCTGATAAGTCAGAGTCCGACTACAAGCGTATACAAAGCCCACCAGAATGTCCTCGACAGGACAGTCCTCTTAAAGGTTCTTCATAAACATCTTTTCAAGGATAAAGAACTGGTCGCACGATTCTCCCGGGAAGCTAAGGCATGCGCAATACTTCATTCGGAGAACATCGTTCAGGTCTATGATCTCACAGAGGTCGAAGGTGCGCCGGCAATAGTAATGGAATATGTCGAGGGAAAATCACTGGACGAAGCCCTTCTCGATCAGAATATCCGTTCTGAGCAAATGCTCATGAGAGTCGCCGTCTCCGTTCTTAATGCCCTGGCTTATGCCCACGAGAGGGGAGTCATACACCGGGATATTAAGCCGGGCAACATACTGGTTTCGGCGGCCGGTATAATCAAGGTGACCGATTTTGGATTGGCATCCTTGTCCGGATCTCCTTCCCTGACAATAGATGGAACTCTTATCGGAACTCCGGCATATATGTCGCCGGAACAATCGCGGGGCGAAACAGTTGACAACAGGACGGATTTATTTTCACTCGGTGTGACTCTAGTCGAAATCATTACGGGAGAGAGGATACTTGCCGGAAGATCGTACGCCGAATGCATAAACAAAATACAGGCTTTTGACCCGGACTCTCTCGATGCGCTGAACGTTTCTCCTCATGTGCTGGCATTTCTGAAGCGTCTTCTCGCACCTGACAAGAACGAGCGGTTTGCCTCGGCAAACGAAGTGCTTCAATTCTTGTCGCCGGAGGCCGCGACTGGAATTGCAGATGGCGGTGCAGGACAGCGCCAATCATCCGGAAAGGGAAGCGGAGCGGAGTCGAAGAGAAAGAAGCTGCTGGCCGCCGGAATCGCTATAGTGTTTGTGCTTGTCCTGGGGTTGTCATTCTTGTTCAGGCATCCTGCTCAAGTAGTAGAGGGCAACCGACCGGGCTTAGTTGCGGCTGATACTGCCTCAGGCCAGGTTGCAGACAGGGGAAGCAGTCCTGTAAGAACATCGACGGCTGCCGGAGCGGCCAAGGAATCTTCTGTCAGGAAAAACGAAATTGCCGGAGGCAGCCCTTCGGGAGTCAAGCAGGTCCCTACATTCAACTCAGAGACCAAAGACAAGGTTGGTAGTGTGAGTCCACTCGTTGCGGCGGACTCTGGATATATTTCCATAGCATGCACTCCGTGGGCAAAGATATTCATCGACAATGAGTACGCCGGGATGACTCCTATCTTTGGATCTATAAAAGTGCCCGCAGGTACGCACACGGTTACCTTCAACAATCCGGACTTTGTACCTATCGTCAAGGAGGTTCGTGTGCGTTCCAGAGTGCTTGCCAATGTCGATGCTGACTTTCTTGGCGATGCAGGGTACATCTTCGTGCACGTCGATCCTTGGGGGCATGTCTATGTTGATGATCAATTGCGCGAAACAACTCCCTCAACCAAGCCGATTATCGTGTCCGCCGGTACCCGCCATCTTAGAATTGAGAATCCGGCATTTCATGATATCCTGCGGGATCTTAACGTGAAGCCCGGCGACACGCTGCGGTTGAATTTCAGCTTCCTGAAAGGAGATGAAAACTGACGGCACGGTGGTTGCAGTATATCCGTCGATTAGATTCGGCAATGAGTATGAAAAAAAATCGACTGGTTCCTCTGTTGGCATTGGCCTGTACGTGGACTTTGCTGCAGAATTCTGCGATTTCGCAGCAAATGCGGCCGCCGGACATGCCTTTTCCGCGGGTTGGGATGTGCTCCGCCAGGCTGGGGAATACGCTCTACCTCATCGGAGGTGCGTCTGCGAGCATGCAAGGTTTGCACGGAATGCAGAGCCCTAGATACATGAGAGGGACAAAGATCGTTCAGGCGTTTGACCTGCGAAGTCTAACCTGGGATACCACCGTCGCTCCCCTTCTGACGCCTCGGGTCTACGCGTCCGCGGTCGCCGTAGACGACTCGATTTATGTCATGGGGGGTGTGGACAATCGCGGAAATGTCCTGAATAGCGTAGAAGTCTATGACCCGTCAAGTAACACGTGGCACTACACGGACAGCATGTTATTGGCGCGTGAAGGGGCTGCTGCTACCGCATACGGTGACAGCAGTATACTTGTGTTTGGCGGCGGCGGAAATTCGAGCGGTCCGTACAGCGAAGTTGAGGTTTACTCAGTCCGGAGCGGAACTTGGAGCAAGACTTTTCCTATGGTGTTGGGACGGGTCTATCACAAAGCTGTCAGGGTAAGGAATGCTATATATATATTTGGAGGCAACTACGGACTTCAAGGCCTACTGAACGTGATTGAGAAATATGTCCCTGGAGATGGAACAGAAAAAATATCTATATCCTTGAGAAATCCCAGGATGCTTTTTGGAGTGGCAGAGAAAGGGGATTCTGTATATGTGATATCCGGGCTTGGCCAAACTGACGCGGCTAGCACGAGTGTGGAGTTGCTGAATTTGGGCGGTGAAGGAGAGGAGGGGGATTCTCCGACAACGATAACGCTGGATACAGCAAGGGTAGGGTTCGTTGCAACGGTCGCAGACAACGGTCAGGTTTATCTTTTCGGGGGCCTTTCTCCTGACTTCAGGAGCGGGGTTATTCCCCTTTCTTCGGTGGGGACAATTTCTCCGCTGACTGCGGTGAGGCAAATTCCGAACTCGCTCCCGGCAAATTTCACTCTTTCCCAAAACTATCCTAATCCGTTCAATCCGACGACGACGATAGAGTTTAACGTCCCTCCGCCCGGGGCAAGAGTAAGCATCGACATTTACAATATGCTCGGCGAAAAGGTGAGGACGCTTGTGAACGGCTACTTGTATGGTGGGAAACACACAGTTTCGTTCGATGGTGCGAATATGGCGAGCGGTACTTATATTTACAGGTTGCAAACTCCAAACGGGAGTATTTATCGAAAAATGGTCCTGATTAAATAACGACATTGCTCACGATAACGCTGGTCGATTAACTCATACAAGTGAATCCTTTGTGGCTTGCATGTAAACTTGAAATTTGTTCGGCGGCAAATCCAGATAATCGGATATGTGTTTCTTCTATCGCACGGAGCGGCGCTGCCGCTGGTCTCCTTGGAGTCTCCCTTTTCTTTGCATTCCTCTTCGGATTTTCGTCCGTTACTTCTGCCCAGACTCTGAGCAGGGCAGATTCAACCATAGGATCGATAAAATCGCTCTTCGACAACGGTTCTTATATCTCCGCCGAACTTGAAGCGCGCCGAATGCTTGAGGATAGGACGGTAAGTGATTCCGCCCGCGTACTGCTGGAAAAATATCTCGCTTTTTCACTCGTTGCAGAGGGAAAAAATCAACCGGCGATAGAGCATTTTGTAAACGCACTGAGGATTGACTCGTCATTGACTCTGGATCCTGTGATGACTTCTCCGAAGATCCTGGAGGTCTTCAATACAGCAAAGGAACAATTCCGTTCGAGTTCGGACAAGGAACTCTCTCCTTCGGAAAACAAGGTAATCCCGAGAGGTCTGATCCAGTCGGGGGAGTCGCGCGGTCCCACTTTCAGGGCAATTCTCTTCCCGGGCTGGGAACAGGTGTATGAAGGAAGAGAGACCAAGGGTTACATCCTCTTGGGCGCGGGGGCCGTTACCGCCATATCGTCAATCGCCTTTGACTTTCTCCGCCGCGATGCGCGCACAAAATACCTCAACGCCTCCACCCCTGATCTGGCTTCGAGTACCTACAAGAAATACGATGCCTACTATAAATCTGAGTTCTATTCAGTCTCAGCATTTGTGCTGATATATGCGTACTCTGAACTTGACGCTTTCCTGAGACTTCCTCCATATTTCAGGATGAATTACTCACCTGAAAACAGGGGGGCTAGTCTGGACTTGCGAATAAGTTTCTAGCATTACTCCTACTTCTCCTCCCGCATGGGTTGCAGGTAAAGTGCAATCCTTGCATGTCGAAATTTTCAGATAATCGAAGAAGATCGCCTTTTCACCTCCGTTTTTAGCCAATCGTTGTGGCATACCTATTGTACCTAGTATTAATAAAAAGTAGAGGTGTCTATGAATAAAAAATTGTACTCGTTTTCCCTGGGGGCACTGGCGGTTATGCTCTTAAGCTTCACTTCTGCCAACGCGCAGATGATGGGATCGGGTTTTTCGCTTCATGCCGAGTTGAGCACCGGCGGGGTCACTCTATCCTGGGAACAGCCTGAGGCTTTCACGGCTTCCTACTACCTCGTTTATCGCGCCCAGGTAGGCGTGAACAGCCTTGATTCGAATTTCAGCTTTAACTTCAGTCAAATTGATTCGACGACTGCAACTACTTACCAGGACTCGGCTACGCCGCCGCCTGCAAATATTTTTGTGTATATGGTGAAGGCATTCAATGATTCAGGTCAGGTCCGGATAAGCTCAATGGCAAAAGTATATGCAGGTTTCGATAATTTCGGAAGGGACAAGGTTACAATTACATCCGAGCCGCCTGTCAGCGCGACCGTGGACTCGCTATATGAGTACCAGGTGAAAGCAGTGTCCACTGACTCGACCGCAGTGTTGACTTATCGGCTCGGTGATCATCCGAAGTTAATGACTATCGATTCCACTGGCTTTATTTCATGGATCCCGCAGGTGCGGGGTTGGTATGAGGTGGAGATAGAGGTTACCTCGAGCGCCGGAGGCCATGCGGTACAGGAGTATGCTATCCGTGTCGCCGGAGTCCGCGGAACAATTGCGGGGACGGTAACTGACAGCACGGGAGCTCCGATTTCGAATGTCGTTGTCAGGCTCTATCAAAGGGATATGGATATGCACTTTGATTACAGTGCAAGGACGGACTCGACCGGCTATTACGCGATCCACAATGTGGATGCGGGAAAATACTATGTCAGAGCCGTTCCGGTTAATTCGAACTACCTGCCCGAATGGTACGACAATGTCTACAGCATGGCGAATGCGACTCCGGTCGTTGTCGTGGATACCACGACACAGGTAGCGAACTTCCAGCTGCAGAACCGTTTCTCTGTGCTGCCGAAATACACGGTTTCCGGAACCGTGACCGACACAACCACGGGCGCTGCCGTCAAAGGTGCGCTGGTTGTGTTTGCCCGTGCGGAATTCACGTTCAATATGGCCAGAGACAATCAGAACGAGTGGGAGAGCGGCGACAATTATCGCGACATGTTCCAGAATATGTACCAGGAGCGCAATACGGATCGCGACTTCAGACTCGATGGTAACTCGCCGTATGTTTTCAAAACATACACCGACAGCAACGGCGTCTACAGCGATACGTTGCCGAAGGGTGCCTACATCGCTTTCGTGAAGGCTACGGGCTATCATAGATTGTTCTACAACAACGAACCGGACTTTCTGTCGGCTGACATCATAGCGCTCAACACCGACACAACCGGAATTAACTTTGCTTTGTCTCCACTTCCCCCGGTTGTTCTTGGACAAATCTCCGGGTCCGTATTCGATTCTACGACTGGTTCCGGAGTTGCTGCCAGGATAATCGCGTTCAGAGATGTATGGAACTACCGTGACACACTGAAGATGCACGTCGCCGGGGCGTATTTCGCCGACGCAGACAGCACTGGCGCTTACACGCTCAATAACCTGCCTCCGGGATACTACAAGATCCTCGCGATACCGCTCGGTTCGTACGCACCTTCGTTCTACAGCACCACCGGCCCGACGGTCAGATGGAGCCAGGCCACTGCGGTTCCCATAAGCGGCAACTCGACGAGCGGAATAGACATATACGTCATGCCTCTGCCGTCGTCAGCAACAGGGTACACGTCTATCAACGGTAATGTCTCGACCTCTTCAACAACAGGAAGCGGTATGATGGGATTAAGCGGTGCCATTGTGTACGCGACTGATGCGAACGGTAACGTGGTCGGCTACGGAGTGAGCGGTAGTAACGGTGACTACACGATTGCAGGATTGGCGCCGGGTACCTATGATGTATTCACGGAGGCGGCCGGCTATACGTCAAGCTCAACGAGCACGAGCTCTCCGACTTACACTACAACCGGGGCTCCCGCACCGTCTACGTCGAATTTCACGGTATCTCCCGAGACTCCGACCGCAGTTCAACAGAGGCCGATTCAGCCGACGAATTACACGCTGGATCAGAATTATCCTAACCCGTTCAACCCGACGACGCAAATTGCGTTCAGCATTCCTCAGGAAGAGCATGTAACGATTGCCGTCTTCAACATCCTCGGCGAAAGGGTCGCTACACTCTTGAGTGGTGACCTGGGCGCAGGATCCCATCTGATTACCTGGAATGCACGGAACGAGAACGGTGAAATGCTGCCGTCTGGCGTTTACTTCTACAGATTGTCAACGCCACACTTTACGGCGGTGAAGAAGATGCTGCTTTTGAAGTAAGGTCGTCCCTATCGACCTTCTACACGGAGGGCGGGCGGAGAGATTCGTCCGCCCTCTTTTGTTATAATCCAACGGATTGCAGTGAGCGCTCATTACCGAGTGCACCCGGCTAGTCGTTGTTTATGTTTGATCTGCCAGTTTGCTTGTTTCCGGCGCATGGACAAGAATGTGAATGAAGCCATCTATCCATGTAAGGAAATTTAATGTCCCACTATTTTGCCCATTTGAGAGAGAAGGAGCCTGGAGGAGAGCAGCATTAAGCGAAGGTCCTTTTCCTGCCGGGTTGGCTAATTCGTACGGTTCACTTGTTTTGGAAACAAAACGCCTGTAAATTTTTTGACAGCGGAATGATTGTATATGATTATACCACAATCTCGGAGATCTCTGTAATGCTTCTATCCAGGAGCAGAATAGTTATTTATATTTTTGCCGGGTTCCTTCTATGTGCGAATCCGGTGGTCGGGCAGGTCGCACAGCAATGTATAGCTCCTACGAAAGACTCCGCTCTTGCTGATGTCCAGTTGACTCTGCCGAGGGACACGCTGCTGAGAGGGATCGACAGACTTTTCGGTCCGAGAAATATCTCACAAATGGGACACGACACTTCGGCAGCCGAAAGAGATACGTCGTTGAGCCGGATCGACACACTCGCTGTAATAAGAGATACAGTGAGAATAGGGATGGACACGTTGGTTGTAAGAGACACGTTGTTAATCAAGAGCGATACTCTTGTTCTGGATACTTTCGCAATAAGACCGGATACACTTGTGGTGAGGAGGGACACGCTGGACATAATTTCAAGTGAAGCCGGATTGAATACTCTGCCCGGTTTTCGTGTGCAGCTTCTATCGACTCAAAACCTTCTGGAAGCGATCACGGCGAAAGCGAAGGCCGATTCGCTTCTGAAGGATTTCAATGTGTACATCGTTTACGATTCTCCCTACTATAAAGTCCGCGTAGGAGATTTTCACGCGAGGTATGAGGCAAACCGGGCGGTCAGCTACATTGCCGGTCACGGTTTCCCGGATGCCTGGCCCGTTCCCGACAATATCTTCAGAAACCCACCGAAGAAAAACAACAATTGATTACCGGTGTTCATCCGGATCAAACCAAGGAAAATGAGAATCAAGTATACCCTGTTAGCTCTGTTGCTGCTCGTCGGCACCGTGCAGGCGAAGACGGATCCCAGACTCAAGAACGGCTACCGTTATGACAAAGCGGGTTGGGTATTTGTACACCTTCAGGGCTCGCCAAATGAAATAGGTTTTCAGGACGGTTATCTTCTTGCCCCGGAAATCGACGACGCATTGCGTGCGTTGAAGTTTTATCTGCGAGTGGGGACAAGGAAAGACTGGAGCTGGTATCGTGAAAAGGCGACGGAGATGTTCTGGCCTAAACTCACGAATGAATACCGGGAGGAAATCGAAGGCATAGCGGAGGGGCTGCGCGCACGCGGAAAGAAGTATGACAAGATAGACATTACCGCTTTAAACGGCTGGATGGAGCTTGCGCAGTATTACCTCCCCGCTTTGAGAGCCGGAAGAATTTCCAGCGCTGGAGACGACAAGGCTCCCGGGCACTGCAGCGCATTCATTGCCACAGGAAGCTACACTTCGGACGGCAAAATCGTCATGGCACAGAACACCTGGGTGAACTATCTGGTCGGCGAAAGGTGGAACATCATCGAGGATATCGTTCCCGAAAAAGGGAACAGGATAATGATGGACGCATTTCCCGGATTTATCGACAGCGGCGACGACTTCGCCGAAAACAGCGCGGGGATTCTTATTACGGAAACCACGATAGCACAATTCAAAGGATTCGATCCCAATGGTATCCCGGAGTTCATGAGGGCCAGGGAAGCGGAGCAGTATGCAAACAGCATCGATGACTTTGTACGGATCATGACGAGCGGAAACAACGGCGCATACGCAAACGACTGGCTTGTAGGCGATACGAAGACAAACGAGATCGCTCGGCTGGAACTGGGCCTTAAGCATTACCGGGTCTGGAAGACTAAAGACGGGGCGTATTGCGGTGCGAATTTCCCGAGCGACCCTCAGGTAATCAGAGATGAGACGACATTCAGGGTGAACGACCGCAATAGTTCCATGAATGCCCGAAAGAGAAGGTGGGAAGAGCTGTTGAAGGAATACAAGGGGAAGGTCGACGCGAAGCTTGCGGAGTCGTTTCTGGCGGATCATTATGACGTCGTCAGGGGAAAGGACTTCCCCGGCTCACGGTCGCTTTGCGGCCATAATGACGAAGATCCGCTGGGTATTCCTCAATGGGGCTGGTCGCCGTATTTCCCCGGCGGATCGGTGCAAGCGAAAGTTACGACCACCAACCTTGCAAATAAGCTCGAGTTCTGGGCACATATGGGCCATCCCTGCAGTGAGAATTTTATCGCATCTAAATTCTTCGCGGCACACCCGAGATATAAATGGATGGCGGGATACCTGCACAACATGATGGCATATCCGTGGACACTTTTCTCAGCAAAGAAATGAATGGGATGCAAACGTTTAAGCGATTCTCTGTTTCAGTGCTTTTTGTCTTACTTCTGTTCGACACCCTTCCGGCGCAGTCGGTGCAAAAATTCGCGGAGCTGGGTGACTTCAAACTTGAAAACGGACGGGTGATAAGGGACTGCGAAATAGGTTACAGAACCTACGGGAAGCTGAACGCCAATAAATCGAACGCGATGCTGTTTCCGACCTGGTTCGGCGGCAACTCGGCAGGACTCGCCGGATTCATAGGGCCGGGCAAGATGGCCGACAGTACCAAGTATTTTGTAATCGGCATCGACGCTTTAGGTGACGGCGTGTCATCCTCGCCTTCGAACAGTAAGCTTCAGCCCGACCTGCAATTCCCGCAGTTTGATATCAGGGACATGGTAAACAGCCAGTATGAATTTGTCACGAAGGTGCTCGGTTTGAGACACCTGTTCTGCGTAATCGGCGGATCGATGGGCGGCATGCAGACGTTTCAATGGATCGTATCCTACCCAGCTTTCATGGATAAGGCTGTCGCGTGGGTCGGGTCTCCCAAACTTACTTTCTACGACCTCCTGCTTTGGAACACGGAGCTGGAGATTATCCATACCGAACTCAAATGCCATGCTCCCGAAACGGATATAATGAAAGCCATAGCCGACATTACGGAGTTGAATATTAGAACTCCGGAGTTTTATGCCACAAAGATGGAGCCTGAAAAGTTTCACGGCGATATCAAAGAGTATCAGAAAAGCTTCTCAAAGGAATTCAACGTCTATGACTGGAGAAGCCAGCTCAAAGCGATGATAGCTCATAATGTGTCCGCTCCGTATAACGACGATATGAAAGAAGCGGCGTCAAAAGTCAAAGCGAAGGTATTGTCGATTGTGAATTTGCAGGACCATATGGTTAACCCCAATCCTGCAATTGAATTTGCGAAGCTGATACACGCAGAGACCTTCGAATTGAATAACGACTGCGGACATCTCGGTCCCGGCTGCGAAATCGATACGGTCAACCAAGTAATAAATAAATTCCTGGAAGGGCACTAGCCGGCAGGCTGCGTCCAGTAGTGTTTGTGATTCAGGTGGTCCGCCCCGACACGGATGAGTATGATTCAGAAATTTGTAGACAGGACCAGCGAGTAATTCCTTATCGGTGTCATGTTGCCGATCATTTCGACGTAGTAGTCTTCAAGAGCATTGTTGATAATGAAGCTGAGTTGAACGGGATATCCGATTGACGTCAGGTCAACACCCGCCCGGATGTCGGTTACGTATGCCGGCACGCGGCTGTTGCCGTTCTTCACGATTCCTAGTTCGACAAGCTGCCTGTCATAGTTCTCGAAAGCGCTGATGTACCTGAAGTCCACAGAAGCCCTGTAGATGGATTTCTGAAAATCAGCAGAGACGTAAAAGAGCTTTCGCGACCTGTACTTCAAGATCTCGTGAGTCGTCAAGTCCAGCGGGTAGATGTACGTATAGCTCGCCTTCAGCGTCAGAAAATCGGTACCGGCGTCTGTCGAAGCGTCGATCTCGTATCCTTGTATTCGGGCGCGGGTAACATTCTGAAACTCTATTTGCCCGCCCGGAGTGAATTCGGGCTCTATCATGTTCCAGTAGTCGTTCTGGAAAATTGCGGCGTCGATCATCGCAAAGTACCATACGGGCACCCTCGCGCCGATTTCTTCGGAAAGACTCTTTTCAGGAAGAAGATTCGGATTAGCGATTATCTCGACTCCACCTGTCTGTGTGGTCGCATAAGTCTCGGCTAAGCTCGGTGCTCGAAACCCCGTTCCGACGGAGCCTCTAAGCGATGCTTCGCCGCCGAGGTCGTAAACCAGTCCCAGCTTCGGACTAAGCTGGCCGAAGACCGCTTTCCCTTGTATGCTTTCAAAGTCATAGCGCGCACCGACCGTGGCATGCAAACGATTGAATTGTCGTTCGGCCTGAGCAAACGCTGCGCCGGAGCCGCTTTCCCTGCTTGTGAACAGATTGGAGCTCATGAAATCTGCCTGGCCGTCAATCCCGAAAGTGAGAACCGTCGCGGGGTCATAATTCCATGTACACTGAAATTCAAGGTAACCTAAATTGGAAGTGGAAGAGTCTCCGATTCCGGTTGGAGTCTCCCCGAAGTTGTCGTACCAGTGGTTGAAATAGTAACTGCCGCGGACTATGTACAGGAAGTCGCTGCTCAGCACATGTGTGTATATCCCCGCAATGTTGGCTCTTGTCGAGTTGACCCATTGTCCCAGCGTCTCCGGACTCGGTTGGAGTGCATGGTTGAGATCTTCCCAGTAGAGAAAATTGCCGGAGTGCTGGTTGAACACGTCTGCGAATACTTTCAGGTTTTGATTTTGTCCGATGCTGCCGGCGGTCTTCGCGAAGAAATTAAACCTTCGGAAGTAGTCGTTTTGGATATACCCGTCATCTTTCTTGAAGCTTAACGATGCCGTGACTCCGAAGTCACCGAGTCCGAGCGGCTGGGAATGCGCTACCGACATACCCTGAAAGAATCTTGTCCTGCCGGACCACCGCCACTCGTCGTATCTCGGCCGTTCGTAGAAACCGCCGTACATCTTCACGTAGGTCGAGTTAACGTCCATGTTATCCTTCGTTATCACATCGATGACACCGCCTAGCGCGTTGGAGCCGTAGAGGGCGGAGCCCGCTCCCTTGAGAATTTCCACACGCTCGAGGTCCGATATCGGAATCGACTCCCACACGGCCTCGCCCGTGTCGCCCGTGAGCATAGGTATCCCGTCGACGAGGAGCAGTACGCGGCTTCCGATCCCGCGCGCATATCCGCTCGAACCACGTATGTTCACCTGGTCCTGAACGACGTTCACGCCCGGGACATAACGGAGGGCGTCATCGAGCGATATGATGTTCCTCCTCTCGATCGAAGCCGAACTGACGAGACTCACACTGACAGGAACATCCGCAAGCAATTGTCTCCGCTTACTTGCGGTTACAATAACCTGCTGGGTTTGGAAGGGTGAAGGCTGTAAATAGAATCCTATTCTTCTCGATTCTTTTCCTGCCAGCGAAATGGTTTCGTTGGATGGCCTGAACCCGATCATAGAAACGGAGACGAAGTATCTCCCTCCGCTAATGTCTCTGAGGGAGAAACTTCCGTCTGTTCCGGTCAGCGTGCCGAGCTTTTGCGGCTTTTGCGAATCCCGAGATTGGAGCAGTACGGTCGCGCCTGCTATCGCGCTCGAATCCTCCGCAGACCGAACGACGCCGTCGAGTGTTGACTGGGCAGCACTCTTACTTTGAAGCAGTAGAAGCAGAAGCGCCGCCGGGAGTAGGAGGCGTATTCTTAAAATCAACATCGATATCGATTCCGTTTACGAAATTGTTTGACTTCACAACGACCGCTTTTGGTGAGCCGACTCCGTGCGAAAATCCATACGCACCGACGACTTTCCAGTCGGAAAGCAGGTTCGGACCGTACTGCATTGCTACAACTACATACTGGAAGACGGCAGCCGAGTCCAGGGTAAAATTGTAAGACAAGGTGTCGACAAAGAAAGTCGGAGCGCTTGTGCCTATTGACGGATAAACTCTGGCATTACCTGACAGGACATCGCCGATAATGTTTTGGGGAGGGTAGTGATAGAATGCTACGACTCTGATATCATAGATGCTATCCGGCGGCGGCCAGGAAGAAATAAACCGGACAGTCCCGCTGAATCCGGGCTGAACGCTTATCGGTTCCAGCCCATGTGTGCATGCGGATAGCGAAAAAGAGAGGACTAACAAGACCAAAGACTTCTGCATGTCTCATTGAAGTTAGTTTTCCACATGTGCAAATCCAAAACGTGGCGGAAATGGAAATCAGACCGCGAGAGGCACAGAGAGAAGTCGCCCTTGTTTGCTCTGTGTCTCAGTGTCTCTTGTGTTTAGAATTAAACCACGAGAGACACGAAAGACATGAAGAAGACCCGCTATTCCATCATTCCCTTATTCCATGCCTCTAATATTCCGCGTTCACACCCTGTCCGTTACCAGCCTTCTGCCGAGCTTCTCAAACACCAAAGTCATCGCGAAGACCATCAGTATCATTTCAACCACGACGCGTGTTACTGCTGGCATGAACAAAGCTACTATCCATAATGCCAATGCAGGCAAAAGTATTCTCAGTATATAGATGACCATGGGTCTGATTGATGCGAGCGCTGAATTCGGACGCTGCTCGTATCCAATGGTTAAGAGTGTATCATAAAGTTCACTTGGAATCTCGACACTCTGTGTATTTCTTAGAATCTGATCAACCGTGCTGACCGATTCGAGGTACTGCGCACAGGATGCGCAGCCATCCAGATGAGAACGCGTCTGCGGCGGAAGATCTTCCGGGCTTATTGCCTGCCTCGAATCCGCCTTATTATCTATTTCGTTTCTAAAATCCTCACAAGTCATAGCTCATCTTTCCTTTCTCTTAGCATTTCTCCCAGCCTTTGTCGCCCTCTGTGCAGGGCAGTTGACACCGTACCCACCGGCATATTCAGGAGGCCGGATATTTCTTCGTAAGATAATTCTTCGAAGTAGAACAGCGTTATGACCGCCGATTCATTCGGCGGCAACATAGGTATGCATCTATCGACTATCTCGCGGCTTTCATGGGCGTAAACCGACTTTTCCTGCCTTGAAGAGTTTTCGATTCTGCCGTCCGGCGGGTCAATTTCGCTGTTGTCAATGCTGACAGCATCGATATTCTTCTTCTTTCTTCTTGTCAAGCAAACGTTGGTCGTGATGCGCCAGATCCATGTCGACAGGCTCGAATCGCCCCGAAAGTCTTCCAATGATCCATGTACTCTCATGAAAACGTCCTGAGTCGCTTCCTCCGCATCTTCGTGGCTGCCAAGCATCCTCAACGCGAGATTGAACACACGCCCGGAGTAGAGATCAACGACGCCTTTGAATGTGTCATCAGTTCTCGATTTTCTCATGCCCATTCTGTTCGCACCTGCCAATAGGATTTGTGCTGCATACACGATATTAGACTTCCTCCAAGGTAATTTTCTTTCAGTGAAAGAAAAAATTGCCTGGAGCGGTCTAATGTGTTGAAGCAAGGAGAAGAAAATGGACTATGAGAGCAGTGTGATTCAAGTAGTTGTCATGATTGCCCTGATCGCCGCGTGGGGAATCTGGGAATACCGTGAACGGGAAGTAAGGCACAAGAAGGCTCTCCTGGATTTGATAAAGAATGTCGAGCCGAAACCGTACAGGCCTCAAAATTGGGGAAAAGTCGCTACAACAATGATCACGGCGGTGCTTCTGATGATTCTGGACTTCGGAGGAATCGTTTTCGTCGGCAGAATAGGGGTCCGCTTCGCCTGCCCCGTCGTCGTCTTAATGGCTGAATTGACAGTAGTTGCAATTCTCCTGTTCATGATGGCAACAAGAGACATGAAGCTTCTGAAGAAAGGGTAAAACATGTTTACATCGATATTCATCACCGCGGTCATAGTATCCGCGTTTTTCGACCAGCAACAGAGGCGTCACAAAACCGAATTGCAGATCGAATACGAGAAATTGGGAAAGAAAATCCCGGCAGAGCCATCTAAGCTCCCGATGCTCGAGTCAATTGCAAACGTTGTGGTTGGGTTAATCCTCCTGGAGATAGGAGGACTCACTCTATGGGAAATGTTAAGCACGATCGGAATTCTGGGAGGCGACGTGACGAGCAAGACGGCTCCACTTCAAACGGATTTCTCAGCTGCGTTATTGGCAGGTGGGATTACCCTGATCATACTGGGCACCAAAGGGGTTCTTGCCAATTTGAGGTTCAGGAGAGCTTCAGCCCATGCCAGCTAACGCTGTCGGGCATCTTCTCGATCCGGTGCTCTCTTCCTCATTCATCTGCGGCAGGTCTGCGGCTACACCTCGCGGCGGCCAATCTGTACCTTTGCAATTTACTTCTGTTTCCCCAGTTGCAGAGGACGGAAGCGAAACTTTTCAGCGTCAACGGTTACAAATGTCTCCCGTAGCCTCGTACCATACCGAGTTATAAATTCGTTTAGTCTCTCAGGGTTGAATTTCCCGCCGCTTGCGGCGTCATTCCGGCCCCGCTTTGGGCGGGGTGAACTCCAGCCGGAATCCAGAAACTGAGTGCCAGCGTTCGCTGGCATGACAGAAAGATACCTCGACGCTTGCGTCGAGGAGTTTTCATTCCAATCACTCTACCCGCCGCCTGCCTTGTCAAGCTTCTGCTGAATTTCTCTAAGCCGCTTCTCCATATTCTCAAGCTGGTCGGTTCTTGCCTGTATCTGTGTCTCAATCTGCTTAAGCTCTTGTTCCTTCTTTGTATACTCGTCCTGAGCCTGCCCGGCAAAGTAGCTGCTGAACAGCCAGTTGTGCCGCAAGGCTTCCATGTTCCCAGTGAACTTCTGAAGGCCGATTTGTGCCTCCTTTACTGCGGACAAAGTCGTCGAGACGATCATTAGCGTGGTGTCGTAGACGGAGCGGTCGTGCAGAAGCGAGGCGACGAGGCCGTGGCCCGTGTCGAGCTGACTTGTCATCAGCTTTATGCTCGAAGCCGTAGTATCAAAGTTCTTCACCACCAGATTTACATTCGACAGCACGGAATCGGTTTTGTCGGCGAGGCGATTGAACGATATGCTCAGCCCGCTGACCACATTTGCCATATCGGTGAACTTGTCCGAAACTTTCTTCAGGCTTGAATCGGCTTCATAGGTAGCCCGCTTCAGGGCGAAATAGACACTCTCATCCGTCACAAGCTTTCCGAGTGTGCCTTTGCCTTCGCGAACATCCTTCAGGATTCCTGAAAACTGGTCTACCATGTTTTTCACGCTTGCAATTGTCTCGCGGGTCTCCGATATGATCTGCGATAGCTGCGGCTCTTCGATGGAGTTTAGCGTGTCAAGCTGTTGAACCGATGGGGCGCCCTCGGTGCCCGGAGTCAGGATTACGAACTTGTTACCGACAAGTCCTTCCGTTTCAAGCATAGCACGCGAATTGTCTTTGATGAACTTTCTGGAGTCGGAAAAAATCCTCATTTTGACGAGCGCCACGTTGTTCCAGATGCGGATTTCGGACACGGTTCCGACGTCGATACCGAGGAGCCTCACTGCGGCCCCCTTTCTCAGGCCCTCGACCGAATTAAACCTGGCATAGATATCTACCGATTTTGTGAAGACGCCCTGTTGCTCGCCTACTAAGAAAATCCCGAAGACAAGGATTACCACGCCAACCGATATAAATAGCCCGAGCAGTGCAATATGAGTCTTTTTCAAGGTAAGATGTTCCTGTACATATTATTACCTTCACTTGCCGTAGAAACTAAAGCGGATTCCGGAAGAAGCCTTTGACCTCCTCGTCTTCAATCTCCGCGAGCTCATTCAACGTTCCAGTGTATTTTAACAAGCCATCCTTCAAAACGCCAGCCCTGTCGCTGACTATCCCGGCACAGAGGATGTCGTGCGTTACGACTATTGCGGTCATGCCGAACCGTCCTTGCATATCCCTGATGAGTTCACTGATCCCGGCTGAGGTTATCGGATCGAGCCCGGTCGTCGGCTCATCGTACAGGAGGATTTGAGGTTCGATCACTAGGGCGCGTGCGAGCGCCGCCCGTTTCCTCATTCCGCCGGATAACTCGGAAGGCATCTTGCCGATCGCCTCACTCAGTCCGACGAGTGTCAGATAATGCTCGGATTTCTCTTTAGCCTCGGCGTGAGTGACCTTGTGGTGCCGTGACAGATTGAAAGTGAGGTTGTCGAGGACGCTCATGGAATCGTAGAGGGCGCCGCTCTGGAAAAGGAATCCCGTCTTCTTGCGGATTTCAGAAAGGGCCTTGCGACTGTAAATATCTACGCGCGTCGAATCCACAACCACTTCTCCGGCATCCGGCTCGAGCAGCCCGACAAGGCATTTCAGCGTCACGCTTTTTCCCGTGCCGCTCTTTCCAAGTATCGAAAAGGTTTCGCCCCTCGCGACAGAAAGAGTAAGCCCTGACAGAACAGCCAGGTCTCCGAAAGATTTGTGAAGGTTAATTATCTCGATCATTGCCTTGTAGGGAAGCAAAACGGAATATTGGAATGTTGGAACATTGGAATATGAGGAAATGGGGATCGTCGAAACCCGTAAGTTTCCGAACAACTTAACCATTCCATTATTCCGCGATTCCATCCTTCCAATTGTGACCGCCTTCTATTCAAATAAAAGTATCCCGACCTTAACAAGCACGAAATCCATAATCAGGATGAGAAACGACGCGAAGACGACGGCCGACGTTGCCGCCTTGCCGACTCCTTCCGTTCCGCCGGTCGCCCTGAAACCGAAGTATGAACCGACAATCGAGATAATGTAACCGAAGAAAAAAGTCTTCCCTATTCCCGGGACGATGTCGGAAATAGATAGAGACGAGACTGTCGAGGTAACGAAAAGCTGCCAGCCCATTCCTCCTGAAATGAACATGAAGACGTATGCTCCCAGTACCGCGAGCAGATCCGCGTATGCCGTCAGAAGCGGTAGGGCAATAGTTCCGGCGAGCACACGCGGGACGACAAGGAAGCGGTACGGATCGACTGAAGATACTTCGAGTGCGTCGATCTGCTCCGTGACCTTCATTGACCCGATCTCGGCGCCGATGCCGCTTGAGACCCTCCCGGCAACAACGAGCGCGGTTATCACGGGTCCCAGTTCGCGTACGACAGATATCGCGACCATCGCCGGGAGAAAAGACTCCGCTCCGAATCTCGCGAGTGTCGGTTTCGTTTGAAGTGCGAGGATAAGCCCCATCAACAGGCCTATCACGCTTACGAGCGGAAACGAACGCGAGCCGAAATTCTGTAAATGGTCGGCGAACTCTCCGAATTCGTAAGGAGGCAAAAAAACCTCCTTGAAGAACCGGAGCGAAAAAGCCGTCAGCTCGTAAACATGTATAAAAAATCGCTTCATGATAGACAATCTAAACCACGAGAGGCACACCTGTGTGCCTGCCTGCGCGAAGCCGATGCTTCGCTTCGGCATAGGCAGGCCGGAACAGACCTTAGGAGCCACTTCGGTGTGCAGGCACAAGAGGCACGGAGAAGAGTCTCTTTCCTGTTTACTCCGTGTCTCAGTGTCTTTGTGTTTGGAATCATTTTCCTACTTTGAGATCACTTCCTCCGCGAGAATCGGACGGGTCCCTCTGACCGTCTTAAACCATTTTGGAACCGCATCCACCAGGATTATGACCGCGCTTGCCATTATGACTGCAGTGAGAATTAGGTTCAGGTAGCCGGGGACCTCGCTTGCCGGTTTTGAAATCATCGGATAATAAATGTTTGTCATGTTCATCCATCCGGCGGTTAAAGTCGTTGTTCCCACGAAAACCATCGGGACAAGAGTGACCCAGGCATACCTGGCTCTGCCGCGATTGATAATGTACGTTGTCCCAATCGCAAGAGCAATCGTAGCCAGAAGCTGGTTCGCCGCTCCGAACATCGGCCAGATGGTGGAAATGCTTCCCGTGTAAATGAAATATGCCCACCCGAAAACGATGATTGCGCTGGTAATTATGGTGCCGGGAATCCAGCTGGTCCTTCCGAACGGCTTGTAGACCTTTCCAAGCGCTTCCTGAAGGACAAACCTTCCAATTCTTGTCCCGGCATCGATGGTTGTCAGGATGAAAAGCGCTTCGAACATTATCGCGAAATGGTACCAATAAGCCATCAAGCCGCGCAGGCCAGGAATGGACGAGAAGATTTGCGCCATCCCGACCGCGAGCGATACGGCACCTCCCGTTCTTCCGGCCAACTGCTCGCCTACTTCCTTGGAAAGCGCCGCCAGATTAGAAACAGAAAAGCCCATGATCTTCAGCTGCCCGGCGAGAGCTGCGAATTTATCTATCGGTACATTGATCGCGAAATAGTCGTGCGGATACAAACTCGTCGCTGCAATCAATGCCAGAATGCCGACAAATCCTTCGGCCAGCATCGCGGTAAAAGCGATCGTCCTTATATGAGACTCCTTTGAGACCATCTTTGGGGACGTTCCTGAACTGACCAGTGCGTGGAAACCCGAAATTGCTCCGCATGCAATCGTGATGAATAAATAGGGAAAGAGCTTGCCGGGAATTATTGGCCCGCCGCCATGAACGTACATCGTAAATGCAGGCATCTTCAGTGTCGGCGCCACGATGATTATCCCGAGGGCGAGGAAAGCGACGACACCCAGCTTCATGAACGAGCTAAGATAGTCACGCGGTGAAAGAAGGAGCCAGACCGGCAGGACCGATGCGATGAAGCCGTAACCTGCCATCAGCAGCGTGAGGGTATGATGGTCGAAAGAGAAATATGGAGCGAAGGAAGACTCCGGAACGTATTTCCCGACCACCACCGCAAGTGCCAGAAGAATTATGCCTGTTATGGTGGCTTCTGCGGTCTTACCTCTCCTGAACTTGAACATCCACAGGCCCATGAAGAGGGCAATCGGTATTGTCATGCCGATAGCGAACGTTCCCCATGAGCTTTCTGCGAGAGCATTGACGACCACGATGCCGAGGCCTGCGAGGGCGACGACTATAATTATAAGAATTGCCAGGGATGCCACGACTCCGCTGAGAGGGCTTATCTCTGAACGGGCAATCTCTGCAAGCGACTTCCCATCATGGCGCACCGAAGCCGCGAATATGATGAAATCCTGCACTGCTCCTGCGATCACAACCCCGAGCAGAAGCCAGAGGAAACCGGGCAGGAAGCCGAATTGAGCGGCAAGGACCGGCCCCACAAGCGGTCCTGCACCCGCTATGGCGGCAAAATGATGGCCGAACAAAACCCATTTGCTCATGGGATAATAGTTATGACCATCATAGAGTCGGTGTGCCGGAGTCTCACGTGAGTCGTCAAGAACGGCGACCTTCGCCGCGATGAAACTGTAGTAGAATCGATAGACTATCACGAACACAACAAGGGTGAGGATAATAAGTGGCATCGCGTTCATTGCAAGCACCTCCTGAATTTATCCATGATTTTAAATAATCGGCGGATAAATGTAAATATGTGAGCAGTGATGAATCGTAATGCCTCATTGAAAGGGTTATTTCTCTCGCAAAGGCGCCAAGAACGGAAAGAAATGTTGACGAGCGGTTCGCTTTGCGAGCGGCTTGGCGAGAAACCATAAGTGAGGGGTTACGATGAATCTAAAGCCTCTATATTATGACCCTGATTATGCCTGGGCTCCGGGAATTACAGTTATACCTACATCAGGAATTGTCCGGTACGTCTCATCGTGGCTGGAAGAGATGAAGAATCAAATTTGCGGGCCTGGAAGGCCTCCTATGGACACTGAATCCACTTTTCTCCGCCGCCACCTTGAAAGAGAATCAATATCGTCTTAAATTTTATAGTGTTCTTTCAGACTCTGGGGCTGTAGCTCAGTGGTTAGAGCATCTGCCTTTTAAGCAGAGGGTCGTTGGTTCGATCCCAACCAGCCTCACTGAAAAATCCCGCAAGACGATTTGGATTGCGGGATTTTTTATTTGTCCTTTCCCTTACCCTTGACGCCCGTCACTTCCATTCCACGAATATGGCACTATGCTTCTTAATAATTTAGCTGCTTTACCGCATGCACGAGCGGCTCAGGTTGGAGATGCGCGTACGTTCGGGTTGTCGTTTCAATTGACTGGTGCCCTAGGATTTTCTGAATAAAGTATAGACTAACTCCGTTAATCGCCAGGTGCGAAGCAAAGGTGTGTCGCAATGTGTGGAAGTGAAACCGTGGATCTAGTCCAGCCTTCTTACAATACTTCCTGAACTCTTTGTTCGCAGTACCCGGGTCAACTTGCTTCAGATCGGACCTCAGGAATACCAAGGGGGAATGGTCCACTCGTGACCGGAGTGACAGAATCTCGACGAGCCTTGGATGCAGGGGCACGGTCCGTTCTTTCTTCGACTTGGTCGAGAATGACTCGGTGTTCCTCACACGAATTTTCATCTTTAAGAAATCAATATCATTCCAACTTAAATTCCTTATCTCGCCAATTCGCATGCCCGTGTAAAGTGCAGTCTCGATAAAATCACAGTATAGACCCGGATTCATTACCCCGCGTAGCTTCTCGATATCCTCTTTAGACAAAAAAGGCCCCTCCTCTTCAGGAAGACGGATATAATCAACGCCTTTCATCGGATTTAAGCCGATATATTTCCAGAGCATCCCTTTGGCAAAGGCAGCTCTTAGTGAGCGGACGATCATGTTTACCGAAGTCGGAGAGTATTTTGTCAGCAGTGCTGCCTTGAGCCGCTCCATTTGTTGAGTTGTGATGCTATCGAGTGGGACGTTACCAGTGTATTCCCTCAAATTCCGCGTAGCCAATGTATCAAGTTCTAAGGTTTTCTTTGACTTGCTTGTCCGCGAATATGCAAGATACTCCTCGATGTACTCATCCAGCAGTTTCAGGTTTGCCTGCTCTATATTCTCAATCTTAAAGGTCCTGCTTGCGACTTCTTCCTCTACATGTCTCCGAACAGCTTCTGCCACCTGTCGGTGACTTGTCTTGCATGACTTTTCGTATCGCTTTCCTCGGTAATAAAAGACCACGAAGTAGTTCTTACCCTTTTTTCTCAGATAAGCCATTTTCACCTCCTCCATAGATTATCATCTGCTCCGCAACCATCCGCAGCTTGGCGACCTGTTTGCTGCGGTTGTATTTCCGCATAATGTCGTGATAGGTCTCGCAGTCGGAAACATCCGGGCAAAGGAAGAAGGCCGCAAATAGGTCCGCCTCGTGCTCCTCCTTTCGCATGTAGAATCTGAGGAACGGGCTTGCGCACCTCTTTTCCATGATGAGATTATGGGGGAGGGGGTTCTCGGAAAGCCGGAGTGAAAAATGGTGATAGAGTTCGTGGCTTATCACCTCGAGGTTCTCCTGAACGTTGAGGTCGGGCCTCACGTTGATTACGGCTTTCCCGTAGAGATTAGTGTAAAGCCCAAAATAGGCCCCTCCCATCTCGTCGTGACGCACCTCGATTCCTTCCTCGTCGCAGATCGCCTTCACTCCGAGACTTGGATGTTCTGACACTACCAGTCGTATCGCCCGTTCAACAGCCCTCATTCTGCTCCCCCTTCAATCGCTGCTCATATTTACTCGCTGTTCAAGATCGCATCCAGAACTGCCTTTGCTGCTGCCCGGATTGACAGCCTCATGGCATTCTTTGTCTTGGGATCGATTTTCGCCAGCGCCTTCGACTTGGCTGCGCTGCGCAGGAGTCCGCTTTCAAGCAGTTCGTCGTATACGAACTTTTCCAGCTCGCTGAGAGGAGAATCGACAGTAATATGCTTTGGGAGTATTCCGGCCAGGTACAGGAGATACAGGTAATTCTCGCCGTATATTTCGGCCAGTGTTTTCAGTTTCAGTGGCGAAAACTCCTTAACTTCGCCCCTCTCCATGCTGGACAGGTACGGAAACGAGATCTGGCGCTGTTTGTCCCTGGGATGCCGCCGCTTCGATTCATCGGCCACCTGGTGTGTCGACAGGTTGAGTTTTTCCCGGACCTGCCGCAAATGTTGGGATAATTTCTCCATGACTCGCTTCATTCCTTCTGCGGTTTTAACCGCCTCTTCGCACGGTTCGGCCACTCTTCCGGGTGGTATTGGATATAATACAAATTGTGTTTTATAAATGCAAAATCATTTGCAATTATTTTCTTGCATCGGGGAAGATGCGACTTTAAATTGTTCCTTGTCGTCTGTATGGTATGCAATACGGTTCCGCTGTTATAGGAGGCATCTATGACGAAATCAAAGACTTCTTCCGCCACTTCGGTTGCGTCTCCGCATCCTGCCAACTGCATGACCAAGCTCCGCTACTACCTCGATGAACACGGCATTGGTATGGCCTGGGTAGCGAAACAGGTCGGCATAAACTACGACCGCTTCTATCGCCTTTGCGCGGGGACGGGAGAGCCGACACTGAGGGAAGGCCTCCGAATCAGGAAGCTGCTGGGGTGTCAGCTGCAGCAGATCTTCGATGTCGATGACGGTGAGCCCGAGGTCAGCCATGATTGAATCCACCGACGCCCTTTCAACCCGCACCTGGCTTTCAATCGAGCAGGCCGCGGAGTACACAACTTTCGCTGTAGTAACACTGAGAAAGCTGGCCTACCGGGGTGCTATTCCGTTTTACCGCAAGGGACGGCGCGTGGTTTTCAAGCGTGAGGAGATCGATAACTGGATGGGGACGTCCCGGGTTGATCCGGTCGACGCTGACAAGATCAAAATTGAGGTTGACCAGATGATTTCCCGTGAGCGCAAACAAGGGAGACCGAGAGGTCTTGAAGCAACTTGAACCGGAAGAACTCTTTAGCGGGGGCTGGGTGAAAATCCATCGCTCAATACTTCTCCATCCCGTGTTCCAGGACAGCGAGCTGCTGCACCTGTTTCTGTACTGCCTTGCAAAGGCAAACCATAAGCCGGGCAGAGTCCTCTTTCCTCAATCGGAGGAAGGAGAGCTTACTGTCGAAAGAGGGCAGTTCATATTCGGGCAGCGTAAAGCTGCTAAGGAAACGGGGGTGAATGAGAGAACCGCACATAGGAAGCTCGTACTCCTCGAGAAACTCGGAATTCTGTCCCGCTCCGTGTCCCGCAGGTTCACCGTCGTAACCGTCAACAATTATTCGAGATACCAGGACAATCCTAACCAAGCTGACCCGCTTCCTGACTCACTCGTGTCCCACCCGTGTCCCACATCTGTCCCACTCGTGTCTACAAACAAGAATAATAAGAATGGGAAGAACGATAAGAAGAAAAGAAATGTCTTTTCATTGGATTCGATTGAGTATGAGCTCTCAAAGCTTCTCTTAAATGAGATCCGGAAGAACGACGAGAAGTTCCTGGCTAACGACCCAGCAGCTGAAGCACCCTCCCTTCAGCGATGGGCTTTACAGATAGATCGCCTCTTAAGGCTTGACCACCGGCCGCCGGAAGAAATAAGACAAGTCATCGTCTTCGCTCAAACTAGTTCGTTCTGGCGGTCGAATATTCTCTCAGGTCAGAAACTGCGAGAGAAGTACACGACCCTTCTCCTGCAGATGAAATCACAACTCGACGATTCAGGTCATCAACCGGCTAAAACCACAATCGGAAAGGTTCACCCCAATGAAGTCGTCGTCTGAAACGGATCTATCACCAGATCCCAGTGCCTCCCAGTCTCCCGGTCTCCCAGTCCCCGAGTCTCCGGGTCCTTTTTCGGAAGCCCTGTCGGCCACAATGGAACGGATTCGTATCAAACGAGAGGAACGCATACGGTCCGCGCCCCCGTGCGCTGTTTGCGGGAATATCATCCTTGCCGACGAACCATCGCATAGCCCTGACATCGAAGAGTGGACCCTATACAACGCAACACACGAGAAGCTGTGCTTCAAACACTTCCAGATCGAATATGCGAAGGTCAAGCTGAGCTGGAGGAACGAGCACGCCGAGAAGAGCCTCATCGCTGCCGGTGTCTCGGAGGAGTTTTCAAACCGTTCGTTTGAAAACTACCAGCTGACTGCGAGCAACAAACAGTTCTTCAGTGCCGTGAAGAACTGGGCCGAGCGCCCTCGGGCATTCCTGGCAATTCTTTCTCCTTACACCGGTATCGGCAAGACACATCTCTCGATAGCTGCTTTGAGACGCTTCTACGTGGACACGGGACGCGTCGGGAAATTCCGGAAGGAAGGTCCGTTCCTTCTCGATATCCGAAAAGGTTACTCCACGTATGGCGCATTCGCTGAAAGCGATGCGATAGAATCGCTGTCAAAGCCTGATTTCCTGGTCTACGATGACCTCTTCTCGTCAAAGGATCCTCACGAGGGAATTGAGTTTGCCCGAAGGATAGCCCTCGCCATAATCGACGAGAGGGAATGGCAGGGGCGCATAACGGTAGTTACGAGCAATGTTACGCTTTCGGGCATCGCTGCCATCGATCCGCGGATAAGCAGCCGCCTCTCCGGAGGCCTCGTCCTCAATGTCCAGTCGGTCGACGAAGACTTCAGGCCGAAGCTGTACAAGCCGTCAAATAGAGTTCAGGAATCTGATAAAAAGGGGGGTAACGATGAATAATTCTCTGCGGCAGGCAATGTGCGCGCGCATGAGCCTCGTGTACGAGGAAATCTCGGACGTCGACAACGACATAGGTCGCAAGATCAGCCACACTCTCGGTGAAGCCCGGCAGCTCCTGCGCAACGTCCAGGCTGGGAACATCGATCAGCTGGGAGCGGCAAGAACCGCTCTTCAGATATCCGCTTCAGCTGATGCGATGAACCATGCCCTTCGCTACATGGAAGAGAGGCTCAGGCTCGTCTACGGTTTCCTCTCCGAGGTGGAGAACACGCTGATCAACAATGACGAGGCGTAACGTGCGCAATTCAATTTCCGGAATCAACATTTCGATGGCGGTAAAGTCGCTGGTAAACTCCGTGGTAAAGTGTGGTAAAGATGCTGGTAAAGTGGGTGGTAAAGTGGGGGCTCTCCCTGGTCAGGGCTCTCTAAGAAGGATTTTTTTCGATCAGATCCGGTCGATCTAATGAAATCGACGGACTGGAAATATTTGACAACGAGTGTGGTCTAGGATGAAACCTGATTACGACCAAATGCTTGATCATTTGACGACAAGATACCTGGAGACGAATGACTCAGATGACTTTTTCAGGCAACTCAAGTTTGCTCGTGACACCGCCATCATCCGTCTCCTGAAGGTTGGTTTGTCATTCCGCGAGGTCGCCAGTCTCGATGCCGGACAGATAAAGCGCCTACCCGTTCCCAGGCACGAACCGGCTGGAATAGTAACACACTCCATTGAAGTCATCAGGAATCAGCCAATTCAGATCTCGCTCGACGCCCCAACTGTGAAATCTCTGCATCACTACCTCATGCTGCGAGGGTCACAGAAGAGGACAATATTCCTCCGTATCAGGAAGCAGACGCCGATTTCACACACGGACATCGTGATAATGCTGAACGAGATCAGGCGGGCGCTGCCAGGCCAACTTTCCCCCAGGACTGAAACCTTGAAAGGTGCAAAATGACAGATGCCCCATCTAACTGGATCGATGCCATTGTCAGCAAAGTTGCAACGGCTGCCGACAAGAACAGCATTATTCGAGTCAATGTCACGCTCGTTTTCCCGCATGTTTCCAACGAGGAGCTGACCCGTGAGCTTATTTCATCGCAGGCTACCACCATTCTCGTTTCGTTTAGATCAGGCAACGATATCAAAAAGGAAGGTTAAGTCCATCATGCCGCCCCTTAGAATAGTTGTTTTTGAGTGTCCGCAGTGTCACAGGAAGACGTCGGTTGTAATAGACATCAAGACCGCCGTAAAAGCATTTTGCAAACAGTGTAACCAACCGATGCAGTCGGTCAGGAGGAATCACAACGGCTTTCTAGACCGGAATCAGTCTTCGATTCAAAGACCAACACACGAAAGAGACAAAGATGTCCCCGAATGACCGCGGCAGAACTCCGCCCCTGCCTTTCGCTTCAGTTACACTCGACCAGTCGAGACACAGTCGGCTTCGCCTTGTTGACCCTTGCGAAAATGGAGTCACGTTCCCGTCTACAGAATCTCGCAAATCTCTTCAAGAGGCGATTTTGGGAGTTTCAACCGTCCTGTGTTTACAACCTTGTATTAAAATCGCCTCCCTTCACAGGGAACGTGACGGTCCCGATACACAACTGGTGGATCGGGACCATTTTCACGGGCACCCTTTTCTTTCGGTTCACTTTCTTTCGGGTGACAAAAGAAAGTGAACAACAGACTAATGAAGAAAGGATATCAACATGAGAATTATCATACCCATTCTCGCTCTCCTGATTATCTCCGGTTGCGAGAAATCAAACAACCACATGACGGATACAAGCACCAAGCCTCCAACGCTCTCGAAGGATGAGGCGCTGTCCATCATGAACGAAGTCCTTGACGACTTCGAGTTCATCCATCAGTCGATGCTTTCGGGCGCATCGCTGCATAAGGCTGCACCCACACGGTCTCAGCCGATCGTAATGTCCGTTCCGACGATGTCGGAACGAGATCCGGACAAAGTCGGAAAGGTTGCTGCAGACTCAATCTTTGTCTATGGCGACACCGCCACTATTAACGGCGTCCTGCATTGCGTCGTCGTCACTGAAAAACACGCTTACCCGAAAGGGCTCTTGCTGATAACGAAGTCCTCAAAATACGCCCCCAGCAACACCAGAGGAATCGCGTCGGTAACTGACAGGTACATTTCCTGGAACCAGTTTAGCGCCGGCACACCCGAACAGCGAACCGAGTCTATCATTCAGCCTCAGTTCTCCTCAGGTACAGATTCGACAATCGAAGCCCATGTGAGCAGGACCAAGGGATCTGTCACTCTCAGTGAGACTTTCAGGTTCACAAGCCCCGCTGTCACAATCGATGTGTCGAAAGGCACGCGGGTGGTCCGGAGCGCGGATCCTCTTGCTGGACAGATCGTGTCGGCGACATATGATCAGGCAACCGGCGTTCTGCTCAGCAAACGTGCCACGGGCCAGGCAACTCCTCCGCCATATGGTGGATTTTATACCCAGAGCTACACTTTCACGAACGGTGAGCTCGCGAGCTGGGTGAAGACCACGACCCTTGGTCAGGCAGATCATTCGGTCGTCAAGACAATCGAGAGATATCCATAGGAGTTACCCTCCAGATGACGGGCAGGTCATTCATATTCGCACGACTCAGCCTCCTTAGCCGGGAGCAGCAACTCGCCTGGCCAGGGATTGCACTCCCAACCTCGCTCTGCACCATGCTCATTGCGCTTTTCTCTTGCTGCTCTCAGCCCATAAGCCCTGATGACCTGCTCGTCTCTTCTTGCCGGTTCGAGCCGCCGCTCTTCGATTCGTTCAGACAGAACACCAAGTTGTCTTACTCTCTTAACCAGCCTGCAACGGTATCGGTAAATATCCTCGACCAGGACCGCAATGTCGTTAAGACTGTCGCAGTCGACCTATCGCTCTCCAAGGGTTCTCATTCCCACGGCTGGAAGGGAGACAACGACGAATGGACGTTTGTGCCGACAGGCATCTACATCGGCCAGGTAATCGCGAAAGGAAAGAAGTTTGAGGCGACTGTTGAAGTATTTCATTGGTAATCTCATGTTCCTCCCAATGCTTGCGCTTGCCCAATCGCAGCTGACATCAGCTGCGATTGATTCGGCTGTCACAAGCTCCCTTGAAATCAAGCTTCTCGAGCTCAACGCGGATCTCGCTGATATTGAAGTTGCTCAGACCAATTTCCTGCACACCCTTATTCCGCGGGTATCGGTCTCGGCGCGGGTTGGACAAAGCTCTGTTCTTTTCCTCGATCCGACTCATCCCTGGAGCTTTCCCTCGGATGCTTTCAGCGCTGTCATCAGCCTCGACCTCGACCGAATATTGAATTCCGTGCCTCATCAGCAGGCCGCTGTCAGGGCGGAGCAGTCGAAAGTAATTCTCCGGAAAAGGAGTGTCGAGCTCAGGCAGGAGATCCTTTCTCTCATGACGCAGATTGCAATCTTAGATTCCATGATTTCCTCTTTGCAGCTGAAGTGGCAATACCGTACAAAACTCCTAGAAGCGGCAGAACTCAAATACAATGCTGCCAAAATCTCATTCGAAGAGCTCGTTCAAGCCAAAATGGACGTTGCCGACACATATCTTCAGATATCAACTCAGAAGATGAAGCGATCTGATCTTCATTCCCGTCTTTCGACTTTGCTGGATTCGTCGCCCTTTGTTCCTGAGAAAGAAAGGAGTGCAATCCCATGAGGAAGCTCTACCGTCTGTCATCAATTCTGCTGACATCTGACTTCTGTCCTCTGATTTCCTTCCTCCTGTTTCTGACCTCTGGCTTCTGTTCCGCCCAGGACCTGATCATCCATCACATTGACGTTGGCCAGGGCGACTGTACGTTCATACAGACTCGCTGGAGGACAATCCTGGTCGACGCTGGCAACAACGGCATGGGCAAATCGACGGTGATTCCGTATCTGAAATCGCTCAGAATTTCCCATATCAATTATCTCATCGCATCGCACTATCACGCTGATCACATTGGGGGACTTGGTGAGGTCCTAAATGCCCTTGACGTCGACACCATCTTCGATCGCGGAACCGAGCATCCCGTCCCAAAGTCCAAAACCTACGCTGATTACGTTTCGTCGGTAGGGATCCGCCCAAGGATAGCTGTACAACCCGGGCTGACCTACCAGATAGCTCCGGATATCATTCTCCATTTTATTGCTGCGGCCGGCAAATGCGAACGGGGCCAGGCTATGAGCCATGACCTATCAGCTTTGAGCCATATGGACGAGAACTCTCTTTCCATCGCATTCACCATCACTTTCGTAGATACCCTCAGGCAATCGACCACGAACTACGAACCACGAACGATGTTTACTTACTTCAGCGGCGGAGACCTGACTGGCTATGACGTTGGAGATGCCGTCGACCTGGAAACGCCCGTAGCAGGTGTCGTTGGACACGCTGAGGCAATGAAACTCAATCACCACGGCAGCCGCTCGTCAACAAATCCAACGTTTATCTCGGCGCTCTCTCCGACGTGCGTCTTCATCAGCCTCGGCCGCAACAACAGCTATGGACATCCGGCCCCAGAAGTCATCGCAAAGCTCCAACAGCATCCCACTATACAGTGGATTTACCAGACGGAAGGGAAGATTGCTGTCAGTCGGAAACAGAAGATCGCTGGCACCTCGGTGCTTAAGTTCTACGCCAAGGGTGACTCATCATACTTCACTGTCGAATGGAACGCTGAAGGTAAGGGCCTCGATCGCTTCAGTTCCGGCTCCTCAAAATCCGCAACTGCTCCATAAATGGCATCCGGGAAAAATGACGAACAAGAATGCTCGCAGCTGGTATAGTCGCTTTGTGGCCCGACGATCTCCAAGTGGTTTCCACCATATTTGTCTTCCCTTGCGAAAATGGAGTCACGTTTCCTTAAACCGAAACTTGCAAGGCTCTTCAAGAGGCGATTTCGCGATCTCCATCGTTCCAGACTTGCCACAGTGTATTGAAATCGCCTCCCTGTACAGGGAACGTGACGGTCCCGATCCACCGCCTGTGGGTCGGGACCATTTTCACGGGCACCCTTTTCTTTCGGTTCACTTTCTTTCGGGTGGCAAAAGAAAGTGAACAGGAAAATACTCACAACTATTTCGTAACTCTCTATCCTGAGGGTTAGCAAAGTGCCCTACATACATGATCGATTCCGCAGTCAAAATACTCGGGCCTGTTCCCGCCGCAAATATAGATCCGCTGCTGCTCATTCAATCACAAACACCCGATGTTTCCGGGTATGTCATGACTTCATATCTTCAGGATTCTCAAAACCATTTCTACGACATCCTCATGTTCCAGTCCAACGAAATCTTCGGCTCGTTCCGGATGACACCTGACCTCCGGTTCGCGCTCGACGTCACGGCAGTCTTGCAGATGTTTCGCACCCACAAGGCAGACAGCTCGGCCAGTGTCTCTCTTTACAAGGTGCCAATGGAACAGCTAAGCAAGTTCCGGGACACAATCCGCTACACCCCATCACTCAAGCTCAAACCTGACGGTATGACGAGAAAACAAATCGTGTCAGCCATGGAAGCAGTTGACTTTGAAAGTGCTTATCTCGAACTAGACGATTTCACTAACGTTGCTGAGCCGGTGATAACCGTCCTTGACGTGAACCATAACACCACAAGTGTCTCCACAGTATTCGCTCGCTTCACCAATGCTCAACTGAGATCTTCAAACCGCCTCCTGCTCTATGACATCGACAAGAACAAAGCGGCTGTTTCCCAAAGCAATGCGCATCCCTCTCCCGTTTTGGGAGAGGGCTTGGGTGAGGGCGGTGTTTGCAAAGAGTCCGAGCACTCACTTGATTCCATTCTCCAGTCAATTTTGGCATCGTCTACAACTCACACTCGGCCTCACAAATCCACGCTTCCTTTGCCGGCTGACCGAGACGAGCCGACGATGGATTCCTCTAAGGAACTGGTTCCGGACGACCCGCCTTCGCTGCCGGCGACACAGCCCGCATCCCCGCAGCTCATCGCTCTTTTCGCTGAACTACGTTCAGCTCTCGTCGCTCTCCTCGGGCGAGCTCGCGCCGCGCGCGTACTAAACCGTGCGCTAGCGAGCTCTTCTCCCGAAGCCTCTTCTGATCTCAGGCAGTTCATCAACGCCGACCCTGCGCCAGACCAGCCTGCAATCGAAAGGGAAGAGGACGCCCAGGTCCTTATCAGTGCCACCGTCGATGCCACCCGATACCTCGCGATCAACAAACGCAAAGCCCGTGAGAAGCTCGCTCGCATCCTCGCTGATAGCTATTCTCATGACTACTCCGGCTTCACTCCCGACGAACTCAAGTTTCTGGAAAGCCTATGGAAAAGGGTCGTTCGCTAGCAGCCTCCTCTCCCTTGATGGGAGAGGATTAAGGTGAGGGTGTGCTTTGACCTCTCCCACTCACATTGCCTTCGCCGAATCACTTTATCTCCTTATCCTTACTCCATCCGGGGTCCCGCTCGACTGGCGCAGCGCAATCATCACCGCCTTTGTTTCCATCCTTCCGGATATCGATCTACCCACAAGCTGGCTTGGACGGATTTTCTTCTTTGTCAGCGAGCCAATCGAGCGAATATTCGGTCATCGGTCTCTGACGCACTCCACGCTCTTTGCGCTATGCGCTATTCTCATTGTTTACTTACTGGAACACGTAAACCTTTTTTCCCCCCATACCCTCTCCTTGTTTTCCATGGCTTACTTCTCTCACATCATACTCGACTCCTGCACGGTCCAGGGCGTTAAGATGTTCTATCCGATTTCAACTCGTGATTGCGTCTTCCCCTACGACCCCCGGTCGCCTTACAGCTACCGTATGAAGTCCGGCTCGAAGGCCGACACGATCTTATTCTTCTTTTTTGCGGCGCTTCTTATCCCGCTGTACATTTTTGCATCGAGCGGATTTGAGCGACTTATCCGCGTTACTCAGAAAACACCACAGGCCGCTCTTCGCGACTACTACGAACTATCAACATCCCATATCGTTTACGCCGATATCGACGCCGTCAACACGCTGACACACGATCGCATCAACGGCCGGTTCGAGCTTGTCGGCATAAGGGATCCTAACACGCTCCTTTTCTCATCAGGCACGAATGTCTACACACTTGGCGAAAACCCGGCCAGTGACAACTTCATAAGCAACTCGATAGTCTGTGTGCCCGGACCGGACGCTAAGACATCGGTCATTTCGATCAACTTATCCGGGCAGCTCCTATCCTCATTGAAGAACTTCACATCTCAGATCGCTGAGACAAGGTTCTTCGGTTCGCTGGAAGCCGACCAGCGTGTCGAGCTTCCCCAGAACTTCGATAGGTTCAATACGATATCTTCTTACGGTTCCATAGTGAAATTCGACCACGCCTCTTATGACGATATTCTCCGGCTCTCTATAGAAAACACTCTAATCCTTAAAGGCCAGCTTACCGTCAAAACCCTATCCGAAGAGTCCCATTCGTCTCCAAGTCACCTTGTCTCCAATTCTCCCAGTCTCCCCATCTCCCAGTCTCCCCGTCTCCTCATCGTTCCCCTCGGTGATTTCTCCGCTGTCGACACCACCGGAGGCACCGCCGAACTGTCCCTCGCCGTCAGGCCGGGTGACACCGTCAAAGCTGGAACCATACTCGCGAAGATCAGCACCGACTCAGAGCTGAAGGTTTTGAACACGATCTCTTCTTTGGCGAGCCGTAAAGCTTCGCTGCAGTCTCGACAAGAAATCGCCCTTGTCAGGCTGCGTTCGTCGGTTCGCTCCGCAGAGGAAAAGCTGGAGAATTCGATTCAGGCCTACAATCTGAAACTCGATCTCTACAATAAATCGCTTGCTTCAAGGACAGAACTTGACATCGCCGAGAAGAACAAATCTGCTACCCAATCTAATCTGGACAAGGCCAACAAGATTCTCGAATCCACAGGGGAGAAATACGAGCAGGATCTTCGCAACATTCAGAGAACCATCAATCGCTTACGCGTTGAATCGGCCGCTAACCAGAACAAACGTGTCATCACATCGCCCGCCGATGGCATCGTCGTGGAACTTCGTTCCACTCCTAAAAGCCAGGGCAAGTCCTCATACTCTATCGTGCTAAATCTCCTCAACGAGTCTTCGAGCAGAATCAAATAATCGACATCCAGAAAAAATGACGACCAGGAAATTTCGGAGCGAAGCGTTCAGAAACAAATATGGAGTTACTCTATTCCGTATGTCTCCTCAGTATTTTATTTGTTTCAGCGGAGCGGAGGAATTTCCAGCCATTTTTTCTGCAGTCTTGACCCTTTGGTTCTTTCGTGTCAAGACGAAAGAACGAGAAGCTATCGTCTGCAAAAAGTATCACAAAATGATACGCCTTGCAGTTAATAGCTCACAACGTCTCCACACTCTTCATTCGTCTCGGACTCCCCGGTTTGACTATTCTGGTCTCGCCCCTCACTTCTATGCGGACGTCTAATGGTCGTGCTTATGAATCTCCGAATCTCCCCGTCTCCCAGTCTCGGTGTCACCCGGTCTCCACTTCGAGACCTTCGCCAGGATCCCTTCTTCATCGGCCGCTCGCAAGAGCTAAAACAAATCATCACCAACCTCCTTCAAAACCGCCACACACTCATAACCGGCGATCGCGGGATAGGGAAGACCCGCCTCATGCAGGAGGCACTTTCCATCCTCAACGGAACGGTTCACCACATTGATCTTGCCAAATTACCGCGCTTTTCAGAGCCTGGACTCTGCATCTACATCGATTCTCCAGCCCCCCTCAGCAAATTCATGAGGTGTCTTGCCTCCGAACTCATGAGACTTGAACAACTCAAGGCTGTGAACGCAATCAAGGAGAACGAGCTTCCTCAGGCTATACTCAAAGCTATATCGACTTCCGGCCGAAAGCACATCCTCTTCGTTGACAGCCTTGATACGGTCACCCCATCCCACCACATATTTCTCGAAAGACTTCTCGAGGTCGCCGTTATCTGTGGCTCATCTCTATCCGTCAAACAACAGCCCGTTCTTAAGAGAATATTCGATACGTTCGCGGTGGTTCCTGCTCGCGGTCTCCCCGATGATGACTCGGGTAAACTAATCGATTACTTCATAGAACAGTACAAGATCAGGGCATTTGACCGGAATCTGTTCAGAAGTCAAATCCTGAAAGTAAGCCAGGGCAACCCGTTTCAAATGAAGACGTTCCTCCATACCGCTGCCACAAAGGGGTTCTTAGGCTCTTCCGACATCCGTGAGCTTGTCTATTCTGCCAATGATCGAGACTATTTCAACATGGGACCTCTATATGCCCTTGGGCTAGCCGTTTTCTCACTATCGAAAATCCTCTCTATCGGTGCGTCGAATAAGGAGTTCTACATACTCATGTCATCACTCGGGTTCCTTGCATACTTGGTTTTCCGAATATTCAGAAGCTTTTTCACTTTGAAACCAAGGAAGAGCAATGCAAGCTAGCCACCAACCTTCTTATTACTTCAGCTTTGATCCCCATGAACAAGTATCTATGCATCTCAAGACAAGCTTGAGACTTATGCAGCAGCGAGATAAATTTGTTAAGTTAATTTTCTAATCAAGAGGCTCCAACAATGACACTCGAATCCGCAGGCACAAAGGTCGGTGAAATCCAAGTTCGCATAAACTATCGTTTCTTGGAGCTTTTTTCGGAAGGCCTTTACTCTAGCCCTAACAAGGCTTTCGAGGAATTGGTGTCTAATTCATACGATGCTTTTGCTACACAAGTGTCGATCTACGTTCCGCCTGACAAGACTTCTAAGGATTCGGTGATGTGGGTGTGTGATAATGGCGAAAGCATGGACAGCGATGGTTTGAAACTACTCTGGACTGTGGCGGCCTCCAACAAACGCACAGGTTCCTACGACGCAAAAGACAGGCCACCCATCGGTAAATTTGGGATCGGCAAACTAGCTACGTTTGTACTTTGCAGAAAGCTCACATACATATGCAAGAAGGCCGCGAAATTCTTGGCGGTTACCATGGACTACGGTGGTATAAAGAAAGACTCAGAGAATTACCAGCCAATTTCCATGGACGAACGCGAACTGACAGAGGATGAGGCGCGAGACATACTGAAACCACTAATAGAAAAGAACGGTGTGACTTTGGTGCCTTTCGAGATGTGGGGAGCTGGTTCAGTAACCTCATGGACCTTCGCAGCGATGACGGACCTCACTCCTTACGCCGCAGAGATAAAGGAGGGCCGCTTAAACTGGGTTCTCCGAACCGCCCTTCCTCTCAATCCGAATTTTAATTTGGTTTTTAATGGCGCAATCGTTGAATCTAGTAAGATAGACAAGGAGCCCTGGAACACCTGGATAATCGGACAAAATGACAAAACTGCAGAGAAGTTGAGCATTGAGCGGTTGACCCTTCCGGATGGAACCCCCTGTGTGAATCTCCCTTCTTTGAAGGGAATTCATGGTCACGTTGAACTCTATCACGATTTACTCACGACAGGAAAATCTGAGGAGTTCGGTAGAAGTAACGGTTTTTTTGTTATGGTGAGGAAGCGATTAATAAACCTCGATGATCCTCTCTTCGGCATGGCTGCTCTGAGCCATGGTGCCTTTGCCAGGTTTCGAATGATTCTGAATGTGGATTCACTGGACGAGCATTTAAGGTCAACACGCGAGGCCATCATGGACTCCCCGGCCCTGACTGAGCTCAAGAGATACATGCAGAGTAAGTTTGAGGAGGTGCGTTCTTATTACAACAATCAACTGGCCCAGGAGGAAAAAGAAAAACAGGCGAAGCACAAACTCGGTCGTACTTCTATGAGCTTATCACGGAGGCCGCTCCTCGTAATAGCGAGAATGTTCTTCAGTGGCCAAATAGACACTCTTGTCCTAACGGATATTTCAAAGAAATTAGACGCGCACGAGCAAGCGGATTTCCTCAAAGCATTGGAAGATGATCTCACTAGCGAGGAAGGAATAATAAAGGAAGTCGAATGGACCCCCCTTTCACCGGATGACCCTATTGCGAAACTCGATCTTATGAACAGAAAGGTTGATGTCAATCTGCTCCATCCTTTCTTTGCGAATTTCATGGATGAGCTTAAGTCAACCCTTCCTTTCCAATTAATCGCTATCACTGAAATACTCACGGAAGCTCACCTCATCGAACTAGGAGTTCCACAGGACACTGTGCGAGATATAATGTGGAGAAGAGATGAGATGCTGAGGGAGTTGACACAACGAGATAAACCTAACGCCCCATTAGTGGCCCAATTGCTTCAGGCTTCACTAGCCGATTCACAGAACCTCGAGACTGCGACCTTCAATGCATTCTCGTCGCTAGGTTTTGAAACCACCCAAATTGGTGTAAATGGAAAACCAGATGGTACAGCTGTCGCCATCCTTGGTGTCAGGGATCCAAGTACCGGAAAAAGAGAAGACTTCAAGATTGTGTACGACGCCAAGAGCACATCCAAGGAGAAGATAAAAGCGATTACTGCACATATCTCAGGGATTAAGCGTCACCAAGAAGACTATAAGGCAGATTACTCTGTTGTGGTTGCGATCGATTTTGAAGGAGGGGATGATCCCGGCTCTGCTGCGTCCAAGGAAGCCACGCAGTTCGGCGTGACCCTTATACGCGCAAGAGATCTCATGAAATTGGTCTTAATTGCCTCACCTAAGCAAATAGGGTTTCTTGACATGCGTGATCTTTTCGACAAATGCAGGACCGCGAAAGAAACCAGTGACTTGATCGATCAATGGTCCAAGAGAGCGATTAAGCCAGAGCCTATCAAAGAACTACTCGACACCGTCTACAAATTGATGAAGGAGGATTTAGAACCGCCCGACCTTAGTGCCATAAGAATGAGCAATCCCACGCTGAAGAATATGACAAAGGAAAGTCTCAAGACGTTGGTACTGAGTATCGAAAGGCTAGTGAATGGTCTTCTTACGCTACGTGGTGAAATTGTCGAAATCCAGGCTCCGCCAGAGAGAATCATTGCTAAACTGGCAAAGGCCACTGACTCCATCCCCCCCGAATTTCTCAACATATACCTTGAGGCCTTCAAATAGTGGTTTATCTTCTACCCAAAATCTCTCAACTCCCAATTCATCCGTTTCCGGCTAGGATGTCAGCAAGTATCGCGTGGGAGCGACTCGTGAACCATTCAAGAAAATTAACCGTACTTGACCCTATGGCCGGCTCCGGAACCACTTTGGTTGTCGCAAGAAGCATTGGTCATCGAGCAATAGGTTTCGATTTTGATCCATTGGCTGTCCTCGTAGCACGGGTGGCTTCAACTACGCCAAATCTATCTGAAATACAAACAGTCCTTGACGACGTAGTCACTCGAGCTAGGCTCATTTACAAAACCATTCCAATGAGCAAAGCATATCCTGAAACCGCAGACGAAGAGACCCGCGCTTTCATAAGATTCTGGTTTAATCCTAGCAACCGGAAGCAACTCGCCGCTTTGTCTATTTCTCTGCTCAGTCAAAAACAATCGATTACTACAAACTTGCTATGGTGTGCATTCTCCCGCCTAATCATTACAAAGGGAGGTGGCGTGTCGCTTGGTGCTGACATTTCCCACAGCAGACCGCATCGCGTCTACAAGATAGCCCCGAAGAAACCATTCGATTGGTATGAACGCTCAGTCCAAACTATTCTAGCTCGACACTCTTTCCAAGAATTAAAAATGAAATATCCTCAAGCTACGGTACAACAGGCAGACGCGAGACAGCTTCCACTCTCAGATCGCTCTGTCGACATAGTAATTACGTCACCGCCATACTTGAATGCGATCGATTACATGCGCGGTCACAAACTTTCCCTCGTTTGGATGGGGTACACCATCGAGCAGTTGAGGGAGATTAGGTCGAAAAGCGTTGGATCTGAGCACGCGGTGAACACCCACGGCTTGGTCATTCCCGTGAATTTTCCTAACACGGACATCATCTCTCCACCCGGCAGATATGACTCGAAGACCCATCGCATCCTACTGCAATATGTTCAAGACATGCGAAAAGTAACCTCTGAAATTGCCAGGGTATTGGTAGATGCAGGCACAGCAATTCTGGTTGTCGCTGATTCCAACGTCCGCGGCGTTCGGGTTCCCACAGCCCGGATAATCAGAAAGTTGGCAGAAGATGCTGGGTTGGAACTAGTTGCCACGAAAAGCCGTGCGATTCCAGATGCGCGACGTTATTTGCCCCCTCCGAGTCTATCTAGTTCCGGGCATGACCTGCAAAAGCGAATGCGGAAAGAAAAAGTAATGATCTTTCACAAATCTTAAGGGCGCATTTGAGTCTCCGCCGGAGGTTCCATCCTACTAAAGGAGGATATGATGGTCATTCCGGAACGACGCTCTATCGATGCCGCCGAAATCGTAAATCAGAGCCGGAAAATTGTTTTGCGAAATACAAGAAAATGCGCAACTCTAAGAGTAGATGACTAGACGATGAAGAGAGGCTTGCAGCGATTTATTGACAACCGAAAACTCATTACTCGATCTTTGACTAAAACGAAAAGGTTATATCGCCAATATGATCCGGGCTGGTACCTATATCGAAAACTAGCATCCGAGGTCGATATCGAAGCCAAGTTCAGAGATGATTTTATTGAGCTTGTGTACGTTACTCTCGTTGCATGGAATATGAATTCGAGAGGAGCGAGACTCTCCAATTGGAACACTTTCAAGCAATCTCTTTACGCGCAAAGAGACCATTTCATCAACTTAGCAAGCTTCCGCCTCGAACAGTTGTCTGAAGCCGTTATGAAAGATCTGTTTTCAGAAGATGTACGAGAGCTGTTCTTCAATCTTATCTTGGTCTCAGACTCAAAACCAAGGCTCGTGACTTGCTCAAAAACCTTGCATTTTTTTCTTCCCAACCTTTTCGTTCCGATCGACCGGAAGTACACCCTCTCATATTTTCACAAGAGCACCAGTGTCCCCGCTAGCATAGAGAAGCAATACGACAAGTTCTCAAATATTCAAGAGGAGTGCAGAAGATTTGCTAATAGGGTTTCTCTCGATGAATTTGCAGATAGCATCTGGAATGCTAACATCCCGAAGACAATCGACAACATCATTATAGGTTACCAAAAGTAAAGTGTGACACCGAATTTGTGTTCGACTACTAATATTAAACATAATTGTTCGGTCCCACACGGGAGTATATGTACCCTTTTACAGTCACTCCGAAGTCTGTCTGAGTCGCGTCCAGACATTCGGAACAGAACTTTTACATTCAACTTCGCAGGATCCATTCTAGAGTGACAATAACATGACCAGCAACAGACTTTGCCAGAGCTTCATGGAACAATCCAAAGCGACGTGGAACAGATTATCGCTGCAAGACCGAACCGGAATTTCAATCGGAGAGGAAACCTTGACGGACATAAACTTGGTGGATATACAAATCAAGAATCCTTCTAGGGTCATAACACGGAAATATGGCAAGCGTAAAGAAGCCACCAACGGCGCAGACTGGGAGTGGTGGCTCATTTCAGGCCATCGAGGCCTTGGGTTAAGAGTTCAAGCAAAAAAACTCGACGCATCTAAGATGGCGTACCGAGAACTAAACAAGCGCAATCCCAATGGTCGCCAATTAGACCTCCTGATTCAGAGCGCCAACGCTTCTTCTCCCCCCAGGTTCCCTGTTTATGTCTTTTACAACTTCTGGGACACCCACAACCACCCAGCTACTTGGAATTGCCGCTCACTCTCGATGGACCCGACCTTATATGGCTGCACGATCGCGCCCGCCACAGTAGTCCGTCCCATACTAGGCAAAAGGAAAACCGCCCAGAAAATTAATAGATTGTCATACCCTTGGCACTGCCTTGTATGCTCCAGGGGATTCACGCCCCATATCGCGTTTCCTTCCCGCTCCGCCCCAGATCTTCCTACAAACGCGTTCGCCTTTCTGACCAACGCATTTGCACAACCACTGAACAACAACGAGGACATCTCGTCTCAGGAGCTGGACCGATATGTAACTGAGAAATTGCCTCCCTATGTCTACGATGTTCTAGAGGGTCGAGAAATCTCGGATCAACGCTGGGAAACAATCGGCACAAATAGGCTCCATGTAATTGCTGAGGATTAGGCACAGATAGACTAAATGCCGGCGCATTTGCCAGGCTCCTTCAATTGTTTTTTTCTCCCCAATCCGATACTTTAACTCAGACTCAGAACTAATTCGCGGGCTGCCGGAGAAATTGAAGAAACGCCTTTACATTTGCATTCGAATTGATTCTTGGTGTCATCATAGGGGAACATCTGCCGGACTCGACGGTGGCCGCACGAGCAGACCGAATATGTCTCAGAACATTTTATATATCTATAGCAGGACCATTGGATGAAGCTTGAAGAGCTCCAGCCGAACGCTGCCATTCGGGGAATCATCTCAGACGCCGCGGTAGCTGTGGTCAGTGTGCAATGGCATGGCTCCGACGCGCTGACGCTCATCTACCGGACGCCGGAAGGACGTGTTGCCGAGGAGATACTCTATCGCCACGACGAGCCGCGCCTGGAACTAGTCGAGGTGGGCCGTCCATGGGCGTTCGACGGTGCTGGCGGGCTCTTTCGACTTGTATCCGAGGCACACCGCATCAGGCTTGCCCATCTTTTTGATCCGGTCCTGGCAGTACACACCTCCCTTGTGGAGCCGCTGCCTCATCAAATCACCGCAGTGTACGAAGAGATGCTGCCGCGTCAACCTTTGCGGTTTCTGCTCGCCGATGACCCCGGTGCAGGCAAGACGATTATGGCTGGCCTGTATATAAAGGAGTTGATCGCGCGCGGCGACCTCAACCGGTGCCTGGTCGTGTGCCCTGGAAGTCTCGCGGAGCAGTGGCAGGACGAGCTCTTTCGGCGATTCAATATGCCATTCGAGATTCTTACTAATGATAAACTCGAGGCTGCGCGCACAGGGAATTGGTTCCTCGAAAACGATCTTGCTATCGCGCGGCTCGATAAGCTTTCCAGGAACGAGGATGTACAGGTAAAGCTCAACGCACCCGATTGCCACTACGACCTCATTGTATGCGACGAGGCTCATAAGCTCTCCGCCTCTTTTTTCGGCAACGAAGCTAAGTACACCAAACGGTACCGGCTCGGACAATTACTATCAGGGCTTACGCGTCATTTCCTGCTCATGACGGCGACCCCTCACAATGGAAAGGAAGAGGACTTCCAGCTCTTCCTCGCATTGCTTGATGGCGACCGTTTCGAGGGTCGGTTCAGAGACGGTGTTCATCAGGTCGACGTTTCCGATATCATGAGACGAATGGTCAAGGAGAATCTGCGGAAGTTCGACGGCCGCCCGCTTTTTCCCGAACGTATAGCTTATACCGTCCCCTATAAGCTCTCCGACGAGGAGGCGCGGCTATATAAGGAGGTTACCGATTATGTGCGCGAGGAATTCAACCGGGCCGAAGCTCTTGCCAACGACAAGCGTGCCGGTACCGTAGGTTTCGCGCTGACGATCTTGCAGCGCAGGCTTGCCTCTTCGCCCGAAGCAATCTACCAGTCGCTCAAGAGGCGGCGTGAACGGTTGGAGAAGCGCCAGCGTGAACTGGAACTCATGCAACGCGTCACTCCAACTGTTGAGGTCCTCGCCTCTGATGTCCAGCTTGATCAAGATGATATCGACGACCTGGACGAAGCGCCGGAAGACGAGGTTCAGAATACTGAAGAAAAAGTCCTCGACCAGGCTACGGCAGCCAGCACTATCGTTGAATTGAAGGCCGAGATAGCCACCCTCATGCGGCTCGAAGCCCTGGCGATGGATGTCCGGCGAAGAGGTGATGACACCAAATGGAGTCAACTGTCGCGTGTGCTTGCCGAGCATATCTTTGGCTCGACACATTCGAGCAGCGGCGTTGCCGAACCGGCTGCTCCTTACGGCTCCGGTCCGATTGCGCCCCCGTCGCCGTCGCCGCATCAGAAGCTCGTTATTTTCAGCGAGCATCGCGACACGCTCAACTATCTTGAACAAAGGATTTCGTCTCTGCTCGGACGACCAGATGCGCTTGTGACGATACACGGCGGCATGGGACGCGAGGAGCGGAGAAAAGCGCAGGAGAGGTTCTTGTACGATCCGGAAGTGCAGGTGCTCATCGCGACCGATGCAGCAGGCGAGGGTATCAACCTCCAGCGCGCGCATTTGATGGTTAACTATGATCTTCCGTGGAATCCCAATCGCATCGAGCAGCGGTTCGGCCGCATTCACAGGATCGGCCAGACGGAAGTCTGCCACCTGTGGAACCTGGTCGCCGAAGAGACACGCGAAGGTGACGTGTACCGGACGCTTCTCGAAAAGCTGGAGCAGGCGCGACAGTCGCTCGGCGGACAGGTCTTCGATGTGCTCGGGAAGCTGCAGTTCGAAGGGCGGGCCCTCCGCGACCTTCTCATCGAGGCTGTGCGCTATGGTGACCGACCGGATGTCCGCGCTCGCCTGACCGAGGCCGTGGCCAAGGCTGTGGACCGTCAGCATTTGGAAGAGCTCATCGAAGAGCGGGCGCTTGCGCACGACACCATGGATAGCAGCAAGGTGGCACACGTCAGGGAAGAGATGGAGCGGGCCGAAGCCCGTCGTCTTCAGCCTCATTACATTGAATCCTTTTTCCTGGAGGCGTTCAAGCAGTTGGGAGGTACTGTGCGGCAGCGCGAGCCTCGCCGCTATGAAATAACGCATGTCCCCGCGCCCGTCCGCAGCCGCGACCGCAGTATCGGTATGGGAGATCCCGTGCTTGCCCGGTACGAACGCATCACGTTCGAGAAAGAATTGATCGCTCCTCCTGGACAACCACTCGCCGCATTCATATGTCCTGGGCATCCGCTTCTGGACGCGGTTCTCGATTTGATATTTGAACGCCATCGTGACTTGCTCAGGCGCGGCACTGTGCTCGTCGACGAGCGCGACACCGGGACAACACCCAGAGTCCTCTTCTACCTTGAACATGCAATTCAGGACGCGAGCCTGACGCGAACCGGCGAACGACGTACCGTATCGAAGCAAATGCTCTATGTCGAGATAGATGCCGAAGGGAAAGTGGGTCATTTGCAGTACGCGCCCTACCTTGATTACCGGCCGCTGGCCACAAATGAGCCGACCGTAGACCAGCTCCTGGCCCGTCCGGAGTGCGCGTGGATAACCCGCGACCTGGAGAAGCTGGCATTCGATCATGCCATCGCGAATGTCGTACCTCAACATGTCGCTGAGGTGCGTAACCGACGCCTGGAGTGGATTGAAAAAACACGGGCCGCAGTCAAAGACCGCCTTACAAAAGAGATCAGCTACTGGGACCATCGAGCGGAGGAGCTGAAGCTCCAGGAGCAGGCAGGCAAGGCGGGCGCCCGCCTCAATTCTCAGGAGGCGCGTCGTCGTGCCGACGATTTGCAGGCACGGCTCCAGAAACGTCTGGCAGAGCTCGACCGCGAAGGACAGATATCGGCTCTTCCTCCGGCTGTGCTGGGCGGATTGGTTGTTATACCGCTGGGTTTGATTTCAAAGATCGCTGGTCGTGAGCCCGCTCCGACTGGAACACCATCCGACACTCAGGAATCGGCGAGACGTGCGCGTGAAATCATTATGGACGTTGAGCGCCGGCTCGGCTACGAACCGACCGACCGTGAATTCGACAAACTCGGTTATGATATCGAGAGCTGCGAATCCGCCACTGGCCGGCTTCGCTTTATCGAAGTCAAAGGGCGTGTCAGCGGAGCCCAGACTGTCACTGTCACCAAGAACGAAATCCTGTATTCCCTTAACAAGCCCGAGGACTACATCCTCGCGATAGTTGAATTCATCGATAATAATGGACACAGAGTCCATTACATCCGGGATGCCTTCCGGCGCGAACCGGACTTCGGTGTTACAAGCGTGAACTATGACTTCGCTGAGCTGTTGAGTAAGTCGGAGACTCCACGATGACGTCAAAGCTCCGCGTGTTTGTGAGCTCCGTGCAGAAGGAACTCGAAGACGAGCGCCTTATTATTCAAAATCTCATGAACACCGATCCATTCCTCTCTTCTCACTGTGTACCTGTCCTGTATGAATTTGAACCCGCGTCTCCTGAAAAAGCTGCCGAAGGGTGTTTAAGGGAACTCGCTGGCTGCCAAATCTACCTTCTGATAGTTGGAGCTGAGTACGGAAGCGTCGTCCGTGGTCTTTCAATTACACATGCTGAGTTCCGTAAGGCCAAAGAATTGCATTTGCCGGTTCTGGCATTTATCAAGGGAGACCGGAATTTGAAGCGTGAAGCCGGAACAGACTCACTGCTCAAGGAACTGACCGAGGATGGGCTGAAGTACAAACGATTCGGAAACGTGATCGAGCTTCAAAAGGAAGTTCGTGCTGCTCTCGTCCAGTATCTCAAGGAACACAACGGCATCCTTCCGTCGGGTGATGAGAATGAAATCGCAGAACAGACAATCGAAGCCACTTCTCCGTTCGAGTCGCAGAGAACGACACAAATGCTTTGGTCCCAAACCGATCCATCCGTGCTCAAGAGCCTACTCGCGGCCGCGGATAGACGAAATCCTGGTGAACTGACCGATGCTGACCTGATGTCCGCCGCTTCGCTTCGAGGACTTCTCTGGCAGGATACGACTACCGGCGAGCAATATGCAACCGCTGCAGGCATCGTACTGCTCGCGAAGGATCCGTCCGCCGTCTTTCCTCAGTGTCGGATCCTCGCAGATGCTTACAAAGGCACCGAACCTGATGGTGATCCCGGCGACCATGAAGACATCCGCGGGCCCATGCCGCAGGTAATCGATCGCGCTCTCGCATTCATCGACCGGAACACCAGACATCCGATGAAAGTCGTAGGTCTTAACAGGGTGCGACTCGATGAATATCCAACTGAAGCTTTGCGCGAAGCCCTTGTCAATGCAGTGGCACACCGACGATACGAGGACGCAGGCCGAAAGATTATGCTCGAAGTCTTCTCGGATCACGTAGTTGTTTCCAGTCCGGGCCTTCCTCCCAAACCGATTACCCTTGCCAGTCTACGCAAAGGCAACTACCGTCCCTGCTCGCGCAATCCTGTATTGGCACAGTGTCTGTCCTACTTTCACCGGATTGAGGAGCGTGGAAGTGGCTTTCGCCGCATGCGAGACAATATGCTCAACCATGGGTTAGAACAGCCGATTCTCGGCACCCTGGAAGGGTATTTCCAGGTCACATTTCCGGGACCGGGTGCCAACCTCGACCGTATACGGGTGCCGGAGACAAGTCTTCTGGTCACTCCGGTTTTGGAGGCACAGTTGAATGATCGACAGAAGAAGATTCTGGTGCATGCGCTGGAAACCGGTTCCGTGACAACGGGCTGGTGCATCGAAACATTAGGGATTGTAAGGGACACTGCACACCGTGATTTGGTAGGTCTTGTAGAATTGCATCTCTTGCTGCCGAAAGGTGCAGGTCGCGGGGCGATATACGTACCCGGGAAAGTCAGGCCTGTTTGAATAAATCATCCGATAATCATCCGATGATTAGAAGAAATCATCCGATAATAGAGGCCAATTGTCAGATATCGAAGGTACAGTCTTTGGGAGAAGCCGATGAATATACACTTCAAATAGATGCAATGGACAGAAGGTTATGGGAACAAAGATGATTCCATCGTCAGATTGCCCAGCCGCTCAATCGGCAAAATCGTCCGATAACCATCCCATGGATTGGGCGAAATGTCAGATTCAGCTATTTAACAAACCTCCATATCGTCTTCTTGGAATCAAGAGATAGGAAACGCAGAACCCTTCATGACCTATAAGAAGAAACTAATCGAAGTTGCATTACCACTCGAATCGATCAATCAAGCAGCTAGAGACGAAAAAGCTGTTCCAAGACCAGGGCATCCGCAGACCTTACATTACTGGTGGGCTCGTCGTCCCCTTGCTGCAGCACGAGCTGTGATCTTTGCCCAAATGGTAGATGACCCTTCCGCGCACCCCGAGAGTTTTCCGACGGAAGAAGAACAGGAGAAAGAACGACAGCGACTTTTTCGTATAATCGAAGACCTTGTCAAGTGGGAGAACACCACGAACGAAGAGGTGCTCAACCGCTCCCGTGATGAAATCCGGAAATCTTGGCGGCGCACATGCACTGAAAACTCGAATCATCCGCGCGCGAACCAACTTTTCAATCCGGACAAGCTTCCCGCTTTTCACGATCCTTTTGCAGGGGGTGGGTCCTTACCCTTGGAGGCACAACGGCTGGGACTAGAACCACACGCAAGTGACCTAAATCCAGTAGCAGTGCTCATCAACAAAGCCATGATTGAAATCCCACAGAAATTCATTGCGAGGCCCCCAGTTAATCCTGAGGCACACAGTGAAGAGCAACTCTTTGCACGACGATCGCGTGGCGCAGAAGGACTTGCCGAAGACATACGGTACTATGGACAGTGGATGCGTGATGAGGCGGAAAAACGAATCGGACACTTGTACCCCAAAATTGAAGTCACTGATGAGATCGTGAAAGATAGGGCAGACCTTAAGCCATTCCTTGGCAGGCACCTAACTGTGATCGCCTGGCTCTGGGTCCGTACGGTCAAAAGCCCAGATCCCGCTTTCAGAAGTGTGCACGTACCGCTTGCTTCAACCTTCATGTTATCGACAAAGCACGGAAAAGAAGTCTATGTCCAGCCTGAGAAAGTGAATGGGAATTATAAATTCACGGTAAAAACTGGAATACCAAACGACATGGATGTTGCAGAACGTGGTACGAAATCAGGCAGTAGCGGGAGCAACTTCTTGTGTTTGATGTCTGGTGCACCAATGCCCTTTGATTATTTGCGAACAGAGGCAAAAGCCGGACGGATGGGGCAACGTTTGATGGCGATAGTAGCGGAAACTGAGCACGGAAGAGTCTATCTAGGGCCTACACGAGACCACGAAGCGATTGCCGCTAGTGCCACCCCGACCGACCCGCCTGATACTGATATACCTATGAAGGCGCTTGGTTTCCGTGTGCAAGAATACGGTATGACTAAATGGTACAACCTTTTCACCCCCCGGCAAACCGTTGCATTGATGACCTTCTCTGATCTCGTGATTGAAGCTGCGGGACGCATTCGATCGGATTCACTCGCTGCCGGTCTACCTAATGACAACCGCCACCTGGAGGAAGGTGGCTTGGGTGCCACGGCCTACGCCGAAGCGCTGGCCGTCTACCTTGGCTGTGCTCTTAGTCGACTCGCGAGTTATAATAACACCATTTGTCACTGGAACATGAAGGGTGGAAGCGTTGCCCAAATATTTTCTCGGCAAGCAGTACCAATGTCTTGGGATTTCATTGAGGTTAACCTTCTCGAAAAAATGAGCGGAAATTGGATCGGTGGGATCGAGTGGGTCAGCAGCGTTTTTGTGAACCTCGAGGTCTCTCAATTTCCAGGGCATGTTTACCAAGAAGATGCAGTCAGCCAGGAGCTATCGCTTGATCGTGTCGTCTCTACCGACCCGCCATATTTTGACAACATAGGATATGCCGACCTATCGGACTTCTTTTATGTCTGGCTCCGCCGATCTTTGAAGTCCTTTCTTCCAAACTTGTTTAGCACAGTTGCTGTACCGAAGGCGGAAGAACTTATCGCATCACCTTACCGCCACGCGGGCAAAGAGGAAGCTGAAAAGTTCTTTCTTGAGGGCATGACACAGGCAATGCATAGATTGGCAGAGCAAGCTCACCCTGTTTTTCCTTTAACCATTTACTATGCCTTCAAGCAATCCGAAAGCCAAGGTGCAATCGGGACCGCCAGTACAGGCTGGGAGACTTTTCTGCAAGCGGTGGTTCGCGCTGGTTTATCAATTAATGGGACTTGGCCGATACGGACGGAGAAGCAGGGTAGGGTGATATCTAACGATACGAACGCACTTGCCTCGAGCATAGTTCTCGTTTGTCGACCGCGTCCATCCAATGTCACCACCACAACTAGGCGTGAATTCTTGGCTCGACTCAAAGGCGAACTTCCGAAGGCACTCGCACATTTACAACGAGGCAACATAGCGCCAGTGGACCTCGCACAATCAGCGATTGGCCCCGGCATGGCGATTTACACAAGCTATTCTGAAGTTCTCGACGCTGAAGGCAATCCGCTGACAGTGCGCAACGCATTGGCATTGATTAACCAGACCCTCGACGAAGTATTGGCTGAGCAGGAAGGCGATTTCGATTCTGATAGTCGTTGGGCAGTGGCATGGTTTGAGCAAAACGGCTTCGCTGAAGGGGAGTTCGGTATAGCGGAGACACTCTCCAAGGCTAAGAACACCAGTGTCTCCGGTATGGTGGAGGCTGGCTTTCTCGAGTCAAAGCGCGGCAAAGTAAGACTCTTGAAACCAGCAGAGCTTGCCGGCGATTGGGACCCGGACACCGACACGCGACTGACCTCGTGGGAAATTGTCCACCACTTGATTCGCACGCTCCAATCCGGCGGCGATGGCGCAGCTGCAGAACTAGCTGCAAAACTTGGCGATAAAGCCGAAACAGCTCGCGAGCTCGCCTACCGTCTTTACACGATTTCCGAGCGGAAGAAGCGTGCAGCAGATGCGCTGTCTTACAACGCACTGGTTCAGAGCTGGCCCGAAATCCAGCGGCTCGCTCGCGAGGGGGCTAGGCAGCGTCCTACCCAGGCGACCATCCTTGACGAGGAAGAAAGGCAGTAATCGATGGCTACAACCAATTACGAAAGAGTCGGCAAAGCTCTCGAACTTCTGAAGACAGGGCTTGGGCCTTTCATAGAGCGTGAACTCAAAAACAAATATGCCGATTCAGCCCAACAGGAGGCCACGCGCTATGTAAACGATGACCGAATAATTTCGGGCAAGCCGGTTCTCGAGTGGGATGTTTCTGCACTTCTCAAGCTGATGTGGGAGTCTTGGAACGAAGTGTTTAAAGTCACCCTCGGCTTCACCGAGCGAAGCCTTGTGAGTGAGCTGCGCGACTGGCGCAACAAGTGGGCGCACCAGGAGAGCTTCTCTAGTGACGACGTGTATCGTGTCCTTGACTCTGCGTCACGTCTGCTCGCCGCAGTCTCGGCGCCCGAAGCCGAAGAGATCGAGAAGATGAAGATGGAATTGCTGCGGGTCCGTTTCGACGAGCAGGTGCGCGGTGAGAAACGCAAGGCTGCTGCATCCCTTATCGAGGGAGCCGCGACGGGGGCGTTGAAACCGTGGCGCGAGGTGGTCACTCCTCATGCCGACGTTGCCAGCGGCCGTTATCAGCAGGCCGAGTTTGCCGCCGACCTGTGGCAGGTCTATCTGGACGAAGGAAGTGAAGAGTACCGGAATCCCAGGGAGTTCTTTCGCCGCACGTATCTGACCGAGAGCCTCAAGCGTTTGTTGGTTAGCTCCCTTCAGCGCCTATCCGGGGAAGCCGGCGATCCTGTCGTACAGCTTCAAACAAATTTTGGAGGCGGCAAAACTCACTCCATGTTGGCCCTCTACCACCTTTTCTCCGGTACTGCGGCTGGCGAGATGCCTGGTGTGGAAGGGCTGCTCGCGGAATCGGGTGTAAAGAAGATCCCGAAAGCAAACCGGGTTGTGCTGGTCGGCAACAGGATCTCTCCGGGCAATCCATCCGTCAAGCCTGATGGAACAGTTGTACGCACACTCTGGGGCGAGCTCGCTTATCAACTCGGGGGCAAAAGGGCATTTCAAAGGATTGCAAAAGACGATGAGCACGCCACCAGCCCCGGCGACGTCCTGCGGACATTGCTGGTTGAACATGGTCCCTCGCTGGTCTTGATCGATGAATGGGTAGCTTATGCCCGTCAGCTCCACGACGAGAGCGATCTGCCTGCTGGAAGTTTTGGGACGCAGTTCACTTTCGCGCAGCTGCTGACCGAGTCTGCCAAGGCAGCTAAGAACTGCCTTCTGGTTATTTCGCTGCCGGCTTCCGATGGTGGTGTGTCCCCTTACATTCAGGCGGATGATGTCGAGGTTGGAGGCATCCGTGGAAGGGAAGCGCTCGATCGCCTGCGCAACGTCGTCGGCCGGGTCGAGTCATCATGGCGTCCCGCCACCGCGGAGGAAGGGTTTGAAATAGTGAGGCGGCGCCTTTTCGAAGCCTTGCCCGGTTCAGAGGCCTTCAAGCAGCGAGACATAACCGCCCAGGCTTTTGCGGAAGTGTATAGGACACAGGCTGCAGAGTTTCCGCCCGAGTGCAAGAATCGTGACTACGAAGAGCGGATAAAAGCTGCTTACCCGATCCATCCCGAAATCTTCGATCGGCTCTATACCGACTGGTCCACCCTCGCCAAGTTCCAGCGCACCCGCGGAGTGCTGCGCCTGATGGCGACAGTAATCCACACCTTGTGGGAGAAGGGAGATAAGAACCCGCTTATCCTTCCATGTATGATCCCCATTGATGATCAACGTGTGCAGTTCGAGCTTACGCGTTATCTCTCCGACAACTGGATGCCGATAATCGAAAAGGATGTGGACGGTCCGAATTCCATGCCTCTCCGTATAGATTCGGATCTGCCGAACCTTGGCAAGTTACATGCGACGCGGAGGGTGGCACGCACCATTTACCTCGGCTCAGCGCCCACAGCCGGGGCCTCCCACCGCGGGCTTGAAGACAGACGCATCAGACTCGGTTGCGTCATGCCAGGAGAATCACCCGCTATCTTCGGTGACGCACTCCGAAGGCTCGCCAGCACGGCTACTTTTCTGTATCAGGACGGAAGCCGGTTTTGGTACGGGACACAACCGACCGTCACCAAGCTCGCTGAAGATCGCGCCGAGCAATTCAAGCGGGACACCGACAAAGTATCTCACGAGCTGGAATCAACGCTGCGCGAGGATATCCGGAACAAGGGGGATTTTTCACGCGTCCATCCGGTTCCCCGGTCGACAGCCGATGTCCCGGATGATCTTGATGCACGTCTCGTAGTGCTGCCGGCCGAGAAGCCACACAGCAAAGATCCGAAGAGCGCCGCATTGACCGAGGCGAAATCCATCTTAGAGATGCGCGGCACCATACCCCGTACTTATCGTAACACCCTGGTCTTCCTTGCTGCCGATCAAGCGCGCATGCAGGACCTCGATGAGGCTCTGCGAAGGTACCTTGCATGGAAGTCGATAGTGGAAGACAAAGAAACACTCAACCTGGATCCGCACCAGGCACGACAGGCCGAGACTCAGAAGCAGGCGGCAGACGCAGCTGTCTCAGCGCAGATACCTGAGGTGTACCAGTGGCTTTTAGTACCAGAGCAGAAAACGCCTCAGTCGCAGGTCGAATGGCAGTCTATTCGGCTCACAAACGGGGGAAATGCACTCGCCGTCCGGGCATCCAGGAAGCTCCGGAGCAGTGATATCCTCGTGACCGGCCTCGGCTCGACCATCCTTCGGAAATATCTCGATGAAGTGCCTCTCTGGAGAGGGAACCACGTTCCTATCAAACAGCTCATCGAAGACTTCGCACGCTACCTTTATCTTCCCAGGCTTACCGGCCCGGAGGTGCTCATCCAGGCGATCCGCGATGGAGTCTCATTCATCACGTGGCAGACGGATACATTTGCATTTGCGGAGCGCTTCGATGAAACCGCCAGCCGATATGTTGGACTGCGTGCTGGGCAGCAGCTCACACTTACCCTTGACAGCGCAGGCCTACTCGTAAGAAGCGACGTAGCCAGGCGTCAACTCGATGCCGAAGTTCCCGCAGCCGCCGCTGCGGCCACCGGCGCGGCAGCTATCGCTGCCGGCACTGACTCCAGTGTCCCTGGCAAAAGTGAGGTGGAACAGACAAAGGCACCTCCGGCAGATTTGCCCCACCGGTTCCATGGCACAGTGACGCTTGATCCTGAGCGTGTTGGCCGCGATGCAGGTCGGATTGCGGAAGAAGTCATCTCCCATCTTTCAGGTCTCCTCGGCGCGAACGTCCGCGTCACTCTGGAAGTCGAGGCTGATATCCCCACAGGCGCTTCAGACCAGGTTGTCCGAACAGTCACTGAGAATTGCAGAACCTTGAAGTTTGGGAGTCATGGGTTTGAGAAAGAATGAAGGCTGAAAACTACAGTCATGGTTGCTTCGGCATCATCCGAGAGGTTGCAGAATGAAAAGCAATATGGTCATCCTCCGCATAACGCTGGGTATCCTTTCGCACTTATTCCTGGTTAAGCCTTTAGGGACACCCAGCGTAGTAAATATTGGAATGGTGATAGCGCGATGAAGGATAACGAGAAATCATTCCAAGAGGCCTTTGATGTGCTGCAGAGAGAATTCGGGAGACTTGTACGAGAGCTAGTAGACCAGCAGGCGAAGTCATTTTCAGCTCTGGGACGCGATCCGTCATTTCAGAAGTCAGCAACACCCTACGTCAGTAGAAACAAGATCTACTCCGACACGGTGAAAGCCGTAGGAAACGCCTTCGTCAATGCAGTAGAGAACATCCTAATACCAAATACCGATACTATTACTCACGAACAGACCCGAGCATTGATCACAGAGCTAAACCAGGTAATAAATAGCATGAGGGAGAGAGCTAGAAGAGGCACATCATCATTTGCCTCGAGCACCGGAAGGCACGAGCAAGTACACTCGATGACGATCCCTCTAGATTCTATCTACCTATCCGCTGCTTCGACGTTCTCTGCACATATCGACTCGATAATAAGGCAGTCGAACCTCAAGAAACGGCGATTTGCTGTCAGGATCTCTAAGGTCAAGTCCGAGACCTCACATTCAGAGAAAATTCATGTATTCTTCAGCCATTCGACCGCGGACAAGAAACGAGTTATGTCTGTAGCGGACATGTTCGAACAAACACGGTTTGAAGTCTTTGTTGCTCACAAAGATATTCCGGTGTCTAGTGTTTGGCGCGAGGAGATAATCAAGAATTTACGAGACTGTGATGTCATCGTCTCGTTCTTGACAGGTGGCTTTCGAGGATCAAACTGGACCGATCAAGAAATGGGAATTGCAATAGGGCAAGGGAGGGCAAAAATCATCGCGCTCCAGTTCAACGAAAAGCCATATGGGTTTCTTGAACAGTACCAATGTCTTAACTGCAAAAGGAAGACGTCAAGAGACATCGCCCAGTCCATAGTCAAAGCCATACTGTCAGGTTCAAAGAGCTCCGACAGCGTACGCGCCGCCTTCTTCAACAGTCTTGCAACCAGCATTTCCTTCGATCAATCCATCATGTTCTCAAACTTGCTCTCCGAATTCACGAATTATTCCGACTCAGAGTTCGTATCGCTTGTGCAAGGCGCGTGCAAAAACGATCAGATATCGAACTCCCCTCGAACGGTCAGCAATATCTCCCGGATTCTAGAAAAATATAGAGAGCGCTTGTCGGACCAACTCATAGCGGACTACGAAAACAAGGTTGCCCTCCTGGAGATGCCAAAGTAGTAATGGTATTGAACCCGATGGGGGATGACCAACCAAAAACCATAGAAGCAAAAGAATCACATCATCGATTCCAAACCTCAACGTGTTTTCGGGTATAAAACGGAGTATTGCTTGATTGACTTCTGATTTCCAAAATACGGTTGTTTCGATCCCCCGACCAAACCTTTTTGCTGGATCTGCCGATCTACAAATCGTCGTGAAGGCACCTCCATGTTGCTAAAAAGTGAAAACTACTCAGATTATCCAATCAATCCTTTTGACCTACTCGGCTATGATGAGAAAGGTCTTACTAAGGCGCTTGCATTCATGCTAAGCAAGGAAAGAGATGCTCTGTATTTTTTCCTCAAGCATGTGGGAATATCGGTAAATAGCACGCCATCAAACTTCCGGCATACTTCTATAATTGTCGAGAAGAAAAGGAAAGAGGGTCGGACCGACATAGAGATCTTCCAGCCCGGGCGTTTTCACATAATAATTGAGGCCAAGATCCAATCGAATAAGGTCCGCGATCAACGCACTCAATATATAGGGTCCTTCTCAGATGTCCCGCAAAAGTGCCTTTGTTTCATCACGCAGGTGAATGATTACAAGAAGGCAATCATGCGCGGACTAACAGTAAGGAACATCGGTTGGCTTGAGATAGCAAATCTATTCGATGAAAAGCGGTTCTACACGAAGAAGATAGTAGCTGACTTCCTGGCATTTATCAATCGAGGATACAAAATGAGAAATCAAAGGGAGATACTGGTACAGGACGTGAGTCTCAAGAAAGAAATGAGACAGTACAGGGAGTTTAATATCTATAGGCGCGACGTTGTTTTCGGCAGCCCGCTTTACTTTTCGCCGTACTTCACATCCAAGGCGAAACAGCCGGAGGGGAAAGGCTTTTCCTTTCTTTCAAAGGTATTGGGCATCCTTACTGCTAAGCCCAGCGATGTCCTTGCCCTCAGAGACGATTTACTGAGATTCTCAAACGAAGACGAGCTGCTCGTGGAGAAATGGATTGAGGGGGTTAAGTTGGACTTGAAGGAAGGGGAGAATCTACAGACATATTTCTTCTTGGATAATCCGGTTAAACTTGAAAAACCCCTTTTGAAGGATGGTACAAGGCGCAAAGGACGAGGAAAGAACTGGGTCGCTGCAATGATACCTAGAAATAGGTGCGTCACTTTTGAAGAGTTTGTGAAACGAATGAGCAGTCAATAAACCTCCATCGACTTACGTGTTAAATTCCTTTACATCAGGTCCAATCACTAACGGCGCTCATAAGTCCAGTATGTTAGGAAAACTCTAAACACGGAGAGGAATATTTTTGTGCTTTACATGGCACCAGGGAATGCGCAGCAAATGGTTCTGGAGGCGGAATGAAAGTGTTGGATTTGAAAGATATCAAAGACGGTAGGATTTTTCAAGATTTATGTGAGATCCTCCTTGCGGCCGAGTATCCCGACTTTGAGCCAGTAAACGACACTATGGGCGATGAGGGATGCGATGGCAAAGCGCAAAATGGGGATCACTTTTTTCAGATATATTACCCTGATGCACTCGGCACATTCCCGCAAAGAATGGAGAAAATAAGGGCAAAAATTCGCGTTAGTCTGAGCAAGCTAAAGCGCCCGCATCCAAAACGCTGGACTCTGATCACTTGGGAAAAACCAGACACGAAGGTCAACAAATATGTTACCAGCAAACGTTCTGAATGGAAACCGATGAAGATCCAGATATGGAGCGAGCCCAAAATTAGAGAACTCCTGGCGAAGCATGATCACGTTTATCGAAGTTGGATCGACAAGATTTATGGCCAAGACATAGAAATAGTTCCTCCGGAGGCGGTTACTTATGGTAATAGGAATAACCTGGGCGCGCTGCTACGTTTAGACAAGAAACTGGGAGAGAGTCTGAACGATTGGCAATTCAACAAGTATTACAAACAAGTCCACACATTTGATTCTGAAGGGAAAGCAGGTATCTCCATTGTCCCGACATCTCCGGAAGCAGCTCAGAAGTTGCCCTTTCAAAGCAACATTCTTCTCGGCTTCAATGACTCTTCCGACGAAGTCAGGAGGCAACTGAATGAATTTAAGAATTTCATCACTAAGGGTACCCGCGTCAAGCTAGACGCGAATACGCTTAGGAAAGTAGAATTCAAATTCGGCGATATTACGTTTCGAGATTTCGATGTAGAGAAAGAAATAAAAGAGATCGAAATGGGTCCCCATGAGGGCAAACCAATTCCTACCACAATAGACTGCTTGGACGGCGATATGGCCCTTCTAAAGCGAGTCCGAGATTTGCAGCTTGTACGTGTTCGTGGAGGGACGGAAGAAGTTCTCCTGAACAACGAAAGACAGCCAGGACAGTTTCTGAAATTTTCCTTGACATTGTCGGTTGGGGACCCCTTTTCCGGAAAGCACACCTTCAACTTGCACCCCGACGGACAACGGATGGACGCTATTGATGGCTTCGATTACGCATCTACTCTCGACTGCTTACACAGGAGCGAGACGATAAAAGTTTATCTCAACAATGATTTCTCAAAGAGTCTGGATTTTGGGAATGTCAAATCATCACTGACTCAGGAGGCTGTACATGCTTCCCTTGACATTTGTAGCAAACTCAAGTTCATCCAGGAAATTATCCACGAAAGTCTTCCTTCAATTTTTTTACGAACCTTGGACGAAGATGAATTCTCCGCGATAAGTTTCGTCCATCAAATCTTGACTACTGGAAAAGGGCAACTAAGATATGAGCCCTTTGTCATGGAACTAAAAGAGTTGGTCACACCCGTGGCTCAAATGATTGCTTCGGGCAGTAACTTGAATAACAAGGTGACATTTGAAGGTTATGAGGTTGATATAATAGGGAAGCGGATCGATTTAGGCCCGATGACTAGTTACTTCGATTCGAGGCCTGACCCCGCTGACGTTGAAAGCGTACGAGATGCGATAAACGGTGGAAGGTCATTCGAAGGGAAAATCCATTTCCTTCCGATGAAAGACCACATTGTGGCTGATTGTTTCTTCCATCGTTGGCTACAGAATGCAGAGGAAGTCATGGCTCAATATGAAAAGAATCCAAAGAAGTTAAATGAAACTATCTCCAGTTGACATCGTGCAAGTGATCGGAAGTTTTACGAAAGAGAGAATAAAGATCATGAAGCGCAAAGAGTGAACACTGCCTCGTACACCGGTGAACAGGGTATAAGGACTGGATCACTAACACCCCAGTGCAACAAATACGGGGGAGGTCATTCCCAACCCGCCTGCTTCAATTTAGCTGGTCGGCTAAGCTCCTGATATCCATCCATGCTACTGCTGGATTCTTTTCCCACCTATGTCGAACTTTATATAGGTAATGAGAGAGAAATCATGTAATCTGCAAGGGTCGTCAATGAAATGTGACACACAAAGAAGTAACGACAACAATCCGCCTCCGGGGCATCCCCGTCATTTAACCGCGAGTACCAATTAAGTGCAAATCATCCACAAACTCGAAAACTTCCTTTTCGAACTTTTTCCCGCCGCCAAAGCGAACAGGGAAGACCTCAACGTACTTCGTGAGGAGCTAACGAGGTTCTACACCTACGGTCCTTACAAACCCAAGGTCACCATTGAAAACGGCTGGGTAACCATAGACATCGATGTCCCCAGGATCGCTGCTGAAGAATCGACATACAGGAAAGTACTTTCACTGAGCGATAAGAGAAGATTCCCAGAGGCCAAGAGACTCCTTGATGAGCTCCTCTCTTCGAACCCCACGAACTCCGAATACCACAGGGTATACGGACAGATTCTCTCGATGGAAGGCAATCAGGACGAAGCCGTCAACCAGCTGATTGATGCCCTCCGCTGGGATCCCAAGAACACCTGGGCGCTTGTAATGATGGGGAATATTTTCGGCCGTTACAAGAACGATATCGACACAGCCGTGAAATACTTCGAGCAAGCTCTCAAAGGTGACCCGGACAATATCATCGCCATGAATAACATCGGCGCAACCCTCATGGAACAACGTAGGTACAGGGATGCGAGGAAGTTTTTCGAGACTATAACAGCTAAGAACAAGACCTATCCAAACACGTATTTCGGACTCTCCCTCATAGAAGAAGCAGAGGGTAACTTCAGGCCTGCATTCGACAACGCGATTCAAACGATGAAGTTGTGCAAAGAAGCTGATGAGGTTTACCGGAATGCGCTGAACCAGGCCACTGCTTTATCCAAGAGGATAATAAGCCATACAAAAGGCATCGCTGTCGTAAACGCTTATCTAACGGATTTGTCAGAAAGGATCCAGAAGAGGGTACTTCTGATACCGGATGACAATATTCCTACGCCCGCAAAACTCGAGCTTGCTGAAAATTACAGCAGGGAGGAGCACGTTATCCGGTACAAACCCAATTATCCTGCCGTCGAATATCTCCAAATGCACGAGCTCGTCAATCTTCAGCTCACTTCTGAAGCCAGAGCCGCAGGCGCTTATAAATTGTTCGTGTCCGGCGGAAAACAGAAATCCGAATTCATGCGGGGACTTGGCCCGACCATCATCAGGCTGAAGAAATCCGGATACTCTGAAGAGTCCATTTCCGCCTTCTGCTCGGGTCTCTTTGACGGGCTGAACCGCCAGGTCTACAACACACCAATCGAGCTCTTCATCGACAGTTTTGTTCATGACAAGTTCCCTGAGCTGAGGCCATATGAATTTGTCTCGTTTGTGGCGATGAACAACGAAGCAATAAAAGCCGTAACGGACAAACGAATAGTGGACGTAACGCCACTGCCAGTTCTGTGGAAGACCAAAGTCTACAACCTGGTTGTAGCTTTCAGACTTAAAGACCTGTTCGGGGTGGATACGATAAAGGAGTACAAGGCAAAGGATTCTGAACTGAAGCTCGCAAGAGCGATGTACCAGGAGCATTTGGAAGTCATGAAGAATCACCGTCCCGGAGACGAATTTAATCTGGTTGAGCGGTGGGCTAAGAAGCTAGGCCTTCAAAACAACTTTGCACTCATTGAAGAGAACGAATACAGAAACACGGCGAAGTTACGTACGGAAGTAGCCTCGGCTTTAGAGCAGGTAACGGTAAATCAGCCTAAAAAGGATGCCCAAGAAAAACAATTTCGAGAGTCCCAGAAAAACATAGGAACCAACATGGCGGTGGTCATGTATATGGTCACTGCGCTCCGACATTTGAAGAGTCTTTCTCCGGAACGCGTAAAGATGATCGCTGCCGAGATTGCGCTCATGGGTGCCCACGGAATAGATCCATCCAAAGAAGGATATAAAGTGGGCCTGATCCCTGATAAAGTCTTTACCGGACATCAGCTGCTGGCATACTACTACGTCAGCTGGGCACTTTCAGATCCGAAGATGCTGGCGCAGCTGGGTCTGCCTTATGAAGGGGAGTTCGAGCTGGCAAAGCAGATGTTTGAAAAAGGATAGCTCCCTAAGTTCGCGCGAAACGCAATTCTTCCGCTTTTCTTTCTAAGAGGCTCCCTTCAATTTCTTTCGATGCTCCGCAAACCATTTCTTTCCGGCCGCGCTCCGCTTCCAGGAGTTGTTGATCTCAGTTTTCTTCCTTTTAAACTCGGGATCGGTCCTGTAATGCTCTCTCTGAAATTGTGCGTTCCTTTGACGCATGCGTTCCACAGAGCACGTTACGCAATACTTCATTGTGGCATAGTTCCTGCTGACTTCAAATTGCACGCCGCAGATAGCGCAGCGAATCTTTCGTTTGAGCCCGTGCTCTGCTATCGCCTTACTCAGATAAGGGATATCCAATTCAAGCTTCTCCGCAATTACAGGGATCGGCATTCTGTCCTGAAACAGTCTCTTAATCTTCCTGAGCTCAGTAGTGCTAAGATTGCGCCGTCTTCGGTTGGCAGCCGCTCTGTAAGCGGTCGTAATTCCCATTTCCAGCATCAGCTTACGGACCCCTTCTCTCGATATACTGATTTCATTCGCAACCTCCCGGAGAGTCTTTCCCGACTTGACGAGAGCAGCTATCCTGCGATTCCGTTTTGACCACGCGAGCGCGTTAGACCTTCGGATATACACTTCTACAGTCGACCCTTCTTTCTCCCCCTGTTTCTTTTCAAAAGCTCCGCCCTCGAAATCAGGACAAGATTGCTTTTCGCATCGTTCAATGGGTCTCCGTCCTTGTGATAGACCACATAGCCATCCGGAATCTGGTCAACCCCGAACCTGAACCTGGCGTATGTTGTCCGGTATCTCCGAACAGCTTTTCGCCCTCTCGGCTTCTGAATTCCTACTACTTTGTCGATCGTTGCGTAAGCTCGCCCCGTTTCGCTTCCGTGTTCGCGGTAGACATTGCGGTGACCGAACCCTTTGAAGCTTGCCGGCATATTTCCAGGTTTGAATTCTGTTTTCGGTGAATGCCGGGACCCTTTTGGAGTATTGTAGAAGTGTTCGTTTTTCTTGATATACCCCAGGTTGCTCTTGCGCAGGTTCTTGTGGTTCCCATCCTTAAAGTAGATCTCGTATCCCTTTTTCGTTTTCCCGTACCAGTAATACATAAGGACCTGATGAACCCTTCGTGGTCTTCCGGCAATGACAACATTCGCCACACCCTTATATGGCGTTAGAGTTTTCGTGAACTTGTTCGGTTTGAACTTCACTCGCTTCGCGAACTTCATGATGGCTTCACGGAGATCATGCTCATTGAAAATAAAGCCACGCGGGTTTTTAATGACCATATTGTCCGCCGTGACCCGGCGCTTCCATTTCTTGCGATAGTTCGGATCCGCCTTCATTGCTTTCCACCTTGTCAGCATTGCCTGCGACCGTGAGTTCTTCTTCATCAAAGAACACCCCCAACTAGTCCGACCAGGTCAAAGACCCCTGATTCCACCGTCATGCCTTTTCCTTAAGATAGATCAATGAATGCACCACGACATAAATTAGAAACAACGGCCCTCATTCACCACCGTAATCAGTAACGAATAATGACCCACCCACCCGCCCCAATAAGCTCACTTGATGACTGCCAGCAGCCGAGAAATAATCTCCCTCTCCCGATAAAATCGGGATTCACCCCGTCCATGATCTGAGGCAGTTTCACTTCCCAACAGACTTCTCCCATCTAC